>DATNNE010000172.1:0-6650 GCA_035601995.1 Terriglobales bacterium
TAATTTGCCCGAACCGCAATTCGAGCGACCTGCAAAGAGCGCCGTGGATCGATAGTGTTGGATTGTATGAATCGCGGAATAAAGTCGGGGCAGTGTACGAATTCGCGGTGTGTCGCGCCAACCCCTCGCTCGCCTGATCCGAAAACGCTGTGCGACGGCAACGAAAACACTGTCGCTCAAAAGGTGCGCAAGGGTATCCTCGCAAGGATCACACGCCCGCGGCAATGTGGTTCCGTGCATGTATTGACTGCCTGCAATCTGCGGCGTAGCATCCTCCCTGAACGGTGACGGTATTAAGACGTAACTAGGCTATTCCGCTCGTTGCGCCACAACGTCCCCTAATCAATCGCAAGGCTGTACCGCGATGAGATCAACTCACTCCGTAAGCAGCTCGAGCGCACGCAAGGGTTGGCCGCAAGCAGTTTCGTTTATCATTGCCCTGGCTTTGGTCGCTCTATTGATAGCTGCGCTGTTACCGCGGCTACACGACGGACGTCTGTCGGCCATCCTTCTCATCTCTGTTCTCTTTGCTCTGGCAGTGGCGATCGCTCTTCATGCCCGTTTCTTGTTCTTGGCTCGACGTGAACAGGGCCAAACCACCCGCACACTCGACGCGACGGAGCGCGAATTCCAGTCCATCTTCGATAGTACGCTGGACGCCATTTTGATCATCGACAACCGAGCCATTTGCCTGGAAGCGAACCCGGCGGCGATGGACCTTCTTGGCACCGCTCGTCCAGAGCTTCTCGGGCACGCGATCGGTTCCTTCTTTTCGCACGCGAACGAAGACGCATGGCGACGTCTTGCTTGCGGGGAATCAGGCCATGGCGAGATGCAGCTGGTCCGGCGAACGCGCGAAACCATTTTCGTCGAATACACCGTGCAGGCGAACTATTTGCCCGGTCGTCATGTTGCTGTTCTGCGCGATGTTTCTCAAAAGCTCCAGGACCAAACTGCTCTGCGGGAGAGCGACGAACGCTTTCGGCAGATGGCTGGAAACATTCTTGAGGTTTTCTGGATGATCGACGCTGCGACCAGGCACGTTGTCTATGTCAATCCGGCGTTTGAGGCCATAACAGGCCGCCCCTGCGAAACGCTTAGCGACAATCCCGCTTCGTATCAGGAGCTGTTTCATCCCGAAGATCGAGTCCGGGTTTTGACCCGCCTCGAAGAGGCCTTCCAATCCGGACAATTCGATGAGGAATTCAGGATCATTCGGCCCGACCATGCGACTCGCTGGATCTCGGTCCGTGGCTTTCCTGTGCGGGACGCAGCCGGGACCCTATGCCGGCTGGTGGGAACCGCCCAGGACATCACGGCACGGAAATCCGCCGAGGACCAGATGGCCCGGAGTCTTGCGCTGGCGGAATCAGCGCGCGCCGAAGCTGACGCTTTCCGCAAGACGACGCTCGCGCTGACACAAAACCTCAGCATGGACAACGTCTTGGACACGATTCTTCAGTCGCTCCTTAAGCTCGTTCCCTGCGAATCAGCGCGCGTCCTGCTCCTGGAAACCCCCAGCCGGCTTTTCCTCGCGCGAGAAGTCCAGCACTACGAATCGATTCGACGGCCGCCACGATGCCCGGAAACGTGGGATTCGGTCGACAGCGGCTTTCTCCTGCACGCTCTCAGTTCGAAGACCAGTCTGCTCCTGTCTGACACCACTCAAGAAAATGATTGGGGGAAGTTCAAGGGGAATTCCCACTTCGGCTCATGGCTCTGCGTACCGCTCGTTGCTTCGCAGAAAGTGTTAGGGCTGCTGTCGTTGGGCGACACGCGAGTTCATGCCCTCTCCCAGGAACACCTACGGCTTGCGAAGTCACTGGCCATTCCTGCCGCTGTCGCCATACAGAATGCGCGGCTCTATGAACGCGCGGAGATCTACGGCGCAGAACTGGAACAACGGCTCGACGATCTAGTGCAGACCCAGAATGCCCTGCGGGTTGCCGAGGCCGGCCGCACACTTTCTGAGGAAAGATTCAGCAAGGTCTTCCAGGCAAGTCCAATTGCTTTTTCCATCACGACCGTCGCAGAGGGACTTTTTATAGATGTGAATGAAGCGTTCGAACGCAGGTATGGGTACACCCGCGGGGAACTGCTGGGCCGCACCGTATTTGATATCGGGTTCTGGGACGATTCGGGCGAACGCGTGCGCATGCTGCAGGAGATTCGCGAACGGGGTCGTGTGAGGAACCGAGTCACTCGCTTTCGGAAAAGCTCAGGCGAGATTGTCGATACATTCTATTCAGCCGATCTCATCGAACTCGACGGTAGGGAATGCTTTCTGGCGGTTTCTGAAGACCTGCCTCAGGCCGCGGAACTGCGGTTGCCCCTGCGCGCGGGCTAACCACAACGTCAAACAACCGCCCCACGGCGACAGCTCTGAAGCCGGGGGACTTGCGCAGTATGCGCAAAGCAAGGCGTGCATCCTGGATTGGGGATTCAAGAATAGTCACGGCGCGCTTCGCGGCATTCTTGGTAAACCACCGCATCTCTCAACACTATGCAATATCTAGTGCGCTCCTTCGTTGAGAAGTGAATTCACCACGGATTGAGTTTTTTCAAAGGGTTGACCTGAGGCGGGCGCAGACTGCAATTGGCCCTTACGATCGATCAGAAAAATGGCCGGGTACTGCGCAACGTTGCGATAGAGAGTTGGAACTTTTCCCTTAAGGGTCAGCAGCGGATACGTGACAGGAATTTGGTGGACGAACTTCTGTTGAGTTAGCACGTCTTCATCGGAAATCCCGAAGACCATGAGTCCTTTGTCTTTGCGCTCACGGTAAAGCTGATCGAGCTTGGGCATTTCATCGCGACAAGGTTCGCACCAAGTGGCCCAGATGTTGACGATGACGACGTCGCCATAATGATCGGCGAGGCGCTGTGGCTTACCGGCAATATCCAAGGTGTCGAAAGCCGGTGCCGCGACATCATGCATGGCTAGATTGCGGATTTGCCGGGCACGGGCAATGCCTTCGTGGATCGGAATCCAGGCAAGCCCGAGCGAAAGCACTGCAAGAGTCAGTCCAATTTTGCCGGAGGGCGCTAACCTTTGTGCGCGGCAGTCCTTCCACGCCAGAAACGCGGTAAGCGCAAACGGCACCAGCATCGCGATCGTGGAAACGATCAAGCGGAACCGCCAATCCTTCTCGCGATCGGAGCTGTAACCGGTAAGCGTGCCATAAACCAGAGCATAGAGAATTAGCGCCGCAAAAGGGGAAAGTATGCCAGCAATCAGCACCCGGCGTTTGGAGAGTTTGTTCATGACAAGCCTGTCCCGTTTGGCTTTGAGAACGGAGAAAGTGTACCGGGAGAACCGTTGCCGGGCAAAGGCGCAAAATCGGCTAGCCCAATCTAAACGGTACGTACGTAGGAAAGTAGAACGAACTCAAACGAACCTACTGCCTGATGAGGGCGGTATTGGTTTACGACCATATCTGATGTAGATTCTCTGCGGAGGCTCCATGAGCATATTGGCTGCAATCAGACGCGAAGAGCAGAAGGTCAAGAAGCAGTTATCCAAGCTGCAGAAGGACTTGGTTGGTTTGCAATCGGCAGCTAAGGCTCTGGGTAAGACTGCAAGCCGAGATATCATCCGCGTGAAGAAGCACGTGTTGTCGGCGAAGGGCAGAGCGAAGATCTCAAAGGCTATGAAGGCGCGCTGGGCTAAAGTCAGGGCGCAAGCGAAGAAGTCTGCGGCTTAGTCTGAGAATTTTTGCGTCGCATTGATAAATCTCTGAGTACCTCAGAACGATAACCGGTCACATACTGGGTGTGCTTGGTCGCCCAAATGTTCGTTAAGTGATGAGCGCTCGCCTACCTGCTACAATAGGTCGATGTTGATCATCAACAACAGTCCTATCTATTTCTGATCCTCATTTTCGACAAAAGCCTTCAATCGCGAGAGTGTCTGGTCCCATTGTTCGGACCACAGGTCCAGTTGATCTTTCATTTTTCCCAGCGGTTTCGGGTCGAATTTGAACAGGCTCTCACGGCCAGATCGAGCGCTCTGTACGATTCCCACTTCCTCTAGAACTCGCAGATGTTTGGCGATCGCCTGTCTGGTCAATCGGGAGCCTTCGGTTAACTGAGACAGAGAGCAAGGCATTCCCTGCGCAAGCCGAGCTACTAATAGGAGCCGCGTCTCGTCACCGAGAGCTGCAAACACGGGCGCTTGCGTCTGCAGCGAAGAGCGCGCAGCGCTATGCGTTCTTAGCGACATGATTCTCTATATTCTTCATCTGCGCGGTCCAGCCGCCTTCGTTCATGCGGAACGCTTCGCTGCGGCGCTCTGCCGGGATCTTGTCAAACCCCGACTCCGTAAGCACCAGTAAGCAGCCGGTCGGGATTTCTTCGAGTCTAAATTCGACAAGAGTCGGTGCTTCGGCTGAATAGTCCTTGTTTGGCTCAACAGAGTAGGGATGCCAGGTGAAGGAGAAAAGCCGTTCGGCTTCCATGCGTTGCACAACTGCCTCCCATTTAACATGTTCATAACCCGGATGAGTGATCTGGCCGTGCGCTGCCTTACCCGGCACAAACGGACCGTCCAGCTTCACACCAAACCACTCACCGAATTCTCGATAGTCCGTTAACGCGCGCCAAACGCGGGACACCGGCGCCCTCAATTCGATTCGCTTTTCAATGCGGTCGTTCATGCGCAAGCTCCTCCCAACTTTATGGTAGCGTAATGCTGTGACATATGCAACTATATAGTTTCCCATTGGTTAAGGCTTGATCAGTTACATTACTTGGAGTTAGCTGGAATGCCTTATATTGGCACGGATATATTTATCGGGAACGGCGTACCTCACGAACCAACAAGCTGCATAGCTTAGTCATAGGACACTTTGTGATTGCATATTTACAGCGCGTTTCAAGAGATGTTTACCAGCCCATTGCGCTTTATGGCTCGAATGAGGTAACTGGAAACAGTCACTATGCAGATCCGCAGCCACCCTTTGAATCTCGGCATTTATGTCTATGCCGTCGGCGCCATCTTTCTCGGCCTTCTCGGTCTGGTTTCGGGCGACTTCGCCACCGGATGGCAGCACGTAGGCCCGCAGGTACCCTTGCGGGTGCTACTCGCCTATCTCACCGCCATCATCGAGCTGGGCGCCGGGCTCGCACTTTTTTGGCGTCCGACAACTCGAGTAGGGGCATTAACGCTCACCGTCCTCTATTCCGTATTCACTGTTGTGTGGATTCCAAAATATCTCGAGGATCTGCACAACTTCGACCCGCTCGGTAACGTCTTTGAGGAGTTTTCTCTTGTGGTCGCCGGGGCGGTTCTGTTTGCATCGTTCTCGCCAGCTGAGTCGTTGGTCTCGCGCTGCGAGCCGCTATTCGCGCGTCTCTACGGCCTCTCGGCGATCTCTTTCGGTGTCGGCCACATTTTCTACATGCCAGGCCTGCTGAGCGGGATTCCTAAATGGCTCCCGCCCTCGCAGATGTTCTGGTTCTATGTCACAACCATCGGCTTCTTTCTTGCTGCAGCAGCCATCCTTTCGGGCGTCATGGCCCGGCTCGCATCGCGCCTGATCACGGCCGAGATTCTCGGCTTCGAGATCCTGTACTGGATTCCCAAACTCTTCTTCCGTCCACACGAGCATTTCATCTGGGCCGGCAACGCCATCAGCATCGCACTCTCCGGCGCAGCATGGGTCGTGGCGGACTCCATCGGCCGGGCCGCCAAACAAGCTGCCACCCATACAGAATCCGTCCAAACCATTCCTACCGAAGGTGGATCGTGACTGGGCAGGATGACGCCCCGTCCGCCTCTGCGCTAGATGAATTTTCATGAGCATCAACGCCGGCTATCGAGCAGGAGCCCGAACCCGACCAACAGCGTGCCCCTCGCGCGATCGAGCGATTGCGCTACAACTCATTCCCCGCATCAGCACCATCGGCGAGCTCAATGAATACGAAGCGCTCAACATATTGTCGGCCCGCGAGTGGGCGTTTGACTCCTGCGAGTCGGCTTGTGCCGCACCATCCAATCGGCATCACGGACGCGGCTTTGATGGAGAAAACGTTGTCCTGATCGCTCCAATCTTGCTCTCAAGTTGCATCAGCGTGACGAACCCTGAACGCAGACACTTCTCCTTCGCACCCGTGGTATCGAAATAGAATGGCCGTGGATTAGGAGGAGGTCTGGGCACCATCTGACTCACAGATACGGCGCCGTCGTTATACCTTTTCCGGATCGCATCCGCGCCTTCTTTCCTGGCCTCTGCGCAGATCTTAGCGTGGGCCCTTTTTTTGTGTCGGTCGCCGTTCCGACCAAACGGAACAAATTCGTCGCATCGGCCAGTCGGCGGAGCAACATAGAGCTACTGCACACGTTCCGCTTTTCCGAACGCACTTGCGGGGGTTTCGGCCTCACGCTCGAAAGTTGGCGGTACCGCACCGGAAAAACAGCCGGCGTTATCCCCTCTGCAGTCTGATGCTCGAAACATGCTCGTAAACTGAGAATTAGGGCATTCCCTTTGGCCTCCGCGGACGGGAACGACCCCACGCGCCGGAGTGTCCCCATGAAGGCCGGGTCGAGCTGTGATTGTCTGATCTGCCGTCTGGAAGCGAGCCTTGTTGCCGAATTGAGCGATCGTCAAGGACAAGAAGAATTCCGATTGTTCGCCGCTTCCAGCCAAACC
>DATNNE010000173.1:0-4671 GCA_035601995.1 Terriglobales bacterium
GCACTCCGACGAATACGTGGTCGAGCACCGGAACAGCTGCTGGCGGAGAAGGTGTGACCGCTCTCTCTCAAATTTACTATGCGGCCAATGCAGCATCATCGAACTCGATGACACTTTCGGTCACGAGAAGCGGCTCGACGACGAACGATACCTATATGATGTACGACATCGTTGGAGCTTCGAGCTCTCCATTTGACACGGACTCTGGAGGGCAAGCTGCGAATCAAACCACGGAAGTCAGTTCATTGACGACTTGCAAAGGGTGCCTCACTCCAACCGGAGTCTCTGGAGGCAATGAAATCATCATCGGCAATGCTGGTTGGAACTGGTGCACTGCCAATAGTGTAACCGCGCCCAGCGGAGCTTTGTTCGATGCTGCGACGGATACAGGCAACGGCGTAAATGGCCCACAAAGCGTTGACCAGAATAACGGCTGGTTCCACTACTATACGTCTGCAACTAGCGCAATCACGACAACGTGGAATCCGATGGCCTGCAATCAGGCGGAAGGCGAGTGGGCGGGAAGGGTGGCTGCGTTCAAGTCAGCCCAGTCGGGTAATTCACTGTTACCACCGACCGGGTTGACAGCAGTGGTTCACTAACAAGAGGAGAGAGGAATAGGAGTTTTAAATCCAAGAGCGGGCGTGAAGACCCGCCCTCGGTCCTTTCACTTCACGACAAGCTCTGCGGACCGCTCCTGATTTTGACTTGCCCACTTTTCTGTACTAATCGAAACTCAGAATTTCAGCTTTGAACCGCTTCCATTTTTCTGTCACAGTGGAGCTAGAGATTTTGAGCAGTTGAAGTCGCCGGGGTCGTTTTCATGCCGTTTCGTGCACTGTAAAGACTCAATCAAGACGCTCTGCAGTGCGCACCCCATTAATGTCGAAACGTCCTCGCCTGTACCGTGCAGCGCCGCGAATGCAGCTGGCGCCCGATCCGCTGATGTGCTGTCGACGTCGATGATTGTTGTTCCCGTACTGCTCTAGTTTCCCACTTCCGGCTTTTGCTGCGCTCCGTCTTCCTCTGCCGCTCCATCGCTCCATCGCTGCATCCGACATGTTAAGCACATTGAAGTACGGCGATAACGTGTCAGGGATGATTCAACTTCGCAATGTACCCGACGGCTTGCACCGAAGCCTGAAGCGGGGATGTCGCTTTCAGACTATCTGTTGGCGGAGATCAAAGAAATCGCGGAGCGGCAAACGCCTTCAGAGTTGCGGGAGCGTCCGCATAGGCGTAACGGCTCAGGAGAAAGGAACCGATATGTCGATTATAGGATGCGATTATCACCCGGCCTGCCAACAATGCGTTTATAGATACGACTCGTCAGAAGAATTCATGGGTAAGTTCCGGCTCAGGTAGTTTGCCAAGTGAGTGATAGAGCGCAAGTTCCAGAATGCGGAAGGTACGAAAACCGTACGATCTTCTCATGGTTACTTTGGCCTTGTTGTTGAGCCCCTCGATGACGCCGCTGGAAAACTGCTTTCTGGCCTTGAAGTAGTTGAGCAACAGGGCGCGGTGGGCGCGCAAGGTGCGGGCGATTTTCTTCATCGGCTCGATACGGCTGCGCATAGTTTGATAGCACCAGAAATCCAGGAACATGCCGGCCCAGGTGGGCGAGTTGTATTCGCAGAACTGCTGAAAATCTTCTTTGAGGAGATAGGCACGGACGGTCTGGAGGTTGTAGCGGAGCAGATCGCGCAGACGGAATTTCTGCTGCGAGGTGAGATTCTGTTTGCGCTTGAGCACGCACCAGCGTGACTTTTTCAGCAGCGGCGGGTAGCCGTCCTGGGCCATCTTGCGCGATTCCGCGGCGCGGACTTCATCCAAAGCCTTGTTCATCTTAGCCACAATGTGGAAGCGGTCGAGGATGTGTAGCGCCTGGGAACATTTCTGACGAATCACGTCCCGGTAGGGCTGCCACATGTCGGAGCAAACAAACTCAATTTGGGAGGCGAGTTGTTCGCCGATGACGGTGAAGAAACCCCGAAAGGATTCGAGAGTGCGTTCCTTGCCGACCCAGAGCAAGCGGGTGAACCCCTGGTCGATCTGATAGACGAGGGTCAAGTATTTGTGGCCTTTGGCGTATTGGATTTCATCCACGCCGATGGCACGGATTGATGCCAGGGTGCGATGCTCCAAACCCCAGGTGACCACAGATTCCACGGCGTCGCACACTTTGTCCCAGGAAGTGTGGAAGGACTCGGCGGTCTCCTTCCAAGAGAGCTTGCGCGCCCAGCGAGCCAGAAACAGCATATAGGCCCGGGTCAACTGGTGCTTGCCATCGCTCCAGGGAACCTCCTCGACCAGGACGCCACAATTCCCGCAATCAACGCGGCGCATGCGGTAGAGCAGAAAAACCAGAAAACCCCACAGGGGGATGAACTCGAAGCCGCGCTCGGGGAGATGATCGTACCCCGGCGCCGGGCGATGGCACCCGGAACAGACGGCCGCCGATCCCTCTCGCGGTCGGACGTCCACTTCGATGCTTTTGTTGTCGGCTCCAAAGCGAGCGTGTTGGTAGACAAATCCGCGATGATGATGGCAGTGATTTAGAATCGTGATCAATTCCATGGCACGGACGATTCTCAAGGCGAAGGTTTCCAAAGTAAACTGTGCTGCGCCCTCGCCGTCCTCCTCCGATGCATCCGCCTACTGCCGCGATCTGGACAACTGGCCGCGCTCCTGGATGGGGCTGGAAAAAGACGTGCCGCCAGGAGAACAACTGGTGGATTGCTTTCGACCCTTCATCGAACAACTGGCCTCCTCGAATCTTTTCCCGAAGACCATTCGCCGGCACGTGGACAACCTCTGGCTGCTGGGTGGAGAAATCATCCGCGACCTGAACCTCGATCCTTCTCAGCGGAAGGTCGCTGTCCACAAACTTCTTCGCGATGCAATCGGAGCCGATGGCGGCCCGCTGATCTACAATGGCTCGGAAGACGCGCAGTACTCCCTCGATTCAACTTGCCGCAAACTCCACCGCTTCCTCAGTCAACCGCAACGCTAAGCCCGCCACTTACCCACAAATTTCTCCGACGAGGCGAAGTTTTAGACGGTTCCGCCAGAACTACCCTCTATCCGGGCACGCAATGCGAAGTGGACGTTGTATGCGAAATGTGCAAATGCCGCTTCCAGCACGGATTTTCGCGAAGTCCTGATTTTGGCAAGTGGGGACGTAGTTCACTCGGTTCGAACGCTGCCTTATAGCTCCAATATCTCTCCATCTATTACAGAGAGGCTGGGCCAAAAGACGCGCCGACGCTTTTGCTGTTGCACGGGCTTCCTTCCTCATCCCGATGTTCGAGCTCCTGTTCTCTCGGCTTTCCGTCGCTATCACCGAGTCGCGCCCGATTACCCCGGCTTCGGACACAGCGAGTGGCCAGACCCGAGAAAATTCCCGTACATGTTCGATCACATCGCCGAAACCATGAATCACTTCACCGAAGCTCTTGGGCTCTCGCGCTACACGCTTTATAGGCAGGATTACGGCGGCCCTCTGGGTTTTCGTATGGCCTTAACCCATCCGGACCGGATCGACGGTCTCATCGTCCAGGATGCTGTGGCGCACAACGAGAGTCTGGGCGCGATCTGGAAGACGCGTCGGGCCTTTTGGGCCGACCGCGCGCCCCCAACGAAGACGCGCTTCGTACCAACCCCCTGTCGCTGCAGACGACGCGGACGCGCCATGTCGGAAGCGATCCCACCGTGGAACGCTATGACCCCGATCTGTTGGACCGATGAATTTGCTTTACTCAATCAGCCCGGCCAGGTCGAGATTCAGAGCGACCTCTTCTACGACTACCGCACCAACGTCGACAACGATCCCAGGTGGCAAGCCTGCATACACGAGAAGCAGCCGCGCCTGCTGGTGATCTGGGGCAAGTATGACCTCTCGTTTGACCTCGGCGAACCAGAGCGCTACCGCAAGGATGTTCCGAAAACTCAAGTGCACGTTCTCGATGCCGGGCATTTCGCGTTGGACGCGGAGAGTTGCAGGCGCGGCGCACTGGATGAGGCATTTCAAACTGATCCGTCGTGCTATGATGCGTGCCGCAACTTGAAAGATCGAAGGCCGAAGGAATTGTTTCATTCAACAATTGAGTTGAAGCGGCCCTAGGAGAAGAAATCTTGGCGACTGCAACGATCGCAGCCCGTCCCCCTTTGCCTCCGTTCACCCGCGAGAGCGCGATTCAGAAGGTGCGTCTCGCCGAAGATGGCTGGAACACTCGCGATCCGGCAAAAGTGGCTCTGGCCTACGCCATCGATTCACGATGGAGGAACCGTTCGGAGTTCATCAACGGGCGAAGCGAGATTATTGCTTTCCTCTCTCGCAAGTGGGCCAAAGAACTCGACTACAGGCTCATCAAGGAAATGTGGGCATTCACGGGAAACCGCATTGCCGTGCGCTTCGCTTACGAGTGGCACGATGACTCGGGTCACTGGTATCGCTCCTACGGCAATGAGAACTGGGAGTTCAATGACGACGGTCTCATGGCGTCAAGGTATGCATCAATCAACGACCTCCTCATTTTGGAGGCCGATCGCAAATACCACTGGGCACTCGGGCGACGTCCCGAAAACCATCAAGGATTGTGTGACCTCGGCCTCTAGTTCTCTCACGCGAGCAAATTTCGTGTCGGTACCGATGCCACCCAACCAGGCGAG
>DATNNE010000174.1:0-5909 GCA_035601995.1 Terriglobales bacterium
TGATGTCGCGTATGTTGGAACTTCGGCATTCCGACTTTCCAGAATGTCCTATCCAAACGCGTATCCCGGAGCGAATCCGGAATTTGCTCGGTTTACAAACTTCGACGGGAGCGGAGCGGCGACGGGAGGTTTCGGATTCGAGTCGGTGATGACCGCGACGTCACACTCGTCGTACAACGCACTGCAGACGTCATTATCGGGAAGCGTTGGGCACGGCGGTCCGTCATTGCAAGCAGGCTACACCTGGGGCAAATCGCTGGATGATGTCAGCGGCATCCTCGGAGGAACCGGATCCACCGGCGCCGCGACATTGTTCAGCCCACAAGACCCTTTCGATACCCAAGCCGAGAGGGGGCCATCGAGCTTTGATGTGACGCAATCGTTCACGTTGAGCGCGGCACAGGATTTGCATTTCGAGCATTTGAGACTTCAGGCGGATCGAACCAAGTTGTTGACGAAGGGCTGGGAGTTGCTGAGCATCTCGACGATCACGAGTGGTTCTCCGTTCACGGTGTACTCGGGGATCCAGCAGACGGGGGCGGGGACGATCGGGGCGGACCGACCGGATCAGATCGGAACGCCGGATCTCTCGAGCGCCGGCAGTTCAATGCGACCGCGCGACGACTATTTTGGGCGGGGGGCGCACAACGCGAGCTTCTTTTCCATTCCCACCGGGATCGCAGGCGGGACTGGACCAAACTCCGGGCGCTTTGGAACGCTCGGCCGTAATACATTTCGCGGACCGGCATATTACGATTTCGATTTTGCGCTCATCAAGACGACTCCGATTGGACACAGCGAAAGCGGTTCGGAGATAGCTGACCTGCAATTCCGCGGAGAGTTATTTAATCCGCTTAACATCGTCAACATGGGGCTACCCGCGAACATCATCGCAGGTACAGGGTTTGGCATGATCAGCAAGACCGCGGGAACTTCGCGGCAAATTCAGTTTTCGCTAAAGCTCATCTATTGAGGCGCGTCCTGCAGCGACACAGGGTTGGGGGCAAGACAGAAACATGCGTTTCAAGAAGATTCTGCGTTCGCCGGCGTCGACGAATCACAGCTTGAACACTCGATCTCCTCTTGGAAACGACGCGCGCAGTTTTGCAGTCCGCGGCGGAAGCAGTGGGTCGTGTAACGTCGGAATGGGACGTTTGGCCGTAGAGGATTCAACCGCTAATCTCCACCTAGAGTTTCCGGTCGCACAGTAACAATGAAGCACTCCTTCGACACGGTTTCTTAACAGCCAGGTGGGGTGAACCCCACAGGCCTGTATCTCCTGTGCCTCTAGGTCGTGGTAACCCGACCGTGAAAATTGCGGCGCGGACTTGACTTGGAAGCATCCGCTCGACAACTCCGAGATCTGCCGCAGCTTCTTCCTCTCGCCGTCGATTTTAGGGGATGACAGCGTCCTTTATCATTCACTACCTGGTTTGCAAGCCCGCAACAGGTTTGTGGGTCGCTTGCCGAAGATGGTGACCATTCGCCCGAGTGAATGGCCGTTGCGAAATGTGCCCAATGGCATTCCTAGAGCCTGGCGCGTTTGAACTAAGCCGCTGTCGCGGCGGACGCTGCGGCATCGGCGGCCCTCCAGCCTTTTAGGCCTTGTAAGGTTTGGGTCGGAGGATTTTATGACCCATCTTCGGCAGAAGATGCTGGATGAGCTCCAGCGTCGCAACTACTCACAGAACACCGTCTACACCCACCTGCACGCGGTAGAAGAGTTTTCCAGATATTTTCACCGCTCCCCAGACAAGTTGGGACCTGATCATATCCGGCAGTATCAGGCCTATCTGTTTCGAGAACGCAAGCTCCAAGCAGGGACGATTGAATGCTGCACCGCAGCGTTGCGTTTTCTCTACGTCAAGACGCTGCGGCGCCCGTATCTCCCCGAACACATCCCATTTCCTAAGCGTCCCAGGCAATTGCCCGTTGTACTCAGTCCAGAAGAGGTTCAGCGGGTGATTGGTTCAGCAGAGAACCTGATGCGCCGCACCATGATGATGACACTCTACTCAACCGGCATCCGCTGCTCAGAACTGTGCCACCTCAAGGTCTCCGACATCGACAGCAAACGCATGCTCATTCGTATCCACAAGGGCAAGGGTGGCCGTGATCGCGATGTTCTATTAAGCCCCAAGCTGTTGGAGACACTTCGTGAGTACTGGCGCTGGATGAAGCCCAAGACCTACCTGTTCCCAGGCACGGTGAACAACTGGCGGGCAGATGTGCCCATTACTCCGAAGGTCGTGTGGAAGGCCGTGAACGAGGCTGGTAAACGCGCGGGCATCAAGAAACGCGTTGCGCCGCATTTGCTTCGACATTGCTTTGCCACTCATCTGCTGGAGGCGGGCGCCGACCTGCGCACCATCCAGGTTCTGCTTGGTCATGCCAAGATCGGTGATACCGCACTCTACCTGCATTTATCCAAACGGCATCTGCAGGCAGTTCCCAGCCCGCTGGAAGCGATAGAGGTGTCCAGTCCCAGCGAAGTAAAGCGGTCCAGGAGGAAGATCAAGCGATGAGCCGGCCCACCCTCGAGGTGGCCGACATCGTCCGCGCAGTGGGCAACAGATTCTGGGAGAAGCACAAGTCGCACTTTGCATGGTTGCATCGCAAGGTGCTCGATGCTATCGCCCGGTGCCGCACCGCGGCGCTGGGCGGTCATCTTGATAAGTGCGTCGACTGCGGCCATCAGGCCATCTCATACAACTCATGCCGCAATCGCAACTGCCCAAAATGTCAGGGCAACGCCCGCGCCAAATGGCTGGCCGCGCGTTCGGCTGAGCTGTTGCCCGTGCCTTACTTCCACATCGTCTTCACCTTGCCACACGAACTCTCCGCTCTGGTCCTTCAGAACAAGCGGCTGCTCTACGATTTGCTTTTCCGCACCAGCGCTGCTTCACTGCTCGAACTGGCGCGCGATCCCAAGCACCTGAGAGCAGACATCGGATTCCTCGGCGTGCTCCATACCTGGGGACAGAACCTCCAGCTTCACCCCCACGTACACTACATTGTTCCCGCCGGCGGCCTTGCCCTTGATGGTTCCAGATGGATAGACTCGTCGCGCCGATTCTTCCTGCCCGTCAAAGCACTCAGCAAGGTCTTCTGCGGCAAGTTCTGCGAGGAACTGCGTGAACTTTTCAAACAGGACAGACTTCAGTTCCATAACTCACTTCAGCAACTTGCCTCGCCTGATGCATTCAGCCACTTCCTCTGGCAACTTGGCCAAAAGGACTGGGTCGTCTACGCCAAGCCACCCTTCGGCGGCGCCGAACATGTTCTCAACTACCTGGCCCGCTACACTCATCGCGTAGCCATTTCCAACCATCGTCTCGTGGCCTTCGAGAGCGATCGCGTCTCCTTCCGCTGGCGAGACTATGCCCATGGCGGCAAAAAGAAGGTCATGACAGTTTCAGCAGATGAGTTCCTGCGCAGATTTCTTCTTCACGTTTTGCCCAAAGGACTGGTCCGCATCCGCCACTTCGGCTTCTTCGCCAACCGAAGAAGGAAAACCGCCATCGCACGCTGCCGCGAGTTGCTCGGCGCTGTCGCCTGCCCAGATCCTCCCGAAACAACAAACCAGCTGCGTTGTCCCGCCTGCTCCGGCACCATGCTGGTCATCGAACGGATCACGAGCGCTCAACTTTACTTCCGGCCAGACCTGAGCATCCCTACCCCACGGAGGTGCAGCGTTGACAGCTCATAAAACAGCTATCGCTTACGACCTCTCTACCCCTGTCGCCCGATGGCATGCTCGCACATGCAAGGCTCTCGTGTGCCCACAAGCTGTCCAAGTACCCGGTACACGGCAATCGCTCACACCTTGCAGGGCTCAATTCTGCCCAATTACGGAGCTTCCCCCGACTCCCTTGGTTCAATTGTGCCCTCCAATGGTCTCGATCAGCCAACCGGCACCATTGAAAATGCATAGGTAGATCACCGCGCCCGCCGCAAACGCCAGCGGCTCAGTTCAAACGATCCTATCGAAACTGCCCCGGCCTAAAGAACCGCGCTCAACCCTGCCTCGTCTAACGGGGCAGTCCCGATAGGAACCTAACGTTTCCCAGTACCGATCCGGGTCAAACTTCCCCGACTCCCGTTTCTGGAGCTGCCGACGCGCTCGGCGCGAACTTCGCCGAAGGCGATCGTCTACTCGCTTTCTGTACAGGCTGCGAACTAGACGCCTACAATGCACATGCTAGAGGTCCGAATCGGAATTCTGTTTCAAGAGCTACGGAATCGGTTCGCATATCAGATCGAGCCGAAGAAGGAGCGGTCATGCGAGCGGCAACGGTCATTTCATGCATGCTCAGCATTGTTGGCGTCTGCGCCATCGCGCCTCGAATTCCTGCACAGACGCTTGCCTCGCCGCACCGAACAGTAATTGCCGCGAACGTGGTGATCGATGGCAAGGGTCACATACTCCATGACATTCGGCTCGTGATCCAGGGCCCAAAGATTGTTGCGATAGGTCCTACGGTTGAGGGGCCGGTGGACTATGACTTGCGCGGCCTGACGGTGTTGCCCGGCTGGATTGACGCGCACGTGCACATTACATGGATCTTCGGCAAGGACGGGAAAAACAGAGGCACGGAAGGCACAACGCAAGAGGATGCTTATCAAGCGGCGTCGAATGCGTGGGTAACTCTGATGGCAGGCTTCACGACGGTGCAAAGTGTAGGCGCGCCAAACGATATTCCGCTTCGTGATGCCATTGCGAAAGGAATACTCCCCGGCCCGCGTATCCTGACGGCCAACGAACCGCTCGAAGGGCGAGGCGAGGCGACCGGCACGTCCGATGAAATCCGCGCTTACGTGAGGAAGCAAAAGCAAGCCGGCGCGGACCTGATTAAAATCTTCGCGTCAAAGTCCATTCGCCAGGGCGGAGGAATGACTCTTTCGCAGGAGCAATTGAACGCGGCTTGTGATGAAGCAAAGAAGCAAGGATTGCGCACACTTGTGCACGCTTACAAAGAGGCGGTACGCGCCGCGACTCTCGCGGGCTGCACTGAGGTTGAGCACGGTACGCTGTCCACAGACGGCGATTTGAAATTGATGGCAGAGAAGGGCACTTATTTCGACCCCCAATGCGGGCTGGTCATTGAGAACTACTTGCAGAACAGGGAAATGTATCTCGGCACACAAGGCTACACTGCCGAGGGATTTGCTGCGATGGAGAACATCCTGCCGATGGACCACGAGATCGTGGAACACGCGGCAAAAACACCGGACCTGAAAGTCGTTTTTGGCACGGACGCCGTGGCCGGTGCTCACGGGCGCAATGCCGAGGAGTTCATCGATCGCGTGCGCGACTGCGGGGTGGACCCGATGGCCGCGATGGTTTCTGCCAACTCGCTGGGGGCTGAAGCGCTAGGCTTGGGCGATCAGATTGGCTCGATCGCCCCCGGCTTTCAGGCGGACATCATTGCGCTCGATGGAGACCCGTTGAAAGACATCACCGCCGTTCGGCGCGTGGTATTTGTAATGAAGGGCGGCGTGGTTTACAAGAACGCCGCGCGCGGCGCGATTCCTCTTTATGCCGACGTTCAGCCTTGATTCTCAGTCGGCCAGAATTCGACCGTGCAGAGCCAGCCCGTCTCCTCTTGCCAGTATGGCTCGAAATCATCCTTGCGGTTCATTGTCAAGAGCGACAGACTCCAATTCAGGCTCCCTGCATCAAAACTCGCGGTACAACAACGGTACAAACAATAGATGCGCTTTAGCGTTTCTGGCTGTTCCTTTCAGGCATTGCAGAGCGACCGCTGCCTTGTAATTACAACGTGATCCAGCCTGTCAGCCCCCTTTCACGGAGGTAACACGGGTGCAACACCCCGTCGCAAACGCAAATGGCGCCAAATGCGGAACAGCGACACCCAGAGGAGACGATCGGTAGACGTGAGTCGGGG
>DATNNE010000175.1:0-2857 GCA_035601995.1 Terriglobales bacterium
TTGATCGGACTGTCGTTAGCCGCCGCCAGCGGCAACATTTACGCCGGTCTCTACTATCCCATGGCGGTCGCCGGCATGACCCTCATCGTAGGCAGTCTGCTGCTGAAAGAAACTCACGGCAACCGCATCTGGGATGAAACCAGCGGCCGCGCCTCAGCCGCAGACTGAACAGTAGGGAGTTAAAGAAAATCATGTGGGGACAGCCGCCCTCGGCTGTCCCTGTCCCGCGAAGACGAGTGCTTACTCCTAGAGAAGTCATCCCGAAGACCCGCGTTTTCACCAGCGGGTCGAGGGATCTCTCGCGTTCGCGGCTATGATCGAATCAAACTGCGCCGCTGCTACGAGTTCGTAAGTTGATTATTTACTTGACACAGGGTAGGAAAATGAGAAGCGCGCAATCTACGCATACGCGGAGCCATGCGCCTATGCACGCCTCAAACGAAGAACTTCTCAAATCTGGCGAGTTTCTGAATCGCATACCCGATAAAAATACTAAGCGTGTTGCCGATTTCTACACGCTGCGCGGTTCCCTCGTTGAACGCTACAAACGCAATGAGTTTGGGTGGCACATTCACTTTCGGGCCCCGGCCGTGGGGGCCGTCAACCATCGGGAAGGGACCGATTTTGATGCCCTTTTTATGCACGGAGTCGAAGCTGAGGCTTCCGTAAAGCTGCCCGTCAATCTCCTGGATAATGAAGTCGTCGGGAGCTTCTCCGCCAGTGATAATGGTCGTGAGTACCCGTCTGTGCTTATTGATGTTGCAGAAATCGTCAATCATGGCGAGAACGTTTCCCTTCGGGTTCTGCTCGTCGTGATACGGCTGCAAAGCATCAATTTCTGCAACCGCATCTGGAGGGAGTCCGTCAAGCCTATGCCGAGCGAGTTGTTGATTAAAAGCTTCTGGCGTCGTGCAGATGGGAAACATATTGTCTTTGGTTGGGGTGTTCTTTGCGGTAAGCACAAGCTCCCATACCAAATAGTCGAAGCTGGAACGGAGGTTTGTGAGGAAGTCTCCGATGAGACAGGGAACCCTACCGGGAATGCTAATGCTGCCGACGATTTCACCGATAAATTCATCAGGGGGCGCATCGTGATTTCGCACCACTTTTGCCGGGTCCTTCTGATAGAACTTGCGAACCTCAGCAGCGAGCTCGATGAGATGTTCTTGCGCCCGGAAGAGCTTCCATTGGACAGCTTCGGGAAGTAAATCAGGGATTGGCGGTAATTTCTGAGGAGTCGCCGTTGCCATGTCTCAGGCTATCAGGCGTGGCTGTATGAAGTAAATAATCACCGTTCATAATGCTCGACATTATTAACGCTACCCATTAAAGTTTCGGGTAACTATGAGCCTTAAGAATGACAATCCGGCTGGCTGGGCAGTTCATACGGGAGAAATCCTTCGCGAAGAATTTTTAGAACCGATGGGCATTTCTGCCTACAGGCTGGCACTGGGCTTGCGCGTTTCCGCTCCCACCGTGAACGACATCGTTCGCGAAGGGGAATCACTCCTGAAATAGCTGCGCGTCTGGCCAAATATTTCGGCACCAGCGAGCAATCTGGTTAAACCTGCAAGATGCCTTCGCCGTTCACCAGGTCAAAAAGAAATACTCCCGCGAACTCAGCGCCATCAAACCACTGGCTGCTGCCTCGCGCTAATCTCCCGCCGCGACAAAGATTCCTGATTACCAGTCGGCCACTGCACGTCCGTGATCAGTCCGATGTACTTCTGTGTCTGTCTCCTCGCCAACCTTGAACCTATACTGAACTCACTTCATTAAGTAAGTGCGCCGCTCGTCGATCGAACACTGATTCTCATTTGTTCTTTGAATTGTCCAGCCCTGATTCTGCGGCGCGTTCTCGTGTTTAGCGCAGTCCGTCGATTTTGAATTTCATTCGAGGAGTCCATCCCCCATGTCGTCAGTTCGGTCGTTCTCCCCACTCCGCCTCTCCGCCGTTCTTTCTTTGCTGCCCATCTTCATCGCCGTTCCGGCAATCTCCTGGGGCCAGGCCGTCGTAAATGAAAGCCTGGAAACCGCAGCCATCTACGTCGATACTGTCCACGGCTCCGACAGCAACAACGGCTCGCAGAGCGCGCCGCTGAAGACAATTGGCGCCTCGGTCACCAAGGCCATCGCCAACAATCATTCCAGCATCGGCAGCAAAGTCATCATCAATCCTGGCACCTACCGCGAAGCCGTGGTCGTCGATGGCTCCAAAAAAAGCACGACACTGCCCATCACCTTCCAGGCCGCAACCAACGGAACAGTCTTCGTCTCCGGCTCGGAAGTGATTTCAGGATGGATAGTCTCCAGCGGCAACTCGAAAATCTATGAAGCGAACTGGACCTACGATTTCCCGGTCTGCGCCCCGCAAGCCCCGCCCGCACCCGCGCAGCAGGAAATCGTCCTTGAACCCGAGATGCTGATTGTAAATAGCGCCCCGCTCACCCAGGTTCTGACTCTCACCTCAATGCTCCCGGGAACTTTCTACGTCGACGACACGCACAAATTGATCTACGCCTACCCGCCCTCCGGCACCAACATGACGACCGCAACCGTCGAAACCGCCACGCTTCCCAACGTCCTCACCGTCTCCGGGCAATCGAATCTCGTCTTCCGCGGCCTGACCTTCCAATACACCAACAGTTGTCCGCAAAGCGCCGCAGTCCTGGTCGGCGGCAACGCCACCAACATTCTTTTCGACACCGATAATTTTCTCTGGAACAACGCCATGGGCGTCGACTTCACCACGGTCGAAGAATTCACCGTGCAGAACAGCGCCGCCAACTACAACGGCCAGGTCGGCTTCGCCTCGCATGAAGTCAAGAACAGCCTGTGGCAATCGAACACCGCCAAC
>DATNNE010000176.1:0-19209 GCA_035601995.1 Terriglobales bacterium
ATCTGAACTACTGAGTTTGTCGCGGCTTCGCGGGCGGGGGCGCCCGCGCCACACGGGCTATCTATGGGCGGGCCTATTTCTGGGTGTTCGATTAAATATTGTTGGGCGTAGTTGGGGACTTCGCGGACCATGGGTTGTTCGCTGGCACGATAGTGCACGTCGTCGAAGCGGACGTTTTTCGCGTTCCTGGCGGCTATGCGCAGGGCTTGGATGATCAACCTCGCGCGGGTTGGGTCGAGCGTGCCTTTTATCAGGCCGTCGACTACGTGCATGATCGAAAGCTGGATGGACTCGCAGTCTTCGAGCAGGGCCATGGAATGGAGCTGCATGTCGACGCGCTGCTGCACGCCTTTGATCACGCGAGTGTGGAAATAGCAAAAGAACTCGCCGCGCAGGGCGGGGGAACCGCATTGCTGTCCGGTGACTTTGATGTGGGTGCAGTGGCGGACGTTGGGACGTTTGGGTAAGGGAATGGGCATGGAACTACTCCTGAAAAAAACGCGCGAATCCGCGTAGATCTATGAATCGATTGGGTCGGGTTGAAAGGGTATGGGCCAGATCTATGAAACCAAAGGGGTTGCGGGCAAAATCTTGGGAACAAAGGAGTTGTGGGGTGGAATTGGGCTGGGAACGGGAATTCTTGGGGGAGGGCGGGAGCATTTTCGGTGTTTCTTGTTTCGATATATGTATATTGTTAAATATATCTTAAAGTAAAGTCAAGGAAATAATGGGAAAGTTCGGGGCGGAGTTCCAAAATGGGAATGAGTGGATTTGAGTTTGGTGGAAGCTTAGGGATCGTGGTGAAGGTGGCACCCGGCTTGTCACCCCGGGTGGCTTGGGCTCCCACCCTTTCCGCAAGAAGCGCGGAAAGAGTGGGGCACCCCTCTTTTACATATGATTTAGATTGCCCTTGGAATGGGTGGGCCACCCGCCGCAACACTTACTGCTTTGTGGTGGCTTTGAAGCCGACGTTGCCGCCCGAACTGGGCGAGTAACGTCCTACGATTTCCAGCTTGTCGTTGAGTCCGTAGGTACGGGTCAAAGCCGAGCCCTTGGGATCGTCGATATCGTAGTATTTGCCGTCGTGAAGCAGCCAGCCATGGATGGTGCGGTCGGAATTATAGTAGGTGCCCGCAATGTCACCCTTATTGTTCACGGTGTGGACGACGGTGCCGACACCAGTTGCTTTCGGGTCGCTGATTTTCTTGAACTTCGTCCCGGTCTTGAGGAAAGAATCATAATTGCCGATCGAGTTGACGGCATATACGGTTATCTGGCCTGCGTTGTTGATTCCCCAGGCTGCCGCGCTGGTTTCATTCTTCACGTCAATGCTGGTGTACTTCTTGCCTATCTTGGAAAAGCCATGCTGGGCGCCTGCGGTGTCAAAGTACAGGCCCACAATATCACCCTTGTCATTGATGCCCATGGCTTGAGTCCCGGTTCCTTTGGGGAAATTGATGGCAGTGAATTTGCCGGCAGCATAACTGTATCCAACGGGCACCTCGGTCTTGGCGTCGCCGCAAAAGCCGACAACCGTGCCCGCGCTGTTGATGCCGTAGAACGAGAGAGTGCTGGCTGCGCAGTTCTTGTAGTCGACAGTGGTTAACTTTTTTCCGGTGAGAATCATGCCGTGTTGAACACCCTTGGCGTCTACATAGTCTCCGGTAATCACTCCGGCATTGTTGACAGCGTACGTGTCAGTCCACATCGCCGTCTTATTGGCTTGGACGTTTGAGAAAGTGAAGGTTAACGATGGTGCGGCCGCGATGCCTACGGCAGCGAAGGCTAGAACCAGCAACGTTGCAAGTATGGACCTCTTCAATGATTTCTCCTCCTAGAGAAAGTTGTTGTGACTCCGTTGTGCCACTGGCGGAAAGCCAGGACAGTAAAGCGAACAGGCAATTCCCACGTCAGGAAACCGAGTCTTGTATAAGTCGAAACCGGTCGGCAAAGATGCTGACAGCAACATCCAACCGACGCTCTGCAGCGTAAATGAGCCTGCCGACAATCTGGTTCGGGCGCGGGGGCTTCAGTTTCGTCCGAAGACCATCACATAACTCGACATCGCGAAGGGGGATGAATTACTTTATCATCCCCGTGGCGGTGACGGTCAAGCTGCAAGGTTTTGCAGTTCTAAAATCAGGCTGGCCTTTCTCTGAGATTGACTGTCTCATTCTTTGTTTGCCATAAGAGTGCCCTACCCTTTCGCGGTTTCTCGCTAGGGCCCCATATTTGTATGTGATCTAGAGTGGAGATTCGTAATGGGTGGGCCACCTGCCTTCCAAACAGAGTTGGCCTTCACTTGAAGACGTGCCCCTTCCCAACATCGCTGTGCGGCGTAGACGCGGCTGAATTGCTCGGCTTTTGGAGCAATTTTGCCTAAATTAACCACTTAGGTACTGTGTGCAATTGTGTATGACCTAAATTGACCAGCCAAGTCACATTCCTGAGCCGTATGCTTTAGCCTGTTTTCTGTGGGGGAGAGCGCATTCCCGAGCGAAATGATCGTGCCAAGGAGACAGGTGGCCAAACAAGCTCTCGGCTTTAGTTCGGCAATTTTCCGCAAGAAGTTTCGTTCTGGGATGACGGCGCGGAGCTACCGAGACAACGAGGTCGTGTTTTTGCAAGGGGATGCTGCCGATGCAGTTTTCTACGTCCAGAGCGGCACTGTGAAGCTCACGGTGGCTGCCACGCGTCGCAAGAAAGCAATAATCGCCGTCCTGCTGCGGGGTAGTTTTTTTGGCGAAGGCTGCCTAGGAGGTCAAGCTGTGCGCATGTACACGGCGAGAGCAATCGAACACGCCAATGTCATTCGTCTGGAGAAGGAGAGCACGGTCCGGATTCTCAAACGAGACCCTCAGTTTGCGGCGCTGTTTAATGCATATCTACTTTCCCGCGTCATTCGAGTCGAAGAAGACTTGGTAGATCAATTCTTCAATTTCAGCGAAAAGCGACTGGCACGGGTCCTGTTGCTGTTTGGGCAAATAATCAAGGAGTCAAAGCCGGAGCATCCCCTGAAGGTGAGCCAAGCAACCTTGGCGGAGATGGTTGGTACCACCCGCGCAAGAGTAAGTAAATTTATGAGTGCGTTCAAGAAGAAAGGCTTCGTCAGCTACAACGGCGGCTTGCAAATAAACAGCGCACTTATCAGCGCCTTTCTGCAAAATCGTCCTATGTCCGTTGTCAGGAGGGCGTAGACCGTCCACACGGGGAAACTGGTCAGGTTAACCACCTTTTGTACATGGGAGTTTGCGATGAACAAGGAACTCAGCCCAAAACAGATACTCGCCCTCCCCTGTCCGACCTGTGGAGCCGCTCCGGGGGAGAAGTGTGAACTTAGCACCGGCCAATTGCGCACCACCCCGCATCGCGACCGCCGATTGATCGCAACAGATTGAGCCGAACTCTGCCGTCAAAGGTTTCTGCTGACGCAAACTATTCGTCTGTCGTTGCGCCTAATCCCCGCTGCCTCAGGGTGACAGGAGGCGCGATGGATTTGACGTACCCCGGGATCAAGACGTTGACGAATGCGCTGCCGAGCTTTACTCCGGCTGGACGGGCGGAGACGCCCGTCTTCGATTACGTTTCGCAGGCGCAAGAATGAATCGTTGGGCGCTGCCTGGGCATCTTATATGGAGATGTAAGTGCCGGTTTTACTTGCACTTACCTTTTCAGGAGAGACAGTTATGGCGACCCTTCCGAGAGTCAGTTCCGCCGAGTTTCAAAGCGGGTTTCCAGTGGCGTCGGATCAAGTGCACGAACTGCTCAAGCTGCAAAAGGCGGCGCAGAACATCAGCTCGATCCTTGACCTTGATCGACTGATCGAAAAAGTCGTTAACGATGTAGCGCCGTCTTTCGGATGCGTCGATGCGGACGTCTACTTGCACGACGAAGAGCGCGGGGAACTGACGCTGGCCTGCGCCCACGGTTGTGCCGGCTGCGAAGTTTGCGGCACGGGTCATAGCCTGAAGATCGGGAAACAAGGGATGGTTGGATACGTCGCTGGCACGGGCCAGATGCGCTACGCGCCGGATGTGCGAAAGGATCCGTACTACATCGGATGTGAAGAGTCCACGCTGTCCGAGGTCGCGATTCCGTTGCACGTGGATGGAAAGCTGATCGGCGTGTTTACGGCTTCGCATACTGAGCTGGATGCGTTTCCGGCGGAGCAGCTTCGGCTGTTGCAGGCGTTGTGCGGCTACGTTGCCGTAGCGGTGCACAATGCGCGGCGTTTTCAGGAAGAACAACAGCAGCGGCAGGAGATGAGCCGCGAGGCCAATGAGGCGCGTAAGATTCAGCAGGCTCTGTTGCCTCGGACTTCACCGTTCATTCCGGGCTTTGCGATCTCTGGGCTCTCGACTCCGGCGGGCGCGGTGGGCGGAGATTGGTATGATTTCATTCCTTTTGACGATGGCCGCTGGGGATTGGTGCTGGCCGATGTTTCGGGAAAGGGCATGGCGGCTGCGTTGCTGATGTCGGCAACTCGTGGCATGCTTCGTTCTTTGGCAAGCGCATGCTGCCCCAGCGAAGTACTGATGAAGCTGAATCAGTTGCTGGTCAATGACTTCCCTTCTGGCAGATTCGTGACCATGCTTTACGCGATCCTGGATCCGGCGACGCGAGTTCTGAGGTTCTCGAGCGCAGGACATTTGCGTCCGCTATTGATCGAGGATTCGCAAGCGCGCTTTCTCGAGACGGAGCGGGGATTGCCGCTGGGAATTGGATTGGGAGAGTACTCCGAGGCGCAAGTGCATTTGGCTGAAGGCTCGCGGCTGTTGTTTTACAGCGACGGAATCACGGAGGCGACGAATCCGGAAGAAGAGGAATACGGGGCGCAGCGACTGGAGCAGCACTTTCGGCGGGCGGATGCATCGGCGGAGAGCATTCTCGAAGATGTGCGGACTTTCGCCAACGGGGCGGGTTTGCGGGATGATGCGACTGTCATTTTGGTGAAGGCTTAATTTGCTTAACCAAGGGCAAATGCGATAACCACAAAGGACACGAAGGTACACGAAGGTACACAAAGGAAGAACTGCACGCCGGCTAGCCGGTGCGGGTCTTGTGCTCTTTCAGGATGCAACGGTCCATGACTACGAAAATGCCGGCTTTGCGGGCTTTCTCTGCGGCTTTTTCGTTGATAACTTCTTCCTGCATCCAAATGGCGGGAAGCTTTAGCCGGATCGCCTGATCCACGACTTCCTCTACGAACTCAGGACGGCGGAAGATGTTCACGATATCGATCCTCTCCGGAACGTCGAGTAGGGATGCATAAGCGGTTTCGCCCAAAGCCTCTTTAATCTTAGGATTGACTGGAATGATGCGGTAGCCATTCGACTGCATGTAGGCGGAAACTCCGTAGCTGGGCCGCAGGGGACTGTTCGAGAGTCCGACTACGGCAATGGTTTTGGAGCGCTTCAGCAGATCGGCGATGGGATCAGGTTGGGGCGATGAAGACATCCCAAGCATTGTAGCGAGGGCGTGCCGGGGAAACCACTTCGCGGGCGCCGGCTTTAATCTTTCTGGACCGTTTCCGACTTCTGCCTGAACATTCTCATCGCCATTTTACGGACGGTGTCCGAGACTTCTTTGTTGCCGGCAAGATTCTTAAGATCGGTGGCCAGCAAATGCTTGATCAGGCCCAAGGCAACATCGATCGGGGTTCGAGGGTTGTTGCAAAGGTTTCGGACGATGGCGTATTGCTTCATGAATCGCCGTTTTAGAGTGATGGAACGAAGAACGGCCTCGAGCACATTCTTTTGATTGGCAAACTTCTCGACTTCGCCGTCGGTAAGCTTGGGCGAGTCGAGCACGGCGAGGGCTACGATTTTTGTGCCGTCGCGAATGAGTAGCGAGCGTTCTTCCTTACTGCCTTTCATGGCCAGTTGAATGCGTCCGGTGATGCCGAGCTTGGAGATTTTCTGTAAAGCGCTGCCCCGCTGTTCTTCGGGACTCAGATAGGCTTTTTTCACGGGAGCAGGCGCCTTCTTGGCTGCCGTGGCTGCACCCTGGGAGCCCGAAGCGACGGCCTCGGTTTTCGCCTCGACGGGAACTGGTTCGGGAAGCGTGGGAGCGACAGACGGAAGTTCGTCGATCCCGCCGACCGGTTGAAAGGGTTTGTTGCCCTCGGCGGATATTTCGCTGGCATGCTCGGTCAGGTATGTGACGGTCGCTTCGTCGGGGACTTCATCGGTGCTGGGTTCGGCGCTGGGTGCTTGATTGGGAGGCTCTGGTTTTGCAATTTCTGCTGTCGCTTCCTGCGAGGCCGGGGTTGCGGTGTGAGGTTCCTTAGCGATTGGTGGAGCAAACGCGGCCAGCTTGTCCGCGATAGCCGACGATTGCACTGGGTTCAAGTTCGGGTTGGAGTTGAGTGAGGTCAGAATTGTTCTGGACTGGTTGACGCGCGGGCTTTTGACGAGGGTTTCGAGCATATAGCGAGAGGCCGCGGCGCAGAGCTCGGCGAGCAATTGCTCGGAGACCGAGGGATTCTCGAGCAAGGCGGGAAGCAGCGTAGGCCGAAGATTCCCCGGCGTAATCATGTAGGCGAGGACTTCTTTTGGCGTGGTCGGATCGGCTGCGGCTTTGCGCGAAGAGGATTCGTCCCATCCTGCTAGAGTGAGGCGGGCGCGCTCGGCGAAGATTTTGGTCTGAGTCGCCAGGTAAACCAGGATCTCGATCATTTCCTGAGGCGGAACGGAGAGCGCTCCTCGGGCGGCGGTCTGCATCACTTGTGAAGACGCCATGGAGGAGCGAATCATGTCAATCATGCGTGGCATAGGTATTGGCTAGCTCCGAAGAACGCTGGACAGTATAGGATCGCGCCGAGGCGGCCTATTTCGCCAGCAATTTGGTGAGAAGTAACGTTACGAAAGGCACTGGGATTGGGCGGGATTATTTTGGGGACGCGGTCAGGGCTTCCAGTTCGAGGACGACTCGTTCGAACTCATTGATCAAACGGTTGGATTTCTTTCGTTTGAATTCGTTCAATAACGCGCGGTAGTACCAGAGCGTGCCCTCGCGTTTTCCTTGAAATCGTTCCCAGATTGCTTCGCCAAGTTCGCGATAGTCGCTGACGATGGAGCGGGCGTTGTGCAGCTTGTCCGCCGCCGATACCAGGCGCGTGTCAGCGTCGGCAGTTCGGAGATGCTTGAGGTAGGGTTCTTTGCGCTCGCGCCACGGCGGCTTCGGAATGGTAAACGCGTCACTGCAACCTTCGACAATGTGCGCCACACGCTTGCCGAAACGGCGGCGGACTTGGTTGAGCATGGGAACGCCGCCGCAATCTTCGGCGACGTCGTGGAGAAGCGCGGCGATGGCGAGATCTTCATCGCCTCCAGCCTCAAGCACCAGAGCGGCCACGGCGAGGAGGTGAGAAACATAGGGCACGGGGGTGCCCTTGCGTTGTTGACCCGCATGTTTGCGAGTTGCAAAGACCAGAGCCCGCTCGAAGCGTGGACCAAGCTTCACTGCGGTTCGCCGGCGTCGTTTCATACGTAGGAGCCACTCGATATGGCATCCGACCAAGCGCTAATCTCTTAGGCCACTGCCTGTGAGGATGGCCGATTGAAAGATTGAATTCCGCTGGCCTCATCCGTTTCTATTTCGAAGACGGTGTGTAGCCGGGTCATTCGTAACAAATCGTCCACTCTCTTGCTCGGACTCACCAGCTTCAACTGGCCACCCCGGTTGCGAACCGAGGTACAGGCGCGAACCAGCTCACCCACGCCGGAGCTATCGACATAGCCGACTTCCTGAAGGTTCAGCAAAATCTTTACACGACCGTTGTCCATCAGCCCGGTGATGACTTCGCGAAGCATGACGTTTCCTTCACCGAGAGTAATTCTCCCGATGACGTCCACAATTACCACGTCTTCAATTTCGCGGGTTGAGGTCTGCGTTTTTACTGGGGTACGCCCCTGGATGCCGAGGCCGAGCCGGTCTAAAATCTCGCACGCCTTTTTCGCGGTCTCGTGCGATTCGGTCCGAACCACGATCAGCGATTTGCCTTCCGCCAATACGGCGCGAAAGAAGCTGACATCCTCCGCGCAATTTTCATCTTTGGTGGGTTGCGGTCCAGCGCTTCCGTCCCCAGCCGCGGCTTTCCCAACCGCCGCACCTGCTCCCGCTCCTGCCAGACCTACCAGGGCGGCCGCGCCAAATCCCAATGCGAACAAGGTCCCAATCCCAGGAAGCAGCAAACTAGCGACCGCTACGCCGGATGCCATACCGGTGGCTCCGCCCATGAAGCCGCCGATGGTGGCTCCGAATTGCCTGCCGATGGTCTGGGCTTCTATTTCGGACCGGGTCAGAAACACAATCGAATCTTCGGGCACCTTGCTGGCCAGCAGCTCTTTTACCGCGGCTTCTGCATGATCACGGGAATCAAAAACGCCAATGGCAGTTTCCATGGGAAACCTCCTCTAGTTAGTTGATCGGAAATAAGCGGTGAGCTCTCGGGGGATCCGCCCACCCGCAGAGAAAACAGAACCGGGTAAGGAATGGTCTGTCCACTGCCTTCTGCGCATCGGAATCTTGCCTTCAGGAATGAGCTTTGTCAAGCAATTTTGCATTTTCCCATTGCTATGCCCTGGCGATTCGGGCCACACCCTCCTTCTTTCTTTCGGGAGCCTGGATGAAGTGAGGTCTTGATACCACCATGGTCCATAGTGGGCGAACTCTTCAAGGCTCACGTTTTCGGCCGATCAGCGTACCTGAGTTTGCGCGCCCCGGCGGACGCAAAAGCATACCTCGGGCGCTAAAGCGCGGACATATCTTCAACGGCTTAGCGGCCCGACTGAACTCGGGCCCTTCCCCCGAGCATCGGGCAGCATGCTTTTCCGCTACGGCTAGTTGGCCTGGCTACTTCACGTTGTTGATCAGGACCACGTCGCTATTGACGGAGCCGCGGGCCAGGAACAGTTGCTTGCCGTCGGCGGACCAGGCGAAATTGAAGATTGTGCCTTCGGTGAAGTTCGTCACTTGCTTGGGGGGATGGCCGTCGAGAGGCTGGCTCATCAGGTTGGAAACGCCGTTCCGGTTATCCACGTACAACACAGCTTTGCTGTCGGGAGACCATCCAAACGCGGAGTTTACCCGGTAGGAGAGTTTAGTTAGATCGCCGCCCTCAATGGACATGAAGGCGATCTCAAATCGGCCTGCAGCTTGGTCGAAATCGTTAATTGCGACCGACTTTCCGTCGGGAGAGATCGCGGGGCTGCCGGCAGCTCGATCGATCAGCGGCTGAGGCGTTCCACCATCGATCGGCTGTTTCCAAATCCGCAGTTTTCCGGCGCCCTCGGACTGGTACAGCAGCCACTTTCCGTCGGGTGTGATGTGCGGGACGGTGTCGGCGTTACCGGTGGTAAGTTGTTTCGGGCTGCTGCCATCGGAATTCATGCTCCAGATATTGCGGCGACCGTTGCGGTCGGAGGAGAAAACCACGGTTCGGCCATCGGCGGAAACGGCGGGATCGAAATTGTTGCCGGCATTCATCGTCAGTTGGGCAGGGCTGCTGCCGTCGGCGTTCATGCTCCAAATGTCACTGTGCCCGCTGGCGTTCGAGGTGTAGAGAACGCCGCCGTTTGGCAGGCAGGCAACGCCGTATAGACCTTCGCCGGTCCCGCTCCCGGATGTAATCCGCCGGACAGCAGCAGCGTTGCCCTGCGGAGCAATCCAAATCGAGGAGGATACTTCGCTCTGAACCGTGACCAAGGCGCTGGAATCGGCGGTAAGACTAACTCCGAAATACCGGTTCAAGTCGTTGGTGACGCGTCGCGCCTCGCCGCTGGGATAAGCAACATACCAGAGCTGCGGCAAAAGGCTGGAGCTTTGATCGGAGGCATCAAGGACGAGGCCGCTGCCGTCACCCAGCCAGGCCACGCGGCCGGAACTGGACCACCTGGCGGACGAAATTGTTTTTTCCGCTCCACCGGCCACCGGCACACCCACCAAGCTCCACTGAGCGGTTCCCATGCCCTCGGTGGCAAGCGCGGCGATAGTGCGGCCGTCGGGCGACCAGCCGAGACCGGCACCCCTGCCGAACCAGGAGGAGGCATATCTTGCGGGGAGCTTGCGGCTGGCCACGACGTGCTGATCGGACCCGTCCGCCTTAGCCAACGTAAGATCGTCCGTCGCTTTCGGCGGATAGAAGCGGGCGAAGGCGATCTGGCTGCCGTCGGGGGAAAGGGCGATGGGATCATCGACGTCTTCGATTAATTTTCGCGGGGTTCCTCCGAGCACCGGCACTTGGTAGAGAAGTGCCTGAGATTCATTCTTGGCGGCGGTGACGTAGTAGACATAGTTGCCATCGCCGGAGAAGGTCATGCCGAAATACACCACCTCGGCGGGAGGAACGATCTGTACGTTGTTTGCCGTCGTCACTTGCCGTACCCAGAGACTCTGTTTACCGGCGTCTTCGATTACGTGAACGACGTATTTGCCATCGGGGGAAATGGCAGCCATGCGCGACTTGCCGGTGTTGGTCAAGCGCGTGAGGTGGATGGATTGGAAGGCGGCAGCGGCTGGCTTGGAGGTGCGTCCTGCGAATTTGTAGATACCGAAACCGGCACCGAGCGCTAACACGAACGCTAGACTGATCGCCAGCAGCTTCTTTCCTCCGGCTTCGTGGCTCGCTGCAACTTGAGGCGCGTTCGCCCCAGAGGCATGTGCGGGCTCGCTCGGATGCTTTCCACTCGGCGGAGTCGGGGCGGCGGGTTGAGTGGGTGCGCTGCCAGCTTCATCAGCACTCTGATACGCCACGCGCCGGCCAGAGCTACTGTCGCGTTGCAATCGCTTGAGGTCGCTGCGTATTTCCGATGCATGCTGATAACGGAGATCGCGATCTTTTTCGAGTGCCTTGTTGATGATCTCTTCCAGCCGGGACGGAAGGTCCGGATTCAGGCGGGCGGGCGCGGGCGGCATGCGATTCAGGATGGCGTCGAAAATCATCGCCGAAGTGTCGCCGCGAAATGGCAGTGTGCCGGTCGCCATTTCGTAGAGCACGGCGCCGAAAGAAAACAGATCGGTGCGGGCATCGAGTTCTTTGCCCTTGGCTTGCTCCGGAGACATGTACGCAACCGTGCCAACCGCCGTACCCGGGCTGGTCAGGTAAGCTTGGCTCACGCCTGCCGCCGTTGCCGCGGTTGCCCCGGCATCAACCGATTTGCCGGTCACTGGAGTAAGTTTCGCAAGGCCGAAATCAAGGATCTTTGCGTGTCCGCGCTTGGTGACGAACAGGTTGGCTGGCTTGATGTCGCGATGAACGATGCCTTCGGTGTGGGCGGCGTCGAGTGCGTCCGCGATCTCGATGGCGAGGGACAGCAGGGGTTCGGTATCCATCGGCTGACCCGAGATGCGGTGTTTCAGGGTCACGCCGTCGAGAAATTCCATCACGATGAAGGCTTGGCCGTCCTGCTCATCGATCTCGTGGATGGTGCAGATGTTGGGGTGATTCAAAGCTGAGGCAGCTTTGGCTTCGCGCTGGAAGCGGCTTAGCGCTTGAGGATCTTTCGCGACGTCATCCGGCAGGAACTTAAGGGCCACGAAACGGCCGAGTTTTATGTCCTCGGCCTTGTAGACGACGCCCATACCTCCGCCGCCTAACTTTTCGAGAATGCGGTAGTGCGAAATGGTTTGGTTCAGCAGTTGCTTCGGGCCTCAGGGATGGAATGTTATCAGCAGGTGGGGAGAAAGGCGAACGAAAGACACAGCGCACTCTGCGGTCTTTCTTTCCGACGTCCGCGATTTAAGAATTGCGTTTGCCGAGTCCTCATCAAAACCCTAAAACGCGGAGAACGCTGAGAACAGCCGCAGAGTGCGCAGAGAAACCCGGCCTGAGGCGCCCCCCGATTTTACGATTGCTTTTCGCTGCGGCGCATTTGCAAATAGGCGCGGATGAAGGGTTGCAGGTCACCGTCGATGACGCGATCGACGTCGCCGACTTCCATCTTGGTTCTGTGGTCTTTGATCAGGCGATACGGCTGCAGCGTGTACGAGCGTATCTGCGAACCGAAGTCGATGTCGAGCTTTGAGTCTTCAATCTTTTTGGTCGCGGCGCGCTTTTTCTCCAGTTCGTTTTCGTAGAGCTTGGAACGGAGCATGCTCATGGCGCGGTCTTTGTTTTTGTGCTGTGAGCGCTCGTTCTGACACGCGGCGACGATTCCGGTGGGAATGTGCGTGATGCGTACGGCGGAGTCTGTAGTGTTGACGTGTTGCCCGCCCTTTCCGCTGGAGCGATAGGTGTCGATGCGCAAATCGTCGGGTTTGATGACGATGTCGATGCTATCGTCGATTTCCGGCGACACAAAGACGCTGGCGAAAGACGTGTGGCGTCGCTTGGCTTGATCGAACGGCGAAATGCGCACCAGGCGATGCACTCCGATTTCGCTGGTCAATAGGCCGAAGGCGTATTCCCCATTGACCGCGAAGGTCGCGGACTTGAGCCCTGCTTCTTCACCTGGCTGGTAGTCGTAGAGCACGGTCTCGAAACCCTGGCGCTCAGCCCATCGCAAGTACATGCGCAGCAGCATGTCGGCCCAATCCTGCGATTCTGTGCCGCCGGCGCCGGGATGGATGGTCACGATTGCGTTGCGGGCGTCATTCTCGCCCGAGAGCAGAGTCTCGGTCTCAAGGCGATCGACGAGTTGACGCAGCGAGTCGATTTCGCGGCGCAGGTCGGCGTCGACACTTTCGCCTTCCCGAGACAGATCGAAGTAGGCGGAAATGTCGTCGCTGTGGCGGATGAGGTTGGCTTCGTTGGCCAACATATCTTCCAGGCGCTTTTTCTCGCGCATGACCTGCTGGGATTTTTGTGGATTCGACCAGAGATTAGGGTCGGACGCTTGCTTTTCGATCTCGGTCAGATGTTGTCGCAGATTGCCCGCGTCAAAGATACTCCCGAAGTTCGCGAACTTTGTCTTTCAGGACCGTATATTCTTTTTCTAACTCTTCGACCATGATTGTTCCTCTTGAAGTTTTCGCGTGATGGGTTGCAAGCAACGTCTCTCCAGGCAATCGGCTGGCTGCAGAAACGTAGCTTGCTACGTTTCTTTTCGATCGCGAACAAACAGCCGCATGAACAGCGCCGCTACAGAAATTATCGCACAGAGATAGGCGAACCAATCGCCGTGGCGGGTGTAGAACGTGGTTGCGCTCGATAGAGCATATGGAGCCTGCAGCGCAGTGCGTATCTTGCGAGGGGCGCTGGCCACGATTCGCCCGTTGGGATCGACGGCAGCGGTTACTCCGGTATTTGTGTCGAGGAGCAGCCAGCGATTGTTTTCCACTGCACGCATACGCGACTGCTTCAGATGCTGTGCATAGGCTCCGCTGTCGCCGTACCAGCCGTCGTTGGAGATATTTACCAGCACTTGCGCTCCGTTGTTGGCGAACTGGCGGATGTCGTCGGGGAAAATCGATTCGTAGCAAATGAAGACTCCTAGCTTGGTCCCGCCGGCATCGAGCGGTGCGCGGGATATGCCGCGGGAAAAATCGCCTACTTCTTTGGTCAGGCCTCCGGCGAAAGAAAATATCTGCTTAAACGGGACGTACTCACCGAATGGCACAAGATGAATTTTGTCATAGCGAGAAACCCAATCGCCGCTAGGACTGGCGAGCGCGGCCGAGTTGTAGATTTCCGTGGGCTGGTTTGGGGTCGCGCTGGCGTTGCGAATACCAATGCTGCCAGCGAGCAGCCAGGCATTCGACTGGCGCGCGAGGTTGCTGACGGCATCGCGGAAAAGCGGATCACTGGTGTAGAACGGGGCGGGATTTTCGGGCCAAACGATCAGGTCAGGACGCGACGTGCCATTTGATGCCAGACTAATTTCAGTCAGGTCGCGCAGCGTGTCGTTGAAATATTGCTTTGTCCAATCGGCACCTTCGAGGATGGGGACATTTGCCTGAACCAGAATCGCATTGTGGTCGGTGGGAAGTGTGGGCGCGGGAACCAGGCTTCCGGCCTGCAAAATCAGGGCGGCGGCGACCGTGGCAAGCAAGAGCCGTTTGCGTTTTTCACGCGGGACCAGAAAAGCAGCAGCTAATGCCGCATTCACCAGCATGATTTCGAACGACAGTCCGTAGACGCCCGTGATTGAAGCGATGCGAGACAGTGGAATGTTATCTACCTGCGTCGTGCCGAGCAGGCCCCAGGGGAATCCGGTGATGCGGGTGCGGGCCAGCTCGACGGCCACCCAGAGCACCGGCGAAAGCAACAACGCCCGCAGGTTGAATGAACTGCTTCCCGCTAGCAGAGTCACCAACAACCCGAAGACGCCATGGTAGATCGCAAGGTAAAGGCAGAACAGAATGAGAATGCCAATTCCGGCTGGCGTGTTCACGCCACCGTATTGGTGCATGACGCTATAAATCCAATAGCAGGTGCCGGCGTACCACAGAATCCCGCACGCATACCCGAGCAAAAACCCTTGCAGCGGGTTGGCTGGCAACAGCTTGATCCCGGCGCGCAGTTGGAGCGTGTCTGGCTGCCGCGCGCGAAGAATTGCGACTAGCAGCGGCGTGATCGCCACCCAGCAAAGCATGTAGAGATTGGGAAGCGGGAAGATCAGAATTTGCAGGACTGCGGACAGCAGAACTAGAAGCCAGGCACTTTTGTGAATTTGTGACACGTCAGCAGGATAGCAAAAGGCGGGCTTTAGGCTTTAGGCTTTAGGCTTCACCGCCGAACTTAGTTTGCTTTTGACAAAGTCGACTATCTCTGCTGTCACGTAGTCGGGCGGGTGAATCTGGAAGATCGGACGTTTCGCAACCGGCTTCAGCGAAACGCCGGTCCATGTGGCCTTACCGACGTCTGTCTCCTTTGGCGCATGCAAAATAACTGCGTCGGCTTGGTCGAGAAATTCCTGGGCCGATCGTTTGAAGTCTGCCGTGGCAGGATCAAGAACCGTCAAGTAAAGCTCTGGGCGGACAAATTTCAGAATGCTGTTCGACTCCAGAATCACATTTTCTGATTCGGCGAGTCTGCGGCGGATGGTTGGTACCGCTTCCGCCAGACGGCCTCGTTCGGTGCGAACCCACAAGGCGCGAACCGCACCTGCTACGAGAAATCGGGACGTGTCGGAATCCCCCGAACGATCTTTTTCATCGGTGATCGCCCAGGTGTGATCGTCGGTGGCGCAGTGGCAGGATTCTCCGTTGAGCGAACAGACTCCGTGTCCGTATTGTGTGATTTTCAGCGCGGTCCAGTGGTATTCCGGGAGAGCAGCGATCAGGCCAGCGACTACGCTGGTCTTGCCTACGCTGCGCGAATGTCCGCCGATGACTACGATTGCCATAGGAGTCTAAGTTCGCGGGCGGGGGCGCCCGCGCCACACTCACAACACGTCTACTCTTTTCTTGTTAGTCGAGCTAACGTCGCCAGCTCTTTCAGATATTCGCGGACCGGCTTCGCTGGAGTTCCCCAGAAGGCAATTCCCTTCCCTCGCAGCACTTTGTTTGGCAAGACGCCGCCTTGCCCTCCGAGCATTACACCTTCTTCGATGCGGGCGTGTTCTCCGATGCCGACCTGTCCGCCGAGAATAACGTTCTTCTCGATCGTGATGCTGCCGGAAAGGCCGGTTTGCGCGGCAATCACGACGTCTTCGCCGATCTGGCAGTTATGGCCAATGTGAACCAGGTTGTCAATTTTCGTGCCTCGGGCGATGCGGGTTGTATCCAGCGCTCCGCGATCGATGGTGGTGTTCGCGCCGATTTCGACGTCGTCTTCGATTTCTAGGCGTCCGATCTGAGGAAACTTTTCATAGCGGCCAGTCCTCTGGTCGCGAACGTAACCGAAGCCGTCGCTACCAAGCACAGCACCGGAATGAACGATGACGCGATCGCCGAGCCGAACGCCGGGATAGACGGTCACATTCGGATACAGATTGCAGTTGCATCCGATGATTACACTCGCGCCGATCACGCTACCGGCCCCGATCCGCGTGCCCTCGCCTATGTCCGCGCCTTCGCCGATGACGACTCGTTCTTCCACGGTAACATCGTCAGCCACTCGCGCCGACGCGTGAACGAATGCACTCGGATGGATGCCAGGATTTCGTTCCGGTCTCGAACTAAGAAGTTGCGCAGCGCGGGCAAAAGCCAGCCGGGGCTGGGTGGCGAGAAGCACCGGCTTCGAATCTGTCTTTCCAGCCCCGAAATCACCGGCGATTACGGCAGCGGCGCGCGATTCGAGGGCTGAACGAAGATGCTTTTCGTCGTCCACGAAAACCAAATCGCCCGGACCGGCCGACTGAACGCTCGCGATGCCTGTCAGTTGCACAGTTTCGTCTCCCAGGACGCGGGCCTGCACAAACTCAGCGACCTCTTGGACGGATCGCGCCGTGACCAAAGTCATGGCACATTTCTATACGTTTGCCGCGGGAAAAGAAAGCTGGGGCTAGAATATTCGAATGGAGCGAAAGATCTTCTGGATCAGCTTCACCGTGTTGGGAGTGGGGGCGGATTTCGTTTTGCCATTATGGTGGGCTTTGGCAGCAACCCTGCCAATTGTATTTGTGAGCTGGTGGATCGCGTATCGGAGTGACTGGTTTTGAGCGGGAGACGTTGCAAGTAACGTCTCTACGGTTCTTGTAGAGACGGCTGGCCTGACTAATAAAGTGGCGGTTGACCTTCGGGCCGGGTTTTCCAGCGGCGATGCACCCAGAGCCATTGATCCGGGTACCGGCGGACGTAATCTTCGATTACTTTTGTGAACAATGCAGTGTTGGCGACGGCATCGGCGTCGTCATCGCCCGTGCGTACCAGATTGATTGCTGGATCGAAACGCAGGCGGTATTTTCGCAGGGCGGGATCCCAGATGGTGAAACCAGGGACAACGGCCGCATCGGTGCGCAGTGCGATTCTGGCTAGGCCACTCGCTGTGCACGCCGGGATTCCGAAGAAGTCCACAAATACGCCCTGCGGCGGGGTCATGTTTGTGTCCATGAGAATGCCCACGGTTTCTCCTGCTTTCATGGCCGAGAGCAAGCCGCGGACGAAGTCGTCTTTGTCGACCATGGAGTTGCCGTGCATGGTGCGATATTGGCGGGTCAGGCGATCGAGGTATACATTGTCGAGCGGCCGCATGACGACGTGCAGCGGGTGTCCGTGCAGCGAATGCGTGAAGGCTGAGAGCTCCCACGCTCCCATATGAGCGGTTAGAAACAGCACACCTTTGCCACGGGCAAGGGCACGTTCGAAATTCTCGAATCCGTCATAGACCACAACTTTGCTTACGTTTTCCCGCGTGTACTTGGGGAAAAGGCACACTTCCGCCGCTTGCCGTCCGAAGGAGGTAAAAACACCGCGCAGGATTTTGGCGCGCTGGTGGTGGCTCTTCTCCGGAAAAGCCATTGCCAGATTGTGCATGCCCACGCGCCTCAGCCGGACATGAAGCACGTAGACCGTCCAGCCGAGAGCGATGCCGGCGGCGCGGGCCAACGGACGAGGCAACGCTCCTATGAATTTGATGATCAGCCAGGCGAGGGCGTACTCGAGGCGCTGACGCATGTTGGGGGAAAGGGTGACGGTAGCACCGGCAAAATCCTACGTCAAACAAACCACGGCGCAGCGCTGGCGGCCGCGAAAAAACAATCTGGCCTTACTTGCTGGCCTCCACAGCCCATTTGGCCAGCGTTTGCAGGAATGGATACGCGGCTGCCGGTGGTTGGATCTGCCCCTGAAGAGAGGCTTTCGTGCTCACCATGTGCCCATAGAATTCTCTGGTGCTGTCTTTGTCCTGACGAACGACGGCGCCGTTTAGCGCTAATCCGGCAAACACTCCGCGAGCTCGCGAGTAGCTCAGGACTTGAGCCCGCATCTTCCAATCAGTCCCGGCCGCGGCTTGGCGGCCTACCGGACCAGCGGCGACGCTGGCGTCCGCACCCAACTTGAACTGGCTGGAGAGGAGCTTGCGCATGCCGTCGTCGTTCATGACGAGCATGACTAAATCGACCGCCTGGGCTCCGATCTGCAGGCCGAAGCTTCCGCCCTTGATGGTGAAGAAAGCTGGCGCGCTCCATCCCTTCGGATTTCGGCAACTGGCCAGTCCGCGTCCGTAGCGAGCGCCTACGATGAAGCCTCCATTCAACATGGTGGGTACCACGGCCACACACTCGGCTGAGCCCAGAACGTCCGAAGGAATGCCTTGGTCTGGTGCCGACTGGATTTCGTTGAGCACGTCGGCAGCGGCCTGAACCCGGTCTTGGGCCTTGCTTTGCTTGGCGGTCTGATTCTCATCAGCGGCAAAGGCAAAACTAACTAAGCCGAGTGCCGCACATAAGAGCAGAACTCTCTTCATCATTACTCACCCTTCCGATCCGTGAATTCTTGGAAAGCGATTGGGAGTTGATTCTAAAGGATTCCGGCCTTTGGAAAAGGATTGTTGTGAAACAGGTGGGGGTGAGCTATTGCTGATTCAGGCACGTACAAAAAAATGCGGGGTTGGCAACGGTGACCCTAATCTCCGCTCCCAACCCCGTCTCCCAGGTTCTGTGGTAGGTAAATCGAGTATGCGTCAGGCAATGAAAACGGACAAGATTACGAGGGTCATTGTCCTTTGGTAACCAAGAACGAGCCTACTTGCGAAAGGCGCTGCTTCACAATTTCACGCCGTTGTCGTCCTCGTTGCTGTCTCCGTCCTCGCTGTCGCCGGAGTCGTCGCTGGACTTGTAAAGCTTGTAGTCCATCTCGACTTTGTCCGCTTCCGTTCTTCGACCCAGGCTATCGAGAGCTTTAATTAAGCAGGGCCTTGCCATGTTCCAATGTGGATCCATATCAAGCATTTCGCGAAATTCCGTCACGGCATCCGAAAACAGATTGAATTGGCACATGGTGTATCCCAGATTTTGCCGAACTGCCATATTTCGCGGGGCCAAAGCCTTGGCCTTATTGAGAGCAGCCAGCGCTTGCTGAGGGTGTCGCCATTTCGTGTAAAGATTGCCAAGATTGTAGTAGTACAGAGCGACGTTGGGGTCCAGTTCGATGGCTCGCTTGTATGCCGCCTCGGCTTTGGCCCACTCGTTCTGCTGAGCTAGTACGATCCCTTGATTGTTCAGATCCTTGGCCTCGGTATTGCTTCCCGCCTTAAGATCGGATAGGTCTTCTACCGTACCGGCGCCGGCAGCGGCTCCTCCTGAATCCTGCATTTGTATGGTGGAGGACAGGGCTAGATACTTGTGCGCTTCGGCGCTGCCGGGTTGCAGGCGCAGTGCTTGTTGG
>DATNNE010000177.1:0-8245 GCA_035601995.1 Terriglobales bacterium
AACTGCGCCTCATCGCTGGCATCAGCCACGCAACCAGGCCGCAGGCCATCGCCCAAAGAAAAGCTCACGTCATACTTCTTGAAAATCTTGCAGATGTCATCGAATCGCTCGTAGAGAAAATTCTGTTTATGGTTATAAGCCATCCACTGCGCCAGAATCGCCCCGCCGCGGCTCACAATCCCCGTAATGCGCTTCGAAATCAGCGGCAGATACTGAATCAGCACGCCCGCGTGAATGGTCATATAATCCACGCCCTGCGCGGCCTGCTCTTCGATCACTTCCAGCATCACTTCCGCATTCAAATCTTCCACGCGCTTGACCCGCGCAATAGCTTCATAAATCGGCACCGTGCCAATCGGCACCGGCGAGTGCCGCAAAATGGCCTCACGAATCTGGTGAATGTCGCCGCCCGTGGAAAGATCCATCACCGTGTCCGCGCCGTAGTGAACCGCAGTATGCAGCTTCTTCAGCTCTTCCTTAATTTCCGAGGTAACCGCGGAGTTCCCAATATTGGCGTTGATCTTGCACAGCGACGCCACGCCAATCGCCATCGGTTCCAGTTCCGGATGGTTGATGTTGGCGGGGATAATCATGCGTCCGCGCGCAACTTCATCGCGCACCAGTTCCGGCGTAATCTTTTCGCGATGCGCTACATAACCCATTTCTTCCGTGATTACGCCGTGACGCGCGTAGTGCATCTGAGAAAAATTGCCGTTCGTGTTCTCTTGTTTGCGGCGGGCAAGCCATGCTGCGCGCGGTTGAGGGGCGCTGTACACGCCGTTGCCATTGCCGTTCGTGCCGTTCGGGGAAGTCATATCCGGGCCAACCTCATAGGGAATTGTATGAGCTTGATTATACCCGCGTTGCGGAGGCGTTTGAGGTCAGCCCCTGCGCGAAAGACTAACTGACTGCTTTGCCCCGGAACTGTCGCAGCCCAAAGACCAGCAGAAGTCCGTCAAACGCGGCCAGCACAATCAGCACTGCGGGCAGAGGCAAATGCGGAAACTGCGGCACCAGCGTCCCGCGCAACCCTTCGCTGGCATAGACCAGAGGGTTGATGAGCACCGCTTTTTGCAGGATAGGAAATTTATCCAATGCGCTCCAGGGGTAATAGGTACAACCAAAAAAAATCATCGGAGTCAGCACCATGCTGAACATCAGTCCAATGTGTTGTTGATTGATGCTGCAACCTAGCGCGAGCCCGCCGCAGGCTGAGAACAGCGCCACGAGGACGATGACGCAAGCGAAAATCACTGGCGTGTCAAAGTTGAATGGCAGAGGCCGCAATATCAGCCACGCGGCAGGAAGCACGACCAATCCCGCCGCCAGAGCCTGAAGCGCGCCGGCCAGAATTTTTTCCACCGCGACCCAGGAAATCTCCATCGGCGCGAGCAGGCGATCTTCGATCTCGCGCGTGAATTGAAACTCGGCGATCAGCGGCATCGCCACCGCCCACACTCCGGTAAAAATCATGCTGATCGCCATGATGCCGGGAAGCAGCAGGCTCTTGTAACTCTCAGGCATGTAGCCGCTGCGCACCATGACCTTGCCAAAGATGAAGACGAACATCAGCGGCTGAAGAAAAGTCTGAAACATCAGCACCATCGCGTTGCGGCGCGCCACGTGGGCATCGCGCCCCAGCATGGCAAAAAATGTTTTCCAGTTCATTCCCGCAAGCTCCTTCCGGTGTGGTGCAGAAATAAATTTTCCAGGCTGGGTTCGGAGATGTGAACGTCGTGCAATTCCACGCTGGCCGCCGCGGCGAGGCCGGCGATTTCAGAGATCAACGGGCCCCCGCGATCCGCATAAAGATCGGCGCTCAACTCGGGACCACCATCTTTGCTGGTGGTCCGCACTTCGCGCACCCCCGCAATCGATTTCAACCTTTGCAGCAGCTCCGGCGAATGCCGCCCGAAGCGCAGCCGCAGCAAATACCCGCCAGGCACCGACTGTTTCAATTCGGCGGGCGTGCCCATCGCAATCTTCTCTCCATGATCGATGATGACAATACGATCCGCCAACTCGTCGGCTTCTTCCATGTAATGCGTGGTCAGCAGAATAGTCTTGCCCGTCTGGTTGTATTCGCGAATGATTTCCCACAGCAGCAGCTTCGTCTGCGGATCAAGCCCCGCGCTTGGCTCGTCAAGAAAAAGAACCTGCGGATCGTGCATCATGGCGCGCGCAATAGAAAGACGCTGCATCATGCCGCCGGAAAATCCGCGCACCATCTGGTCCGCGCGGTCGGTCAGCTTAAAGCGGTCCAGCAGTTTCGCCGCACGCGCGGATCGCTCCGCGGAACTAAGCCCAAAATAAGCGCCGTGAAACAGCAGAATCTCGCGTGCAGTCAGCGAGAAATCAAGGTTAGGCCGTTGCGCCACAACTCCGATGAGGCGCTTGACCGCAACCTGCTCCTTCCACACTTCATGATCGCCAATCCAGGCTTGGCCGCCGGTCGGCTGCACGCGCGTAGTCAAAATTCCAATGGTCGTGGATTTACCCGCGCCGTTCGGTCCGAGTAGGCCGAACACTTCGCCGGCATCCACGTCGAGCGTGAGCCCGTTAAGCGCAACGATTTCCGGCTTCGGCTGCTTCTCTTTTTTCCCAGACGCGGATTTCCCCCGTGCCCCAGGCGCGGGAGCGCCGCCACTCGCCCCCATAGGTGGCGCCGAATGGTACACCTTGCGCAAATCGCGTGTCCGAATTCCAACCATGCGTATCCTCAAAAGAATTGTGGTAGTGGCGCAGTTTGAGTTCCACACTCCGAATCTTATCTAAGGCGTCATCCTGAACGGAGCCGTTCTTCCGGCGGAGTGAAGGATCCCGCGTGTAGTGCACTGCCCTCACGACTCAAAATTGCACCCCTACCAGAATTGCTGATTGTTTGATTTCCGATTGTTGATGAAAAACCCGTGCCCACAGGTGACACCAGATTTTCAATCAACAATCAAAACCCATCAATCAATGATTCCGCACTTCGGTCCGCCAAGTATAATCGACATCTCCCGAGTTTATGCGAACCTGCTCTCGCGTGTGGATTGGATTGTTCGTAAGCGCGACGGCTTTCAGCCAGGTCGCAATTTCCAAACTGCCGGCCGCTCAGCCTGCTCCGCAATCCCCGTTGCCGCAATTCGAAGACATCGCTGCGAAAGCCGGGCTTACCGTCCCGCACATTTCTTCGCCCGACAAAAAATACATTGTCGAATCGATGAGCGGCGGCGTCGGCCTGATTGATTGCGACAATGACGGCAAACTCGACATCATCACGGTCAACGGTTCGACGGTCGAACGCTATCGTCAGGGCGGCGATCCGATGATCACGCTCTATCACCAGAATAACGATTCCAATGCCGGCGAGGTTACGGAGCAAGGCCCGAAGTTCACCGACATCACCAAGTCCGCGGGCCTGACGCGCAAAGGCTGGGGCATGGGCATTGCCGTCGCCGACTACGACAACGACGGCCTTCAGGATATTTACGTCACCGGCTTCGGCGGCAACGCGCTCTATCACAATCTGGGCAACTGCAAGTTCGAAGACGTGACCGACAAGGCCGGAGTCGCCGCCGGCGGCTTCAGCACCGGCGCGGCTTGGGCCGATTACGACCGCGACGGCCGCGTCGATCTGTTCGTCTCGCGCTACGTCCACGTCGATATCAACAATCTGCCGCAGTTCGGCAACGATCCGCGCTTCTGCCGCTTCAAGGGAGTGCTGGTGCAGTGCGGCCCCTGGGGGCTTCCCGGCGAATCCGATTTGCTCTTTCACAACAAGGGCGATGGCACCTTCGAAGAAGTTTCAAAAAAAGCCGGCGTCGACGACCCTCATCATTACTACGGTTTGGGCGCGACCTGGGGCGACTACGACAACGACGGCTGGCCCGACCTTTATGTCGCCAACGATGCCGGTCCAAACTTTCTCTACCGCAACCAGCACGATGGAACCTTCGAAGATGTCGCCCTGCTCGGAGGCGTGGCATTGAGCGGCGACGGCTTGCAGCAGGGCTCCATGGGCGTGGACTGGGGCGACTATCTTCAAGAAGGCCGCCTGTCGATGATGGTTACGAATTTCGTGGAGCAGGGTTCGGCACTTTATCACAATCTGGGCAAAGATAAAGGTAAAGATAAAAATAGAGATGTTGGAGACGAAAATGACTTCGCCGACGTAAGCGTGCCGTCGCACGTGGTGAAGCCGACGTATCCCTACGTGGGATGGGGAACCGCCTTCTTCGATTACGACAACGACGGCTGGCTCGATCTCTTCGTCGCCAACGGCCACGTCTACCCGCAGGTCGATGCAATTCCCGGCGGCACGCCCTACCGCCAGCCAATGATCCTGTTTCGCAACCATCGCGACGGAACGTTCGAAGACGTTTCTGATACGCTGGCGAACCTGCCGCCGCAATCCAGGCGGGGCACGGCTTTCGGTGACATCAACAATGACGGCAACGTCGATATCGTCGTGCTGAATGTAGGCGAGCCACCGTCGCTCTTGATGAACCGCACTACAAGCGCGAATCATCGCGTCCTGTTCAAGTTAATTGGAACGAAAAGCAATAAAGCGGCAATCGGCGCACGAGTCAAGGTGAAGGCGGGACCGTTGGTGCAGATCAGCGAAGTGCGCGGCGGCGCAAGCTATCTTTCGCAAAACGATCTGCGGCTGCATTTTGGACTGGGTGTGAACGACAAGATAAGCGAAGTGGATATCCGCTGGCCGAATGGTGAAACGGAAACCTTACGCGACGTTCTGGCGGATTTTATCTACACGATCGTCGAGGGAGCGGGAATTCAGCAGAGGGTGGCACTGCCAGGTGTCCCGAGATAGACATTGAGTGCCCCGAATTTCTAGCCTGGCGTGACGCAGCGCCTTCTAAAGTAAACGGCGGATTGTCCTGAACTCGTTCTCAACTTTCGTATCGGAATCCTGATTTGATATTGTGGCTCCCGCCCGAGGTTCGGCTCTTAGCGTAGTGTGTGAATACCGTCGACATTATTATCACCGTAATCCAAGATTAGTAAAGCACATGCGATAATCACTGTATTATCTGAATAACATTTCAAAAATACTAAATAATATGTCCATCGACATAACGTTATAGATATAACCAATTTATTTACAATTAGTTACATCGTAATATGCTTGTTGAATCAAGTCATATATCATTAGGTAATTGTCGATACATCAACCAGATTATTAAAAATAGACTACCAAAAACGAACCTAATGCCCTGACAAGTGAGATCATAATAATCAGCCATCATAAACAAAATGTGCTTGACAAATAATGTTTTAATATGATCCCATTTTAGACGAGTCGAATCTCGGGCGGGAGCCACAATGTCAAATCAGGATTCCGATACGAAAGTTGAGAACGAGTTCAGGACAATCCGCCGTTTACTTGCACTCGCACTGATTGAAGGAAAGACGAAGGGCCAACAGATCCAGCTATTGTCCGATGCCGGAATGGAGCGTGCCGAAATCGCGCATCTTGTAGGCACAACGGTAGGAACCGTGAGCGTGGAGGTCTCAAATCTCAAGAAGCGGAGGTCAAAAGAAACACGTGGCAAAAGAAGCTAAAACGGGATTGGAAAAGAAAGTCGGCTCGAAAGAACAAATTAAAGTGAGGAGGGTTGGGTGACGGAAAAGGACATTCAAGGGCAAATACTCGCGACCCTGCAAGACCTGCTTATTTTCCAAATGGCTTCCAAAGGTGTGCCCCAAGGCCAAATTCGCGGGGCTGTCGGATTGGATATGAATCGGGTGAGCCGGATCGCGAAGCTGGCGAAGAAGTCTGCGAAATCGGAGGAGTGAAATATGCCCGAGGTTGGTTTTCCAGAACTCATCAAGCGACTGGACGCGGTCATCGGCCTATTGGTTGTGACCCTGCCTCAGCCGAAGAATTCGCGCTCATCGCGCGAGCAAATCAAGCTACTGAATGCCGCTGGTCTCGATCCAGCTGACATTGCAAAGATCGTGGGCAAACCTAGAACGGCTGTGAACTCGGAACTGGCCAAGATTCGAGCAGGAAAGAAGAAGCGGCGACGGAAAGTGACAGATTAAGTCAGGAGGAGGCAATGTCCAACGGCGGAACAGAACGACTGATTGAATTGCTAGAAAAAGCTCTGATGATTCAGCTTCACTCAATGGGAGTCGTGCAAGGCAACATCGCCAAAATGCTAAAGAAGAGCAAGACCGACGTGAATAGCTTCCTGAAGCCCATCACAAAGTGAAACATTAAGGAGCTGATGCTTGACGACCCACGATGTCCTCGACCTTGGCTCTAATTTGGAAGAAAACCTCAAAAGGTGGTCCAACGCTTTGAAGGGCCTTGGAGCGAAGTTGGCTGTCTGGGAGGTCATCTATTCAGGAAAGCGCGCCCGCTGGACAGCCAAAGAAATCTCCGATGTGTGCTCGCCGACCTTATCCGCGAAACGGGTCACGATGGCCGGCAAGAGACTTGTAGGCGATCAGTTGATTCGTCAGGTGCCCGATGTCTATCCGATCGTCTACGAAAAGATTCCTAAAGTTCACCATTATAAGAATCAAATTTTGGCTCACGTTCACAATAGAGCGAAACGAGAAGCACTTATTACGAAGCGGGATCGCGCCCACATTACAGTTAACGTTAAGCAATCCAAGGTGAAGCAGGGTGAAGCGGTTGAGATCACGATAGAAGACGTCGACCAGTTCAAGCGAGTGCGGAGACTGAAAACAAAGAGTCGAAAGCCGCTGCCGCCGCTGCCCGAGAGCCGCTTCAAGCGGGCACTCCAGCGATTGTTCCAAGACCACGGAGAACATAAAGACCACGGCGGGGAAATCTCGGACTTTCACACAAATGACTTTCGGATGGACGGCAAACGCTACAGCTCGGTCTTTGCCCTCAAGGGTCCGGGAGTTGGCGTTAAGACTGTGACTCCGGGCAAATGGGGGAAGCAGGGCAATCAAATTCAGCGATTGGTAGGGGCTCCGGCCCGCGTATTCCTACTGCAATCGGAATTACAGATTGACCAATATTCCATCAGCCAACTCAAGAGCCTGACTGAGAACAAGGCAAACCAAGAGAAACGCAAACTGTTCTACGGCTATATCGGCCCCGACGATTCCACGAGGCTGAGAAAGGCCTATCCCAACGTATTCAAGATCTGAGGATCGGAGGGAACGACAATGGCAACGATCAGCAACGAAGAGAAATTATTAGCAGAGCTCAATGGCAAGCTGGATGTGCTCATCAAAGTCGTGAGTATTCAGGTGGGAGCCGACAAAACCGTCACTGAACGCGCCCGACTCCTAAAAATGGCGGGTGTTGATAACCAGTCGATCTCGCAGGTGTTGAATACTTCCTCGGACGCGGTCCGATCCTTCACGAAACATTTGCGCGAGAAAAAGAAGCGCCAGAGACTGAAAGACTAGGGCCGGGGCCAGGACGTTCACCAGATGGCTGCCCCACGCTTCGCGGTTTTTCGAAGCGTGGACACCACGGCAATGCGAGTAATGGAATGCAAGAAGTTTTCCACCGCACTCCATGTGACATCCAACCTTGCTTCCACAACCCAACTTGCGTAATCATGGCGAAGCAGAACGGAGTGCGAAAAGCCTCAGTGGCCCACCTCCAGTTCCGAAGGCTCGATCTAGCTCTTTGAAATTCAAAAAGCGACGAAAACCGTCCGAATGCTCGACGTAAGTCCTTATGCTGGAAGAATTTGCGGGTAAGTCCTTGGCCCTCAAGAATTTGCCGGGAATGACCACAGATTAAAAGCAAGTAACTCTTTTGCAATCAATAATTTAAGCAAAATTGTTTTTCAATTTTCTGGTCAGACCACGCGGGACCTTATTCAATCCCCAACTGCCTCTGAATCTGCTCCAGCGGTACGCCCTTGGTTTCCGGAACCATCGTTTTCACCCAGATCAGTTGCAGCACCATCATCCCCGCAAAGAACGAGAACACGTAACCGGGTGGGAACGACGCCACCATCCGCGGAAAGAAAGTAGTAAGGAGCGCAGCGAAGATCCAGTGGGTGAAGCTGCCGAGAGTCTGGCCTTCCGCGCGATGGCGATTGGGAAATATCTCGGAGATGAAAACCCAGATGACAGCACCTTGCCCGATCGAATGCGAGGCGATGAAGGCGAAGATGCAGATGGGAACGAGCGAGAGATGGTTCGTGAAGAAAGCCCACGCGACCAGGCCGAGTGACGCAATGTAGCCGAACGAGCCGATGTAGAGCAGCGTACGGCGGCCCAGCCGGTCAATCAGCCA
>DATNNE010000178.1:0-2915 GCA_035601995.1 Terriglobales bacterium
CCGTGGGATACAACTCACTGCGTGCAACGCCTAAAGCTGCGGCTTGAGCACGGGCACGTTCCCATGCGACGCGAGTCTCGGGATTGTGCGCTTCAGCCAAATCTATCAACTCCGCTAGTGAATAAGTCCTCGTCGGATCGATGTTGAATCTGGAATCATGAAAATTGCGCGCATCGACTTCAAATCTTTGCTCCTCTGCTGAATGCCACGGCTGGCTAGGCAAACCAGGCGCACTCTGAGCGAGAGCGCAGCTCGCGAACGCCAGAAGAAAGAACGAAATCGCCGTACCCGCTCGAATTCCCACCATAAGTCCTCGAAAGAGTGACGCTAGCGTTGGGTTCCATTCGACACCTTTGCGACATCGAGCACGCTGATTTCCCTTGTACTCAGCGCCCGAGATTTGTTTCGGCCAGATCAATCAACTCGTCGCCGTGTCCGCTGAGAACCGCTTTCAACGCAAACAGGCCAAAACCCTTTACCTGCTCAAGTGTTATTTTCGGGGGCATCGAGAGTTCCTGACGGCTTACGGGAATTTCAAGCAGAGCAGGTCCGTCATGTTCCAGAGCTGCGGCGATCATCGGCCGAATCTGATCTGGCGTTTCAGCTGTCAAACCCAAGAGGTCAGCCGCCTCGGCCATTTTTGCGAAGTTCGGGTTCTGCAGATCGGTTCCAAAGTCGACAAGTCCTGCCGCCTTCATTTCCAGCTCCACAAAAGCCAGTGAGTCGTTCTTGAAGACCACAATTTTGACTGGAGCCTTCAACTGCCGGAGTGAAAGCAGATCGCCCATGAGCATGGCAAGCCCGCCGTCGCCAGACAGCGCCACAACCTGCCGGCCAGGATGACTAACCTGCGCACCAATCGCTTGTGGTAAGGCATTCGCCATTGATCCATGGTTAAAAGAGCCCAGCAATCGACGCTTTCCATTCATCGTCAAATACCGCGCAGCCCAAATCGTTGGTGTGCCCACATCGCAAGAAATAATCGCGTCCTCGGACGCAAGCTCGTTGAGCGTCTTGACGACGTATTGAGGATGGATCTGTTTTCCTCTGGATCCCGGCATGGCCAGCGCATCGAGGTCCTTGCGCGCCACGCGGTAGTGCTCAAGCGAGGCGTTCAGATGTTTGTCGCTATTGTTCTGCTTTAGTCTTGGCAGAAGAGCCCGGAGTGTCGCTCTCGTGTCGCCTACAAATCCATAGTCGACCTTGGCACGCCGCCCCAACTGCTCTCCCCGGATGTCAATCTGCGCGATCTTGGCGTCTTTGGGGTAAAATTGTTGATAGGGAAAGTCGGTGCCAATCATCAGTAAAAGGTCGCAGTTCATTATCGCGTGATATCCGGACGAAAATCCCAGCAGTCCCGTCATCCCGACGTCGAACGGGTTGTCGTACTCAATGAACTCCTTACCGCGCATCGCGTGCACAATCGGGGAATTTAATTTTCCCGCAAGGGCAATTAATTCCGCGTGAGCATTCGCACAACCTGCTCCTGCGAGAATTGTGATCTTCGTCGATTTATTGAGAAGTTTCGCCAGAGACTCGATCTCTTCGTCTGAAGGGCACAATGTGGGTTTCGGTGGCGGGAAGTGCAGTCGTGGCGAAGTGACCGTCGCTGCCTGTAGAGCGACGTCCCCTGGAATCACCACGACCGCAACGCCACGACGCGACACCGCAGTCTGTATTGCGATTTCCAAGACCCGCGGCATTTGCTCGGGGTGGGACACCATTTCGCAATAATGGCTGCACTGTGCGAAAAGATGCTCCGGATGCGTCTCCTGGAAATATCCGCTGCCAATTTCGCTGCTCGGGATTTGAGCAGCAATCGCGAGCACCGGTGCCCGGCTTCGATGGCAGTCGTAGAGACCGTTGATCAGATGCAGGTTGCCCGGTCCACAGCTCCCGGCGCAGACGGACAATTGTCCTGTCAGGTGTGCTTCTGCGCCCGCGGCAAAGGCTGCAGTCTCTTCGTGCCGCACGTGAATCCACTGAAGCTGCTTCTGTGAGCGTATTGCATCAGTAAAGCCGTTGAGCGAGTCGCCGGAGACGCCGTAAACTCTCTTCACGCCTGCGCCCGAGAGGACTTCTACCATCAGTTCCGCAACCCTCTTCGCCATACCGTCGCTCCCTTCTTCAGTGATTTGTGAACTCAAACTCCCACGCGCGTGAAACGGTCCCAGTTCAATCCCGAACGGCGCTGTTCCATCGGACCGGCATCGAAGGGAACAGAAATGGGACCGTCACAACTGGTCATGCAATCGGATTCTCCTCGAACAATCGGGCGACCATCGCAGAGTCGAGGTACGCACGAACCCGCACAATGACTCCGTCGCGGAAATAGACTACCCAGCAGTAGCGATTGTCGAAGCGCAAGCCGTTCTTCGCCGTCGCTAAAGAGTGAAGTTCGACTACCGCCTCGTCGTCCTTTACGAGCAAATCCTCCACATGGAGCTGCGCGCCGTTTGGGAGAACCTGGCTCAACTTGGCGAAGGTGCCCTCTATGAATGCCTTCTTGCTGAGGTAGTGACCAGCGAGTGGGTGGGTCCCTTCCACAATCCAGTCCACATTGTCAGCCACGTGCTCGAAGAAGGCAGCTCCGTCGCCATTTTCAAGTCCCTTGAAGATTTCGCGAACACTGTCGGATGTAATTCCCATTTGAATCTCTCCTTGTCGGTTTGTGATCGGTCTCTGTGGTTTTATCAGGCTACTTTCCGTGAGGATGACGTCCCTTGGCCCGCCCTGACGGAGCCGAGCAGTTTCATCAAGTCCCTCACCTGGATGTTTTCCACCGAACGAGCGGCATCCTTGATCTCGCCGGATAGCCCCTTGTCGACGCGACCGGCCACGAGTGCGTCGAACTTCTGGACGGCGTCTTCCCAAGTGAACGGATGAGAAGCGAGGCCTGGGTAGTCCTGGACCTC
>DATNNE010000179.1:0-4078 GCA_035601995.1 Terriglobales bacterium
AGCGTATTCAGCGCATCCTCTACCCGGCGACCCTTGATCAGATCCAGCACCAGGCGGGCCTTCTGCGGCGAGACGCGCATGAAACGTGCTTGAGCTCGAAATTCCATCGTCTCTCCTTTACGCCTTTGGCGCCGGGGCTGCTGGAGCCGCGCCCGCCGCTGGACTCGAAGCACCCGGACCACCGGGGATGCCGGCTGGGCGGGCCGCGGTCTCGGTCGCCGCGCGCATCGAGTGTCCTTTGAACTGGCGCGTGAAACTGAACTCGCCGAGCTTGTGGCCCACTAAATTCTCAGTAATGTAGACCGGAATAAATTTCTTTCCGTTGTGCACCGCGATGGTGTGGCCCACCATTTCCGGGATAATGGTGGAGCGCCGCGACCAGGTGCGCAGCACTTTCTTCTCGTTGCGCGAGTTCATGCCTTCTACTCGCGTTTGCAGGAAGCCATCGACGAATGGTCCCTTTTTTGTTGAACGTGCCATAAGTTCTAATCCTATTTCTTGCCGCGCCGGTTGACGATAAATGCATCCGTACGCTTGTTATTCCGTGTCTTGTATCCGCGGGTCGGCTGCCCCCACGGAGTCACCGGATGACGGCCCCCTGAGGTTTTGCCTTCACCGCCGCCGTGCGGGTGATCGACTGGGTTCATCGAAACGCCCCGATTGTGCGGTCGCTTGCCCAGCCACCGCGAGCGTCCGGCTTTGCCGATCGTAATGTTTTCGTGATCGAGATTGCCGACTTGGCCAATCGTCGCCATGCAGCCCTGCGCAACTTTGCGAATTTCGCCAGAAGGCAGTTTGACCAACGCGTACTCGCCTTCCTTGGCAACCAACTGCGCTGCGCCACCTGCCGAACGCACCATCTGCGCGCCTTTGCCTGGCTTCAACTCGACATTGTGAATCGTTGTGCCGGGAGGAATATTGTGCAGAGGCAACGCATTGCCCACGAGAATATCGGCATCGGGACCACTCAACACTTTTTGCCCGACCTTCAATCCGTCGGGCTGCAAGATGTAACGCTTCTCGCCATCGGCGTAGCTCAACAACGCGATGCGCGCCGAGCGATTGGGATCGTATTCGATTGTGGCCACGGTGGCCGGAATACCGATCTTGTCGCGCTTGAAGTCAATAATGCGCAGCTTGCGTTTGTGACCACCACCGATAAACCGCATGGTGGTCTGGCCCGAATTGCGGCGCCCGCCGGTGCGCGGCTTCGGTTCGAGCAACGGCTTATGCGGCTGCGTGCTCGTAATGTCGTCGTTCACCAGCGTGGTGCGATAACGCAACGTCTGGGTCGTCGGTCTGTAAGTCTTGATTGGCATAAATCAGCTCTTAGCGCCTAGCTTTTCTTTGCTACAGATTCTGCGCGTACTCCGGCATCTTCTCTCCGGCCTTCAACCGCACATACGCCTTCTTCCAATCCGGACGGTAGCCGGCAAACTTTCCTCTCCGGCGTTCTTTTCCCGGATAAACAGCAGTGCGAACCGAATGCACTTTCACTTTGAAAATTCCCTGCACAGCTTCCTTGATTTCCGTCTTGGTCGCCGCCGTCGCCACCTGAAAAACCAGCGTGTTCTGATTTTCCTTGATGGCGAGACCCTTTTCGGTAATGACCGGACGCCGGAGAATTTGATATGCGGATTTCATCAGGCCACCTCCGCCGCTTTATCGTGCCGGGTGCGGCGACGTGGAGAACGTGAAGCTTTTTTCGGAGCCGCTCCCTCGCCTTCCGCCGGCTTGTGCTGCCGCTTCGAAATCGAACTCTTCAGCGAAATCTGAAGCTTTTCAATCGCAGGCTGCGAGAAAATCGCCCGATCGTAGCGCAGCAGATGATAAGGATGAACCTCATTGCCGTTCACCAGTTCGACGCCATGAAGGTTTCGCGAACTTAGTGCCAGATTGCGGTTCTCATGCCTGGGAACCTCAACCAGCAATGCCGTGCCGTCGACTTTGAGCGCATCCAGCGCCTCGCGGAATTGTTTGGACTTGGGCTCTTTCACATCGAACGCATTCACGATGATCAATTTGCCATCCGCGAACTTCGAAGCGAGCGCGGAACGCAACGCTCCCAGCAACTTCTTGCGAGGAAAAGCGTAGTCATAGGACCGAGGCTGCGGACCGTGTACCGTGCCACCATGCCGCCACAGCGGCGAACGAATCGAACCGACACGAGCACGTCCAGTGCCCTTTTGTTTCCAAAGTTTCTTGCCAGCTCCGGAGACCAGTTTCTTGTTCTTGGTCGCGTGAGTTCCAGCCCGGTGGGCAGCGCGATAATGTTTTACCGCCTCCCACAGCAGGTCCTCGTTCACCGCGCCAAAGACCTCGTCAGCCAGCTCCAGGCTGCCGACTTTGGCTCCGCTCAGATTGTGAATGTCAATGCTTGCCATGATCTGTCCTGATAACGTTCTGACCCTGATTCCGTTAAGCCTTCTTGGCCGCGCGCTTGGCTGCCTTCAAAGGATCAACCGTCGCCGATCCTGCGAATCCACGCCGCTCTCTCGGGGGTTTCTTGGCCTTAGTGATTACCAGATATCCGCCCCTCGGGCCGGGCACGCTGCCTTCGACCACCAGCAGGTTGTCCTCTTTGTCGAGGCCCAGCACGCGTAAGTTGCGGACGGTCACCCGATCAACGCCCATGTGCCCAGACATGCGCATGCCTTTAAACACACGCGACGGAAACGCCGATGAACCAATCGACCCCGTAATCTGAAACATCGAACCGTGCGACTTGGGGCCGCCGGCAAAATGATGCCGCCGGACGACGCCGGAGAAACCACGTCCCTTGCTGATGCCCACAACGTCGACGAATTTTTCGCCGTCGAAAATGTCGACCAGCACGCGATCCCCGGCTTTTACCAGTCCGTCACCGTTGGCTTCTGCTTTCTCGTCGACTTCGATTGGAACTTCGCGCATAAACTTAACTGGCGGCAGATTGTTCTTGCCCAAATGTCCGCGGGCCGGCTTGGTCAACCGCGACTCTTTGACGAACTCGACCAGCCCGATTTGCGCGGCAACATATCCGTCCTTGGTCTGCGTCTTGTGTTGCGTGATCACGCAAGGCCCAGCCTGCAGCACGGTCGCGGGATGAACCTCGCCCTTGTCGTCGAAGAGCTGCGTCATGCCGACCTTCTTGCCTAAGATTCCAGTTACCTTTGCCATTTCTTTTTTCTCCGCCCAGCTTGGCTCAGTGGCTATTGGCTGGGGCTCGCTTCAAACTGAAAGCTGAGAGCTGACGGCTGAAAGCTATTTGTGTTCCTTACCGAATGCCTTAATCTCGACGTCCACGCCCGCGGGCAAATCGAGTTTCATCAGTGCGTCTACAGTTTGCGGCGTCGGATCCAGAATATCCAACAACCGCTTGTGGGTGCGGATCTCGAACTGCTCCCGCGACTTCTTGTCCACGTGCGGAGAACGCAACACGCAGTACTTGTTCTTGATCGTGGGTAATGGAATCGGGCCCGCGATTTGCGCTCCGGTGCGCTTGGCAGTTTCAACAATCTCACCCGTGGACTGATCCAGGATGCGATAGTCGTAGGCCTTCAGCCGAATGCGAATTTTCTCGTTTCCAATCACTATTGACTCTCGCTAACCCCTCCCGGCTGTCCGGGAAGAAAGAACTGGCGGCAAGTTGCAGGCCGCAGATTTTTCTTGCTACTGCACGATCTCGCTGATCGTGCCTGCACCTACCGTGTGGCCGCCTTCGCGGATCGCGAAACGCAAGCCCTTTTCCATCGCCACCGGCGTAATCAACTCGATCACCAGGCTGACGTTGTCGCCCGGCATCACCATCTCGGTTGCCGCCGGCAACTCCGCCACGCCCGTCACGTCCGTCGTTCGCAAATAAAACTGCGGACGGTATCCTTTGAAGAATGGCGTGTGCCGTCCGCCTTCTTCTTTGGTCAGAATGTAAACTTCGGCTTTGAACTTGGTGTGTGGCGTAATCGATCCGCCCTTCGCCAGCACCATGCCGCGCTCGACATCGTCCTTGCCAATGCCGCGCAGCAGCAGCCCGGCGTTGTCTCCCGCCAAGCCTTCGTCCAATTGCTTCTTGAACATTTCGACGCCGGTCACGACCGTCTTG
>DATNNE010000180.1:0-30128 GCA_035601995.1 Terriglobales bacterium
TTCTTTCCGGATCGCAATCATGACATCGATGCCGCTCATGTCGGGAAGCCGGATGTCCATGAGTGCGATGTCCGGCTGATGCTCGCGAAAACCTTCTATGGCCTTCTGCCCGGTCGATGCTTCGCCCACCACCTGCATATCCGGCTGGTTGTTAATCAGCGTAATAATTCCTTCTCGCAGCAGAGGATGGTCGTCGACGCAGAAAACCCGGATGCGTGGGGGCTCGGTCATTTATCTCTCCCTTCTTGGCTGACGATCTGCTTTTCTTTTTCCCTGGAACAATCTGGTAAGCCATTCCGGCAAGCGATCCGAAGAGATCGATTCGAACGCCACATTGCCCGGGATGGAAAGTTCAATCTCCGTTCCCGCGCCAGGACGGCTCAGGACTATTAACTTTGCGCCCATTTTTTCGGCCCGCTCCCGCATGCCCGGCAGCCCCCAGTGCCCTTCGCGGCCCGTTTCCAGCACTTGAGGGTCGATTCCGCAGCCGTCGTCGCCCACGAGAACGCGCAAGTTGTGCCCTGTATATTCGACTTCAACTTCGATTTTGCTCGCGCCCGAATGGTGGAAAGCATTGATCACCGCTTCACGGCCCAGGCGGTAGACTTCGTCCCAAACCACCGGCTTTAAAGGACGCGGCGAACCTTCCGCGGTGACGCTGAAAGCAATACCTTCCTGGTCAGGAAATTCTTCTCGAATCCGGGAAAACGCTTGTTCGAGATCGTAGGACTCGCGATGCGATGAGCGAAGGCTTCGAACCGTATCGCGGCCCTCTTCGCCCACCTGCCTCATTAGCTCGATAACCCGCTGTACGATGGGTTTGGCTGGTGAATTCGCGGGTAAACGATCGTTCGCGACATCAAGCTGCATAGCAGCGCTGAAAAATCCTTGCAAGAGTGTATCGTGCAAATCGCGGGCGATTCGCTCCCGCTCTTCGATCCGCTCCTCGAGCCGAGTCTGCATTTGCAGACCCAACTGCCGTAAGCGAAGTGTATACAGCAGCCAAAGGATGCCTGCAGCAGTTACAACACCGAGCATGCGGAACCATGTGGTCTGGAAAAACGCCGGAAGAACAGTAAAATCCTCGGTTGCTCCCGTCTCGTTCCAGATCCCGTCGTTGTTGGAGGCGATGACGCGAAACTTGTAATTCCCCGGAGGAAGATCGTTATAGAAAGCTTGGCGGCGGGTTTGGGAATCTAGCCAGTCTGCGTCATGTCCTTCCAGCTTGTAGCGAAACTTTACTTTTTCTGGAACGACAAAACTGAGCGCCGTGAAGTCGATTTCGACATTGCGAGTGCGAGCGGGCAGGCGAAGATCCGCTTGGGGCAAATATTTCTTGCGGTCCGCGACGATCTCTTCCACATGGACCGGCGGTGGTATGCGGTTCTCCTCCAAATGACTGGGATCGACCATCTGCAGGATGGAATTCGTGGCGAACCATAGCTTCCCGTCGGATGACTTGGCGACTTCTGGACGGAAGTTTGACACGCCGGGTTGCACGCCGTCGAACACGTCAAAGGTCCTTACCTTCACCATCGTGTCAGGTCGTTCCCACCACTTCTCCAGTTCAGAATCGGTGATCGCTACGAGCCCACATTGCGTTTCCAGCCAAAGAGAACCCCGGTCGTCCTTCGCTAGGGTGATTAGGGAATTGCAGGGCAGGCCATTGCCGGATGTGAGAGTGTTCAGCTTTCCTTCCTTCCATCGGATCAGCCCGTTCCCGCTGGCTGCCCACAAGGAGCCGTCAGGTTCAACTAGAAGGTTCCAGACCGGAAGATCGCCGGAGCCGTGATTTGTAGAAATGGTTTCTACCTGGCCGTTGCGGTACCGAACGAGATTCCCATTCGCAAGACCCAACCAGATTCCGCCTTGTGGGTTGGCCGCCACCGCAACCGCGCGTGGAATTCGCGGCGCGTCAATCTCTTCACGCACCTGAAGATCCTGAATGCGGAAGATCACGGAGCGCGGGCCCACGGCCCAAACATTGTGGTCAATATCTTCGGCGATCGCTGCGATAATTCCAAGACCACTGCCGTCGGGCTTGTTCACAGGGTGAAACCGGCCTCGTGCGTAGATGGTTAGCCCGCTATCTAGCCCAACCCAGAGCCGGCCTGCGTGGTCTTCGAACAACGCGGTGACCACCTGCCCTGGCAAGTTCTTGCCCTCACCGGCCTCGGACAGTCTCCCCTGGCGAAGAAAATCGAGGGCTTGCGTGTTGCCAACCCACAGTGTGCCGTCGCGCACAGCCAGCACGGATCCGACGTGTTCGGACGTGAGCCCTTCGCGCATCGAGAAGCTGGCCACGCTGAGGTCATGGAAACGATCGATGCCCCGGGAGGTTACGACCCAGAGATCGCCTTCATGGTCCTCGTAAAAACTATAGACCGAATCGCTCGATAAGCCATCCGTGCTGCGGAAGTGATCTGCTTTCCCGTCGTGAACCCGATAAATTCCCTGATTCAACGTTCCAATCCAGAGTGCATTGTCGCGGTCCATCAGCAGGTCGGTGACCTCCAGCGTGCTGCCATCCACTCCTGGCACGACATAATCTTTCCAGGTTCCCTGAACCAGCTGCCGCAATCCCAGGTCCTTGCCAGCCCGTACTATCCCGACCCAGAGCGTTCCGTTCGGTCCGCGGGCGATGGCACTGACTCCGGCAAACCCCGGCGCTACCTGGAGTGCTCTTAACAAATACGTTTGGGCCGATCCCGGCTTCCATCGGCAAAGGCCAGGCGAGCCGCCGATCCAAAAATTTCCGAGATCGTCTCTCAGCAACGCCGAGGCAAAGGTAAAAGGGATTCCCTCGGACAGACCGTGGCATCGAAGAGCGTTGTCCGCAATTTCACAAAGGGCACCTTTGTCGTCCTGAACGTGCGAACGCGTCAGCCAGATTTTCCCCATGGGATCTTGCAGGATGGACTCGACGTACCTTCCGGTCGGATAACTGACTAGCTCCTCATTGTTCCAGTGGGCGAGACCGCTTCCGGTTCCAATCCACAGGCTTCCATCGCTCGCACCCTTAAGAGAAAAAATACGAAGGCTGGGTAATTGCTTGCCTTTTGGCGGGGTCCACGGAACAAACCGTACGCCATCAAAGCGTACCAGCCCGGCTTCCGTCCCGATCCACAAGTATCCATCGGTGGTCTGGGTGATGACATGCGGAGCCCCACTGAATGCCCCGTCCCGCATCCGCCATGCGGTGTGGGCATACTGAGAAATCTGCAGGCCGGGATCGAGCGCGGTCGCCGACGCACAAAGGAGCACAACGGGTAGCCAGACCCTAAACATCCACAACAAGATCCGGTCCACCGCTTCCTCGATCCCACCCATGTGCTGTTCTCCTCATCGCACTCCCGGGGGCCCAGACGCGACCAACACATGTGTCAACGTGCAACCCGACATTCTACTCACGCCTCGGGGCACAGGTACACACATTTCGACTGGAGGGGAGTGGCCTAATTAGGACATCGCCCAAAGGGAGTGCGGACGGCGCTACGCGAACTCAACGTGTCGACTGTCAAAATCGGCGATTGAGGGCCCACGCCGCCGGCGCTGTGGGTGCGACACTGTGTCTCATTACGACGACAGGCCGGTCACGCCAACCTGCCCTCAGCGTCGACAAAGTCACCCACGGGAGAGATTGGATCATCTTTGACGGTTTCCAGGACGATAATGGTGTAAGTGTGGCGCACTGAGGGAATACTGTGCAGTCTTTCTGTAATCCAGGTCGACAGACTGGCCATATCCTTGGCGCGAACCCACAACAAATAATCGTAATCACCAGCAGTGAGATAACAGCCACGGACATTTGTCAGTTTCATGATGGCGTCTCGAAACTCCGCTGCCAATTCCGCAGAGTGCTGAACCTGGATGTTCACAAAAGCCGTCAGCTCGAGTCCGAGAACCGCAGGGTCTATTTCCGCACAGTATCTTTGGATAATTCCTTCTTCTTCCAATCGGCGCAGCCGACGTGAGCAGGGCGTCGCCGAGAGACCCGCATGCTCAGCCAGTTCCAACACTGGAATTCGCGAATTGGTCTGCAGGACCTTGAGCATGCGAACATCGATTTCGTCCAGTTTCCCTGCCATTCTTTCCTCCCGCTTGGTTCGGATGTCGGTTTTCATTGGCAGCTCTTGTTTTTCGATAACGTATGACGTGCGATGGAGAGGCGTACTGTTTTTGGATGGCCCGCCGATGCGGCACTCAATTCGCCAGCGGCTGCGCACTCTCGCCTCCATGCAGGTACTATGCGGGGTCGAAGCCAGAACCCACATCACGACATAAGAGGTTTTTTGCCTACCACAACCGGGTTATAGAGCGAAAATGCGCGGCAACCGCTTCGCGAGGGGCCAACTTTGCACGCATTCGCTAACCATCATGCGATATAGTCCGCGACGCTGTTGGACTTGAGTCACTGAGAGCGGGTTGCGACCATCGCGGCGTTGGCATTGGCTCTTCAATCCGTACCTCACAAATTTGCCCAGGAGGAAATAATGAACGAAAAGAGCAAGGCAGCAAATGCATTGGTTCAGTCGTCACTCGGACGTATATTACTCGGCTTGGCCGTGTTGTCACTCACCGGCGTTACCGCGCTAGCACAGACCAGGCCAGGCATCGCCATAACGAACGACGGAAGAGAGGTAATCGCGACCAAAGGCCAGTCCAAGTTCACCGCGGCCGATACTGATTCAGACGCTGGTCTCAAAACGATCGCTGGCAACTTGAGTACCGACAAGTACGCGACCTATTTTTCCTGGTTCGGCAGCTCAGTCTTTGGGTCCGGATCGCCTTTCCAGTACGATGTTTGGAATGCAATTCCTTTCACGCCCTCAGCGGACGCTTCAGTGACAAAGATTGAAGTAGCGGTCCTGTACCTCCAGAATACAGATACGCATTTCGATCTCAGTATTTACAGCGATACCAAGGGCTTGCCAGGGAAGCCGATTAAGACCTTCCTTGGGAACGCTTCGACTGAGTTCAACGGCAGCTGTTGCAAGCTGGTTATTGCGAATGATGCGTCCGGGATAGCCCTCAAGGCGGGAACGCAGTACTGGCTCGTTGTGGGTTCAAACGACAAGACGCACCCAGCCTTCTTTGGCGCTTGGGCCTATAACAGCACTGATATGAGGACCCATCCATTTGCTTCGTATTGCTACTCAACCGGAACCCAGTGCCCAAGTAACGGCTGGAGTTTATGGCAAGGAGGAAACATACTCCCGGCCTACGCTGTGTTAGGTAACTAGATCCAGCCGGAGTTTAGCTTTCGACAAGGAACGCGTGCTTCTTCACGCACCTAGTCGTCGCGGCTTGCCTCCCGGGTTCGCGTCTGTTGTTTGGGCGCGAACCTGGTCGTCAGGCTGAGGTTATGACGGCGCGATTCGCTCGCGGCGGTTGAAGACCCACGCCGCCTGCGCTGTGCGTCCCTCATTGTCGACGTTGCTTGCGGTGTTCAGTTTCGAGGCAATGCCGTGCCATCATGGTTTCCGGGAGTGGTTGCTCCCGCCACGGTGGTGACTACTCCGTCCGATGTGATCTGACGGATTTCGTTGTTGAACGTATCCGCAACATAGACGGTGCCGCTGCCCTCCACCGCGATCCCAAACGGGCTCCAGAAGCTTGCACTCGCACCGGTGCCGTCCGCCGAGCCTTTCGTGGTCGAACCTGCGAGCGTGGTCACTACCCCAGCCGATGTGATGCTGCGGATTTCGTTATTGCCTCGGTCCGCGACGTATAGGTTGCCGTACCTATCAATCGCAATGCCTGTCGGAAGATAAAAGCTTGCGCTATTGCCGACGCCATTGGCGGAACCCTTCGTCGTCGACCCCGCGAATGTGCTCACTACCCCAGTGGGCGTGATTTTTCGGATCTCATTGTTGTAGTAATCCGTGACGTAGAGATTATCGCTGCTGTCGATAGCAATGGCGTACGGTCCGTGGAAGCTTGCGCTGCTGCCGGCGCCATCGGCGGAACCCGTTCCGCCTGAACCTGCAAACGTGCTTACCTGTCCAGCGGGCGTGATTTTTCGAATCTCATTGTTGCCGTAATCCGCGACGTAGAGGTCGCCGCTGCTATCGAATGCGGTGTCCGTCGGGTCGTTGAAACGGGCACTGGCGTCGAGGCCGTTTACTGAACCTGGGTTGTCTGAACCGGCCAACGTAGTCACGTCTCTGTCGGGCGCGATCTCGAGGATTTCGTTTGAATTCCCGACAAAGAGGTCGTTCGCACTATCCACGTCTACGCTGGTCGGGGTGTCGATTCCCGCAGGGGGACCCTCGATGGTAGTGACCTTGCCGGCTGGCGTGATCAGTCGGATTTCGTTGTTGCCAGCGTCTGCCACATAAAGATTGCCAGTGGTGTCAACAGCGATGCCATACGGGTACTTAAATCTCGCGGTTGATTGGAAGGCGCTTGGTGACCCGCCCAGCTGATTTGTTGGGGGCGCAGTTGGCAGTGACCCTCCGCATCCAGTCAGGATAGCGAGCAGGAGTGGCATCGAAAACAAATAGAAACGGTGAAGCTTGGCATTATCTCCGGTCATATAGTTTCTCCTTATCAACCTCGAAAGTGTGTGGTGCGCGATGGCAGCGTGCTGTTACCTCGGGTTGTCCGCTGTTTTGATACTGACTCCGCCGTCGGCTGTGAGCTTTCTTGCTTCCATTGACGTAATATGCGGGTCTAATCCAGAACCCACATCACGAGATAAGAGGTTTTTTCGGTACCACAGCGGAGTCGTAAGGGGATAGCGCAATCGGGGTTCTGTCGCGTACCACTGTTGGCGGGATGATGGCGATAACGCTGTCGGGTAGTCAGAAGCAACGTGGCCCGGCTTCGGCGCAACTGCACATTGGGCTCAGAGCTCGCTCGCGAGTACGGCGATGTTACTGCGTTTGGCCAGTTATTCGTCCATGGCCTAGGTTCAGGCTATCCGCAGTGCCGCCAGTGCCGGAGTGGACTGAGCCGCACCGCGGCGGTCCATTGACATGGTTTCAAGCGAGTACTTAAATCTAGCGCCACAAGCGCAACACACTTTGTAAGTTTGGCGGTCAATAGTAAAAACCCTGCTCAGTTCGCGATGATGACAGCCGAACACAGTATCGAATATTCTCAACGCGATTCCTTTGGTCATAGATAGCTCCCTTTTGGACGGCGCTTTCCTATGGCGCTACTATGCGGCTTCGCTGCAAGATGTACATCCCGCGATACGAGGATTTTTCGTTACCCCGGCTGGGGCGTCAGAAGATACCACTTTTGGGTTAGACGTCGCGAGCATTGCGGCAGCTGGCAAGAAAAAGATCGGGGATAGCACGCAAGCCATCCCCGAAAATTTCCTATCCCAGCGGTTACCTGGCTTTGCTAGTTGAATTGGCTTTGCTGACGAACCAGCCAGAGTCATACTGAGTAGTAGGAACCACTTGCACTCCCCCACTGGAGTTCCCGATGAGGTGATAGGCCGGCCAGCTATACGGCTGGATTACCGTGATCCCGGAAACATTTGGGCGCAACTCCCAGAGTTGGTTATCCAGGGTGTCGGGGTTATCCGATTTTCCTTTGCAGGCGAACTGGGTGATCCGCCCGGTGGAATGGTTCCCCTCCAAGTCCAGGCACAAGCCGCTATTGACGTTAACCAGTTGAGCGAATTTAGTGTTCGGCTTCGGCCAGACGTCCCACAATGCGAGGTCGCTGCCGTTGGCCGGGACTAACTCGAGAGGGTAGCCATTCTGTTGGCTTGGCGAGTCTAGTCCGATGGCAGTGCCGTACTGCCTGGATTGAATCATGACGCTGGGGATGGTTTCCGACAACCCGATCTGGCCGTCAGCGTGGACCCAGGCATAAGATCGACCTTCGGCCCGCGTCGTGATACTGGTGGTCACGCGTTCCTTAGGGCCAGCGCCTGCATTGCCTAAGAACGGCGCGTCGCCGTAGGTGTACACGCCGCCGTCAGCGGCCACCAGCCAGTAGCCGTTCACCTCGCCGTGAAGGTTGAGGCTCAGTGCTAGACCGGTCACGTTATATCCGCCGGGCCGCTCTCCTCCTGTCGAACCAAAAAACTTGGCGTCACCGAAACTGTATACACCTCCATCTTCCAAAACGATGTAGTAGCCATCTCCTGAAGGCGTCCCCACGATTCCAGTGGGAGTGTTACTGTCGTTGGTGAGGTCGCCATAAGATACGGCGGTGCCCGCCGTCCACACCCGGCCGTTGCGGTCAACTGCCCACAAACCCAATCCATCCGCCTTGGCAGCGGCCGTGACGATGTAGTCCTTGGGCAGAGGATCGCTTGAAAAGCCTGAGCAGTTGCTTAGATGTTCTTCGCACAATTTGACCGCGCCACCTTTGGCAGCGATCCCGCCCAATTTGGTGACGACCCAATAGCCCTGCTTCCAGCCATTCGGCCCCGCCGGTTCGGCAACGATAATTCCTGAAAGCGGCACGGACCCGTAATCCGGCGCACCGTTGATGGCGTATGTCCCGGTCCTCCCGCCAACTCCGTCGTCCACTTGCACCCAGAACCCGCCGTTCGGAGCAGGTGCGATGCTGGTAACAACGCTTCCTGCAGTGCCGGGATAGCTCGCGCTCGCGGATGGCGCGAAAATCAGGCAGAGCGCAAGAATGCTCGGCAGAGCCACCAGCATACGAGTAGAAAAGTTGAAGCGATGTGTCTTAACGTTTTGTCCGGTCATAATATCTCTCCTCAGTTACAACTTCCTGTTGTCTCCTGCCACTGCGCCGCTGGTCACTTCGCGGGCGTGAGCATCCAGCTCGTTGCGGGATCGGAGACGTCGTCATAAAAGCCGATGCCCACTCCTGAACCCTCTTGCGGGGTCTGAGCCCGGACCCGGTAGTAATACTGGCCGAAGGGCATGAACTCCAGATATTGGCCATCTGGGATCACCGCGAAAAGCTGGCTGTCCCAGCCTTCGGTTTTCCCTTTGCACGGGTTTTGGACGAGGAACGGGAGGCCACTGTTCGACGTCAGATCGGCGCACATGCCGCTGTTTACGTTGACCCACTGCACCATGACGCCATCCTTCTCAATAGGCCAGATATGCCACTGCTGGCTGGTGCTGCCGTCCGCTTTCGTCAATCGGAGAGGTGTTCCAGGTGTGGTGCTAGCGCCGGGCACGCCGATCGCGGTGCCCCATACCCGAGACGTCATCACCGCCTTGGGAAAGGTTTCCGAACGCCCCACTTGGCCGTTGCCATGGACCCACGCATAGGCGTGCCCGCCGGGCAGCGCGGTGATGCTGGTGACGTATGAGCCGCCATCCTGGCCGCCAGTGGATCCAAGGAAGGGCGCGTCGCCGAAGGTAAACACGCCGCCGTCCTCAGCCACCATCCAATAGCCATTGATTCGCCCGCTGGCGTCGAGACTCGCCGCCAGTCCCGTGGCGTGATGTCCGCCCGGCTTGTCGCCTCCCGTGGAGCCGTGGAAGATGGCATCACCGAAGCTATACACACCTCCATCATCCAGCACGATGTAGTACCCGCGCCCGGATGGTGTGGGGACGATCCCGGTGGGCACGTGGCTGTCATTGTTAGTGTTGCCGAATGATTGGGCAGTGCCCGCTGTCCATAGCTTGCCATCCTCGCTCACCGCGAAGAGGCCTTGGCCATCCGGAGTTGCCGCCGCCGCGACGATGGAGTCATGAAAGCTCGGCTCTGACGGGAAAGCCGAGCAATTACTCAGCCAGCCGTTGCAGAGTTGAGGTGCATCGCCCCGTGCATACATCCCTCCGCCCGGGGTTACGACCCAATAGCCTTCCCGGCCAGGGATAGCGGCGATGCTTCCCCGATGCGGTACGTTTTCAAACTCTGGCGCGCCGTCAATCGCGAGGCTCCGGCTGACCCCGCCGTTGGAGTACCCGTCGACCTGAACCCAGAACCCGCCGTTCGGAGCAGCGGCGATGCTGGTCAGATTGACGCCGTCCCCGGTCGGCCGACTCGCGCTAGCGCGTGGCGTCGTGAACATGAGCCAGACCAGCAAGAGCCCCAACAGAGCGACCACCATGCGAGTGGGGAAGTTGAAGCGATGTATCGTAAGGTTGTGCTTGGTCATGATAGTGTCTCCGTTTAGTTTGATTTCGTTTGAACTCTTGGAACTCGTTTTAAACTTCTCTTTTTCAAAACTTTCGATTGATGAGTTGTTTGTGCCACCGTTCGCGCCGGGTCACTTGATCGACCTAAGGGTCCAGCTCGCGGGCGAATCCCACTTGCCGTCGTAATACTGCCAGAGTCCCAATTCGGAGATGCGGCCCAGCCCAACCACTGTGGTGTTGCTGGGGCTCATGGGCAGAAACTGGTGCCGTCCGGCATTGTCGCTGATGATCGTGAAGCGCTGGTTGTCCCACCCATCGTTCTTCCCTTTACACGGGAACTGGATAAGGAGGGGGCTACCGTTTTTCTCCGTCACATCCGCGCATAGGCCGTTGTAGACGTTGACAATCTGCACCACTCTGCCGTCGCTGGTGGTCGGCCAGAGACGCCACTGCTGCAAGATCGTGCCATTAAGCGCGCCCAAGCGGATGGGTGTCCCAGGACCAACATAAATGCCGATATCCCACACTGATCCCCAGTCCTCGGAAGTGATAATGGCGATGGGCAAACTCTCCGAGAGCCCTTGCTGGCCGTTGGCATGGACCCAGGCGTAGGAGTGCCCGCCGGGCCGCGCCGTGAGGCCGGTCGCGTATTCGGAGTAGCCGCCGGAATTGCCCAGGAACGGCGCGTCGCCGAAGGTGTAGATGGCGCCATCGTCGCCGAGCAGCCAATACCCATTCACTTCGCCGCTGGCATTGAGACTCAGAGCAATGCCCGATATATCGTTTCCGCCGGGTCGATTGCCGCCGGTTGATCCATAGAACACGGCATCGCCACGAGCGTGTACGCCACCGTCAGACATCACAATGTAATAGCCCTTGCCGGAGGGCGTGGCAGCGATTCCCGTGGGGGTCTCGTTGTCTTTGTTGACGTCACCGTACGAAACAGTATTCCCCGCCGTCCACACGTTGCGAGCGCTATCGACCGCCCATAATCCTTGGCCGTTCGGGGACGCCGCGGCGGCGGTTATGTGTTTGCTGTTGAGGGTGTTGAAGCCGGAGCAATTGCTGAGGTGCCCACCGCAAAGCTCGGGAGCGCCTCCGCGTGCGTAAATCTGACCGCCCGTTAACACCACCCAGTACCCATTGTTACTCTTTCCCGGGATGGCGGCGATACTTCCTTTTCCTTGTACGCTTTCGTATTGCGGCGCACCCTCGATGGCGACGGTTCCGCCTTCGTCGCGTTGGATCCAGAACCCGCCCTCCGGGGCGGCGGCAATGCTGGTGTAACTGTACGGAATCCGGTTTGGCACGGAAGCGCTGGCTGGGGTTGTCGCGAAGCCGAGGACCAGCAACAACAGCAGGCACGGCATGGCGGCAAGCGCACGAATGAAAGAACTAAAACGATACTGCGGGACATTATGTCGGGGCATGATCTTCTCTCTTTGTCTATTCCAGACTCTGTCTGGTTATGGGTTGAAATAACTTACTTCGAGGATTAAACAAGAAGTCGCGAGACGGCGGGGTAAGAAGGTTGTAAAGTCGTGGTAAACTCTGATTCCGTTCGAGGTTGATTAGACGCTCGCAAGATTCCAGAGTAGGAAGGCGCTATCAAGCCTTCATACTCGGGAATCATCGAAGAGCAACATTCTGCTCACGTCACGCTCAATGCTATAGCTGTTGCAGGTATACCCCATGCGAGCCATACAAGCATTGTCCTGCCTCAGCTGGAAATGGAGAAAGCGTTCGTCCGTTAAGATAGCGGAGCGAACGTATGAGGAAGGAACGGAAGCATTTCACCCCAGAAGAAAAAGTAGCCATCCTGAGGCGGCATCTTGTGGACAAAGTGCCCGTCTCGGAGCTGTGTGAAGAACTGAGCCTGCGGCCAACGGTGTTCTACCGCTGGCAAAAAGATCTGTTCGAGAACGGAGCCGCCGCTTTTCAGTCTCAGGAGCGTCCCCATCGCCAAATGGAGGAGAAGCAGAAACGGATCGAGTTCTTGGAGAAGAAGGTGCGGACCAAGGACGAGGTCTTGGCTGAGCTGATGGCGGAGCACATCGCGCTAAAAAAAAGTCTTGGGGAACTCTAACCGGTATCTGGGTGCCGCATGATGTGCGGGATCTAGTCGTGGATTTCGTCCGGCGCTGGTCGGAGAAGGCCGAGATCGGCATCGGACGTTTCATCCCGTGGCTGGGCGTGACCGCCAGCAAGTTTTATAACTGGCGGCAGCGGTATGGGTGCGTCAACGAGCACAACGGTTGGGTTCCCCGCGATTTCTGGATGGAGCCGTGGGAGAAAGAAGCGATCATCGAGTTCCATCTGAAGAACCCGCTGGAAGGCTATCGGCGACTGACGTTCATGATGCTCGACGCTGACGTTGTGGCCGTCAGTCCGGCGAGTGTTTGGCGGGTACTGAAGCAGGCTGGGTTGTTATCACGGTGGAAGAGACGACCCTCGCGCAAGGGAACCGGTTTCGAGCAGCCGCTGCAGCCGCATCAGCACTGGCATATCGACGTTTCCTACATCAACCTGTGCGGCACCTTCTATTACTTGTGCAGCATTCTGGACGGGTTCAGTCGTTTCCTCGTGCATTGGGACTTGCGTGAGTCCATGCGGGAAGCGGATGTCGAAGTAATTCTCGAACGCGCCAAGGAGAAGTACCCGGTGGCGAAGCCGCGGATCATCTCGGACAACGGGCCGCAGTTCATCGCTCGCGACTTCAAAGAGTTCATTCGCATCTCTGGCATGACGCACATCCGAACCTCGCCCTATTATCCCCAATCGAATGGGAAAATCGAGCGTTGGCACAAGTCGCTGAAGAGCGAGTGTATCCGGCCCGGAACACCGCTCTCGCTGGACGATGCGCTGCGCCTGGTGCAGGCTTACGTCGAGCATTACAACAACGTCCGCCTGAACAGTGCCATCGGCTACGTCACGCCGAAGGATGTGCTGGCGGGGCGTCAGCAGGAAATCCACGCGGAACGCGACCGCAAGCTGGAAGCCGCCAGACAGCAACGCCAGAGTCACCGCCAGCAAGCCGCGTGAAGAGCAAGCGGCCAGACGCCGGGATGTCGCTGGCATAATTGGTGGAGCAACTGCTGCAGCGAGGGGCCAGTAAAAACTTGCGGATGACTTCTCTGGCCACAGAAGCATAAGATTTTGGCGTTTACTTCATAAAACAAGGAGCGTCTAATGGTCGGCTCAACGGCCCAGCAACAACCGCCCACCGTCACTTCGGTCCTCAACATGCTCTATGGTGTTGTCGAGCAGGAAGTCGTTTCCGCTGCTGAAGCTATGCCCGAAGACAAGTATTCCTTCGCGCCCACCAATGGCGAGTTTAAAGGCGTACGCACTTTCGCTGAACAGGTGAAACACATCGGCTTCGCCAATCACCTTTATTTTGGCCCGCTCATGGGCGAGACGATCGACGCTAACTCCATCGAAGAAAATGCCAACGGCCCCGCGGCGCTGAAAACCAAGGCCGAAATTGTCCAGTATCTTAAAGATTCCTTCGCGCTCGGCCATCGGGCCATATCCGGGATCACCTCCGAAAACGAGGTCACGCCGCTACCCAAGCCCGTATCCCCATTCCTCTCAACGCGTCTCGCAATCGCCATTATCGGCGCCTTCCATCCGAAGGATCACTACGGTCAGATGGTCGAGTACCTGCGGATGAACGGTATCGTCCCGCCCGCAAGCCGCCCGCGGCCACAACAACAGTCCTCGCAACCCAAACCTCAAAAATGAAGGCAGGTTTGCAGCAGCTGCCCACATGGTGAGAGGTTTCTCTGTTCGGTAGTCTCACGACTAAACTGGAAGTTGAGAACAGCGGAGCTAAAATGAACTTGCCGGGTGAAACGGAGGCAGGCTCTGCAGGGATGCAACCATGCTGAGGGATAACCTAGTGGGCTCATCGAACCGATGCTCAGCAGCGCGGGAGGTTCTTCTCCCGCGTTGCACGCTGACAGGAAGAAGTCATCGGACGATAGACCCTCATGCCTTGAAAATCCCCGCCCCGAAGGGGCGGAATCTACACTAACGGAGAACGTCGCTTCTCCATTTCAGGCTGAACCAAGACAGCATAAGCTTCTCACCATTCTTTCTGCGGCACTGAATCCCTTCGAAGGGCAACCGCAATGTCTAAGAACAAACCGATGCACACCTTCTCTAGGCAGATCCCGCTTTAGAAAAGGCGATAAATTAGTTCCGGGAGCAAAAACAGATACATGATGGTCCTCCTTATTTTTGACTTACTTTACGATTAGATAACGGCTGCCCATCTTGTGGGTAAGAAGGCTGTAAAGCCGCGGTAAAATCTGATTCCCTTAGAGCGTCGTCGGTCGCTGGAAGGTATCCCAGCGACCGATGGCAGCGCCGATTTAGTTCCGGATTACGGTCCTGACTGTTCTTGTTTCGCAATTGAGTTCGGGCCGACGAGAGTCCAGAACTTTTCACCGACCGAAGTTAGTGTCAATCGCGAATTCTCTCCTGGAACGACCCGGTAGGCGGGGGCGTTCACGGGAGAGAAATCCACGCAAGTGGGCGTCGACATCCCGCAGCCGGATGTGTGTGTAGTAAGCGTGAAACGCTGGTTGTTCCAACCCTCGCTCTCCTTCTTGCAGGGATACTGGATAAGGTAGGGACCACGAGCGTCTGCGGTCACATCGGCGCACATGCGGCTGTTGAAGTTGACGATCTGCACAATCTTGCCGTCGTCGGTCGTGGGCCAGAGATGCCACTGCTCACTGGGACCGCCCAAGGCCGGCATTCTCTGGATAGGTGCCGCGGGGCTGTCATCGACATGGCCGGGCAGCGCCCAGACACCTCCTACTGGCGCCATGGATTTGATCACTGCCTTAGGAACGGTCATCGAAAGTCCCACCTGGCCGTTGGCATGAACCCAGGCATAGGAATGCCGGTCCGGGCGCGTCACGATGCTGCTGACGAAAGAGCCACCATCGTTGCCGCCGGTGGATCCCAGGAAGGGCGCTTCCCCATAGGTGAATACACCACCATCGTCAGCGACCAGCCAATACCCATTGACATTCCCGCGAAGGTCGTAGCTCAGGGCGATTCCGGTGACGTCATGGCCGCCGGGCCGACTGCCGCCGGTCGAACCATAGAAAGCGGCGTCTCCGCGGGCGTGTACACCTCCGTCAGCCATCACGATGTAATAGCCAAGTCCCGTGGGCGTCGCAACGATTCCGCTGGGAGTCTGATTGTCATTGCCGGCGTCGCCGTACGATACGACGTTCCCTGCCGTCCACACATGGCGATATTCATCGACAGCCCACAGTCCTTGGCCATCCGGGGAGGCGGCTGCGCCGGTTATGGTTTGCTTCATGGCATCGAAACCGGAGCAATTTGCCAGAAATCCTCCGCAGAGTTCAGGAGCACCCCCTCTGGCATAAATGACTCCGTTCGTAGTCACAACCCAATAGGCGTTGCGATCGGGGATCGCGGCGATGCTTCCTCTTCCTGATACGCTTTCGTATTGCGGCGCGCCTCCGATCGCGACGGTTGCACCTGCATCGCTTTGGATCCAGAAGCCGGCCTCCGGGGCGGCAGCGATGCTGGTGTAACTCTTCGGAACCCTGTTCGGCGCGGAAGCGGTCGCGGGGACGATGGTGAAGCCGAGGACCAGCAATACCAGGGCCGGCATCGCGGCAAGCGCGCGGATGAAAGAATTAAAGCGGTACCGCGGGATATTATGAGGGGTCATAAATTTTCCTCTCCTTTGCTCTGATTGCAGACCATGTCCGGTTCTGAATTGAAATCGCTTGCGTCGTGTTTTTTTCGACCACATCCCAGCGGACCCTTGCTAGCTACAATGCGCACACTACTATCGCTTTTTCGGCGACAGTGGAGGGCCCAGAAACTCAACGTCCCACGGTTTGCCAAAGGCGTTCAAAGTATCGCGGTCTGGTCTGCCTCGGGCAAACACCTTGCTAAGTCCAAGGAAAAAACCGAGCGCGTCCATGCCCGGCACTATCATTACTAATTGACGTGCTGGTTTATCGGTGATGTTAACGAAGGCATGAGCAGTGCCCCCGGGCACCACGATCACTTCCCCTGTACCCGCTTCAAATTGTTGACCATCTGCCTCAAACAAATACCGACCTTCGAGTACCCGAAATACTTCGGTCTCGGCGTGGCGATGGAGTGGCGGACCAAACCCTGGCGCGTTGGATGTCTCTATGACAGTCAGAGCTTTTCCGGACGCGTCCAGCGGCAACAGCACCAGAAGCTCAAGACCGAGTCCAGGAATGGCCAACACGGGAGCGTCGGACCTGGAACGGAAAAACTGGAATGACTTGGCCGATTCCGCCTCTCTGAAAATACGCATATGGTCTCCCACTAAATTACGGTTCACTCCCCTTTCAGTTCGAGCCTTTCAGGGTGCGTGGTCCCGTTGGGCACTTGAAGCGATGCGTCCTTGCGACTTTCGTAGCCATAATTCCCGTTTTCATTGGTAGCTCCTTTTCGAACAATGTTGAGGAGTGCGATGAAATCCCGCTCTTCCTTTCGGAATGCCTCTCACAGCCTTAAAACCAGACGCTCAGTCGGTTAACTAGAGCGTCTGGGCGAAAGCTACTTCTACCGCTGGAGGTTCCCCGCATCGGATAAGTCGGTCGGAGCAGAAGGTAGCCGGCTAGTTCGATCGCGCTCAGACCGCGCGAGCCACTGATTTAATCCCTCAAAGCAGTAGTAAGCGTGCGAGTACGGAAGTTGAACGTATGCGTCGTAGTGCGTCTTGTAGGTCGTTTTTCCGCTTTTCATTGGGGGCTCCTTTTCTTCGATTGAAGTACGGTCTTCGTTCCGGCTGTCCGCCAGTACGGCACTCACTTCCCCACCGGTCGTGCACTTTCTCGCTTCCATGGAGGTACTATGCGGGTTCAAAGCAGAACGCACATCACGCGATAAGAGGTTTTTTGGCTACCACGGCAAGGTCTAAAGGAGATACCCAATTATGGGTTTCGTTGGAATACCACTATGGGGTAGGTCAGAAGAAGGTGACTTCAGAAAGACCTGCGAACTCTATTTTTCTCTGTCTTGCTCTCTCCTAATCCAATCCCTGATGTAGGGCGAGCAATGGAGCAACTCGACGCCTTCTCTCCGGCAATCCCCGAGGAAGCGAACTACATCGACGTCCACCAGCCTTAGTTCGCTTAGGTCCAGCGCGAGTCGCGGTCGGCTGTCCTTCAGCTGTGCTTTCAATTCCTCTAAATGCTCTCGATGCATTCGGCCAATCAGTCGAATCGTCGTGCTGTGTGAATCCGAATGTTTCTCGATCTTGAGAATCATTTTCGTTTTGCCTCAGGTTCCACACTTGGAGGGTTCACCGGGCTACGCCGAGGAGAAATACGCCCTCGGGCAGGATGTGAAAACTGAAAGTGAAGCAAGGCAATAAAGGCCCAGAGCAATACTGCCTTGCCCCTGACAACTGCGAGGTCACAGGACCAGAGCAGCCACGACATCAAAGATGGGCAAAATCCAGACTTCGTCGATCGGTAGAATATGGAACATGGCATTTCCTCCTTTCTTCGTGATAAGTGTTTAATCTCCCTGGGTGCAGCCTGTAAGTCAGCCTCAGCCTGCTCCTCCTAATCCTTGCCAAACGCTGCGGGGCCAACCGCAACAATCCCCTGCTCTTTCGAAACCGATCTCTTGAATCACCCGCAATAAAGTCGGGTTGCAAAATTAGCCACCGAAGGCTGCCTGGATGCCGATTGCAATCCCTGCGCTCGCGGCAGCGCCCAAGATGCCAATCACCCCACCAACAATTAGTCCGAGCATGCTATTTCTCCGTTGTTTTAAATTTGGTCTTACATTTCTTTTGGAACACACCTAACAAATTCAGGTCATGAATTAACCGCCGAAGGCTGCATGGATACCCACTGCAATGCGCTTTCACATAGCGGCCTGGATGCCCATTTCAATCAATCCTCTGGCAGCCCCCGCTACTACTGCGACTCCCAGACCAACCAAAAATCCAAGCATGGTATTTCTCCTAGTCATTGAATTTGGAGCCCTTGGAAAACTGTCCACAGGTTCCATGCCTTTAGAAAAAGCACGCCCAGCGCCATTCACAAGTTCTTGAATCAGAGACTTTTACGCTTTTACTCGGAGCTGTTTTTTCAGCGTTCGCTGAAACTTCGGCTTGCGACGGCTTGCTGCGCGGCCCGAATTCGATCGGAGCAATCTGTTTGGGCAGGAGAAAGTGCTGGATGGTTCAAAGGCAACAGGCTTTGAGCGATTCACCGTTTGCAGGTGTGATAAGTTGTGCGATTACAGGCAGGAGAAATTACGGCGTTTTGAATCGATGCCGGTTGATTCCCAGCTTCCTGATCTTTGATTCGAGCGTCTGCCGTGGAATGCCGAGCTTGGCAGCAGCGCCGTTCGGACCACCGATTACGCCCCCGGCTTCCCGTAGTGCGTTCTCGATCATTTCTTTTTCACGCTCGACCAGGTTCGCGACGAGGGGAGCACCCGTCGCAGTCGACCTGGAGGCCGATCGCGTAAGCCAGCTTTCATCTACGGAGAAGGTTTCCCCATCGCACAAAATCACTGCCCGCTCGACAACATTTTGCAACTCGCGAATGTTGCCCGGCCAGTCATAAGTTCGGAACAGGTCCAATGTTTCCTTACTTATGTTGCGAATCTTCTTGCCGGCTTTTTGAGCGTAACGATCGATCAGGTACTCGACCAACAGCCGAATATCGTCACCCCGCTCGCGCAATGCGGGCAGTCGAATGGGGAACACATTGAGGCGGTAGAACAAATCTTCACGGAAAGTGCCTTCGGCCACGGCCGCGGTCAAGTCCCGATTTGTGGCCGCCAATACTCGTACGTCCACCGAGACCGTTTGGCTTCCGCCGACTCGTTCAAATTCCCGCTCCTGGAGAACTCTGAGCAAGGCAACCTGGGTCTCGGGCGGAGGCTCACCGATTTCGTCCAGAAATAATGTTCCTCCGTCGGCCTGTTCAAAGCGTCCGAGACGCCGCTGCAGTGCTCCTGTGAAGGAACCCTTTTCATGGCCGAACAGTTCCGAGGCAATGAGGGAGGCTGGAATCGCCGCGAGGTTCACTTTAATGAATGCGCGGTTTGCACGCTTAGAGCGATTATGGATGGCTCGAGCAATCAGCTCTTTCCCTGTGCCGCTCTCCCCTAAAATCAGGACAGTCGAATCCGTCGGCGCCACTTTCTCGACTTGTGCCAGTGCCTTTCGGAGGGATCCGGAGGAGCCAACGATTTCCTCGAACATGGACGCATGGACGACTTCTTCGCGCAATGCAACGTTTTCGTTTCGCGTCCTCTCTTCGCTGCGTTTGCGATCATCGATGTCGGTACCCGACGCGTACCAGCGCACCAGTCGTCCCTGTTCGTCACGGAACGGGCTGAAACGGACGAGGAACCAGCGATACTGACCGTCCTTCCTCCGTAATCGTTGTTCAACTTCAAAACGCAGGCCGCGTGAATAGGCCGCCCTGCGTTCGTCCCACGACCTTTCGACGTCTTCGGGATGGACGATCAGTGACCGAAGTTCCGAAGTGGCCAAATCTTCCTGAGCGATGCCGGAATAATCGAGCAGCATCTGGTTGGCGTAAAGCGTATGGCCGCCCGGGTCCTGGGTGACAATCGTATAAGGCAGGCAATCGGTAATCCGGCGAAGTTCGTGTTCGTCTTGCCGCAACTTCTCTTCCGTCTGTTTCAGTTCCTCAACATCAGTGGCCGTCCCATACCATCTGACGATATTGCCTATCTCGTCACGCAACGGCGCAAGGCGAAACAGGAACCGCCGATATTCTCCGTCGCGGCGTCGCAGGCGGCCCTCGATTTCACCCGGCTGGCCGGAGACTAGGAGCATTGACCACTTCTCCAGCGACGCGCTCAAGTCTTCAGGATGAACCGCCTGTTCCCATCCGGAGCTGCGTACCTGTTCCAGGGAAAGCCCCGTGTAGTCTGACAATCGTTGGTTGACAAACTCGGTGGAACCGTCTGGCAGACTGGACCACGCGAGCGTAGGGATGGTGTCAATAGTCTTTCGGAGCTGCGCGTCTTCTTCTCGCAACGCAACGTTTTCGTTTCGCGTCCGGTCTTCGCTGCGTTTGCGATCATCGATATCAATGCCCGTCGAGTACCAGCGCAGCAGGAGTCCCTGTTCATCGCGGAACGGCGTGTAACGGATTTGGAACCAACGATACTGACCATCTTTCCCACGCAATCGCTGCTCGACCAGGAACGGCAAGCCACTTGCGTAACCCGCCTTGCGCTCGTCCCGCAACCGCTCAATATCTTCCGGATGAATGAATCGTTGGCGATAGTCTGGACTGAGCACGTCTTCCACGGTCATGCCGGCATAATTGAGCACTGCCTGGTTCGCGTAAAGCGCAGCACCGTTCAGATCCTGAGTGAGAATCATGTGTGGTATGGCGTCGGTGATCCGGCGAAGTTCTTCTTCGTCCTGGCGAAGTTTAACTTGAGCCTTCTTGCGATCGTCGATGTCGGTGTTCGTCCCATACCATCGGACGATATTGCCCATCTCGTCACGCAACGGCGCAGCGCGGCATAAGAACCACCGATATTCTCCGTCGTGGCGTCGCAGGCGTGCCTCCATCTCAAACGGGTCTCCGGAAGCCACGTGTGCCGACCACTCGTCCAGTAATATGCCCGCGTCTTCTGGATGAATTGTGACTTTCCACCCCCAGCCCTGTGCTTCTTGCGAGGAGAGCCCTGAGTACTCAATCCATCGTTGGTTGACAAACTCGTTGGAACCATCGGCCAGGTGGCACCACGCAGCCGTGGGGATCGTGTCAATAATCTTTCTGAGCCGATCGTCTTCTTCCCGCAGCGCAACATTTTCGTTTCGCGTCCGGTCTTCGCTTCGTTTGCGATCGTCGATGTCGGTGCCCGTCGAATACCAGCGCAGCAGGCGTCCGTGTTCATCGCGGAAAGGGTTGTACTGAATGAGGAACCAACGATACTGACCGTCCTTCCCTCGTATTCGTTGTTCGAGTTCAAATGGCAGGCCGAGCGAAAAGGCTGCCTGACGCTCGCCCCGCACTCTCTCCAGGTCTTCCGGATGGAAAGTCCGTTCGCGAAGGTCCGACTTGACCGCGTCTTCCCGAGTGAAGCCGTTATAGTCGATCAATGCCTGGTTGACATAGAGCGGGACACCGCTCGGATCCAGGGTGACAATCAACTGCGGTATGGCGTCGGTGATCCGGCGAAGTTCGCGCTCGCTTTTCTGTAACTGCTCCTCACTTCGTTTGCGATCATCAATGTCGGTGCCCGCCGCATACCAGCGCACCACGCGTCCGTGTTCGTCACGGAAGGGGTTGTAACGGACTAGAAACCAACGATACTCACCATCCTTCCGCCGTACTCGATGTTCGAATTCGAACGGCTGACCACTTGCAAGGCCTGCCTCGCGTTGGTTCCGTGCCCTCCCGACGTCTTCCGGATGGATGACCACTCGGCGAAAGTCGGAGGAAACAAAACCTTCCATAGTGAGCCCGGTATAGTCGAGCAGTGTCTGGTTCGCGTAAAGAAAAGTGCCGTTGGCGTCCTGGGTAGTAATCAACTGCGGAATGGCGTCGGTAATCTGGCGAAGTTCGCGCTCGTCGTCCCGCAACTTCTCTTCACTGCGTTTGCGGTCATCGATGTCGGTGTTCGTCCCATACCACCGGACGATATTGCCCATCTCATCACGCAGCGGCGCATACCGGACCATGAACCACCGGAATTCTCCGTCGTGGCGGCGAACGCGTTCCTCGATCTCGCCCGGCTCACCGGAAGCCAGAATGGACGACGCCCGCTCAATCGCCCTGCCCAGGTCTTCGGGATGAATGGTGGCTTTCCATCCGTCCCCGTGCGCCTCTTTCGCGGAGAGCCCCGTGTAGGCGAGCCATCGCTGGCTAACATACTCGTTCGAGCCGTCCGGCAGGCAGTACCACGCGGCCGTGGGGATGGTGTCGAGAACCTCCCTGAGCTGCTCCTCCGATTTCTCAGACGCGGCGAGCGCCTTCTCCAACTTCTCTTCCGTCTGTTTGAGCGAATCGATGTCGGTGTTCGTCCCATACCATTTGACGATATTGCCCGCTTCATCGCGCAATGGAGCAATACGGCATAACAACCACCGATATTGTCCGTCGTGCCGTCGGATGCGTACTTCGACTTCTCCGGCCTTCCCGGAAGCCAAGCACGCCCGATATTTGTTCATCGTCCTGTCCAGGTCCGCAGGGTGGATGGTCGGAACCCAGCCGAGGCCGAGCGCCTCCTCCTCGCGAAGCCCCATGTAGTCAAGCCACCGCTGGTTGGCAAAATCGCTGTTGCCATCGGGCAGGCTGGACCATGCGAACACCGGCATGGCGTTAAAAATCTTTTGCAGCCGAGCTTCTGATTCCTGCGACGCCTTGAACGCCTTTTCCAGCTTCTCTTCCGTCTGCTTGAGCGCTTCGATATCGGTGCATGTCACATACCAGTGCACCAGCTGTCCCTGCTCGTCACGGAATGGGTTGTAACGGACGAGAAACCAACGATACCGGCCATCGTTCCCCAATATCCGTTGTTCATATTCAAAGGGCTGGCCGCCTGAAAGGCCTATTTGGCGCTGGACTCGCGACTTGTCGAGATCCTCCGCCTTCATGCTCTTCTGGCGCAGGTCGAAGGTAGACAATTCTTCCCGGGTGTGACCGGAGTAATCGAGCATTGTCTGGTTCGCGTAGAGCAGAGTGCCGTCCGGAGTTTGGGTGAGAATCATGACCGGGATGAAGTCGGTAATCCGCCGAAGACCGTGCTCGCTTTGCCGCAACTTCTCTTCCGTCTGTTTGAGCGATTCGATATCGGTGCCGGTTACATACCACTCAACCAGGCGTCCCTGTCCGTCACGAAAGGGGTTGTACCGGAGAAGGAACCAACGATACACGCCGTCCTTGCCCAATAGTCGTTGTTCAACTTCAAACGGCAGGCCGCTTGCAAGTCCTTGTCGACGCAAGTCCCGCAACCTCTCGAGGTCTTGTGGAGGAGTAATCTTTTGGCGAAGGTCTAAAGTGGGCAGTTCTTCCCGAGTGACGCCAGTGTAGTCGAGTGATGTCCGGTTCGCATAGAGCAGAACGCCGGACGGGTCCAGGGTGAAAACTACGTTCGCTATGGAATCGGTGATCTGGCGAAGTTGTTGTTCGTCTAGCCGCAACTTCTCTTCCGTCTGTTTGAGCGCCTCGATGTCAGTGTTTGTGCCATACCACTTGACGATGTTTCCCATCTCATCGCGCAATGGCGCAAGACGGATCAAGAACCGCCGATATTCTCCGTCGTGGCGCCGCATCCGTGCTTCGATCTCGCCCGGTTCCCCGGAAGACAGAATCGTTAGATACTCGTCCAGCCCCTTCGCCAGCTCTTCGGGATGAAATACGACTTTCCATCCCGAGCCCTGTGCCTCTTGCGCGGACAGACCCGTGTAGTCGAGCCATCTTTGGTTAAGAAATTCAGCGGAACCATCCGGCAGAACGCACCACGCGAGCGCCGGGATCGTATCGATAATCTTTCGGAGCTGCTTCTCCGATTTCTCCGATGCGATGAGTGCCTTCTCTAACTTTTCTTCTGTCTCTTTGAGCGCTTCAATATCAGTGGTCGTCCCATACCATCGGACGATTTTGCCCGTCTCGTCACGCAACGGCGCAGTGCGGAACAGGAACCACCGATATTTTCCGTCGCGCCGTCGCAATCGGGCTTCGATCTCACCCGCTTCCCCGGAAGCCCGGAGCGTTCGCTGCTTATCCATTAACTTGCCCAGGTCATCGGGATGAATTGCCGACTTATATCCGTAGCCGGTTGCCTCTTCCTGAGAGAGACCCGTGTAGTCAAGCCATCGTCGGTTGGCAAACTCGGCGGAACCATCCGGCAGATTGCAGTGCGCTAGCGTGGGGATGGTGTCAATAATCTTTCGAAGCTGATCCTCTGATTTCTTCGATGCGTTGAGCGCCTTCTCCAACTTCTCTTCTGTCTGCTTAAGCGACTCAATATCAGTAGCCGACCCATACCATCTGACGATGTTGCCCATCTCGTCGCGCAACGGCGCTGTACGACTTAAGAACCACCGATATTCCCCGTCGTGGCGTCGCAGGCGTGCTTCCGCCTCAAACGGCTCGCCGGAAGCCCGGAGTGCCTGCTGCTTGTCCAACAACTTGTTCTGGTCTTCGGGATGAATTACGACCTTCCATCCCCAACCCCTCGCCTCATGCGGCGAAAGCCCCGTGTAGTCAAGCCATCGTTGGTTGACAAACTCGGTGGACCCATCGGGCAGGTTGCACCACGCAAGCGTGGGGATCGCGTCAATAATCTTTCGAAGCTGAATCTCAGATTTCTTTGACCCGTTGATCGCCTTCTCTAATTCCTCACGGGTCTGATACCGTTCGGATTCATTGCCAACTCCATCCGCGGCAGACTTGTCCACACGAACGCCAGAGACCTCCTCGGCTTGCGGAGGAGCCATGAAATCTGTTTTGTCACCAGATTCCGGGGCACTCATGTGAATTTCCTTTCCTGGGGGATCATCGAACAAATTTCTGAGTGCGAGGGGAGCGCACTTCTCTCTTGAAAACCTCGCCGGTTTAACCCCACACCACTACCGGTTACGCTTTCTTTCTTGCTCCTATCGTACTATGCGTTTGGAGCCGAACGCACGTCTCGAGATACAAGGCTTTGTTAAGTCGTTATCTTTATGCCTGATAGCTCGCCCGTTCGGTTTTCGTAACAAGAGCCGATTTCCCCTGTTGACAGCGTCGTCTCCGGTGTAAGCTGCTGCCGTTTTGAGGATTCGACTGCGGCCGGTTGGGCAGTTTCATTTAGCGTTCGCGATTAACAAGCTTGGTGCGATCTCATCCAACGGCATTGGGGTCGTTCGATGAAATAGCTACTTGACAAGCTAGGCGCTGCAGGTGTAAGTCTTCGCCATACTTTTCTTGATGTACATATGCTGGCTGAAAGCAAACCAGCTATGGGGAATCCAGGTTTGCAACCCATTCTCGCAGCCTAGGGAGGTTTCGATGCCCGGGGATGCTCCGCTCTCTCTCCCTGCCACTCGCGTGCCGCTCTGGCTCGATGTTTCTGGAACAGCTCGGAACAGGGCCGAGATTTGCTGGACTATGCGGGCAATCCGCGCGGGCTGTTCACAATTGCCGTGGGTCTGGTTTGTCGTGATCCTGCTGGTCGGATTGGGCGGCGTGAAGGCGGCATCGGCGCAGGCAACCGCAGTCTTCAGCTACGCGCAAAGCGTCGTCGGTGGCAGCTTGACGGGGCCCGGAGGCGTGGCCCTCGATCGCAGCGGCAACCTGTACATCGCGGACGCAGGCGGTAACATCGTGCTGGAAGTGCCGCCCACCGACCGCACTTGCTCCACGCCAAGTGACTGCACATCGATAGCCAGCGGTGCCGGCTTATTTACACCCTATGACGTAGCGTTAGATGTGAGCGGCAACATTTACATCGCGGACTATAACAATCACCGCGTGCTGAAGGTTCCGCCCACGGACCGAACCTGTTCGACCCCAAGCGACTGCCCGGCAATTGGCACAGGCTACACCTTGGCCTTCAACGGGCCAATTGGTTTGACGGTAGACGCGAGTGGCAACGTCTACGTGGTCGAGCATCTCAACGATTTCGTTCTGAAAATACCGCCCACAGACCAGAACTGCACGGTTCCATCCGACTGCACCCAGATTGCCAGCGGTATAAGTTTTGACCTTCCCAACGGGGTGGCACTCGATGCGGCGGGCAACGTCTACGTCTCGAGCCATGCCACACTGCAGCAGCCCCAAGATTTCGTGGAGAAGGTGCCGCCTACAGACCTCACCTGCTCCACGCCAAGCGATTGCACGACCATCGTCAACGACCTGCTCGCGAGCACCGGCGAGGCCTTAAACGATCCCTGGGGTATCTCGGTGGATAGCAACAACAACATTTACATTGTCGACAGCAATAATGCCCGTACGATCCGAGTTCCTCCCACGGATATACAGTGCGCCAGCCTTTGCACCACGGTGGGCAACGGCATGAGCTTTCCTGCAGGCACAAGGGCAGCACTGATGGGCAACGTTTATATCGCGGATACCGACAATGCTCGCGAGCTCCGGGAGCAAACCCAGGGCGTGAGTTTCGATGCCGTCCCGGTAGGAACAACCAGCATCGTGTACTCGCTGACCTACACTTTCACCGGTGCGGGCACGCTGAGCGGCGTATCGGTGCTGACGCAGGGAGCCGCAGGCTTGGACTTTGCCGACGCCGGTACAGGAACCTGCACAACCAATGGAACCTCCCATGTCTACGCTGTCGGCGATACCTGCACCGTGGACGTACACGTCACGCCGGCGCTCACAGGACTTCGGCAGGGAGCGGCCCAACTGAAGGATGCCAGCGGAAAGATCATCGCCACAGGTTATGTCTATGTGGTGGGATCGGGTCCGCAAGTAGCTTTCAGTCCGCCCGTGCAGAGCCAACTCGCCAGCCACTTGACCTTGGACGATCCCGTGACCTTGGCCGTGGACAGCAGCGGCAACGTCTTCATCGCGGACACCATCAACAACCGCGTGCTGAAAGTACCGCCGACAGATCCGACCTGCTCGACGCCAAGCGACTGTACGTTGATCGGCAGCCACTTGAGCTTCAACCAAGTCAGTGGCGTGGCGGTGGATGGTAGCGGCAACGTCTACATCGCGGATTACCGGCACAACCGTGTGGTGAAGGTGCCACCTTCTGATCCTACCTGCGTTGTGACTGCCGATTGCCCCGCGGTGGGTAGCGGCTTGACCCTCCCCTTTGGCGTAGCAGTGAACGGCGGCGGCGACCTCTACATCACGAACGGCAACAACACTGTGCTGGAGGTGCTGCCGGTGGACCCGACCTGCTTGATACCGGGCTATTGCACCTTGTGGGGCAGCGGCTTCAACTTCCCCACTGGAATAGCAGTGGACGTCAACGGCAACGTCTATGTCGCGGATACGATCAACAACCGCGTACTCAAGGTTCCGCCTTTCGATCAATCCTGCTCCACAGGGGGCGACTGTGTGAATGTGGGCGGCAGCCTGGTGAGTACCCCCAGAGGCCTCGGGTTGGACAGCAATAGCAACCTCTATATTGCGCAAGACGAGAGCATTCTGAAAGTCCCGGCCGCGGATCAATCCTGCTCGGTATCGGGCGATTGCACGACGTTTGGCAGTGGCTTCCTGCTCGGACCCAGCGGCGCGGCGGTGGATAGCCTCGGCAACCTCTACATCGCGGATTCCGGCAACAACCGCGTACTGAAAGAAGACTATGCCGATCCGCCCAGCCTGACCTTCGCCGCGACCGAGTTCGGAATGGTCAGCAGCCCGCAGACGGTGACAGTGGAGAACATCGGCAACAGTACTCTCACTTTCCCGCCTCCGGCTTCGGGCCAGAATCCCAGCATTTCCTTGAACTTTATCTTGGGCAGTTCGGTCACGTGCCCGGTGCTCAACCCATCTTCTGCTCCAGGAACACTGGCGGCCCAATCCTCCTGCCTCCTGCCGATCAGCTTTGCACCGACGACCGTAGGCGTCATCTCGGGTTCAGCCGTGTTGACCGATGACTCCCTTAATGTAACCACGCCCAACTATGCGACGCAGACGATTGCGCTGGACGGTACAGGTATCCAGGCATCGCAAACCATCGACTTTACGCCGCCCCCGTCGCCAGTGCCCTACAACGTAGGTCCGATTACCCTGATGGCGACAGCGTCCTCCGGTCTGCCTGTAACCTTCTCCATCCTTTCCGGTCCGGGCACGATCAACGGAAACATCCTCACCGTGACCGGCGTGGGAACGATTGTCATAGCCGCGAACCAGGCGGGCAACGCCGATTACTCCGCCGCGCCCCAAGTTACGCAGAGCGTCGTCGTTATCCAGGCGTCGCAAACGATTACCTTTACGCCTCCCCCTTCGCCAGTGATCTACGGGATCGCTCCGATTAGTCTGATGGCGACAGCGTCCTCCGGTCTGCCCGTGACCTTCTCCATCCTTTCCGGTCCGGGCACGATCAACGGAAACATCGTCACCGTAACCGGCCTGGGAACCATCGTCATAGCTGCGAACCAGGGGGGCAACGCGGATTACACCGCAGCGCCCCAGGTTGCCCAGAGCATTGTCGTGGTGGTGGGCACGCTCACAGTAACGGCCAACAACGCGACCCGCGTTTACGGCACACCGAATCCCACATTTACGGGATCGATAACAGGAGCCGTGGACGGAGATACCTTCACGGAAATCTTCAGCACGACAGCAACCATCACCTCGCCCGTGGGAAAGTATGCAATTGTTCCTGCGGCGAAGGGGACGAACCTTGCGAACTATGCTGTGATTATCGTGAACGGAACGCTGACGATCACACAAGCAGCAAGCAGCACCACGTTGAGCGCGAGTGCAAGTTCCCTGACCCCGGGCGAGAACCTAACGTTGACCGCTCAGGTGAAATCGGCCACCACAGGCACTCCCACCGGCAACGTACAATTCCTCGATGGCACGACCCTCCTTGGTACCACACCGCTAATCGGAGGCATGGCCAGCTTCGCGACAACCACCTTGTCGGCTGGCACCCACTCGCTGACAGCCGCCTATCAGGGCGACACGAACTTTACCGTCTCGACGAGCAGTCCCGCTCAAGTGACCGTCGCCGCACTGAACTTCACGTTGACTGCGGTAGGTCCGGTGAGCCAATCCGTGACTCCGGGAGGAGCGGTAACTTATATGTTCCAAGTCGCTCCGACGGATGCGATTTATCCGGGTGTTGTGACGTTCACTGCAACCGGCCTGCCGGGAGATGCAACCGCGACGTTCGTGCCTGCAAGCGTTCCAGCTAACGGAGGAAAACAGACCGGGGCTATGAAGGTGCAGACCGCAGCGGCTACGGCGAAGAACTTCTCTCCACTGACGGGCGAAACAGCGCCGTTCGTGCTGGCCCTGCTGGCATTGCCGTTGGCGAGCGCGCGTCGGCTGAGAAACTCCGGGCGCCGACTGGGCCACCATTTAATGCTGCTATTGCTGATTGCTGTTGCAGTCACCGGCCTGGCTTTCCTGAGTGGCTGCGGTAGCAGAAACGGCTTTTTCGCAGTGACGAACTATCCCATAACGATCACGGCGACCAGCGGCCCGGTGCAGCACAGCCTCGTTGTCAACTTGGAACTGCAATAGTCTGCGAGGAGAAAAGTTCATGCGTTTCATTGTCAGCGGCTTGCTTTTTGTGGGAACGGCATTCCTTCTGCCCACCGCTCTGGAGGCGCAGCAGCAAAGCACGACTGCAGAGTCGCGTCCTGAAATCGACCTCGCCGTGACCTATACCGCGCAACGCAGCAATCTGACGACCAGCCCCATCTTCTGGCCCCAGGGAGCAGGCGTGGAACTGTCGACCATTGTGTATCACGGATTCGGCGTCGCCATGAATATCGCAGGAACCCACTCTTCCGATATCAGCCCCCTCGGTCAGGATCTGACCATGGTGACCGCTACCTTCGGCCCGCGGTACACGTGGTCGCATCGTATCCACGGCCAACCGGACAAGCGGATCAATGTTTTCGGCCAGGCATTGATCGGAATCGCGTTTGGACTGGACAGCGCTTTCCCTTCCACTTCCGGACTTCAGTCCAGTGCGGATTCCTTCGCTCTGCAGATCGGAGGCGGCGTAGATCTGGCTTTCTCGCGGCATTTTGCGGTGCGTCCTCTGCAGGCCGATTGGATCCGCACCCAGTTCCCGAACGCGACCACCGGTGTTCAGAACAACATGCGTCTGAGTGCCGGTGTCGTTTTCCGATTCCCCTAGTAGCAGCGAATGAACCGCCATTAAGGAGCGAGATAAATGAACGAGCCCCCACGTATCCGTGTTTTCTGCGTCGATGACCATCCGCTGCTGCGGGAAGGAATTATCACGCTCATCAACAACCAGCCAGATATGCAGGTGGTGGGCGAAGCATCGACCGGGCAGAAGGCCATAGAAGGTTTTCGCGAGCATCAGCCGGACATCGCACTCATGGACATCCGGCTTCCCGACATGAGCGGCATCGATGTCATGATTGCGATCCGGAAAGAA
>DATNNE010000181.1:0-9027 GCA_035601995.1 Terriglobales bacterium
CTTCCGCACCCGCTGCGAAGGCAGCTACCTCTTCATGTCTTACGTGCACCCACTCGATGCCACTGGTTCTTAGCGCATCGGTGATCCCGTTAAGACTGTCCCCGACGATTCCATAGATACGCTTCACTCCTGCTGCTTTCAGCGTCTCTACTATTTGGTCCGCGACTAATTTGCTCATGGAGAATTCAAGGTCCTTTGTGTTGTTCTGGTTTTTGTGCGCGGCCAGAACATCATGGCAACCGTCGTGGCCCCCTGGGCCGAACGGACAGTGATGAGGGCGACTTGCATGAGTGTTCTTTCCGCGGAAACAATATGCACGCGCGATTCCAGGCGTGCTCGATGTCCCAAACGCAACATAAGCGGGATTTTGAAGGACACATCGAACTCCTTACCGACGCGGACGGATGGTTTTGGTGCCCAAATGTCGAGCCAGTAACAGTTCAAAGGCGCTTCAGCAAAGGAACACGACTGTATACTGCGGTTCAGCTCCCCCTACATCGACATCCTGTTAGTGACGGCGAACGCCTAACCGTTCATGCGGGATAAAGCAGATGGTGCCAGCACACACGTCACCTGCGTTGGCAATGACCGTGCTTTGAAGTGATGCGAGGACGCTTCGCCGAAGCCACCATGCGCTCTAGCTACTCCAGGATTATAGACAGCATCGTGACACGCTTCCATGAGGACGAGCCCGCAAAAGTGGAGCGGCGCTGGGTTGCTACGCGGTATGGAGTTGAGCTCCTAACCTCCATCATGATTCTGCTATGGGGTTACCACATGGCCCGTGCGCAAGGAGCGGTCTGGGCGATCATCACGGCAATTCTGATTCTCCAACCCGGCCTCGACAGATCAATGAGCGCATCCGGCGTGATTATCGTCGCAACGCTACTCGGCTCTTCGGCAGGAACAGTTGCCGCGCTCCTGCTCCCAGAAGAGGCAGCCGCGCTTCTGGCCGGTGTTCTGGTCACTGTAATCCTCTGCCATCTGTTCCGCCTCGATCTCCACGTCAGGCTTGCCTGCTTGACCGTGCCTATCGTTCAGACGTGGCACCAGGGTTCGATCATTCACGTGGATTATGAGCGCATTGCCGCGATCCTCGCCGGTTGCGGCGTTGCCCTGATCGTGCAGTTTGCCGGCGTGCAGTTCCGGCGCCAGGTCAGCTGGCGCCGAACCCTGACTGCTCAGATAACCCCGAATGAACCTTCCAGATGACCATCCGTCGAGTCATTCCGCCCCTCCTCATGCTCTCGGTCGGACGTGTTTTCGCCCAAATCGCTCCTCCTTTACCCGATCGTCCGTGGCATCCCCCCAGCGAGCGGCAAATCGAAAACGACGCCAAACATCTCCGTGAATCCAGCTTCAGCGTTGAACCAGACAAGATTTACTCTTTAGCGGAACTGGTGGACTTCGCCGAGGAACACAATCCCGAAACCCGTGTCGCGTGGGAAATAGCTCGCGCTCAGGTAGCAGCTCTGGGCGTCGCGCGTAGCGAACTATATCCGACTGTAGCGGCTGTTGCACTTTCGCAAATTGACCGCGAAGAGGCTCCTTTTGGAAGCCAATTCTATCGCCAGACGCAGCAGACATTTGCGGGGACGATAGAGCTGAACTACACAATCTTAGATTTCGGCGCGCGGGCTGGCCGAATCGCCGCGGCGAGAGCAACACTCCTTACAGCTAACTTCGCATTCAACGACACGCATCGAAAGATCATTTACCAGGTTGCGCAAACCTACTATCGGCTGCTGAATGCCCTCGGACAGGAAGATGCCGCTCGAGCAAGTCTGACGAACGCTCAGACCGCACAGCAAGCCGCCGAGGATCGCTTGATACATGGCCTTGCGACTTTGCCGGATGTCCTGGAAGCACGGAGCGCGACTGCACAGGCGCAATACGATCTTCAGTCCGCTCTCGGTGCGGAAGAGATTGCGCGAGGAGATTTGGCTACCGCCCTCGGAACTCGCCCCACCGTTACGATTCACGTGCAACCGATCGACCAGTTGTCAATTCCCGAGTCAATCGGCGATTCCGTCGATCAAGCGATCGATCACGCCTTCGACCAACGCCCGGATCTCATGCAGCAGATAGCCGAAATCCGTAGGGCAAACGCAGGCGTCAAGGAGGCACGCGCCGCGTATTATCCTACTCTGACCTTGAGCGCCAGCCCTAGCGCGCAATCGCTGTATATCTTGCAGCAAGCGCTTCCTTGGGGCCACACCGCGGACTTGGGTGGCGGGCTAAGTGTGAATCTAGGCTGGACCTTATTTGACGGCGGTGCGCGGAAAAATAACCTGGCGAAAGCGGAAGCGAACGTCCGTGCGGCGGAAGCACAGGTTAATGCTTCCCGCGATCAGATTGCCGACGAAGTGTGGGGAGCTTACTCCAATGTGAAGACCGCGCTTCGCCAGCGCCAGGCTGCCATCGCGCTCCTAGAGGCCGCGAGTCAATCCTATGCCGCCGCTCTTGAGTCGTACAACTACGGAGTCCGAAGCTTCCTGGATGTCACGGCCGCCCAGAGAACACTCGCGCAGGCCCGCTCGACTGATGTGTTGGCGCGGACGCAGGTTCTTACGAATCTGGCAAATCTGGCATTCCGAACGGCGAGTTTAATGCAATCAGGTTCTCGGAAGGCCAAACCATGAATGGAAATAGGAGCATTCGCCTTGTCAGGTGCGGGCTGGTTGTGTCTTCGCTCTCACTCGCGGGTTGTCAACGGGCCCCTTCCTTCGACGTACTGGGGTCGTTCTTTCCTGCATGGCTCGTTTGTCTGGGTGTGGCGATTGTGTTCACAGTTTTCGCCCGATGGATGTGCTTGCGTCTGCGCATCCCGCTCGCCCCTCCAATTTTGATTTATCCAAGTCTGACTGCTTTGTTTACATTCGCACTTTGGTTTATCTGTTTTCGCTAGGTAGGAACCATGAATACTGATACGAAATCTCGCAAGCTGCTGGGCCGCATGGTCAAGATTGGCATCACCATAAGCTCCGTGACTCGGGGTCTGGACGCACGCAAGTTGCTGGGCCGCCTGATCAGTATTGGCGTCGTGATAGCCGCGGTCGGTCTTGGCCTGGAGGTCCTTTACAGCACCAACTACTATCCACGAACCGACGATGCCGAGGTGTTTGCAAATTTCATTGGGATTGCGCCGCAGGTGGAGGGCCCGATTACGCGGCTGAATGTGCGGGACAACCAGTTCGTGAAGCAGGGCGAACTGCTGTTTACTATCGATGAGCGCCCATATCGCTACGCGCTCGAAAACGCGCTGTCCGAGCAGTCTGCTCTCGAAGGCCAAATTGAAGACGAGCGGCGAAGGATAGCGGCGCTGGTCAGTGCCGTCTCGGTTGCACAAGCCAATATCCAGGGTTCCCAAGCGGACATCACCCGATGGGCAGCGGCTGTTGACCAGGCACGGGCTGATGTGGCAAACGCTGAGCAGGGTGTCACCCGGGCCAAAGCGGAGTGGACTTATTCGAATAACAATCTACATCGCATTGAGCCGCTGCTCGAAAAACAGTTCGTCACAGTGGATCAGGTGGACCGGGCGAGAACGTCGGAAATCGCCCAGGCAGAAGCGCTTAAACAGGCGGCATCGCAACTGGACCTCTCACAGGCAGGATTGAAGTTGGCCTTGGCGCAATACGAACACTCCAAGGCTACCCTCGAACAGAGCAAGGCCCAGCACGAACAATCTATAAATGCAGTAACTACCCTCGAACCGCTCATCAATCAGCGAGGGGCGCGAGGTTCGGCGGTGAAAACCGCCCGCTACAATCTCAACAACTGCCGGGTCTACGCCCCGTTCGAGACACGTGTGACAAATCTAAATATCTCGGAAGGCGCCTACGCGCATGTTGGTCAACAGGTGTTCACGCTAATTGACGCGCGAACCTGGTGGGCGATCGGTAATTTTCGCGAGGGTCTCCTTCAGCGCATCGTGCCAGGGATGCCGGCTGATGTTTATGTACTGTCGGAACCGAACGTGCGGTTTTCCGGAGTGGTTGACAGCGTTGGCTTCGGCGTCGCTCCCGACGCCGATGTCTTTGGCCGCTTAGAACCCGGCCTGCCCGACGTGCAGCGAACGCTCAACTGGGTGCATCTAGCCTCGCGATATCCAGTCCGTGTCCGCGTCAAGAATCCTCCTCCCGAGTTGTTTCGAGTCAGCGAGTCGGCGGTTGTGGTCATCCGCGGGCACTGAAATGGCTACCCTTGCTCAAAGCGTACCGGAGCCGCGCCAACCGTTGGCCTGGTTCTGGGATTTCCTCAAGCAGGAACTCACGCCCTATCCCGGTAGAATTGCGCTGGTCGCCCGCATGGTTATTGCAGCAACTCTCGTGATGATCATTACGATGACATTTCGTCTGCCCTTTGGCGCATATGGCGCTGCCTTCGCACTCACCACTTCGCGAGAAAGTCCTCAAATAACCGTAAAGTCATTCAGAACACTAATCGTAGGTTGCGCTCTTGGAGCAGTCTATATCTTGATCGGCGCATCTTTTTTTCTCGAGAACCCCGTGCTGCGTTTCCTCTGGGTGATCGTGACGTTGTTCGCGATTTTCTACGCGATCAGCGCCATGACCAATTCAGTGGCCGCCACCCGCTTCGGTTATTTTGTCATCTTAACCGTTCCTTTGTGGGATCTTCACGTGGCGGCCGAATTGAAGGTAGAAACCACGCTTTGGGCTGTCTGGACGATCACGATAGCGAGTGTGGTTACCGCGCTGGTTGAGTTGGTGTTTGCAGAACTGAGGCATCGGGATGATTTTGTTCAGTCCCTCGCAAACCGGTTGGCTTCCGTTGAAGAGTTATTGGCCTGCTATTTGGCAGACCGGCCAGTGGACGAGGCGAGGACAAAGAAGGTCGCGCACTTCGCGGTGCTCGGCGCGTCCAGATTGCGGCGCATCTTAACGAGTTCTAGCTATGCGCGGCAGTACAACGAACAGATGGGCGCCGTTGTGGCGCTCGTCGGAAGACTTGTGGACGTTGCCGCCAACCTGACCCAACTCAACATTCGGATTTCTGACGATGACCGGCAGCGAATAGGCGTCTTGGCTGCGAGCATTGCCAGCATTCGTACGGATCTTCTGAGCCGGAGAGTTCCGAGTCCGATTGATTTAGAGATTGACAGCGAAGCCCCCGGCGGTATTCCGCTACTGCGCGAGATGGAGAGAACTGTGTCGCTCATTCCTGACGCGTTTTCGGGTTCCGAATCGATAAGCGAGTATTCGCCCTCGCCTCCCGGCGAGAATCGGCCAGCCACACTTTTCGTTGCAGACGCTTTTTCGAACCCTGAGCATGTCAGGTTTGCGTTGAAAGGCGGCCTTGCGGCCAGTCTTTGCTACATAGTTTACTCTTCCGTCTTCTGGCCGGGCATCAATACGGCAATTACCACATGCTTCTTGACAGCTCTCTCCACCATTGGTAGTTCTCACCAGAAGCAACTTGTGCGGATCTCAGGCGCTGTCGTCGGCGGAGTGGTGGTCGGGATCGGATCACAAGTATTTATTCTGCCTTACCTCGACTCGATCGCTGGGTTCACGCTCCTTTTCGCGTTGACAACCGGCGCGGCCGCCTGGTTTTTAACGTCAAGCCCGCGCTTCTCTTACTTTGGGGCTCAGTTTGCCATCGCCTTCTACCTCATCAACTTGGGGGAGTTCAGAATACAGACGTCACTTGTGCCGGCGAGAGATCGCGTTGTCGGCATCCTACTGGGACTCTTCATGATGTGGCTCATCTTTGACCAACTCTGGGGTGCCCCCGCCGTCGCCGAAATGAAGCGAACTTTTATTTCCAACCTGCGATTGCTGGCTCAACTTGTGAAAGACCCGTTTTCTGGGGAGAAAAGACTTGAAATCGAGCGCAGCTATTCTCTTCGCGAGAGGATCAACGCAAACTTCGACAAGGTGTTGAATCTGGCCGACGGGGTTTTATTCGAATTCAGCTCTTCCAGACAGCAGGATCTTGCATTGCGCAGTCGACTCCGGCAATGTCAACCTCGAGTGCGCACGCTTTTCGTAACAGCGATTGCATTGCTTAAATATCGTCTCCAACTTCCTGGTTTCGAATTGCCGGAAACTGTCCGGGTCGCACAGCAGGAGTTCGACGATCAGCTAGCCAAAATGCTAGATGGCATGGCAAACCGCATCGACGGTGAACCAACAAGAACGATGGACAAGTTCGAGGATTCGTTCCAGCGTCTAGAACAGACGATCCAGACTTGCTGCTCGGAAACAACGCCCAAACCCCTTGCGGCAGAGCTGCGCACATTTCTTGCTCTCTCCAGTAGCATGGAAAGCGTGGCGATGTCCCTGTATAAAGAGATGTGATCACGCCTCCTGTACTTCTGGTTCGCCATCGCATGGCACCGTCGACTCATTCGATTTCAGATTTGGTGAAACGCCACCTGAGGCGCGACACGGTTATCAAGGCTGGAGAATTCCATCTTCGCGAAAGAGGCTAATCGACAGAACGTCTCGTCAGGGCCGATGGTTCGCAAAACACCAGTCTGACGGGGCCTCCAGCAGACAATATGTGGCTTTGCCTGCCGATCGGCGCCCCGTTGGAGCAGGGGAAGATGGGTTTCATTCGCTGATCAGGAAAATCAAAGGGCGCCCGAGCATCGGTTTTGTAACTTCCCAGCGACGCACAAGAATGGAATAACACATCAAGCCAGTTTCTCCTTCGCCCCAAATTAGATACGCTAAGGACTGTTTCATCAGGTTACGATGCGTCAGCCCCAATACGATGCTCACTGGATCGAGCAATTCGCTCAGATAAGCGATGGAGTTGGCGACTGCGACCGCGCCGCCAACGTCGATGACATAATGTTTCCTTTCTTGTCGAACCTGTACCCGCAGACGTGCCGCAAATTCACTGCGATTGTCCAACAAAGTGACGTGAATGAAGGCGAGTGGGCCCTCGATCTTGAAATGCCGCTGCACTTTCTCGGCGATCAAAGCACGGTAGTCGGCGGTGGGAGTGCGGTCAGGGATGAGGTTCGCCTTCTTGCCCGCGATTGTGTTCCAGAGTTCGGCCGATCGCTGGTCCGCAAAACTAGCTGTCGACACCCGCATTTCGGTCGAACGTGCATACCGGCTAATCGCGCTTGCAGCCATCAACAGAATGATAAAGATCGTTGCGACAATTAGGCCATCTGGCCGCTCTACGATGTTGGCGCCAAGTGTGTACGCAAATACTAACGTGATCACGAAAAAGTAGAGTGCCACGAGCATCGTTTGCGGCTTGTGCCAGCTGCTCTCCCTCCACAGATCCAGGGCGACACCAGCTGCTCCGGAAAACATCAACACCAGGACACCGGTGGCATAGGCTCCGGCTTGCGCCTCAACTTGCGCGCGGAAGGCCAGCGTGACAGCCACGTTGATCGCCAGAAGCACCAGCACTAGCGGTCTGCGGTAAGCCACCCAGCGCGGGGCCATGCCGAAGCGGGGCAGATAACGGGGAATCAGATTGAGTAGACCTGTCATCGCCGAAGCACCAGCGAACCACAAAATCAGAATCGTGCTCAGATCGTAGACGGCGCCGAACTCATTGCCCAAAAGGCCATGCGCGAGATAGGCAAGCGCCCGGCCTGAGGCCGGCCCGCCCAGACGGTAGTCCGATTCTGGAATGAGAAGGGTGGCAACGAAGCTCGACAGCAGAAGCATGCAACTCATGATCACCGCCGCCGTCAACAAAAGCTTCCCCGTGGCGCGAATCCTTCCCAATGGCGGCGATTCCGTATCAGCTTCCTGGGTCGCGGAATTCCGGTTCGCGATCAGTGGCATCACGGACACACCCGTTTCAAATCCGCTAAGACCCAAGGCGAGTTGTGGAAAGATCAGCGCGGAAGCAACAAAGATGGCTGTCCAGTCTCCGTGAACACTCAGGTTCAAGCCCCAGTGATGAAGGAGTGCGGGATGGCGGACTATCTCCCATAGCCCTCGCAGAAGCACAACAAGATTCAAGACAAGGTATGGAAGGGCTGCAATTCGAGCCATTCCGATTGCCTCCCGAAAGCCGAACATGAACACAATGGCCAGTAGCAACAGCAACGTCAAGGTCAGGGGCATGGGTGCCTCGCCAACATAGCTGTGGAGATATGGATTTGCAATCGCGTGACGAGCCGCATCGGCTGCAGACAGCGTCATGGTAATCACGAAATCCGTGCCGGTGAAACCCAAAAGGATGAGGATGAAGATCTTGCCCTTCCAGCCGGGGAGCAGATGTTCTAACAGAGCGATCGAGCCCTGGCCCGCGTATGAGCGTCGGGCCACTTGTGAATAAACCGGGACCGCTCCCAGAAGCGTGACCAGTACCAGCACAGCCGTTGCCGGTACTGAGAGGGCACCAGCAGCCAAGAGAGCTATGCCCGGTTGGTATCCGAGGCTCGAGAAATAATCGACCCCTGTTAACCACAGAACGACATACCAGGGATAAACCTTCTCCGCGTTCTCTGGTTCGTCGGCCGGGCGACCTCTCAACAAGAGACGGCCAAGCAAAGTCTTGGGTGGAGTCTCGGATTGCGTCGGCAAATTGAGACTGGGTGGAGCGTGAGGCGATGTGTTTCCCGCGACAACCATTTTGCTCCGTTAGTTCACACGCATTCCTTCATGCACCATGAGCAACGTTCTTAGGTAGCCGACGTTACGCCCGTCTCCCGCATCCGCCTTACTCTCCGCTTGCTCCTTTTGCAGTTATCGGGCATCGCGGTGTGTCCCATGCACACTTGTGGCCATGAACACATGGGCCAAGCATTCGTGATCCGCGCGTTCGATGGCTGTGCCGGCAATATGTTACGACGACACCGCACGAGTCATCGCTAAGCACGATGCACACTGCGCGAACTTGGTTCGATCAATCACATCGTTCTTACTTCTAGGGCTCGGCTGCGGAAAAGCGACCCGTCCTTTGTGCGGACTCGGCTGATGGCTTCCAACGCCGCCGAGCGGCACACCTGTCACTGTGCCGTCTTCGGAGGACGCACATAAAGCGAACGGAAGAGGCTTCAAAGTGTCTCCGGCGAGCCTACCG
>DATNNE010000182.1:0-104099 GCA_035601995.1 Terriglobales bacterium
TCGATCTTATCGCTCGAGCAATTTGGGTATGCCGGCGTATGGGTTGGTTCGAATCCCCACAAGGGGCTGGGCCTTTTTGTCCGTAAGCCACTGCGGCCGCGGCCATTGTCTCAGTCAAAGCAAAAATGGGTGTTGGCAGCGGACGTTGAAGGCTATGGTCAGCCGCTGCGAATCATCGCAGTATGGGCGTGTCGGGTGGGCGCGATTAAACGCGACAACTATATCGGTCAACTCTACGCCGCGCTGCGAGACAATCCCGATTGGCTCGTGTGCCAGAACACGGTTGTTGCGGGGGACTTCAACTCAAACAGCATTTGGGACGTTAGTCGCCCGGTTGGCAATCACACTGCGGTGGTGGAACTCCTTGCGGCGCAGGGTATCGTGAGCGCTTATCACACGTTTTATGACGAAGTTCAAGGACGCGAATCGAAACACACGTTGTATTTGCTCAAGAACCGCAGCCGACCTTTCCATATTGATTACGTCTTTGTTCCCGAGGCGTGGGTAAAGCGGCTGGATAAGGTCTCGATTCGAGACGGAGCAAAGTGGGCGGAATTGAGCGACCACCGGCCGATTATCGTTGACGTTAGGCTCAGTAAACGAGATCGAGAACCTACCCGATCTTGACCAACTTCTCGACCAACTCCGAGTAGTCTTTCTTTTCCAGGCCGTGGACTTGTTTGTTGTACTCGTCGACTTTGCTGGAATAGTTCATGGAACAGAACTTGGGGCCGCACATGGAACAGAACGCGGCTTCTTTGTAGTAGTCGTCGGGCAGGGTTTCGTCGTGCATGGAACGCGCAGTTTCCGGATCGAGCGACAGCGCGAATTGCTTCTCCCAATCGAATTTGTAGCGGGCATAGCTTAACGCGTCGTCGCGGTCCTGCGCGCCGGGACGATGACGCGCCAAGTCTGCAGCGTGCGCCGCGATCTTGTAGGCGATGATTCCATCCTTCACGTCTTTCTCATTAGGAAGCCCGAGATGTTCTTTCGGAGTGACGTAGCAAAGCATGGCCGCACCGTGCCAGCCAATCATGGCCGCGCCAATCGCTGACGTGATGTGGTCGTATCCCGGCGCGATATCAGTGACGAGCGGTCCGAGCGTATAGAACGGCGCTTCGTAGCAGAGCTCTTTTTCTTTGTCGACCTGCTCTTTGATCTTGTCGAGCGGCACATGGCCAGGACCCTCGATCATCACCTGCACGTCGCGCTCCCAAGCCTTCTTGGTCAGTTCGCCCAGCGTTTTCAACTCCGCGAATTGCGCTTCATCGCTGGCGTCGGCAATGCAGCCCGGACGCAGGCCATCGCCCAGCGAAAACGAAACATCGTGCTTGGCGAAAATCTTGCAGATGTCGTCGAAGCGCTCGTACAAGAAATTCTGCTTGTGATGGTGGGCCATCCATTGTGCCAGAATCGCGCCGCCGCGGCTCACGATCCCGGTGATCCGTTTCGACACCATTGGCAAATATTGGATCAGCACGCCGGCGTGAATGGTCATATAATCCACGCCCTGCTCGGCTTGCTCTTCGATCACTTCGAGCATCACCTCGGCATTCAAGTCTTCTATGCGCTTGACCCGCGAGATCGCCTCATAGATTGGCACGGTTCCGATGGGCACGGGCGAGTGCCGCAGAATGGCTTCACGAATCTCGTGAATGTTGCCGCCGGTCGAAAGATCCATAACCGTATCAGCGCCGTAATGAACGGACGTGTGCAGCTTCTTGAGTTCCTCGTCGATGTTTGAGGTGACTGCAGAATTACCAATATTGGAATTGATTTTGCACAACGAAGCCACGCCAATGCACATTGGCTCCAGTTCGGGATGATTGATGTTGGCGGGAACAATCATGCGGCCGAGCGCGATTTCGTCGCGCACCAGTTCGGGAAAAATCTTTTCGCGCTCCGCCACATGCGCCATTTCTTCCGTGATCAGACCTTTGCGAGCATAGTGCATCTGAGAGAAATTGCCGTCGCCGTTCTCCGACTTGCGCCGGGCGATCCACTCGGCTCGCGGCTTCGGAACACTGTGCCCGTTGTCATTCTGCGCGTGATTGCCGTTGGCAGGACTACCGTTCGTGGGGGCCATTTCTTATCACCTTTGTGGATTCTTCAAAAGCCGATTATACGCTACGAAATAACGCCGAAGGGCACCCCAGCCACGCTTCTTCTTCCAGAACCCCTGGAATAATTGGGTCCGTCGAGATAGCTGTCGGTTTTGCGAGGTTGAGCAACATATCCTTTTCCCGGCTTGTTCGTCCAAAGCGAAGGGCTTACAATCTCCCGTCTGCATCGAATGAGGTTCTATGCGCGTGCGCAATCTTTTGCTGGTCTTTCTGCTATTGGGGAGCGTTGTCGCTTGTGCTCAGAGCGATTCAACAACGAAGTCTGCAATCGGGTTCAGCATCGACAACATCGACAAGACGCTCGATCCGTGCGTCGACTTCTATCAATACGCCTGCGGCAACTGGCTCAAGACCGCGGAAATTCCAGCGGATCAGAGCTCATGGGTTAGCTTCGTCGAACTGGATGAGCGGAATCTCCTGACTCTGCGCGGCATTCTGGAAAAAGCTTCGATCAACGACCCCGGCCGAACTGCAATCGAGCAAAAGATCGGCGATTTCTACGGTGCTTGCATGGACGAAAAGACAGTCGACGCGAAAGGTCTCGATCCGCTGAAACCAGAGCTAGACCGGATCTCCGCGGTGAGTGACAAGCCTGCGTTGATCGACGCCGCTGCGCGCGTTCATCTCATGGGCCCGAGCCCGCTGTTCGATTTCTATTCCAATTCCGATTTTCACAATGCCGACACAGTGATCGCTTACATCGACCAGGGTGGATTGTCGCTACCTGACCGCGACTACTACATCAAAGACGACGCGCGGAAGTTGGAGGTTCGTAAACAACTGGTCGAATACGTGACCCAGCTGTTCATCCTTGCGGGACAGTCGCCTACACAAGCGGCCGACTCCGCGCAAACGGTATTGCGAATCGAGACCGTTCTAGCCAAAGCCTCCATGGACCGCACCATCCGGCGCGATCCCAAGGTGAGAGACCACAAGATGACGCGTGACGCGGCCGGTGCCATGGCGCCGAATTTCTATCTTGATCGCTATTTTGCGACGTCGGGTACGCCGGGTTTTTCGGAACTGAATGTCAGCGATCCGGATTTCTTCAAACAGGTGAATGGTTTGCTGCAGTCGGAGTCGCTGGACAGCCTGAAGACTTATGTCACCTGGCACCTGCTGCGCGGGGCCGCTCCCTGGCTCTCTCAGCCGTTCGTGGACGCGAACTTCAAAATGCGCCGGGCATTGACCGGCCAGGCGGAAATCCAGCCACGATGGAAGCGCTGCGTGGAACTAACCGACGATTCTTTAGGCGAGGCGCTGGGCCAGAAGTACGTGGAGCTGACTTTCGGAGCCGACGGCAAACAGCGCATGCTGAAAATGGTGGACGTGCTGGAGAAGTCGCTGGACGAGGATATCCAGAGCCTGAGTTGGATGACGGATGAAACCAAGAAACAAGCCAAGCTCAAGCTGGAAGCCATTCGCAACAAGATTGGCTATCCCGATACGTGGAGGGACTACAGTACTCTGACTGTCGTTCGGGGCGATCTATTAGGAAATTATCTGCGCGCCAATGAATTCGAATCCAAGCGCCAGATCGCCAAGATTGGCAAGCCGCTCGATCGCAAGGAATGGGGCATGACGCCGCCCACGGTCAACGCCTACTACAGCGGAAACTACAACGAAATCGTATTTCCGGCAGGCATCCTGCAGCCGCCGTTCTTCGACAAGAACATGGACGATGCGGTGAACTTTGGCGGAATCGGACTGGTCATCGGGCATGAGTTGACCCACGGCTTCGACGATCGAGGCCGCAAGTATGATCCGCAGGGGAATCTCCGAGACTGGTGGACGGCTGAGGACGCCAAGGAATTTGAAAAGCGAGTCAGTTGCATCGCCGATGAGTACAGCAACTTCGTTGCGGTGGATGATCTCAAGCTCAACGGCCGGCTTACGCTCGGTGAAAACACCGCCGATAACGGTGGGGCACGCATCTCTTTAGCGGCTCTGGAGCACATGATCGCGGAAGATAAGACTGGTAAAGAAGGCCAGAAGATTGATGGTTATACGCCCCAGCAGCGCTTTTTCCTGGGATTTGCGCGCGTGTGGTGCGAGAAACGTCGTCCGGAATACGAGCGAAACCAGGTCCTCACGAATCCGCACTCACCCGGAAAATGGCGCGTTAACGGCGTGGTGCAAAACATGCCTGAGTTCCAGCAGGCCTTGGGCTGCAAAGCGGGGCAAGCCATGGTGAGCGCGAACGCCTGCCGCGTGTGGTAGCGTTTCGTGAAAGTGATGGCTACTTGATAAATCCTTTGCGCCGTTGCTCGCTGTAGCGGCGCAGGGCATCGTTGATAATCGGATACGCTTCCCCGGCGGGGCGGATCTCATCCACCTCGACTTCTTTTCCTTCAAGCTGTTTGTAGTCCTGAAAGAATCTTCGCAGCATCATTAGGCGATGCCGAGGCATCTCCGAGGCCTCGCGGTAGCTGTTGAATTCAGGATCCTCGGTAGCGATTGCGATGACTTTGTGATCTTTTTTTCCTGAGTCAATCATGGTCATTAAACCGATGGCGCGCGCGTGAATAATCGTCAACGGGACCACGCTTTCCTGACAAAGCACCAGAACGTCGAGCGGATCGTCGTCCTCGGCCAAGGTCTGGGGAATGAAGCCGTAGTTGGCCGGATAATAAACCGCGGAGTAGAGCACGCGATCCAGTTTGATCAGTCCGCTGGCTTTGTCCAATTCGTACTTCACGCTCGAGCCAAAGGGGATTTCGATTACCGTGTTGAACTCGTCCGGCAAATGCTCGCCGGGGGTTACGTCGTGCCAAGCATGGATCATAGGGTTTGTCTCAATGAAGAATGAACAATATAGGAATTGTAATGCCTGAAGTCTTTCGCGTTTCTGCTAAGGAGCAAACTGATAGCCGAGAACCGGCAACTGACGACTGGTTTTTGTAATCCAGCTTTCTTTGAGTCCACCCGTTTCTTCCCGCCGTTTCCTCTGCTTGACCCATGCCCGAGGCGAGGAATAGAGTTCGTATAGCGTGGGTTCTTATGTCCAGCGAAACCAGCAGGTACCTTAAATTCGGTGGCGCGACGGTAGTCATCCTGTTGGCGCTTGGATACCTGGCTTATACCGGCGTCCAGGAGAGTAAGAGCTACTACGTCACGATTAAAGAACTGCGCGGCATGGGAGATTCGGCCCACACCAAGCGGCTGCGCGTCGCGGGAAATGTGCAACCTGGCTCGATCAAGCGGAACGGCACAAAAGTTGAGTTTGTCTTGATCGAGAACGATCAGACGCTTCAGGTTTCGTACAGCGGCACCGAGCCTCCGCCGGATACCTTCAAGGACAATTCCCAAGCGTTGGCCGACGGCAGCTTCGGACGCGACGGCGTCTTCCATGCCAAGCAACTGCAGGCCAAATGCGCCTCGAAGTACGCCCCGCAACAGCCGGGAGCGCCCGCCAGTGGCGGATCTTCAAATGCTCCCGCGAAGAGCATGACGAAGATTGAGACCAACAGCTCCGGCCCGATGTCGAACTAAGACGCATCCAAGCCAACTTATAAGTGGCACCGTCGCAAATTGATTTTATGCGGCGTTCTTCGACTTGTTTCCACTCTTCGGGTATCCTTGCTGCGAAATCCAGGAGGATGAGATGAGATCTCTTCGTGTCGCTGCCCTTCTGCTCATCTGCGGCGTCGCTCTCTCTGCTGTCGGAAGATCGCCACAGAGCTCGGCCACCAAGCAATCTGCCCAGGATGACATTCCCAAGTCCATCGCGGAAAGCGTTGGTTTTACACTCCAGTTCACCGAGGGAAATTTTCTCGCCCTCGCTGAGGCCATGCCCGAGGATAAGTATTCCTTCATCCCCACAACCGGAAAGTTCGACGATGCACGCAGCTTCGGCGAACAAGTGAAGCACGTCGCCTGTGCCCAGTTCGCCTTCTTCAACGAATTTGAGGGCAAGAAACCACCCGACGACTGCGAAAAGGGCGGTCACGATCCGGCGAAAACCAAAGCCGAGTTGATCAAATATCTCAAGGACTCCTTTGATTACTCGAACCGTGTCCTGGCTACGCTTACGGAGAAAAATGCGCTCGACCGGGTCGAAGGCCGTTATGCCGCACCGAATACCAAGCTCGGCATCTCCGTTGCTGCCGTCTGGCACGTCACGGACCACTACGGACAGCTGGTCGAGTACCTGCGCTTAAACGGTATTGTCCCGCCGTTTACGCAAAAATATGGAGTGAAGGTGCGGTGAGCAGGGCCAGTTCTCCACTGCGAGGCGCCCTCGACTTCGCGGGGCGCTTCAGCTATCTTCGGTTCCGATGATCCCCGCCGTTGTCGTTACCGGTCTCGTCAAACAATTTGGACGCTTCGCCGCGTTGCGCGGCGTGACGGCGGAGTTTGCTCCCAACCGTCTCTACGCTATTCTCGGCGACAACGGGGCAGGGAAGACGACCCTGCTGCGCGCGCTGGCCGGGTTAACGCCTCCTACTCGCGGAAGCATTTCGATGTTGGGCGCAACCGATCTCCGCTCCGTCTGCGGACAACTGGGATACATGGCCCATCCTTCTTTGCTTTACGACGAAATGAGCGGGACGGAGAACCTGCGCTACTTCGCTCGCCTGTACGATGTCACCGACAAAGACCGCTGTGCCGATGTCATCCGGGCAGTGAAGCTGGATCCATCACTTACTCGGCCCGTGGGACAATATTCGCAAGGCATGCGCCAACGAATTTCGCTGGCTCGGGCGCTGCTGAACGATCCTAAAATCCTCCTGCTGGACGAGCCGTTTTCCAACGTTGACGTGCGTTCCGCCCGCGAGATGGTGAACTTGCTCACGGGCTTGCGCGATGCCGGTAAGACCATCTTTGTAGTCACGCACCAAGCCGCTCTGCTCGAAGGCGCCGCCGATGAGTTCGTCTGGATGGAAGCCGGACAAATCGTCAGTCGCACGCCGGATCTCGCAGCGACGACGGAGACTAGATGAGCACCGTCGCCAGTCTCACGCGAGCGACTTTGGCCAAGGATCTTCGGCTGGAGTGGCGATCGAAAGACGCTATCAACTCCATGTTGTTTTTCTCTCTGCTGGTGGTCGTGATCTTCAGTTTTTCTTTTGATCCAACCGCCGAAGAGTCGAGGCGGATTGCCGGTGGGCTGGTGTGGGTGGCATTTCTGTTCGCCGCAGTCGTGGCTTTGAACCAGACATGGGCGCGGGAGATGCGCAATCAAGTGCTGGATGCGTACCGAGTTTCTCCCGCTCCGCCGAACGCGTTGTTCCTGGCGAAGGTCATCGGGAATTTCATTTTCGTTACCGTCCTGCAGACGCTGATGACGCCGCTCTTCATTGTCTTTTATAACCTGCGCGCGCTTGGCCCCGCATACCAATTGCCCATAGTCGCAGCGTTAGGGACGTGGGCGCTGGTGGTGAACGGAACGTTTTTCGCGGCTATGTCTTTGCGCACGCGCAGCCGCGAGATCATGCTTCCTCTGCTGCTGTTTCCTATCTCGATCCCGGCGCTGCTCGCCATGGTCGAAGCCACGGGCGCAATCCTCACCGGAGAATTCTCCGCCAAGTTCTGGATCGTGTTGCTTGCCGCCTACGATGTGGTGTTTACTATCGCTAGCCTCTTTTTGTTCGGATTGGTGTTGCAGGCGGAATGAAGCGCGCTTTCCCCATCCTCGCAGTCCTGACGGGTGTGCTGCTCAGCTATGCTCTGTATCAGGCTCTGGTTGTCGCTCCCACCGAGCAGACCATGGGCGACGTGCAGCGCATCTTCTATTACCACGTGCCCTCGGCGTGGACCGCTTTCATTTTGTTCTTCATCAATTTCGTCGCCTCCATTGTGTACCTCATCTGGCGCAACGCCAAAGCCGACATGCTCGCCCTGGTGACGGCGGAAGTGGGAGTCGTCTTCTGCACTGTGAACCTTGTGACCGGCCCGATCTGGGCGCGTCCGGTGTGGGGAATCTGGTGGACGTGGGATTTGCGCTTGACCCTGACTCTCGTGCTGTGGCTGATTTACGTGAGCTACCTGGTTCTGCGCAGATTTTCCAGCAGCGGACAGACCCCATTGTTGGCTGCGGTGCTGGCTGTCTTTGGCGCTCTCGACGTTCCGCTGGTCTATTTTTCGATTTGGTTTTTTCGGACTCAGCATCCGCAGCCGGTCATCGGCGGAGGCGGTTCTCTCGATCCCCGAATGTGGCATGCGCTACTGATCAATTGGCTTGCCTTCTCGTGCTTCGCGGCCTTGGTGTGCTGGTCCCGCTATCGTTTAGAAGTGCTGCGGCGCGACTTGGATGAAACCCTGGCTTTGGAGGCGCTGCTCGAACCGCGAGGTTCACAAGCTCGAAGTTCGCAAGCCAAAAGTTAACAAATTGGAGTCCGGGATGAATTACCTTTACGCAGCCTATATCGCCACTTGGACCATCCACATCGCCTACCTGGGGACGCTGCTGCGCCGCTACACCCGGCTGAGAAATGAGATTGCAGAATTCAAGGAACGAATTGACGAAAAGAATTGAACCGACCCTGACGCCTCAGCGGATTTCTTAGCGGGCTCTGCGGCTGTTCTCCGCGACCTCCGCGATTTAAGACTTTGTATTTCCGCCGCTCATTAAAACCTTACAACGGAGAGACTGGCGAGAACAGCCGCAGAGTTCGCTGAGATTCTCAACTGCCCGAGCCGACGGAGCGCAGGAACTCGTACTCCTCAATAACGGCTGCGATGCCGATGCGAGATGCCGGCAGAGGCGCCTCAGTTCGCACCACGCGGGCAGTGAACCGGACGCGCACCGGGTCGGTCAAGGTGATGTGCGGGGGAAGAGTTAAAGTCACATGCATGCGGGAGCCTTCGGCAAGCGGACGATCGAGGTAGAGAAAAACTCCACGAGCGCTCACATTCTGTGTCTCGGTCAACAGCTCGTCAACCGTTGCGTCCTCCACTTTGACGATTGCCGGCAAGCGTATGTCGAACCGTCGCATGGCCCTCCGGTCCTGCGGTGTTTCGAGCGTTGCGCTTTCCTCTTTTTCGAGCATTCCCGCTCCCTAAGTCGAAATTCGTGTTAAAGAAGCAACCGACCCGTGCTCTCAGGCCAAAGATACTTAATTGTCAGGAGTTTGCAAGACCAAAAGGTTTGCAGGAATTGACTCGGTTACTGCGTGGTCAGGAATGGCAAACCGGGGAGGGCGGGGAGGGTTGTTCCGGGTCGAAAGAGCAATCATACTGCCACAACAACGGTGCAATCCAAGCGTGAACTCGTCATGAGAATGAACGAATTCAGGCAGGGCTGGTCGCGCCGATCGAATCCTCGCATGAAACAATTTGCAGAAAATCTGCGCCGTGGTGACATCTCGTCCGCACTTCACAAATCATAAGCTGCGTACTTTTCTGCCTACGGACGGCATCTCCGGTCACGCCACCCCGCATCAGACGATTCTTAAGGCGAAGAATGGGTCCGCGCATCTTGACAGTCTATCCGTCAGATGTTTAAGTAATTACTTAACTTTTGCACTTATTTTTGGTGACAGGTACGCAAGCCGCTTCGCGGGCGCGACTCGGGGTGCTGTTTGTGCGCCGTTTCTTCTTCCTCTCCCTGAAATCGGGAAAAGACATCGCGGCAAATCGGAGGAGTGCAGTGAGATTGAATCGCCGTCGGTCGGGAAAGACATGTTCGCGAAGTCGCATCCTGGTGGCAATCATGCTGTTGATGCTGCTCGCAGCCGTCGCTCTCACCATCGGTTCGGGAGCAGCGAAGCTCCGGGTCGACAACGCTGCAAATCCTCACGCTCTTTTCCCTTCCGCCCCTTCGGCGCGTGCCCCACTCGCCAAAGGTCTGCCGCAGGCTCTCGTCAACTACAGCCATCTTCCGCTGGTGTTTGAACCTAACCAGGGACAGACCGATGCGCGCGTGAAATTTCTAGCGCGAGGCAGCGGTTATGGCCTGTACCTCACCGCACAGGAAGCTGTCCTCGCTCTGCAGCATTCTGCATCCGACTCTCGACATCCGGTTGCTCGGCCTTCCGCAGTCAGCATGAAGCTGGTTGGAGCGACTTCGCCCTCTGAGCCCCGTGGCGAAATCCAACTGCCTGGAACAAGCAATTACTTCATCGGCAACGATCCCGACAAATGGCATAGTGACATTCCTCAGTTTGCGCGCGTGCGTTACCGTAATGTGTATCCCGGCATTGACGTCGTGTACTACGGCAATCAGGGACGGTTGGAATATGACTTCGAAGTAGCGCCTGGCAGCGATCCCACGCAAGTGGTACTCGGGTTTCAGGGTGTTGAAACTCCGACAATCGACGGGCATGGAGACCTCGTTCTGACCGCCGGTGGAAGCGATTTGCGCTTGCAAGCCCCCCGCGTGTATCAGAGGGTCGGAACCGAGGAGCACCCGGTGGCTGGTCGCTTCGAACTGCGTGGTAAGCGAAAGCGTGGTCATCGAAACCAAGACGTCGGATTCCAAATAGGCGCCTACGATCGCAGCCGCACCTTGATCATCGATCCCGTGCTGGTTTACTCGACGTACCTGGGCGGCAGCGGCAATGAAGCCTGTTCCATCATTGCCCCGATAACAGTTCCTGGAATGTCGGTACCGGTGCCGCCTCCCGGCTGTCCCGCGATTACAGTGGATGCCGCTGCCAACGCCTATGTAGCCGGATCCACCACCTCAACCAATTTCCCGGCGACCACCGGCGAATATCAGCCCGCTCTGGCCCCGGGGGCAACTGCCAATGTATTCATCGCAAAGTTCAGTCCTACCGGAGCTCTGCTCTTTGCCACATATCTCGGCGGAAACGGAACCGATTATACGGCCGGCGTCGCGGTGGACGCCGGCTTTGATATCCTCGTTGCGGGAACGACGAGTTCCAGCAACTTCCCCACCACCAACGGGGCCACCAATGCAGCATTTCAAACCACGCCTGTCACCAGCGGCAGGCATGTGTTTGTAAGCAAACTCGATCCCACCGGAAAATTGCTGCTGTATTCGACCTATCTTTCTGGCAGCGGAACAGACATCGCTTCGGGCTTGGCCGTGGATCAAAGTGGAAGCAACGCGTACGTGACCGGGACAACCACCTCCACCGAGGTAGCGACAGGATTTCCATCCACGCTCGGAGCCTATCAAACCACGCCCAGGGCGGCGAACCAATTCTTCTTCACCAAGGTGGATCCGAATACGAGCGGATCCGGCAGCGTGCTCTATTCAACTTATTTCGGCGGTAGCAGTCCCAGCACCGGTTCGGTCCTGGGCGGTGGCATCGCCGTGGACAGCAATTCGAACGCCTACATTACCGGTGGAACGAATTTTACCGACATGCCCCTGCTCAACGCCTATCAGGGACTGAACGAGGGCGGGTTTGACGCTTTCGTCGCCAAGATCAATCCCTCTGGCGTGACCGGCGCACAACTTATCTATTCGACCTATCTCGGGGGCTCCGGCAACGACGTGGGCTTCGGCGTCGCAGTGGATTCGAGCCCTGACGCTTACATTACAGGGTGGACCACCTCGACGGATTTCAACGCAGGCACCACGGGTACCACAGCCCTGCAGATCTCGAACGGTGGCGGAACCGACGCCTTCCTGGCAAAAATCGGAATACCGTGTACGGGCACAGGCTGCGTCACATTCGATGTCCCTCTGACTTACTTCAGCTATCTCGGCGGTGCGGGAACCGACGCCGCTACATCGGTTGCGGTGGACAACAGCGGCGGAGCGCGCCTTATCGGCTGGACGAACTCCCCGAACTTCCCCATCGTTGCCGGGTTTGCCGTGCAGTCGACCTTCGGTGGCGGCGCCAGCGACGCATTCTTCGCCACCGTCGACACGGATGCGACCTGCAGTCCGATTGTAACTCCCACCTGCGTCGCGACCAGTTTCACCAGCTACTTCGGAGGAACGGGCGCCGATTTTGGTACTGGCGTCGCGCTGGATCTGCAAGGTTCCAGCTATCTCGCGGGAGAAACAGCTTCTAGCCCTTTCCCGCTGAAGAATCCTTACGATGGCGCTCTCAGTGGACCGACCGACGCCTTTGTGAGCAAGTTTGCGCCTGTCCTGAACCTGACCATGCTGCCGCCCACCGCTACACCGTTGGTGGTTGGCATTGGCAGTCAAGTCAGCTTCGCCTACACCATCACCAACAACGGCGAGTTCACCAATGGGGTGACTTTCGTCGACTACCTGCCCGCGGCGGGCGCGACCTTTGTTTCCGCGACGGCGAGCCCGGGCACTTGCGGTTCTCCCACCAACCAAACCGTGTTGTGCAACATCGGCACGCTGAATGCCGCCGCCACCGCGACCGTCACCGTGATTCTGACCCCGGTTGCTCCAACTTTGGCAGGCGGTACCGTAAGTTTGGGCAACAGCGGCTCGGCCTTTGTCGGTCAATCGCTGTTAGCCACGGCTAGTGCCAGTGTTACGGTAAATGATTTCAGCATCAAGGTTGCCCCGGCCGCAGCTACGGTGGTGGCCGGCGTGCCCGCAGTCTTCACCGCCACGATTACCCCAAGCTCGAACAGCGGATTTCCCGATAGCGTATCCATTACCTGCGGAAGCGGTCTGCCCACAGGCGCAACCTGCGTGCCGGGCAACAACAACCCCCTCCCGAACCTCAATACCGGTGCCCAGAGTTCGCAGTTTGTCATCAACACCACCACCCGCGTGAGCACGACCACCGACCTGCGTCACGGAAGCGGCCCGGGGATTCCACTTTACGCGACCTGGCTGCCGGTCTCCGGTCTCGCCCTGCTCGGCGTGGGACTCGGCGGCAAAACTTCTCGACAGCGACGCTTGCTGATGGGACTGCTCCTGGGCGGGCTCTTCGCGCTCATCCTGTTCCTGCCCGCTTGCGGCGGAACTACCGCGGTCACGACCACAACCGGCACTCCCGCGGGAACTTATGCGGTGACCGTCAACGCAGTCTCAGGCAGCGCGACGCGGAGCACGGTGGTCACGCTCGTGGTTCAATAACTCGACGCAATCCCTGCGAGGCCCGCATCAAGTACGACTCTGCCAGAATGCTTCTTGTCATCGATCTGCTGGGCACCTTTGTGTTCGCAGTCGAAGGCGCAACCGCAGGCATCGAAGCCAATCTTGATCTGCTTGGCCTGATGGTAGTGGCATTTGCCACCGCACTCGGTGGCGGAATGATTCGCGATCTGCTGATCGGGGCCATCCCTCCGAATTGCATTCGCGATTGGCGATATCCCGCCGCGGCCTTTCTTGGTGCTGCGGTTGTATTTTGCTTTTATCAGTTCGTCAGCCAGGTTTCTCCCTGGGTGATCATTATTTTCGATGCCGCCGGATTGGGATTATTCGCCGTCGCCGGCGCAGCCAAGGCGCTCGACTTCGGCATCCATCCATTCATCGCAGTTTTAATGGGAGGAGTGACCGGGGTTGGCGGCGGCACGATTCGTGACATTCTGCTTGCCCGCATTCCAACCGTACTTCGCGCCGACGTCTACGCGACCGCCGCGCTAGCCGGAGCAGCCGTGCTGGTAATTGGCATCCGCCTAAAAGCGAATCCCCGGCTCATGACCGTGCTCGGCGCGGTGGTTTGCTTTACGTTGCGAGTCGTCAGCGTCTGGCGCCACTGGAACCTGCCCACGTTGCTCCTGCATTGATAATTTGATCCGTTGTCATTCCGAGAAGCGAAACGACATCCGGCGACTCCCTCAGGACCGAGTCAATGAGTGAGGCGATATTACGACAGCAAGGGATATCTAGGTCGGCGGCAACAACAGACGAGCGACGGTTGCTTTTTAGAAGAGTTCAGCGAACCGGCATCCTGCTGCTCGGTTGGCACATTCGTTGTGTCCCGTGCGTGAAAAGCGTACGATGCGCGAGGAGAATTTCGTGCCTTGCCTCGTGTTGATTGTCTTTCTCGCGTTTCCGCGGATCGCACTCGTGCTGTTGTTTTTCTTCTCGAATTACCTGCAACGAGCGTACCACGGGCTATTATTGCCTTTGCTCGGGTTTCTGTTCTTACCCCTAACCACGTTGGCGTATGCCTGGATGATGAATACACGACAGCCCATAGCGGGCATTAATTTGGTGATTCTGATTGTGGCGGTTGTGATTGACCTCGGCGGCCTGAGTCGTGGCGAATATCATCGACGGAGACGATGGGAAGATTAGCTCTCCTGCTCCTAGCTTTCCGTGGGGACTTGGATCTGCTTGCCGCGTGCGGCGGGAAGAAATCACATCCCCGCTTTGCTGCGTTGCGGACAAGCCGGGGCTGGGACAACGGGACTTGGATAACACCGCTGGAACCCTCTACGCGCCGGCGGAAAGCTTGTGGCTCTTGGACTGCGCAATCCCGTATTGTCGGATCTTATACAACAGAGCCTTGTAGCTGATCTTCAGCAACACCGCCGCCTGCTTGCGGTTCCAGTTGGTTTCGTCGAGAGCCTTGCTGATGGCTTCGGCTTCGGCTCCGTCCTTGGCGTTGCGCGACAGAGACTTCAACCCTCCGGCCGCATCGCCGGAGCCGTGTGCGGCCACGTCGAATTGCGCTCCACTTGTATCACTCTTCGGACTCAGTTCCTGGATGGCCAACTTCTCATCGCCAAGAACCAGATACCGCTTCACGAAATTGTTGAGCTCGCGCAGATTGCCCGGCCAGGAATAATCCTGACAAGCCTGCAGCAACTCGGTCGAAAGCGGCAGCGGTGGCCGTGCGTAGCGCTCCGACATGTTGGACATGAAGTGCTTGAGCAGGATCGGAATCTCTTCCTTACGCTCGCGGAGTGGAGGAACCGACAACGTGAAAGCGTTGAGCCGGTAGTAAAGATCCTCGCGCAGGCGTTTCGTGGCCAGCGCTTCGGGAATGTTGATGTTGGTGGCGGCCAGAATTCGTACATCCACTTTAATCATGGAGCGGCTGCCCAGCCGCGAAAATTGCTGGTCTTGCAGCACGTGCAGCAGCTTCGCTTGCAAGATCGGCGGCATCTCTCCGATTTCATCCAGCAGGATCGTACCCTTGTTGCACAGTTCGAACTTCCCTGGCTTCGCGTGATTGGCCCCGGTGAACGCGCCCGCTTCGTAGCCAAACAGTTCGCTCTCCAGCAAGTCCGCAGGGACGGCGGCGCAGTTTACCTTGAGGAAAGTTCGATGCGCGCGTGGCGAGAGCTTGTGAATCAGCCGCGCCATCACTTCTTTGCCGGTACCGCTTTCGCCCAGCATCAGCACTGGGATGTCGACGTTCGCAACCAGCGCAGCTTGCGAACGAAGCTTGCGCATGATCGGACTTGCGGCCACAAAAAACACTTCGTCGCCAACCTCTTCCACTTCGCCCGGATAATTTTGTTGGTTAGTGCCCAGGCACTGGTCAACCACGGTGTCCAGTTCACTCTTCTGAAAAGGCTTGGTCAGATAATCGTGCGCGCCCAGCCGAATTGCCTGCACCACTTTGCGAGTATCGCTCACGCAAGACAACATCACGACTTTGACGCCGGGCTGCAGCTTTCGCAGTTGCTCCAGAGTCTCAAGGCCGTCGATTCCGGGCATGAGCAGGTCGAGCAGCACCAGGTCGGGACGCAAACCTTTCTGCACTCGTTCGACAGCTTCTTCGCCGGTGCTGGCCGTCTCGACTTTGTAATCGTCCACTTCGAGCAGAGTTTTGATGTAGCGCAGCATTCCGGGTTCGTCGTCGACCAGCAGAATGTTGTTTGCCGCAGCTTTCATTTAGTTTTCCCAGAGTTGTTTAGTTGGTTGTTTGCGCTCGAGGGAGGCAGAAGCGGAAGAATGAAAGAAAACTTGCAGCCCGCGCCGGGATCGCTCTCCACCCAGATCTTGCCGCCCATGCCGCCGACCAGTCGCCGAGCGATCGCCAGGCCTAATCCCATCCCAGCCTGACTTTCACTTTGTGGCAGACGAAAGAAGTCGTCGAACACTTCAATATGATATTCCGCGGGAATTCCCGGGCCCGTGTCGGACACGCTGATCTTGACGGAATTGGGTTGGGTGATCGCGCGGTGCCGCCGTTCCGTGAGATTGTCGGGATTGCTCGCACTTCGCCGCTCCCACATATAGGGTTCAGCGTGAAGCCAGACCGTGCCCCCGGCGGGCGTGAACTTCGATGCATTTTCCAGCAGGTTCGAAACCACGCGCTGCATCTTGGGCACGTCGAAAGCAAACTCAGTCAGTTTCTCGTTGGCCAGGAAATACAGCGCCAGTCCCTTCTCTTGAAACGAGTGCGACCACAAGCGGCAAACTTCGGAAAGACACGCGTTGAGGTCGGCGGGCTCGAAGTGCATCTTCATCTCACCGATTTCGAGGACGCTGAAGCTGAGAAAGTCCTGGATGAACTGCTGCAGGCGTTGACCGCTGGTTCGCATGTCGCCCAGAATCTCGCGCTGGCGCTCGTTCAATTCGCCCAGCTTTTCGCTCTGCAAGAGTTCGACATACCCATTCAGAATGGCCAGCGGAGTCTTCAGGTCATGCGCGGCCGAAGCGAGCGCATTCGTGGTGCGCTGAAAACGCTCTTGTAGCAGGTTGAATTGCTGGAGCAAGTCTTGGCTGCAGTCAGGGTTGGGACAAGCGACTTCGCCCTCCGCCTTAACCGGGCACAATTCGGAGTAGTCGGCTTTAGACTCTTTCACTTGCGGCAGACACGTCTTTTCCGGCGTCGCGGCCATTATCTGGAACTCAGTGATTGGTAACGGCGAGGGAGGGCACTCAACTCGTGGAGATGAATGCTATTTACTGATGCTAAGACACGGCTTTCGCTCTGTCAACGGAAAACGCAAGGAAGTAGTCACCGAAGGGAAAAAGCTTGCGGTCCAAAGTGCTCCGAGACCTTGGACAGCGTCAGTAAAACAGCGAATATAAGACAAAAGCCATTGCAGGTAACCCCAGCCTTTATCGGCCCGTTTTCAAAAGAAGCTCCGCTTTCGGACCATTCGACCAATATCACAGCCCGGCTTCGAGCCCGGGTTTGGCCCCCAAGGTGCGGTAAAGCATGACTAAGTTCAGGTTTTGAGGGGTACGTTTGAAGCGACAAAGGCCGGAAAACGAAGACCGGAAGTGGCCCCGCTTGCCCTTGGCGATTCCCATCTTCGTCCGCAGCCGCGACGAGGATGGCAAGGAATCGTTGGAATTCGCCACAGCCTTGAACATTTCAGCCGGCGGAGCGTTGGTCGCCGTCCGCCGTTCCTTGCCGCTCTCGGCGCAGGTTTTGCTCGAGATTCCCAGCGCGCCACTGGTTTCAGGAAATTCTTTCCCTAAGGCTTCGCGAATCTTACGAGCCCGCACCGTGCGAGTAACCTACGTAGATGGTTACCACTTGCTCGGCCTTAAGTTCTCGCATCCTCTCGTCAGTGCCAGATCCGTGAAGTCCGTCGTCCGAAGGAAAGTTAGTTCTCCTGTGTGAAAAGTTTTTCCTACCAAAAAACCTGGTTATGAGCCCTACTTCCACGGTCTTTTGCGCTCCACGCAAGCCCTCGGTTTATCGCGTAAGTTATTGAAATATAGCATACAAAGTAACCGTCACACTGGTTACTACAGGGCCCCCGCATTTGGCTCCCCGAGTGCATACTAGAGGGTGGGTAGAGGAGCCGAACGCAAATAGATGCCTATTCCAACCACAAATCCTGTCAGTTCTCTGGTCCATCCTTTAGGCGAGTTTCCTCCCGACGCTATCGTCTTTGGCAAGTCCGAAGCCATGCAGTCTCTCCGCTCCCGCATGGACAAAGTTGCCTCCGCTAACGTTCCCGTTCTGATCAACGGCGAAAGTGGCACCGGCAAGGACATCGTCGCCCGCATGATCCACGGCCTCTCGCCGTGGAAGAGCGGACCCTTCGTGAAGGTCAACTGCCCCGCGATCCCCGGCACCCTGCTCGAAAGCGAGCTCTTCGGATACGAAAAAGGCGCCTTCACCGGCGCTTATGGAATGAAGCCGGGGCGCGTCGAAATGGCTCACCGGGGTACTCTTTTTCTCGACGAGATTTCTGAGCTTGATCTGGCCTTGCAGTCGAAGCTTTTGCAGCTCCTGCAGGACGGCCAATTCTGTCGCATCGGTGCTCAGGAAGACAAGAAGGTCGAAGTCCGCATCGTCTGCGCTACCAACCGGCAGCTGGATGTTGAAATCGAGAACGGCACCTTCCGTCAGGATCTGTACTACCGCATCAACGTGGTCAATTTGCGCATGCCGCCGCTACGCGAGCGCCGCGGCGATATCGAATCTCTGGTTCAGTATTTCCTCGAATACTACAATCGCAAATACAATTGTCGGGCCCGCGCGCTTTCGTCCGAGCTGATGGGCACGCTGCAGAAATATCATTGGCCGGGAAACATTCGCGAGCTGGAGAACCTGATCAAGCGCTATGTCATCCTGGGCAGCGAAGACGTGATCAGCAACGATCTGGTCACGCGCAACGAGCAGGAATTTTTCAATCCCGAGATCAACCTCGACGGCCCAATTTCGCTGAAGGCCTTAACCCGCAAGGCAACCCGCGAACTGGAGCGCAAGATAATCCTGAAAGTTCTCCAGGCGCATCACTGGAACCGCAAACAGGCAGCCCGAGCCCTGTCCATCAGCTATCGCGCCCTGCTGTACAAGATTCGCGATGCCGGCCTGCCCCCCAACCGCTCCACCCGCCGCCGCGAAACCCCAGTGGGCGCAGGCGTAGCGGCAGACTAACGTTGTCGGATCGCCGTAGTGATTGATCAGCCGAAGGGGAGGGCATGGCTTCAGCCATGCCACAAAGCCGCCAATTCGACCCAGGCCCCGCCGGGAACCAGCCCCAACGAAATCGACAGCAACGATTGTGACGGCTGTCACAGCCTAGCGACCCTCTCAACCGCGATGATACGGAAGCCGCGAAGCGGCGCAAGAATGCAGCCCACGGCGCAAGCCGTGGGTAGGCAAGAACGAAGGGAGAAGCCCCGGCAGGGGCGAAAGACGCCTGTCTCATACCTCGGGCAACATTCTGCTGCACCTAATTTTCAGTACTCAAGGACGACGTCCTCTGATCAAGCCGGAGTTCCGCCCCGATCTGTTTTCCTACCTCGGAGGCATCGTCCGTGAAATTCAGGGAACAGCGCTGATCGTTAACGGCACAGCTGATCACGTTCATATGCTGGTGCGCATTCGGCCGGCCCAGTCCGCTGCGGAGATCGTCCGCGTCGTCAAAGCGAACTCGTCGAAATGGGTTCGCGCGAAATGGAGCTCAGACTTCACTTGGCAGACGGGATACGGCGTGTTCAGTGTCAGCGAATCGAGCGTCGTGGCGGTCAGAAAATACATCGCCGGCCAGGAAGAACATCACAAAAAGCATTCATTTCAGGAGGAGTTCTTGGGGTTCCTCAAGAAGAACCACGTGGAATACGATGAAAGATACATTTGGGACTAACTTCTTTCGCCCCGCTGGGGCTCGTAATTTTCCTTTTGCCTACCCACGGCTCACGCCGCGGGCTGCATTCTTACGCCGCTCCGCGGCTCCACCCCCCCATGAATAGCCGTGAAGCGCCGCAGAGCACAGCCGCGAAGCGGCGACAGATAAAAACTTTGTCGTCATCATGAAGGACGGCAAGCTCTACAAGAACCTCTTGTCAAAGTAATATGAAAATGGGCGGGTGGCCCACCATTCCGACTGCAAATCTAAATCACGAATAACAAAGGGTGCCCCATTCTTCCGCGTTCTTTGCGGAAGGGTGGGAGGCGAGAAAGCAAACACCAAATGGCCGTTGTGCGGCTATTTCAAGAAATCGCGATGCGCCGGCCATTTTTCGCACTCCAAAAACAAAACCCCGGGCCGATTCAGCCCGGGGCGTAACCTGACCAGCTACAGTTCTGGTTATCGGCAAACACAAACTGGAAGTAAAGATTACTCGAGGAGCTTGCCCGCCCTCAGACTTACGATGACATTCTTCGGTGATCATCATCAGTCGGGCCTCGGTGGGTTGGCGTCGACGGCTGATCTTAGGGGTGAGAAGACGCCGCAGAACGGGCACATTCCGCCGTAGTTCTGGGTTTGTCCGTCCCAGGCTAGGAGCATTGGCTCGCCGCATCCCCGGCAGGCGCAGCAGTGGAGTTCGGATAGTGGGGTCCGTCGGCATGGTTGCTTCTTGGTTGTCTCGGTTGGTTGCGTCATAGTTTTAGTCCTCGTTGTCGGTTGATTTGGTGTTGGGTGGTTCGATCGGCAAAAGGCCTTTGCCGATCAGGGGGTGATATCGGCAAAAGGGTATTGCCGATATGCATCTCTTTCGCGCCGGCCCACGTCTCGAAAAGCTTGAGACGTGGGGCACCCTTTTTTTCATCCGGATTGGTGTGGAGAGGCGATTCACTACGTCCCTACATCTCGGTCGGACGTGCCGCTCCTCGACGGAGCAGGTCCCAGGCTTCGCGGTATTTCTCGAAGTGGGCGCCGTCGGCCCTTTTTGCGCCCTCGGGATAGAGGCGGATGTTGGTTAGGCTTGCGACCTCGGTGACCGGGATGATGTACCAGGCATCGTGCGCGACGACGTAGGCGGCGACGAAATCGATTTCATGCGGGGAGTAGGCAACGCCGCTTTTTTGCTGGCGCTTGCGAGTCACGCAGACGCTGTATCCCCAGCGGGAGGTGGTGAAAACCGATTTCACCTGAATGCGAAACACGCGGCCGTTCTCCTCGATGACCACGTCGTAAGGCTCGCAGTCGCCGTAGGGCTTGCTGACGGCGAATCCCATGCTGGCGGCTTTGACCACGAAGATCAATTCCGCGATCAGGCCTTTGCGTTTGGAATAAAGTGTTGTGCGTCCGATCGACTGGCGCTTGCGGAGCGGCTTGGAAGGAGCAGAATTTTCTGTCATAAACGTTGCATGCGCAGGCGTTTGCCGGGGCGCATGTTTCTCCCTTTGATTTGAATTTGGTTGAGATTTCGCGGACGAGGGCGTCCACGCTACACAAGAACAGCCTGCAAAAGAAAAGGCGCGGGCTGAGTGCCTGCGCCTTTTTTCTGTCTATATATTTAGGCTATCAAATTCGACAGGTAACTATGCCATGTTTTTCAACTTTATTTTCTGTTTGTAATCAGGGAGTTGGGGGGAATTGAGGGCAAAAGGGGGCTTGACAAGATTTCTCCCGGATCGGGAAACAGGCGAATTTTTAGTGTTTTGAATGACGACTAAAAACCCAGGCCCTCACAAACAGCGCGAAAGGCTGGGCTGCGCGGCCAGAAAACCTTACCGCCTTGGCCGCATCTAACGGCCACTGCATCCGCATGAGGAGAAATGTGCGTTTCACGCTCGCGGTAACACCTTTGCCCTCGTGACGAAGCCAGGGAGGGAGATGCAAATGAAAGTGCCGGCCGCATTGACCCGGATTGTCGCCGCCAGCCTGCTGTTGGGGAGCAGCGCTCACGCCACGGGCCAGTACAATGTTGTCCATTACTTCACTGAATCGGCTTATACGCCCACCGCCGGACTGGTGGCCGACTCGGCCGGCAACCTGTATGGAACTACCTACTCGAGCAGCGCCGATTCCTGTGGCGAAGATGGCTGCGGCACGGTTTTCAAGCTCACGCGTGAATCGGGCGGTGGGTGGAAATACACGGTTATTCATCGCTTCCATTTGTCCGATGGGGCAGGGCCGAACAGCAAATTGACTTTCGACAGCGCCGGCAATCTTTACGGCACGTGCGGCAGTGGCGGAGCGTCTAATACCGGCACCGTATTTGAGCTCTCCCCTTCGGGGAGCGAGTGGAAAATTAAGGTGCTGTACAGTTTTGGCCAGCCGCCCGACGTTGTCGGTCCATGGGGAGCTCCTGCGTTCGACGCAAAAGGAAATCTCTATGGCAGCGCGAATGCGGGAGGGGCGCATGATCAGGGCGGGATATTTGAGCTGAAACATTCCAGCGGTCAATGGAAAGAAACGGTAATACATAATTTTACGGGCGGCTCCGACGGCGGAGTACCGGGCGCGGTCAACTTGACCTCGGATTCAGCTGGAAATCTATACGGCACAACGCAAGCGGGCGGCGAGTATTTTAACGGCGTGGTCTATAAACTTACGCCATCTTCGAATGGAAGTTGGAAAGAAGCGGTTCTCTATAATTTCACGGGAGCGGCGGACGGTTCAGAGCCGACGAGCGGCGTGATTTTTGATGCCGCCGGGAATCTCTATGGAACGGCGTCGGCGGGTGGCGTGAAAGCTTGCGGAGTTGATTCGCAGGACTATTGCGGCACTGTCTTCGAACTTAAGCCCTCCAATGGCAAATGGAGATTCGCCCGATTGCACGCCTTCGATGGCTCGGACGGCTGGACTCCTTTGTTCGGCCTGGTCTTAGGCTCGTCGGGAAACGTCTACGGCACTACCATGGCGGGTGGCGATGACAATGATGGTCTCGTTTTCAAATTGTCCAAATCCGGCGATACCTGGACCGAGACGATGCTTCATGTCTTTGACCAGAGAGATGGCGCGGCTCCGGGAGAGTTAATGCTCGGCTCACAAGACGAGCTGTACGGCCCGACGTCGATTGGCGGTCTGGGACCACAGCCGGGGTATGGCGTGGTCTTCGGCGTTCGTCCCTAGCTCGGGTGGTTGGATAGCTCTACTACGATTTCAGCTGCGCTAGCTGTTTTTTCACGTCGGCGGCTTGGCTGTAGTTGGGATCGATTTTGAGGACGCGTTCCAGATGTTGCCGGGCTAGATCGGTCTGGCCCGTCTTTTGATAGGCGAGTCCCAGGTGATAGTGGACGGTGGCGTCGTCGGGCGATTTGTTTTTCTCGCCCAGCTTAAGCGCTTCCTGAAAAAGATCGACGGCCGATTGATACGCGCCTTTCTGATAAAAGACCCATCCCAGAGTGTCGGCGGCATTGGGAGAATCGGGCATGCCGCGGCGGGCAGTTTGGGCGAGCGAGAGAGCCATGTCGACGTTGCCGCCGGATTGCAACATCACGTAGGCGAGATTGTTCGAGGCCAGCGGATTCTCGGGCTTGATTTCGAGCGCCTTCTGATACGCGTCTTTGGCTTTGCCCCAATCCTGTTTGGATTCGTAAAGCTCGCCCATCAAAATGTAAAACATGGCCTCGCGCGGATTGTTTTGAAGTGACTGTTGATAAGTGGCGAGGGCTTGGTCGGCTGAACCTTTCGCAACCTGCACTTGTCCCAGCCTAAGCAGGGCGTCGGAATTATTCTTGTCGAGCTCGGCGGACTTTTTGAATGCGGCTTCGGCGCCGTCGAAATCTTTTTTGCTGTTGAATAGAACTGTGCCGAGCAGATCGTAGAAGGCGCTGCTGTTGGGCGATTTGGCGATTTGCGCGTTGGCGGCGCCGATAGCTTTGTCGGTTTGGTTCTGGGCGAGATAGGTATTCATCACGCCGTTGAGGGCGTCGTTCGAGTTCGGATCGCGGTCAAGCGCCTCCTGATAGGCTTTGCCTGCGTCGCCGTATTGCTTTTGTACGAGCTTCAGATTTCCCAGCTGGATGTAACCAGTGGCACTTTGCGGGGCAATGTCGATGGCCTTTTGGACGTCTTCCTGGGCGGCCGCGAATTGCTTTCGATTAATCTTCGAGAGCGCCCGCATGGCGTAACCGTCAGGCGAAGCCGGCTGCAGACTGATGATCTGCGTGGCGGTTTGCTCGAGTGTTTCCATATCGCCTTTGCGCATGGCGGCGGTGGCGAGCGCGCGCTGGGCCTCGATGAGGTCGGGACGCAGGCGCACGGCGCTGCGCCATTCTTCGACGGCACGTTCCGGATTGCCCAACTGATCGAGCGCGAGTCCCAGATGATAATGAGCAACTCCGTTGTCGGGGTCGTTCTTCAAGGCGGTTTGCAGGGTTTGTGCGGCGTCGCTGGGATGGCCGCCACGGATCTGAATCTGTCCGCGATAGATGAGGGCATCGGTGTCATTGGCGTTGTTGGCGAGAATTGCGTCGTTGAGCTTGGTAGCTTCGTCGAGGCGATTTTTCAGGATGAGGAGCTGAATGTAATTCTTCTGGACTTGCAGGTCCTTGGGGTGGTCGTGATAAACGATGCCGTATTCGGCGGTGGCATTGTCGAGGTCGCCAGTGGCGAAATAGAAGTCGCCGAGCATACGGTAGCCGGTGGAGTTGTCGGGAAATCGGGGTTTGACTTGCTTGAGAAATGCCTCCGCCTCCGCCTTTTTTCCCTGTGCGATGTAGAGACGCGCGAGGGCGGCGGGTGGGTCGGGATCTTTGGGATCGAGATCCATGGCACGACGGAATTGCTGCTCGGCTTCGGGGAAGCGGCTGCGCGACTGATAGTATCCGCCTAGCGCCAGCTGCGCTTGCATGGCCCTAGGATTCACTTCGACGGCCTTTTTGAAATTGGCTTCGGCGGTGTCGGGCTGATTGGCTCTGATTTGTACGAGTGCGAGATCGAGGTACGGTTCCCAGTTATTGGGAGCGAGCGCGATGGCCTTCTGCATTTCCTGGATGGCTGCGGGATAATTTCCCTGGCCAATGAGCAGGTTCGCTACGGCCATGTGGACCTGCTGATTGTTTGGCTGCTTCTGCAGAAGCAGATCGGTCTGCTCCTGCGCCTGCTTGAAATCGCGCCCTGCGATCAGTAGATTCGCGAGGTCAAGGCGGGCGGGATAATTGTCGGGCTGCAGCTCGAGGGTGCGGGCAAGTTCCTGATACGCGGGATTCCACTGCTGCAGCTTGAGCAGAGCTTGCGCCAGCCCGTAGTGCGCGTTGCCGTAAGTGGAATCGATCTGGATGGCATTCTTGTATTGAATCGCAGCTTCGCGATACTGGCCTTTGTCGTAGTAGCGCTGTCCGCTCTCAAAGTACTTTTGCTTGCGCACGTTGGGATCGCGGGAACATCCGACGAAGAGAGTTGCGATCAGTGCAAGAGCCAGAGCCAAGCGAAAAGCGGAAGCATGCCTCATTACAAATCTCCAGGAACGGGTGCGGTCGGCGCCAGACGGTTGTTTTGTTGTTCTCATGTTTATTTACTCGGTTGCATCAGGCCCGTCTCATAAATGAACAGGAAGGTGAACGGCCGCCCACCCAGGGGCTAAGGCCCCCGTCTGTAATTGATCCTGGGCGGCACGATTGAAGAGGCTGCGGAAAACGCAATTCTTGTCGACTCGGGCTAAAACCCTTATTCATTCGAGGGCGGTTATCGCAGCGCTGAAGCGCTGCGCCACCCAAAATCGGAGTCTTTCCGCAACCTCTGAAGTCGTGCCCTTCCCAGAGCGATTCATGAGATAGCTTTACGTTACTGCAAATCCCGTACGGCAGAAAGTTACTCATGGCACAACCCTGTCATCGCGGAATGTACCGGTCAAGTTGGGGAACGACATTTCCGGCGAAAGAAAGCAAACGTTGTTGGGCGGCCTCGACGGTTTCGCCGCGAGGCAGGGGCGTAATCACGCGCACCAGCGAACCATCGCTGCGGTTGAGCCGGATGGAATCCGCGACCAGATAAAACTTGGCCCAGTATTCGCTGGCCTCGGCGCGATCGTGGGCCCAATACCAATAGAGCACGAGTTGGCGATCGTCCCCTTTGGCGATGACGTAGCGATTCGCTTCAAAAGGTCCGCGCCCGGGAAAAGAAATGGAGATTGTGCTGGACTCCGTGGGCAGCCAACCCGCGCCCGGCAAGCAATGCTTCGGCGAATGGATGGTGTCGCCGGTGCGCTGACTGGGAAAGTAGGCGAGAAAGAGATCGACGTACGGCTCGCTGACGGAACTATTCTCGTAGAAGCGCTGAAGAAAATCTCCCGGACCGAGAATCGCAAGAACATCTTGCTGCATGGGGACGTCGGTTCCTGCCCATGGTCCCAGTTGGTATGGCAAGGAAGCGAGGGGTTCGCGACTGGGCAGAGACTCGTCGCGACCGCGAGCTTGAAGAAAAATTGCCGTGGCCGCAAGCAAAACAACGATGATCGCGAATCTCCAGTTTGATTTCACGGCTGGGCCTCACTTCTTGAATCGGCCCGCGTGCGGCCAATCAGTAAGAGGCGGTGAAAGAGAAAAAGCATCGCCAGCGCTACCACAAAGACCAGCCAGCCGGAAAATGTGTGAAAGAAGCCTTCGGCCTTGTCCGGGTCCCAGTATTGCACCAGCAGGCCGGTGCCCACGATGCGCAAGCTGTTGGCGGCGACCGCGATGGGAATAGAAGCCATGGCCAATGCCACTCGCGCCCATGTGCGAGTTTCGACCAGGTATCCGTAGATGATGGCCAGAGTCACGAGCGAAAGCAGCGAGCGAATGCCGCTGCAGGCTTCCACAACTTCGAGCGGCATCGCCGGTAGATTAATCACGTTGCCTTCGCGCAACACGGGAACGCCGAGTAGAGGCAACAGCAGCGCCGCTACTTTGGAGGCCAGAATTTGAAGAGGGAAAGTAATCTGGCTGAAAACGATTTCGGGGATGGGAATCATCAGGAACAGAAATGCCCACGGGAAAAGCACCGCACGAAACGAATGCCATCCACGGAAGAAAATTACCAGACCCGCAATGAGCAGTAGCAGAGAAACGCGCGAGAGAAAAAGCTCGGCTCCGAGCACTCCTGCAACGAGCACCGCAAGCGCGAACACTACGATAAGCAGGCCCCATGACGAAGGGTCACGTGGTTCACGGGCAAGCCGCTCGCGATTCTGCCACAGCACGAACAATGAAAAGAGGGGAACGAAAAATCCGTGGGAGAAATTCGCATCGTTCGACCACTGTTTCGCGAGATGAAAAAGGATAAACCCGTAAAGCCAGCCGATCAAAATAATCAGGACGCCTGCTTGCCACCGCAAGTTACGATTTAGGGCAGGCTGCGGAGGCCGCTCCGGGAGTGATGCGGTTTGTGCAAAATGACTCACTGCGTGGAATTGTCGAGGATGCGCCTAGGATATGCGAACGCCACTCCCGGCGCAATCACGTTGGCCGGTTTGCGCTTACCGCGGCTGCACTTCAACTGGATCTGCCAAGTGAATGGAAGTTTGCGAGTGCTCGCTGACCGTCACGATTTGGGCTTGCTTGGCGTAGTGGGCGATGACGCCGGGGCGAGACCAATCGAGGTCCCAGCCATTGTCGATGGCGACGATGGTGTAAGTGCCGGGGATGACGCTGCGCAGGCTGAAACTTCCGTCCTGATCGCTCTGATCTCGGCGGAACAGTTCGCGATTCGACTCGGGATCTTTGGGTACCAGCACGACCATGGCCCCTGCAGTCGCCTTGCCAGCGCGTTTGGCAAATCCTTCCACGTTCGCCGTGCCTCCGACCAGCGAGAGCGTAACGGCCATCGATGCGCCGGCGGTCACATTCAAAGTGTGACCCGCAATTACGCCACTGTCGGATGACATTTGCACTACGGAATAGGCCTTCGGCCGGCTCCCTGCCAACACGTCATATTTGCCGGGAGCGAGATTTACGAATTCGAGCTCTCCTTTCTTGTCCATCTCTTGCCAAGCTACGACTCGCATTTTGCTGTTGCGAAGTCCGATCTCAATCTGCGGTGGCAACGTTGCCTCTCCCAATATCTGCACCGTCGCCTTTACCGTGGCAGCGTGCTGCTCGGTCGGCGCCTCCAGTTCCTGCCCGTTGGTGGTGATATTAATTTCGTTGTCTTCACCGCCTTGCCCGGCGCTGGGATCGCGAACTGAGTAGCGGCCGGGCGCGATTCCAGTGATCTCGAATACTCCGGGAGAGACCGACTGCATGCCACCAGTCTGGACGTTCTCCATTCCGTCGAACGACGGCTTTTGCAGCATCGGCATGTTGAATACGTGCTCGCCGTTGTCAGCAGCGTGAAACAGCAAGTGAAGCGCCGCAACCGCATTCAGATGAATATCGGCTTGCAAGTGATCGCCGCCGCGAATGGGGATGGGCGTGGCGTCGTCGGGTTCGGTGGAATCGCCGTAGTAGGTGACGGGATACGCAACGTCGAGAGATTGGTCGACGGCGGTTGGAAGGTTTTCCGCGTCGGATTGGTACGAAGCGCGAGGATGCAGGGCGTACCAGGGCTGCGCGGTTGCAGAGATGAAATAGGAGCCGGCGTTGAGCTGCGCGAATTCGTACGTGCCTTGATCGTCCGTCGTGGCCATCCGAAATCTGATTATGCGGCTGACGCCGACTTGCCGGTCTTCGCGGTAAAGTGAAACCGAGGCATGACGAACCGGCTCACCTGATTCGTCTAGAATCTTGCCGGAAAGCACGGCGGACGGCGACAGACGGAGCACGAGGTGTTCGGTATCGAGGCCGGCGCCGGTCACGATTGCGGTCGAGAAGCCCTCGTGCTCGTCATAGGCGGCGGGGATAAAACCCCGCTTCGCGCCTTGCAACGAATACTTGCCGGGGCTTGACTGCTTGAACTCGAAGCGGCCATCTTCGGACGTGATCACCGACTGACGATTCTGGGGATTCCTGGCATCGGCAATCGTGACGCGAGCTCGTCCTAATGGATTTCCGCCGAGTGCGTTCACGATGATTCCGGCGATTCGAAGGGTGCCACTCGAGGATTGGGTCTGCACGGTACTTGAACTCTGGGCCGCGAAGACTGGCAGAGAGTAGAGCAATATCAACGCGCACGCGAGAATCGTGCGAGACGGTGATCGGCGCAATTGCAAAAACTTGATCATGTTCATTCGGTCGTCGAGATCAATTGCAGGTGCAGGTGTTCCTTCTGGCCCGCAATCAAGCGCACCAACTGACCCTTCGCGTCATAGGCTTTCATTGCTTCAGGGTTGCGATATTCCAGATCCGGTTGCGGACGATCGAAGGCAAGCACACGATAAGTACCCGGCGGCAGTTGTTGCGGGCCGAACTTCCCATCCGGCTGTACCCAGAAGTCTTTGAAATCTCCGCTGCTGTCCGGGAGCGGAATGAAATATAGATGTGCGAATGATCGGTCAGATACAGGCCCAGTTCGAATCGCCGACGCTGTCTGACCGTCGGATGCACTGAGCGCAGCCAAGCCTTCGACGGTTCCGTCGATTTCGGCACTGCCATCTCGCAGGGTTATTTCAATGGGAGCACTCGATCCGCCCAGGCCGACGACGAGTGGCTGATGCTGAAGGTCGGTGGTGCCAGAGCTGATCGACGCCACGAATCCGCGGAAGGCCTCCACCCTCACCCAGTAGCGCCCCGGCCAAACACCGTCGATTACGAGGGAATCGTCGTCAGGTCCGGAGGGTGGACGCGGAACAAACACGCTATTGTTCCCAAAATAATTGTCCGGTTCCAGGCGGATATTGAGGTAGCGCGCTGGATTCCGCTGGTTCAATGCGGTGGAGTTACCCTCGAACCTGAAACTGCGCGAGGCGGACTGTTCGCTTGACGTGAATTCCTCTTTAACGTTTACACCGATCGAACTGTTCGGGACCGCAGTCATGCGGTTTCCCTCGGCTGCCGCGCCTTTCACGCTGATGTTCACCAGTCCGGACGCGGCCGGTCCAGCGCTCTCCGCCTCCAGAGTGTAGTTTCCATCGGGCAGCAAGCCTTCAATCATCTGGGTCTGGTTGTTGTAGCCGAGCGCGTATCCAGGGCCCGGGTGACCCTGAGGGGACACAACGATGCTGAAGCCATGAACATTATCCGGCACATTGGCGACGGCCACTTTGACTGGGTAGTAGGCGCGTCGGACCAGGGAAATATCCGCCTGGAAATTCTGGCCTGCGGTTAGCTGAATGTTTTGCGCGGCTTCGAAGTTGGTGGCGTTTGGGAAATAGACGGGTGGATATCCGTAGAGTTGTCCACGCGGATCGAAGGTAAGAGGATCGCGATCGAGCAGTTCCCGGGTCAGCAGCTTATAACTGCCCGCCGGGAGTTCAGCAAAACGAAACTCGCCGTTTGATTTGGTCGTTGCCGCGTTTTCGCGAACCCAATGCGCGCGGCCTTCCTGAACCTGCCTTCGATAGAGCTCCAACTGGATGATGTCGGAAGGTTCGGAAGTAGGAAGGACAACCCGGCCCACAATAAGAGCCTCAGGTGTGAGAGAGATTGTAAGTTCCTTGGTCGCGTCCTGTTGAAGGTTCCGAGTTGCGTTTTGATCGGTTAGAAATCCGGGTTTTCGAGCCATCAATGTGCCGATGCGATATGCCCCATTCGCGGACGTGTAGTGGGTACATCCGTTGGGTCCACATATGTTCGCGGAGGAGCCTGCGGCGATCGCGGGGCTGGGGCGGTCCTCTTTGGTCTCATCGTTCTCGGCTTTGGCGAGGGAGAATTCAAAACGGCCTTCGCCGTCGGTCATCGTGGCAAAACGATTATCTGGAGAGTAGACCAGCGCGTGTCCGATAGGCTCGCGAGTTACGCTGTTGACCACAATGCCGCGAATGCTGTCCTGTTTATCTTCAGGCGGAGTGTTCTGCGCGGAGACGGGCTGTGCGTTCGCGCACCAAGCAGAAAGCAGAACGGTGACGGCGAGAGTCTTGAGCGGACGCCGCGGATACAGATGCTTGCTCATACCGAGTCAACAAGAACGCCGACCCCCGGCAGCCGTTCTTTGGAGCACTCCAGCCCAGATATTGTGGCTGAAAGCTGGAAAAATGCAAGAGGCTGGAAAAGCTGGGGCAGGGGATATCCGTTGGAGTTGAATCAACCACTCACGAGGCATGAGTACGAAGCTGAAACAAGCATCAAGAGGTTCACGAGACCTAGGCCGACTTGAGCCTTGTTTCGGTCAGTTCGTCCATTTCCTTCCGAACTTGTTCCAGTCGTTCTTGTCTGAGCTGATGTTCCATATCGGTATCGTGGCTGCGTACCGTGCTGTTCCAGTACTGTTTGTTCGCAGAGTGGATTGCTTCCATCTCCTCTCGCAAGGCCGCGAGTCGGGCTTGGCGGAGAGCGTGATCCATTGCCAAATACTACGCCTTGTCACGATTCGTGCCAATATAGAATTACATGTTGCTTCGTCCAGCCCGCGCCTCTTCTACCGGCTCCATCTCTATCACACCGATCCATTGGTTGTGGCGGATGTCGTGATAGACGAGGCGTCCTCCAAGGATTTGTGCTGCGGCTGCCGGCGGGACGTCGCGGTGGTAGCCGAAGAATTCAGTTTTCCATTGTTGCCATCGGCGCCAGCGCTCGAACCAGGGATGCGGCGGTTCGTACTTGGTTGAGAAAACCAGCGCCACATCAAATTTCGAGGGCATCTCGGATGCGGACATCAGTTGCTCGGCAGTGAAGTCTTCAATGCGAAAAACGCGCATGGGGCGAGACACGTAGCCGAGATACGGGCGCGTGAGTTCGTCACTGGCTGGCCATGCTGTCAGCACACGGGCCATGGGATAGCGGGCTTCCACGAAGTCTTCAGCGTGCTGGTGCAGCAGAATGTAATCACGGTACGCAAGATTGTCTTCAATAGAAAATCCATGCGGTGGGTTGACGAACAGTCCGGCAATGAATGCCAGCGCCACAATCACGACCACGCCGCGCCAAAGCCGCACTCTTCGGCGCAGCGTGGAAACCCAAAGAATCATCACGAGTGGAACCGCTGGAAGCATGTAGCGAGCTAGCACGGCTCCGCCTACTACGGCCATTGCAACCACGTAAGCGGCGATTACTGCGAGGAAGGCGAACTGCACTTTCAGCGAGATTCGTTTGCGCTCTTCGCCGTGGTCGCGCAGCGGAGGTAGCCACATCGCGAGCAACCCCGCCAGGGTGAGGAAGGATAGGTTGAGATATCCCACGACTTGCCAGAGGCGCAACCCGAGCGCAAGCACCATGCGTAGCGGCTGCATGGTGGCTTCTACGTTGTAGCGAAAGAATTCCGGGTTGCCGAAGACGAATCCGGTTCTCGCATAGTGGAAGGCGTACCAGAGTGCGAGCAGGATGACCGGAAGAAAGAGTGGGCCACACATTGCTGTCCAACTCATCGCCTGATCATTCCGGGCAGCGACGAGGGAGTTGGGTTCTTGCTTGATAGACGAAGCACTCAGATCCCGCGCTTCGCCCGGGATGACAAACAGAGCGACAAATTCCCAGGCGAATAGCGCGAGCGGCGCCAGAATCGCGGTTTCCTTTGCCAGCGCTGCCAACGAGAACCACACGGCTGCGCTCCATCGCCGGTTCTCGATATAGGCGAGCAAGGCCCAAAAGGTGAATCCGGCTGCTGCCAGATCGAGATGGGCGAGAGAGCTCTGGGCAAAGAAAACAGGATACAGACCCGTGCAGACGGTCGAGGCGATGGCGACTTCGGTGTTCGCAACTCGTTGCGCCAGGCGAAACACGCCCAACAGAGAAAAGGCCGCAACCGCCAACATCGCGATGCGCGTCACCGCAGGCGCGTAACCCAGAATCTTCCATGCGAGGGCGAGATACGCCATGACCAGCGGGGGATGCGCGTTCGACGGAGTGGAATGTGGAATCAACGCACCGTGCAGCAGATCGCGAGCCGCAGGCACATAGTATCCAGCTTCATCCCAGAAATACGGCAGGCGCAGCAGAGGAGCGTGCAGGGCGGACAACACGAAAAAGAATAATACAAAAAGCAGTGCCGTCGGATATCTACGCTGCCGATCGATGTCTCCGGTCACCGGAGCAGTCTAGTGCACTGGCCCGCCAGATGCCATTCGGGGATCGAGTTTGATCTCACCAAATGTGCTCTCGTAGCCCGAGACGTTCTGCTGCAAAATCGACATCAGCGCCTTGGCTTGTTGCGGGCTCAAGTAGATGCCCTGAAAGTTCTTGACCTCCACCTGAGACTCGGTCTGTTGCTGCAAGGTTCCGAAAACCAGAAAGAAATCCCAGACGTTCACTCGCACCTGCACGCTGTTGGCATAAGTCTCGCGATAGTCGGGAGCGTTCACTAGCCGGATATTGGGTTGGGATGGATTATTCATGGCCCATTCAGTGTAGCGCAGTCGTCGAAACAGAAGAGAGAATTTGGCCCGAAACAGCGGCTTGAGCATCCACCTGGAAACTGTGACTTTCACTTCACTTGTTACGATTGCGGAACGAATTTGCCTTCGTAATCGTGCTTTTTACATTCCGTACGGCGACTGGCATAAAACCGAATGGGTGTTCGATACAGTACACACTGTATTGCCATGCGCACAATCTCTGGGCTAGTGTAAGTTACGGTTCGCGTTGAACCTTGCGGTCATGGGTTAGTGTCACGAAAAGTGACGTTCGGACCCTCACGACCGCTTTTGATTCAGTTCTCCAGGGAATCTCCCTGGAAAGCCAGCGCGCAAAGTCCCGTCTAAGTCCTCGCTTAACTCCTGTTCGTATTTCGTAAAAGATTATTAGGAGTTACCAGCGCTTTCGCCGAGATCGCGTAGCATCCCAATAGCTTTTGCTACAAAGTACCTGGCGCGCCACAGATATAGCTCGGTAGGCAAACGGTTCTCATCGAGGTTTGAGGCGCGCCGTGGTGTTTTCAAGGCAGAGGAGACTTCTGCCGATGAAAACAGGTGCGGGAGACGCATGCCATGGACCGTTGGATCGCTCTGGGAATCTTCCTGCTAGGTGCTGGGGTTGGAGCACTGACTACCGTTGCGTTGTACGCTGGGCAGATTCGCCACCTCAAAGGCTTGCCGGAAGCTGCGTCCCACGACAATTCCCAGATAGTGTCGCGCAACAATTCTCCAATAGAAGGACAAAGTGACGAATCGGCCACGCGCAAGTCCGCTTAGCCAAGGAGGCCATTAATGACCGCAACCACCGGGAAACTCATAGGCAAAGCTTTGATCGTCTCCGGAGACGCCGTGACGACGCGCCAACTTGCCGAGGCCATGGAAGAACTAGCCTTGTCCGTCGAGGTCTGCATACACATGGGAGACGCCCTGGACCGGGTGAGCCATAGCAAACTTGAGGTCGGCGTCGTTGACTTCTCAATGGGCAATCAGGCCACACTCTTTCTGGAACAACTGCGGGCCTCCGCCTCGAACCGGACTGCGATCACATTCGCGATTACTAGCGGCAGTGTCGAGACCGCAGCTGCCTTGAAAGCGGGTTCGAGCTTTGTTCTCGAAAGGCCTCTGACTTCCGAGTCGATCCGGAACACCCTCAAGGCCGCCTACGGATTGATTGTGCGAGAACGGCGCCGCTATTTCCGCTATCCTATCTCGGTGCCGGCTGCCGCCAGCAGGAAAGGACAATCGGAGGTTTTCGGCAAGACGATTAACATCAGCGAACGCGGCATGGCCTTGATCACTTCGACACCGCTGATGCCCGGCACCGAGCTGAAGATCCAGTTCACTCTGCCCAGCCCTCACCTCGACGTCACAGCGGACTGCAAGGTGTGCTGGCACGATGACAAAGGTCAGGCTGGCTTGTCGTTTTTATTCCTGCCCTCTAACCTCGGCTCGGAGTTGCAAGCTTGGCTGGCGCGGAAACTCGAAGAACAACTGCCCGATGTCGTGACTCGGAGATTCCAGTCTTCCCCCACATAACAGACCGGGTCAAGATTTGTTTGTAGAGCCATTAAGAGTCGAGTCGACAGACGTCATGCTGAAGCTCCGCGCCTTCTCCAGCGGAGCGATGGGGATTCAGGGATTTAAACCTTTCCGTGGTCGCCCTGATAGTACGCTCGGAAATCTAGCGCAGTCGTGTTCGTCGAATGCTTTCTTGACCTGCGTAGATGACCTGCCTAGAGCCGAAGGGCCGGGATTTGGTATGACCCAGCTACATGCCGTACATCCCCAGGCTGCGAACGTCAGATTTTCCAACCAGACAAGTTCTCTAGACATAATGGGGTATTTTCCCATAAAGCCATGCGATTCGCTAGCGTGCAAATGAAGGTTAAGGAACTTGCAACCTCAGCATGCGTCCGGGCACGACGAAGAACAATCCAGGCCGAGTCATCAAAATGACCCGAGAGGTCTATGAACTACTGCGTGCTTATGCTGCCGGTAAAGGCCCCGAGGATCATGTCTTCACCAGAGGAAAGGGAGAACCAGTGCGCGACTTTCGGGTGCGTAGTGGACGCTTTGCAAAAAAGGCTGGGCTGGGGAAATTCGCGAAGTGGAGCGACTGCAAAGGCAAGGAGCGAAGCAAGTGGGAATGGCTTCTGTTTCACGATCTGCGTCGTTTCGGCAGCGCGTAGTATGCGGCGATACGAATAGATGACGGCGCCATTATGAAGATCGGTGGCTGGAAGACCAGGGAAGTATTCGGGCGATATAATATTGTCAGTCGATTCGACATCAAAGAAGCGTCCAGCCGGATCGAGGAAGGCCGCCGACAGAGTGCAGCTAAACTTACAAAACCAAGTGCCAACATGTATGCCACCGACCAAGATGGAGATTCCGAAATTCATGTGGCGAAGGCGAGCTAACTTGCTAATCGTGAAGTTGTTATAGAAAGATGCCGGGATGGCGGAATTGGCAGACGCGCTGGACTTAGGATCCAGTGCCGCAAGGCGTGCAGGTTCGAGTCCTGTTCCCGGCACCAAAAGCAAAGGGCGAGACGCAACCGCGCCTCACGGCGTCCATAAAAATCCCCGAGAGAGATTCTTTTTCGTAAGCCAATCGCCCAGGACAGTTCCCGCGTTGTTCACCCTCAACGGCACCGACTGATACGCGCCCGGATAATTCAGCGTAGTGAACTTCCCGCTCTTCAACATGAATCCTTGCAGGAGCTGACTCGATGTAAAGAAGCTACCAACAATCGTGCCGGAGGAATTGATTCCCCAGGGCGAAGTCTGTAACGCGCCAGGTACGTCGAACGAAGTAAACCCTTGAGCGACCGTTCCGTAGAACGCATGCCCAGCACCTTTAGCGTCTACCCAGACCCCAACGATCTCCGCGCTGTCGTTAATCGCCTTCGGATATACGCTTACAGCACCAGGGAAATTGAGGGGCGTGACCACGCCATCAACATAAAGAAATCCCGTTGAAGGCCCATTTTCGACAGTATTGTAGTACCCGATTAGCTGATTTGCATTGTTCAGGCCGGCGAAGATCGATTCGTAAGCGCCCGGAATTTGCAGGATCGTGAGCGTTCCCGAGGCATCCTGCACGAAGCTTTCTGTCGGCTGATTGTTCCCATCGCACTGACAAGTTCCTGCCAGCCAACCAGCGTCGTTCAAGTACAACGCCTGTGAGTTCTTGTCCTTTAAGATGAGCACGTGCTGCCCAGGCGGCAGTTGGTGAAACGCAGAAACATTCCAGAGGCCCGCGTATTCGCCCCTGCGGTTTACAACCCGTGGCAGAACTCCCTCACCCAAGCGGTGCATAGTGCCGGTGGCATCGCGCCGGAAACCGTAGGAGGAGTTGTAGACGCCTGCGTAGTACATTCCTACGACTTCCCCGGAAGCGTTTAATCCACTCGGATACGTCGAGTCGCTGCCGATCTTAAAACTGATGAATGTTTGCGACTGAACTGCCACGCAAAGCGCCGCACAAGCAACTAATACAAGGAGTGACGGCCTTTTCATATTGGCCTCCGTTTTTGAACGCCACCATGTTACCCGTCCGGCACGCAGTGTCAATGAGACTTCTGTGTTAGGGCGCGGTGCCGGGCAGAAACCCCGACGCGACCCCGTAGTTGCAACACGACGCAATCGAACGTCGCCTTGTCTCACCAAAAGCAAAGGGCGAGACGCAACCGCGCCTCACCCTTCGACAACTTTCCAGCCGAACGCCGATCGGGTCGCGAGTTCTGACCGCAAACCCGCTAGCCAGCACAAGGTGGACGTCGCAAAATCACTGCACTTGTTGCAATCCCTGATAGACGGCGATACCAGCGATTACCAGAATCATCAATCCGGACGCAGCTCCCAGCCATTTCACCAAGGGAGTAATTTTGTTCACCTTAGCCATAATCTCGATCTGTTCCTTCTCCATATGCGACTCAGACTCGCCCAGGAACAGTTGATCGTCCTCTTGCATGGTGAGTGTACTGCGGTAGATGAGGAGGATGATCAGGACAGCGGTGAGAACTCCCCAAACAGCTAGCGGCCACATCAGCATTTGCATCATATGCCACCTCGGTGCCGATCTCGTGAAAACCCCGAAGCTTTGCCAATGTCGGTGGGCGACGGGGCCCCTAAGGGCGAATTATATCCCCAGAAGGCAAGCCCCCGCAGGTTTTGTTTTTTGGGGATGCGACGCCGGTCCACTTTTGGTCATCTAAGGTCCATCCAGTCATGACGTTGGAGCCGAGATTTTTGACTCGACCCCTGGCGCAGCTTTGTTATAATAAGTACGTCGCAATTTCAAGGAGATACCCATGGCCACAACCACTGTCCCGACAACCGTTCCCGAAGTTACGCCCAAAACGCCCCCGGTCAGCTTGACCGCGAATGCGATTGCCAAAGTGAAGGATATTATGGCGCAACAGAATCCCGTCCCTGCCGGCCTGCGCGTCGGAGTTGTGGGCGGCGGCTGCTCTGGTTTCTCCTACTCGATGTCGTTTGAAAACGGCGCGGGTATGATGGACAAAGTGTTCGACATGGATGGCCTCAAAGTCTACGTCGATGCCACGTCGCTCATGTACCTGAATCACTGCATCGTCGATTACGTAGAGACCCTCGAAGGCGCCGGCTTCAAGTTCGAGAATCCGAACGTGAAGAGCACCTGCGGCTGCGGATCTTCGTTCAGCGTGTAAATTCCCGGAGACTTCAATAGAAAAGCCTCATCGCCACTAGCGCTGAGGCTTTCGTATTTGTGGAATGTTTGTGTGGAACCGGCTCTTCGACCGATACACCGCGGCCAGGAATCCGCATCAAAGCCCCACACTCACACCGTCAGTACGTCGCGACAAATCCTCCCTGGTAATCGTTAGTCGGCACCCAGAATCCCACCACCATGCTTTGATCGTTGATTCCCATTCCGTATGTCCCCATACCTCCGGGATGATTAAATTTGAAGTAAGTGCCGGCATGCAGCAGCGCTCCGTGTGGATGGTAGAGCTGATCGAACCATTGAAAGACAACGTCATTCGCATTGTTGAGGTCCATGGCCAGCGTGTTCGACGCGCCGGGGACGTCAATCGTCTTGTAGCTCTTGCCGTTCCAAATAGAAGACTCGGTATTGTCCATCGTGTCCTGCCAATACAGGACGATATATCCCCGATTGTTAATGCCGGTCGCGACTGTCGCAGTAGCGCCAGGCACGTTTAGTGTCTTGTACGTGCTGCCCTTCAGACGGAATCCATGCAAGCCCTTGGAGTCCTGATAAGAGCCGACAATCGCTCCTTCGTCATTGATCCCATACGCCTGCGAGCTTTTGGCTCCGGCGGGACCGGAGATATCCGTAAACGTGCCGCTTTGATAGACAAACCCCCTCGTGGTGGTCTTGGAATTCTGGTAGTTGCCCACGATCGCACCGCTGGAATTGATATTCTTGCAAATCGTCGACGAGCCCTTGGGGTTCTCAATGTGGGTCCACTTACCGCCATCTTCCAGAAAGCCGTGTGGGTTCCCTCCGGGTTTGGACAGATATTGTCCAACCATTGCGCCCGCGTTGTTAATGCCTCCGACGGTTGTGGTCAGCCCTCCCGGCACCCGGATCGTCCTGTACTTGAAAGTCAAAGTTGGCGCCGTAGCGGCAGTCGCCGCCATCATGAACACCATCACGAATACCGCCAGCAGCAACGATTTGCAGATTTTCATCATTCCCCTCCCTGGGATCGAATTGTTTCGACACACTTCCGCCACACGTTTCTCGGACTGGAAAGCGGCAGCGATTGTACAACGACCGTCAGCGTTCACAACACCGCGAAAACTTGGCCGTCAATAGGTCGCAGTGAAACCCTGATCGGGACCACTGATTGATTTGGTCTGATAATATCCGACCAGTTCGCTCTTGTCGTTGATTCCGGTGACGCTGGTATCCGCGCTCTTGGGATAGGCAAAGGTGTAGAACTTGCCGGCCTGGTACAGAACACCCTGCGCCTTGGTGGCACTGGAATTCAACGTTTCATAGACGATGTCGCCTCCGCTGTTTATGTCGAAAGCGAAAGAGTTGGCTGCGCCGGGCACGTTAATCGTCTTGTAGGTCTTGCCATTGTACAGAGCGGACTCGATGGCAGCCGACTTCCCATAGAACATGACAACATTGCCCGCGTTGTTGATACCGGTGGCAATGGTCAGAATGGAGCCGGGCGGGTCCAGGGTCTTGTATGTTTTGCCCTTGAGCAGGAACCCGTGCAATTCTCCCTTGGAGTCTGTATAAGTACCGACAATCACTCCACTATCGTTGATTCCATAAGCAACGGACGACTTTGCGCCGCTGGGGCCCGGGATGTTGGTGAACTTGCCATTCTGATATACGAACCCCGTTGTAACGCCCGCTGAATTCTTCGAATCGCCAACAATGGCGCCCGCAGAATTGATGTGGATGCAGCTGTCCGAAGCAGCTTTCGGGTAGTTGATCGTGGTCACCTTGCCGCCCTTTAGCATGAAGCAATGCTCAACACTTTTCTTGTCTTCGTACTCCCCAACAATCACACCCGAATTGTTAATTCCTCCGAGACCGGTGGCGAGCGCGCCTGGTACATTGACTTTCGTAAACTTGAAAGTCAAAGTTGGTGCAGCAGCCGCGGTCGTCGTAATCATGAAGGCCAGCGTCAATACAGCCGGCAGTAACGATTTGCAGGTTTTCATGGTTTTTCTCCTTCGGTAAAACGGCCGCATGGCGCAGCCTGAGCTTCTTTCGCGGACTTGAAAGCGGCAGCGATTGTATAACGACTCTGCCCACCCGCGACACGGTGAAAAGATTTGCATCTGTTTTGCGCTGGTTGAGTCTTCCTGCAGGTGGGCTACTGGCTCTGTTGCGATCAGTTCATCGGAAGCCCAACGTAGTTTTCGGCAAACGTCTGCGCGGCGGCGTGCGAACTTGTAACGTAATCCAGTTCCGCTAACTGCTTATGCTCCTCGAACCCGTCATTCCCAGGAAAGCGATGCAGCATAGAAGTCATCCACAAGGAGAAGCGCTGTACCAGCCATACCCGTCTTAAACAGGTCTCAGAGTATCGGTCGAGCAGTTGAGTTTTTCCAGACTTGTAAAATTCCGCGATCGCAGCACCGAGAACGCGAACATCCGCTACTGCAAGATTGAGCCCCTTGGCTCCGGTCGGAGGCACAATGTGCGCCGCATCTCCGGCTAAATAGAGTCTGCCGTGTTGCATCGGTTCCACGACAAAACTGCGCATCCCGGTAACGCCTTTTTGCAGGATAGGACCTTGGGTTAGCTTCCATCCGTTTTTGGTAGCAAGCCGCGTCTGCAGTTCCTCCCATATCCGCTCATCCGGCCACTGGGCCAGATCTTCTTCAGGAGCACACTGCAAATACAAGCGAGTAATCTCAGGAGTGCGCATGCTGTGCAACGAAAAACCGCGCTCGTGATAGCAATAGATCAATTCCTCTGAAGACGGCGCCGCAGCCGCTAGAATTCCGAGCCAGGCAAAAGGAAAAACCCGCTCATACACCGTTAACGCACTCGCTACGCTCGGTCGGCATACCCCATGAAAACCGTCACAGCCCGCGATGAGGTCGCAAAGAATCTCGCAAGGTTCGCCGTGGTCGTGAAATCGAATTGTCGGGTTTGCGGAATCAAAGTCATGCACACTCACACCGTTGATCTCGAACCAGATCTTGCCACCCTCTTTGCGACGCGCTTCAATCAGATCTTTCACAACCTCCTGCTGCGCGTAGATCGTGATGCCGCGCCCGGTCAACTCCTTGAAATCGATGCGATGACCATGCCGGTTGAAGCGCAGCTCGACTCCATTGTGGATAAGGCCCTCCCGCTTCATTCGCTCCCCTACGCCCATTTCCGTGAGCAGATCCACTGTGCCCTGTTCCAAAACCCCGGCTCGCACCCGCTGTTCGCAGTATTCCCGGCTTCGAGCCTCGATGACCACCGACTCAATGCCTTGCAGATGCAGCAGGCGCGATAAAACCATCCCAGCCGGCCCCGCCCCCACAATCCCAACTTGTGTGCGCATTCTCAAGGCTTTTTCGTCGCCCTTCTTCGTCGCGAGATCTGACGTCCTCGCGCAAGGCTGTTACCCCTGGAAAACTTCGCAATCACCTCCTGCGGGACGGCTTTGCTTTCAATTTTGTCGGGGTCGGTTGCAGAAAGAGTTGCCCAAACCCTGATTTCAGAGCACTCCACGGCCAGAACTCCTTTGTTGAACAGTCTATGGCGGACACAGAAGCTCCGGCGGCGCCACTCGGTGATCTCAGATTCGACAGTCACGACCTCCGACAATCGCGATGGCACTTTAAATGACACATGCAAATCCACCAGAGGGATTCCGATGATTTCATAGGTCTTCAACATTTGCCGCTTCGACAGTCCAGCCTTTTTGAACAACGCGGTGGTGCAGGCGTCGAAATAGGCGAGATAGCGAGGATAGTACACAATCTGCGCGGGATCGCAGTCGCCCCACTCGATGTGTATAGTCTTTCGGCTGGTCACTTTCTGCTTACGGCTCACTAATAACCTCTGTCCTCTTGGGATTTTGATACGAAAGGGTACCAAAGGGTTCAAGCTGCAAAGCGCAGTGATCGCGCGACGCGGGTCAACGAATCGCGAAACGGCCGTGACTGTGCGAAAACAGGCCTGCCGTGATCGCTGACCACTCCTCTTACGAGATGGGCGGTGCCGCAAAACAGGGCGGAAGTGCAAAAGCACTGCTATCGCTGGATCCCTGAACGCGGACGATTATAGTTTAGCGAAACTTCACTGCCGTGTACAAATCATTGGCGCCAGGCAAATCCAAACGCGAGCGGAAAGGTTTAGCTGTTCAGGATTCTTTTCCGATATATACTTCCAACGCGCAAAAGAAGAGAGACGACGATGAAGACCCTAACTTTAACATTGACGTTGCTCGTCGCGATAGCCGCCGGAGCGCAGAGCAAGTACCAGACGTTTTGGCTGGGACCGAATGCAGGGTTCGGCACCGTCTCGGCGATCAATGACTCAGGGCAGGTACTCGGCTGGTGGCCCACCGGCCAGGTCTACGTCATCAGTCCGGGTGGCATCTGGACCAAGAACATCATTAAGACCAACGGATCGTCGCTGTTCATGAACAACGCGGCGACCATCGTGGGCGAAGGAAATCCCTCGAATGAGCCATTCTACAAACAGTGGGAGCAACCCCCGACCAGCTTCGGGTGCGGCATCAACGGACAAGGAGCGGGTGCCATCAACCAGGCAGGCAACGTAGCCGGGGGATGCCCTATCAACGCTCACCGAGGCCAGGAGGAGCTTTTCTTGTTCACTCCCCCTACGATTACCGATATTCCGTTCCCTCATGATGACTACCCAAATGAGTGGGTCACCGAGAGTATTGGGGGCCTCAACAACCTGAACCAGATCGTCGGGAGCTGGCACAACTATTCCACTCCGTACAGTGGGTACTTTTATGACAACAACTCCGAGAAGCTCACCCTGAATTTCAACATGCCCGGCGCAGTCACCACCTACCCCAGGGCCATCAACGACAACCAGGAAGTCGTTGGCAACTGGTTCGACCAGAATGGCGTAATGCACGGTTTCTACTGGAATGCGACCGCTGGCTTCTCGGATATCGACGTGGCCGGAGGCACCGCCACGGGGCTGGTGGGAATCAACAATCAATCCGTGATTTTGGGAGGCTGGGTAGACGCCAACTCGCCACCAAAAACTCATTACGTCACCATCGTGAACGGGAAGCCGACGGCTTCGATCAATGTACCAAAATCCCTTGCCGGGTCCACCGTCGGGCTGGCGATCAACAACGTAGGGCAAGTGGTCGGCGAGTATCAAACGCAGGAAGGCTTGTGGCGGGGTTTCATCTACACACCGCCGAAGTAACCAGACGAATCTCGGCAGGTTCGCTCAACGATCGAAGGACGGTCGGTCCAGCTCGGCGGGCTTTATCCTCGGGGATTCCCAATTCGGGAACCGGGCCCCCAGCCGTTCTCTTTCTTCTTGAACCCAGCTCGTCACTTCCGATAACATAAGAAGGCAGAAGTTATCTGCAAGATAATCTTCGATCTTTGACAACCTGACAGCGGGCGCGTCTCCTGCACCGCTTACCCGCTGAGTCCGACCAATGCGTCCCCGTGCCGGCGGCTCCCAAACAGAACCACCGGCCGAGAGGAGCAGAGGAACCGAGCTAACTCAAATGTTTTCAAGATTTTGCCCCCAACCACGGGAGGCGGAAAATCTCGGCCGTTTGTTTTCTGCAGTTTGCCCGGAAGCTAGGGTTTTTCCTGAGCAGACAAGCCCCATAACTCCAATGTTTCCAAGATTTTGCATCTAACTACCTTTAGAACCATAGATCTAGCGGGGAGTAAAAATTCCGGTCCTTTATTTTCTAGATTATGCGCAGAAATGAGAGTTTTTTTTGAGGTATTTTCTGCACCGGAATATGTGCAAGAGCTGCGGGGGCAACAAAGCTGCGAGGCCTTCAGAGCGGGACTCGGGTTGACGCTACTACTGGTCAGGCGGCATCTGCGGAGTTTGTGGGCCCGGCTGTGCCGGTTGTCCCGGCTGCAGACCGGTGCCAGGCTGTCCAGCGAACCCTCCGGATGTGCCGGGCGCAGTCAATGTGCCGCCTGCACCGGGAGCGCCGGGAGCGCCCGGCTGGGCTACGCCTCCCGCTTGTAACGACGGCTGGTTCGGCGTGGTGAGGATGCCGCCGCGATCCGTGCTCGGATCGTAAATGAATTGCCACTCGTTGTAGTGCTCTTTTTTGTTGAATACACGAATGCTTTTGTCTTTGCTCGTGCTGGCGACTCCGACCATCGGCCCTCCGCCAAAGGTCTGACCGTTCGGACCCGTAGCCCCTTGGCCAACTGTACCGAAAGCGCCGGGAGGGCCCGGACCCGCCGCAGCGAGACTGGCGCCTTGGTTCGGCGCAGCTCCGGCAGCGTCGCCGCTGTTTTCATCAGCGTCCGGAGTCGTGGCTGCGGGAGATCCAACCGCAGTACCGGCTCCCTGGCTGCCGAATCCTGCACCAGCGGTGGCGCCGGCTGCCGCAAGACCGCCAGCCATCGCCATCGTATTCATCGCGTTCAACGCGCCGTTCGGACCTCCTGGCGCGCCCGGGCCGCCCGCGACTCCCGGAGCGCCGGGAGCGCCCGGCGCAAGGCCGCCTGCCGGAATCGCTCCCGGAAGCCCCGCTCCAAACGACATTTGGACGTCGCCCATGTGAAGGATCTTGAAATCTTTTCCGGTGATGGGATCTTTGTAGCGCCGGCGCAAAAAGCGAATATTGTTGGTGTCTTCCAGTTCCTCGATGCGAGTCGGATAACGGCCGAATTTCTTGACGAAATGTTTCATCGCCCGCGAGTACTGGGTTCCCCGATGAATCAGCTCTTCTTCACGATCGCGTTTCATCTGGAAGGTGAAGAGCGGGGCCATGACCAGCGCGGCAATGGCAACCAGCGCGACAAAGAGTATGAGGGTGATCAGAATGTATCCGCGCTCGGAGGGGCGGACGGATTTTCGCGGGCACAGCATCATGGGGATTTGTAAAATTGTACTCATCCCAGAGTCAGCGGAATACTCTGGCGGTTGTTGTTGAGCACGTCTTCTATTTCCACCGAGGTGGGGGAGATGCGCAACACTTTGTAATGCCGATTCACGACGTCTCCTTCAGATGCGATGAAGACGTCTTCGCCCTCGGACAGAAAAATCTTCTTGGCTTCGCCCGGCTTGCTGGCGAACCCGAAGAACTTCAGGTTGATGGGCGGCGGAGGCGGTGGAGGTGGAGGGCCTTTTGCCGCCTCTATTTGCTCCGGCGTCTGTGCCGGCGCCACCGGCTTTGGAATCTCGGCCTGGGCCAGGAAGATGTTTCGTCCGTTTCCTTCATAGTTCGTATCTTCGCTGGCTTTCAGCCAGTCATATCGCAAGGTGGGATCGAGCGAACGGGACGCCGCGCTGGCCTTCTTACCGCGACCTTTGCCCGTCCGGCCTGTGCCTGCGGGTCGAGAAGTCGCAGCCGGAGTAAGCGTGGGAATTGGAGGCACCGGGGTTACGGCTTTCGGAGCCGAACCTCCAGAATTGAAAAGGAACGCGGCGACGGCAATCACCATCAGCACGACGGCCGCAATCAGCTTGGTCCGATTTTCCGCTCCGAGTTTCACTTAGGCGGCACCCGTCTTCAGATAAGTCTCCAGCTTAAGTTGCAGCTTGACCACGCCGTTTTGTTCTCCACCGAGCACCACGCTGTCCACCAGGAAAAACAGTTGGTTGCGCTCCAGCGCGTTAACGAAACGCACCAATTGCAGATAATCCCCGGCGAGATCGGCTTCGATCTGCACGCGCCGCACTCCCACAGCTTCCGGATCCTTCATCGCGTACTTAATGTTTTCGATTCTGACTCCGGTCTGCGACGCGACCTTGCCGAGATCGGCCGAAATCGCAGAGTCCTGCGAGGGCAGCCGTTGCGCATAGAAGTCGGCAATCTGTTTGCGGGCGACAGGAATCTTCTTGTCCAGGCCACGCAGCGGTTCGACCTCTCGCGTCTTCTGCTGCAATTCCTTCCAAGCCTGATCGAGCTGTTCGCGTCTCGACGCTTCGGATCCGATCAAGGGAGAAAAAAACACTGCGATTGCGATCACATCCACCGCCGCCAAGGCGGCTAGCGCGATCTTCACTTTTCGCCGGGTGTCTTTGAGGTCTGGCATTTACTGCGCGCCTCCGGGAGTGCTGCTTCCAATCTCAGGCACGTAAAACGCGGTGATGTGGAACTGTACTGTGTCCCCACTAATAGATGCGTTGCCAGGACTAGAACTCTCCTCTTCGATATGGGTGTCCTGGAAGTGTTGCGAAGCCTCCATTTTGCTCACCAGGTCTAAAGCGTGATCGCGGGAATCCCCAGCTACGATAAGTTTGATCTCCAACTCGTTATCCGGCCCTAGTTCGGGACGCATCGACACCACGTGCACCCGCGGAGGCATCATCTGTTCCAGGTTTTCGAAAGCCTTGGTCCAGGAAAAAGATTTTCGCTGGAAGAGGTCGTTGAGAAACTGGGACCGGTCCCGCGTGCTGCTATTCTGGGGCAGGTTCAATAACGCTACCGCGTCCGCTTTCTCCTTGTCGCGGGCCGCGCTCTGGGCTTCGTATTGTCTGATCAGTTGCCGGTCTTTGCGCGCGCCAATCCATCCATTGACCGTGATGATGAGCAGCAGCAGAGTCAGAATGCCGAGCGCAACCAGTCCTCCGCCCCAGCGCAGCCAAAAGAGCCGCGCATCCTCGTAAGGCTGACTCGCGAGATTGATATCGACGCGCATTTATGAGAGCAGGGCTCCGACCACCCCCGCCATTCTCCATTTCGGGATCGAACCTACGCCTGTAGGCAATTGCGAATCTCCGACCAATTCCGTAACTTCCGCGCCAGTCTGCGCGCGAAGCGCGGGGACGGCTCCCCCTGCGTCCGACAAACCGGCGATGAAAATGTGTTCAATATTCAGATGGTAAGTATCCTGGAAAAATACTACCGAGGGATAAACCTCTTCCGCCAGTTGCTCTCCGCTAATGGTTGCCCCACGAGGATTTTCCAAAGTTCGAAAGAGCAACAACTGATTCTTATCGAGAATAGCGATGCTGGTGGTGCGTGCGTCGACTTTTACAACCAGCGTCGGGCGGTCTGCGTTGGCCGCACCCAGCGCAGCCAGCATCGAAGGCAACACGATGCCGGGGCTGTATCCCGCCTCGCGGAACACGGATTCATAGTCTTCGATCACGCTGCTCAGAGCTACTGCCGCCACGACCCTTAGCCCGCTCGTGGCTGGCTGCGCATGATAGGAAATCTTGGCCTTGTCGAGATCGAAAGGGAGCGACTTCTTCAGGCGGAAACGCACCACACTCTCGGCCTCGGCGTGGTTGGAAGGAAGAGTCTCGAAATCCAGCAGCATTACGCGGACGGCGGCGTCGGGCAGAACGGCAATGACATCCCGCGACCGGCTGCTTACGCTGCCCAGCGTCTGCTGGATGGCGTCGAAAACACCTTTACGCTCGCGCACATTGGTTTCGAGCAGGTCGGGAACGACGCTGCCCTTGGGCAGCTCTCCCGTGGCGCAGGTCTCGACCATGTGGCCTCGGTCCGAGACTCGTCCAGCAAGCACCCGATCGGCCGCGATTTCGCAGGCCAGCTTCGGTTTCGAAGTCGAATTGAAATTAGGACGCATTACCGAAAGTAATCCCTACAGCGACTACAAGCCGTTCACAAAACAACTACGGGATCCATCAGGGGCTAAAGCCCGCATTCCTTTGGCCGTGAGCGGGACGGCTGAAGCCGCGCCCTCCCACAATAATTTACGAGGTCGCTTATACAAGTAGACCGCTGACCCGCTCATAAATGCAATAGCTGGAAGAGCACCAGAGGCATTGACCGAAAGGTCAACCGCCTGGCGATCCCTATCGCATGCTTTCGATGAAGGTGACCTTGTTAATCTCTTTCAACGTGGTCAGCCCGATTCTAACCTTGTCCAGGGCGGACTCACGTAGGAAGCGCATGCCCTCGTCGCGGGCAGCTCGTCGGATCTCGGAAGTTGGCTTCTTCAGCAGAATCATCTCGCGGATGCGGTCGCTCAAATCGAGCAACTCGTGGATGGCAGTTCGCCCGCGGAAACCCGTCCCGGCACATTCTATGCAGCCTTGTCCTTCGTAGAAATTGACCTCGGACCAGGTCTTGGGATCGAGACCACTAGCCTCCATCACTTCCGGAGTATAGTGCGTTGCCGTGCGACAGGATTCACAGATCAATCGCACCAGCCGCTGCGCCAGAATGCAGTTCAACGCAGAGACGAAGTTGTAGGGCTCGACGCCCATGTTGAGGAAGCGCCCGATGACGTCGACCACGTTGTTGGCGTGGACAGTGGTGAAAACCAGGTGACCGGTAAGGGCGGATTGAATCGCAATCTGCGCCGTTTCCGTGTCGCGAATTTCGCCGACCATGATCTTGTCGGGATCGTGACGCAGAATGGATCGCAGTCCGCGAGCAAAGGTCAGACCTTTCTTCTCGTTGACCGGAATCTGCGTGATGCCGCGAATCTGGTATTCAACCGGATCTTCAATGGTGATGATTTTGTCTTCGTCAGTTTTGATTTCGCTCACAGCCGCGTACAGGGTCGTGGTTTTGCCGCTTCCGGTTGGTCCCGTGACCAACACCATGCCGTAGGGTTCCTTGATGTAGCGGCGGAATTTCCGCAAGTCATCTTCGTCGAAGCCCACAACGTCGAGAGTGAGTTTGTGGAACTTCTCGCTCATCGATTCTTTGTCGAGCACGCGGAGCACGGCATCCTCGCCGTGAATGGACGGCATGATCGAAACGCGGAAGTCGATAGGCCGTTCGGGACTGCCATAACGCACGCGGAAGCGGCCGTCCTGCGGAACCCGGCGTTCGGAGATGTCCAACTCGCTCATCACTTTGATACGCGAAATGATGGTCGAGTGATGCTCCTTTGCGATGGGCGGCATGGCTTGGGTAAGCACACCATCGATACGGAACTTGATGCACACCGAATCGTCGCGGGTTTCGATGTGAATGTCACTGGCGCGCCGCTGCAGCGCGGTGAAGATGGTGGTATCGACCAGACGAATGATGGGGCTGATGTCGCCTTGCTGCGTGGCCAGCCGGTCGATCGAGATGCTCTCTTCGCTGCCGCCCTCATCTTCCCGGATTACATCCAGGGCAAAGCCTTCGCTCGCGTCTTCGAGAACGCGCTTGGACTGTTCCGTCTTCTTCAGGATCTCGGTGATCTGCGCCAGGGTCGACACTTTGGTGACGATGCGCTTGCCCAAGAGCAAGCTGATTTCGTCGATCATCATCAACTGGCTGGGATCGGCGATCGCAATCGCAAGCCGGCCGTCTTCCGTCTCTTCGAGCGGGACGAAGTTGTAGCGGAACATCAAGTGAACGGGAATGGTCTTGAAAAGATCGTGGTGAAGATTGAAGTTATGCAGGTCGACGAACTGGCAGCGATAGCGCCGCGCGATATCCTGCGCCTTTTCCAGTTCCTCGCTGTGGGTGCCGGGTGCTGCGCTTCCGTTCCCGCCCACGAATACTGTTTTGTTTTCGGTTGTCGTTGCCATTTTCTCAACCTACCTACACAGGCTCAGGGCCATATTTCTCGTCTAGTAAATCTAGTGAATCGTAGATCCCAAAGTGAAGATCGGCAAATACAGCGAGATCAGTATTCCGCCCACGATCACTGCCATGAAAATGAGGATGACTGGCTCGATCAAAGCCATAGAGGCTCCCAGCGCGTTCTGCACGTCTTCCTCATAAAACTCCGCCACCGAGTTCAACATTGCCGGCAGGGCTCCGGTGGATTCTCCCACTTCGATCATCTCCACCGACAACTCGGGAAACATCTTTTGCTCTTCCAGGCTCTTGGCCAGCGGTTGGCCTTCGCGTACCCGGATGGCGGCATCGGAAATGCCGTTGAGGATGCGTCGGCTGCTCATGGAAGCACCCGCGGTCTGCAGCGACGGCACCAGCGGCATGCCTCCTGCCAGAAGGGTTGAAAGCATGCGGGAGAAGTTCGACACCTGATACTTCAGCCATATTTCGCCGAGCAAGGGCAGAGCCAGAATCAGACGGTCGATGCGTTCCGCCCCGCGATCGGTTTTCTTCCACTGCCAGAAGGCCAGCCCGGTGACCACGACCGCAATCGTGAACAGCGGAAAATATCTTTGCGCGTGGTTCCCGATGTTCAGCATGATCAGAGTGATGACCGGCAGCTGCGCGCCCATATCCTGATAGAGCTTTGCGAACTGCGGCACTACATACGTCACCAGGAACACCAGCATGATCGTAACCACGGCCACCAGCAGAGTCGGATACACCAGCGACACTGCCAATTTCTTCTTGAAGGTCAGCGCCATTTTCTGGAAGGCTATGTAGCGCGAGAGCACCTCTTCCATGTTGCCGCTCTTTTCGCCCGCCATCAGCGTGCTGGTGTAGATTTTTGGAAACGCACCCTGCCCGGAAAAAGCGTCGGAAAGCAATTCTCCGGCTTTGACCCGGTCGCGAACGTTCTGCAACAGGCTTTGGAGATAGGGATCCCGCTGCCGTTTGATCAGCAAATCCAAAGAATTCAAAATCGGCAGTCCGGCTTTGATCAAGGTAAGGAATTGCGAATTGAAGATAAGAAACTGCCCTTGCTTGACCTTGCCCCGCCGTCCAAATCCGCCGGAAAATACGCCTCGAGGCTTGACCCAATAGACCAGGAAACCTTGCTGCACGAAGCGGTCGCGAACTTCGGCCTCGGAGTAGCCGTTCTCGACCTGCTCCAACAGGTTCCCGCGCTCGTCCGCGATTTTGACTACGAATTCGGCCATGTTGCTCTTGGTCTACCGTTGCCCACCTCAGTCTAGCATTCCCAGCCGTCAGCTATTCATTATTTGGCGGTCAAACCATCTCCGGAGTAATGCTTTGGAGCCAGCCGTCTGCAACCCAGTCAGATTCGTCGCAACACTCTGAAAACAATTGCTTACACTCATATCCTGATAGTGCTGGAAGCTCACGGCGCGTATCAGGATATGGCGCAAGAACCCGTCAATCCACCGGTTCTAGCCGTCGGGGGTTTGAGGCCTCATTGTCCCAACTCGCCGTCAATCACCTCAACCCCATCCGGAACCGAAAACTGAAACTTCTGATCGGGCACGGTCACATTCTCCCTCTGATTAGTAAAGCGATATTCCGTGACCGATCCGTCCACTTCTTCTATTAATATTTTGCTAATCCAGCGCTCGGGCGTGATCTCAAGCAAAACCTGGCTGACACGGTCCGCCAAGCTCTTCGGAACCCCCCTCAGAACAACATCGTCCGCCGCCAACGGAGCGATATCCGGCGCCAAGCTCAAACCTTGCAATTCCTTCTCCAACCGCGTCTTACCCAGAAGAAAGGCCAATGGAGAGCGCAAATCGTCGAGCTTCTTAACCGCCGTCCGCTGCACCTGGCGCGCGCCCGGGACGTAAAACCACGCGTCCTTGCCGTCGCTCAGGAACAGCTTATCTCTGGGAGAACGGTACTCCCAACGCATCTTGCCAGGTTTTTTTAACCAAAGTGTTCCCGATTCAGTGCGTTCCATTCCGGCTCCCCGGTAAATCTCGGTGAAGTCAGCCTGCAGGGAGTGCAAATGGTTGTACCGCTCATCGACGGCCCGCGCGGTGGCGTGAACATCGGGCGCAGGTTTGGCGCTTGCGATGACGGTGGCCAGTCCGAGGACAACTAAATTGCGCAGTATGGAAGTTAGGTCCACAAGATCAGTTTACGGGATGATTGTCCGGGCCTACCCGGTTTTCCAGCTACTTTCTGCTCTTCAAGGGTGCCGGTGCCGCAAGTCTCGCCTCTTAGCGACGTTCCAGCTGCAGGGCCAACGCGTCGAGTGACAGCGACCGCAACAGGTTGCGGCGCATTCCGCGCTCGACTTCCGCGAGGCGGTCGGAAGCGAGAGCAATCCATTCGAAGTCCGTCGATTCTGCCAGCGCTTTCAGTTCGGACTGAATATCGGTGTTGCGAACCAGCTCCGGCGTCCGCGAATTCAAGAACGTCAAGTCTTGCAGTAGAGAGTAGAGCGCGCGCAGCAGCTTCTCTGTTTTTTCGCGACCCTCGGCTCCGGCGCGATAGGTCTCGGTGATTTTGAAAAGCTCGCTGTGATCGCTGGCGCGCAGAGCGGAACCGAGAATGGCGAGAGCATGCGCCCGTGCCGCAGTGTAAGCAGCAAGATCAAAGCTGCGCGCGCGGCCGACAGCGCCTTCCGAAAGACGGGCCAGCAGCGCACGCTGTTTCGGGTTCCAATCGGGCCGATTCTTCGCGAGATACTCTTCGATTTCGTCAGCAGGAAGCGCGTTGAGCGTAACTACCATGGACCGGGACCGGATCGTCGGCAATAACTCGCCAGCATTTTCCGTCAACAAGAAGATGGTGGCAAACTCGGGCGGTTCTTCGAGCACTTTCAGCAATGAGTTCGCTGCCTCTTTCATAAAAGCGGAGTCGGTGAAAATGTAAACTCGCTCCCTGGCATCGCCGGGCCGGTAATAGATGGTTTCAATCACCCGCCGCACCTGATCGACCTTGATCATCATCTGCGGGGGATCGGGCGGAATCACCAACACGTCGGGATGCGTCTGAACGAAAAGGCGAGTATCTTTCTTGTCGGTCTCACGCAGACCCTCGCGGGCCTCGACAGCCTCGGCGAAACGGGCGTCGAGATCTTCTGCCTGCGCAATACGAACGCAGTTTGAGCACTTCCCACAAAAATCGGGCAGGCCGTTCGTGGCGGTTGGTGAAAGACAATTCATGGCTTTGGCAAGCATCAAAGCCAGCGTGTACTTGCCCGAACCAGCCGGTCCGGCCAGAATCACGGCCTGAGGGAAGCGGCCGTGCGCCAGCATATCGCGCAACTGCCGCACAATTTCCGAATTGCCGTAGAAATCAGAAATGGGCATGAGAGCCATATCAGGATAATGCCTGGGGGCTGCGACTGTCTCCACGGCTTCTGAGAAACAAACTGAGAACCGAGAACTGGCAAGTGACTTTGGACAAGGAAGGTCTGATAAGGCAAAGAACCCGAACCGTTCAAGCACTCAACATTATTTTCCCCGGCAGTTTCAATCTTCGCCGCACGACATCCACGATTTGTCTGTGAGTCTCATCAGGAGTTCCACGCGCGTCTACGACCACCACGCGCTGCGCCTCGCGCTTCGCGATCGCAAGATACGCGCTGCGCACTCGTCCAAAGAAGGCACGGCTCTCCAGCTCAAAACGATTCTCATCGCTTTTCCCCCGCCCATTCTTGGAAGCGTGCGATCGGTTACGGCGCCGGGCGCGATCCACGCTAGCGGCTGCGTCGGAATCCATCAAAATTGTGAGTTCAGGCTGCAGACCAACACACAAAATTCGATGCAGAGCCAGTACAGCTTCGCCGCCCAGTTTGCGACCGCCGCCCTGGTACGCCTCCGTCGAATCCGTGAAGCGATCACAGAGCACGACTCGACCTTGGGCAAGCGCCGGTTGAATGACCTCGGCGATGTGCTGCGCCCGCGCAGCAAACATCAAGGCCAACTCAGCCAGCGGAGCCAGCGAGGACGTTTTCGTATCCAGCAGAAGGCGGCGAATTTGTTCTCCGGTGGGCGTGCCACCCGGTTCTCGCGTCACGACCACGGCCAGTCCCTGCGCACGCAAGACCGCGGCCAGTTTCGCCAACTGAGTGCTCTTCCCACATCCGTCGAGCCCTTCAAATGTAATAAATCTGCCGCGGTGAGTATGGGAGGGCACGGGGAGATCATAGCAAAGCGCCGCTTGCAAGCCCATGCGTGACGACACTCACACTCCACTGTTATAGTCATTTGTCTTTTTGAAATGTTGTGAACTGTCCTATCCAAAGGAGCCACATGACTTCTCGCCGTCTTATGCTGTTTCTAATTTTGGTTTGCGCAATCGCGATGCCAGTCATGGCGCAGAAAAACAAGCCGGCCCCAAAGTCAGTACCGCCGACAATCACCGTGTCCGTCGATGCCAGCGACGCCCCGCGCAAGATCTTCCACGCACAACTGACGATCCCGGCCGCTCCGGGCACGCTCACTCTCTACTATCCGAAATGGATTCCGGGCGAACACGGCCCCACCGGGCCGATCCAGGACTTGGCGGGACTGAAGTTCACCGCCAATGGACAGACATTGAAATGGCGGCGTGACCTGCTCGACGGATGGACGTTCCACATCGAAGTGCCGGCTGGGACTACTGAGGTCAGCGCGTCGTTGGACTTTATCTCGCCCACCGGCAAGGACGAAGGGATCTTCACCGGCGGCGAATCCGCGACCGACAAGATGACAGTATTGAGCTGGAACACGGTCCTGCTGTATCCCGCGGGATGGACCACGGATGAACTCACGTACCAGGCCAACCTGCGTCTACCCGACGGCTGGAAGTTTGGCACGCCGCTACCTGTCGCTTCGCAAGCCGGAGCCAACCTGAAATTCAATCCCGTCTCACTGACCACGCTGGTGGATTCTCCAGTGATCGCTGGCGAATATCTTCGCGTGGTGCCCTTAAGCGAGAACCCGCGTCAAGAAATGGATATCGCCGCAGACAGCCCCGGGGATCTGGACGCCCCGCAAGACGAACTCGACCATTACAAAACCCTGACCGATCAAGCCTTGAAGCTTTTCGGAGCACAGCACTTTCGCGATTACCATTTTCTTTACAGCCTGAGCAATCATGTGGCGCACTTCGGGCTGGAGCATCATGAATCAAATGACAGCCGGAGTTCGGAGCGCTCCCTGGTTGACACTGATCCGCGTCTTCTAGCATCTGGATTGCTCTCGCACGAATATGTTCACTCCTGGAACGGAAAATACCGCCGTCCAGCCGACCTGGCAACTCCGGATTATGAAAAGCCTATGCAGGATGACCTGCTCTGGGTGTACGAAGGACTGACCTCGTATCTTGGGGATACGCTGGGCGCCCGTAGCGGCATCCGAACCCCCGATCAGTTCCGCGACAATCTGGCTTTTATGGCGGCCCGCCTGGATCATGTTCCCGGCCGCACCTGGCGCAATCTTCAAGATACAGCGGACGGCGTTCCCTCCATGCAGGGTGCCCCACCCCAGTGGGAATCCTGGCGAAGGGAAGTAGATTATTACGACGAAGATGTTCTGAACTGGTTGTGGGTGGATACGATCATCCGTGAACAGACTCACGGCCAGAAGTCGATGGACGATTTCTGCCATCTCTTCCACGGCGGGCAAAGCGGGCCGCCAGAAGTGAAAACCTACACTTTCGATGACGTAGTGAATACTCTGAATCAGGTGACTCCCTACGACTGGCGCGGATTCTGGACGGAACGGCTTACCAACCACGGGCCCGGCGCGCCCCTTACCGGCATCGAGCGAAGCGGATGGAAATTGGTTTATGACGAGACTCCGTCGGAACTGGTGAAGGCGCGCAAGCGCGAGGAGAATGAGATCAACGCGAAATACTCGATTGGGCTCCTGCTGGACGAGAGCGGGAAGATCATCGACACTGTCGAAGGCATGCCGGCGGCGAAGGCGGGGATCGGACCCGGGATGAGAGTGGTGGCGGTGAATGGACATCGCTTCTCACCAGAAAACCTGAGCGACGCGCTGAGGACTGAAAAGAACAGCTCCGACCCGCTCGAGTTGCTGGTTGAGAACACCGATTACTACAAGATTTACAAACTTGACTATCACGGTGGAGAACGATATCCACATTTGGCGCGGGACGAATCCAAGCCGGATGTGCTGAGCCAGATTATTACGGCAAAGTAGCGCCTGTATAATTGAAACGTAGGCTCGGCCCCATCTGACCGCCTATCGGAAGGTGATTTCTTGAATACACCCATGTCTCCTCGTCTCGGACAACCGCCGCAAGGCCCGCAGCCTCTCCCCGGCGTCGAAACGATTGTCGCGGTTGGTTCGGGCAAGGGCGGAGTCGGAAAGACTACGCTCGCCGTAAATTTGGCGCTCGCCATGGCCAAGCTTGGGCACAGAGTTGGTCTGCTTGATGCTGATGTTTATGGTCCGAATGTTCCGCTCATGCTCGGCACTGGCGTTCAACCGAAAGTGCTCGGAGACAATCGCATCGAGCCGATCGAGGCTCACGGACTGAAGGTAATCTCCGTCGGCCTGCTCAATCCCGGAGACAAGCCGCTCATCTGGCGCGGGCCGATGCTGCACTCCATCATCAAGCAGTTTCTGGGCTCGGTCGTGTGGGGGCAGCTCGATTACCTCGTCGTGGATCTGCCGCCTGGCACGGGAGACGTTTCCCTCTCGCTCATTCAGACCGTGCCGCTCACTGGCGCAATCGTTGTTTCAACTCCGTCGGATGTTTCGTTGCAGGACGCGCGCAAAGCCATCGAAATGTTTCGCCAGATGAAAGTGGACATCGTAGGCATGGTGGAGAACATGAGCTACTTCGTGTGCCCGCACTGCAATCATGAGATCGATATTTTTTCTCGCGGCGGCGCAGAGAAGACGGCAAAGCAGTTCGACGTCGCGTTTCTGGGAAACATCCAACTCGATCCCGACATACGCAAAGCAGGAGACAGCGGCAAGCCCACGGTCCTCGAGGGCGAAAGCTCTCCCCACGCCAAATCACTCTATGATTTTGCTCGGAAGGTCATTGCGCGTGTAGACGAAATTAAAGCGAGTGCAGGCGAGAGCGTCATCCAGATTCAATAGTGCGTTGCGGACTCTTTGCTTGTAACGTGCTCGTTTTCATCGAGATGACTAGGCTCCTTGCTTTCTCTTCTTGGTCGTGATATCATGATATCAGTTTCATCATCGGGAGAACACCGTGGCGCAATTTGTTGTTCGGAATGTGGAGAACGGCGTTAAGGATCGACTGCAACGCCGCGCCAGGAGGAATGGTCGGAGCATGGAAGAAGAGGTGCGGGATATTCTGCGAAATGCGGTCAACGAACGAGATGTTCCCGCGGGAGGACTGGGTACGGAAATATCCGCGCTGTTTGCCAACGCTGGTCTCGACTCCGACATTCCAGAACTTCGCGGTCACGAGATCAAGCCTCCTTCATTCGACGAATGATTATTCTGGACACGAATGTGCTTTCGGCGCTGATGCACGTAACGCCCGATCAGAATGTTATTGCTTGGCTTGACCGGCGGCCTCGAACGTCCATCTGGACAACTTCCGTGACGATCCTCGAAGTCCGGTTTGGGCTGCAGATCATGGCTGCTGGAAAACGGCGTTCCGTATTGATACAGGCATTTGAAAGAGTGCTAGAAACTATGGACCAGCGAGTGGTTCCTTTCGACGCAACTGCCGCACACCAGGCTGGTGATCTGATGGCGTCCCGGCACAAGACAGGCCGACCGGGCGAACTTCGCGACACGATGATCGCCGGCATCGTGCTCGCTCAACATGCGACGCTGGCGACTCGCAATACAGCGCACTTCGATGACGTCTCCGTTCCCCTGGTCAATCCATGGGTCGAATAAGCTCGAGTGCTTTACTTCCCGAAGCGCGACAACTGAAATATCGGACCTGGATTTTTGTTTTCAATCACCCACTCGGAGACCATTTCACCCAAGGCTGGGCCGTGCTTGAAGCCGTGGCCTGAGCCGCCTCCTACCAGCCAGACATTGTCTGAATTGGGATGCCGATCGATGATCAGATGATTGTCTGGGCTGTTCTCGTATTGGCAGACGCGGGTCTCGATCAGCGGCGCGTCTTTCATCGCAGGAAAGCGGAAGGCGAGGTAATCGCGAGTTGCCTTCAGTCCTGGCTCGCTCACCGTTCGTTCTCCGGACGTCGGATCGAAGTCTGGTCCTCGCGTGTCGTCGGCAACCTTGAATCCGCGACCATCCGCGGCTGGAATGCCATAAATAAACCGGTCGCGATTGTCGGCCCAGACCGGCAGGTTCGGCTCCGCAAAGCGATCGTCTCCGGCAGGTGCACCGAAGAAAAACACATCCTGCTTCGTGGGGCGAATGCGGGCGCCGATGGTTTCCGGGAAGAGTTGGCCTAGCCACGGACCGCAGGCGAAGACGTATCGGTCGGCTGTCAGCCGGGAGCCGTCCGAAAGCATCAGGCCGTTGTGGATTCCGGTTTCCAGATCGCGCGGTAAGACGGCGACTTGTTTGTACTCGCCCCCTTCGGACAAAAATCCTTCCACGACCGCCTGGCACGCCGTGCGCGCGGCGAGGAAACCACTCTCGGATTCATAGATCGCCCAGCGCACGTCTTCAACATTGATCTGGGGCCAGCGTTTGCCGACTTCGCGTCCGGATAATTCCTCATATGCGATGCCGGCTTCACGCAACATTGGCAGTGAACTGCGTTCGTACTGATCGTTCTCGGATGTCGCCATCCACAAAACGCCGGTGCGATGAAAAAAATGGCGTGCCCAGCGGGTTTCGTGTTCCGTCCACAATCGCAAGGCGCGAGCGGCCATTTTTGTGTAAGGTTGGTTCGGACCGTAGGTCCCGCGGATGATGCGAGTTTCACCGCCAGAAGAGGATCGCGAGTTGCCCGGCCCCCAGGCGTCGATCAGAGTGACTTTCGCGCCGCGCCGTCGCAGATACAAAGCGGTCCATCCCCCGAACGCGCCGGCACCGATTACGGCGATATGGGAATTTGTGTGCATGTGGGATGTGACTAGGATAATGTCCTGCGGAGGAAGTTTCTTCACCCTAGATATTTTCTTAGCGGATCCCAATATCTCAATTTCCAACCGGGGTCTAGGTGGTCGAATTCGCCCTCGGGAAACCCAGTGTGATCGAGAACGATTATGGTTTCGGAGGCCTGGGGTTTCATTTCAAACTTGACGATCGAGTAAACGCCGGGGTCCCAATGCGTGGGGCGCCAAGCCTGGACGATCCGCTGGTTGGGAAGCAGTTCTATATTTCGTCCGACGATCAGGCCGCCGAACATGGAAAATGCTCCGCCTGCTTTCGGATCGATCTCGGCGGGCATGCCGGTAAACGCGGCGAACTGCTTCGAATCGAGGAGGATTTCATAAATGCGCTGAGGACTCGCCTTGAAATCAACTTCCTGGTGAAGAGAGGTGCGCGTGCGGTTGGCTGCGGTGATGGGCGCTTCCTGCATCTGCTGCTGAGTTTTCGCCCAGACCTCGCTTCCGGCGGCCAGACTGCCAAACGCCATGGCAACTCCGACGACGACTTGTCTGCGGGTCGAAGCATGAGCTCGCACGTTCGGATCTATTCCGTCGATCATGATTGACCTCCCAGATATTACGTTCGGCAGTGTTTGCATGAAAACACGGGATTAGGCCAGGTTCAAGATAATATTTTGTAGACAGAAAGACTGCCGGGGCGACAGTTAGGAACAGGACTCCGAATTTGGGCGCCTGGACTTCTGCATTTTCGTCTCCCACCCTTCCGCAAAGAACGCGGAAGAATGGGGCACCCTTTTGCATGCGGGGGTTAGAATGGAGCGTTATGGCGAACGCATTTGGTACGGATATTTTGATTCAGGCGAAAGATCCGATGAAGGCGGCCAACTTCTACGTGAAGGAACTTGGTTTTAAGATCACGCATAAGAAGCCGGACATGATCAGCCTTCACGGAAAGAACATTAATTTCTTCATTGAGCGTGGTCCGGCGCTTGGACCGGTTCTTGAGGTCACGGTCAAAAGCGTTAAGCGGGCCAGAGGGAGACTTAAGAAAAAGGGTTGCCGGGTAGTTAAGGACGAACCCGATTTTCCGCGGTGCTACGTCCAAGATCCGTATGGATTGATCTACAATCTGACCGAGTGATGGACGTTGGTGGCTTGTGCGTTCTCGCCTCCACCCTGCCGCAAAGGGGTGTTCAGTCCATGTCATGAATCTGAACCTCGGAAACTGAACCTTGGGCAGCGAGGGGGAAAAGTCTATCGGCGCGAGAACTGGACGTTGGGTCAGTTTCAGGCGCTCCTTGACAGGTCTCGCCATGCTTCCTAGAATCAAGCTGGGTGTTTTGCATCGTGCGACGTAAGTGTTGCATCTACATAAGTTAGCTACGAGTAGCGTAGAAGCCGGCTGGCCCCATCAGCTCAATATGATACAAGGGAGTGTATGCCTCCGGGACCACCCATAGGCGAGCGCGAGCGCGAAATCCTCACCGCGATTGTGGAGACTTTTATTGCCACGGGCGAGCCGGTCGGATCGCGCACACTTGCGCGCGGCAACCGGGAGGGGCTGAGTCCGGCGACGATTCGCAATGTAATGTCGGATCTGGCGGACTCGGGCTTTCTGGAGCAGCCGCATACGTCGGCCGGACGGGTGCCGAGCACCGAGGCTTATCGGTATTACGTCGAGCAACTTTCGGGCAAGGCGCGGCTCTCGAATAGCGATGAGAATATTATTCAGGAGTCGTTTCACGGAGTCTCCGACGTGCAGGAGTTCATGGAGCGCACCTCGCATGTGCTCTCGCTGATCTCGCGCAATGTCGGGGTCGCAGTGGCTGTCGGCGGACCCAAGAACGCGCTGGAGCACGTTTATTTTTCCCGGCTCGGCGATCAGAAGGTGCTGGCGGTGCTGGTGACGCGGTCGGGACTGGTGCGCGACCGCGTGCTGCGCTTGGACCTTCCGCAAGCCGATCTCGACGCGGCGGCGCGGTTTCTCAACGAGAACTTCCGCGGCTGGACAATGGAGGCGATGCGGATCGAGCTGGCAAGGCGCCTCGAGCAGGAACGCAGTGAATACGATCGCCTGATGAGTTCCGTCGAGCAACTGTACAAGCAAGGTGCGCTGGCGGCGGACGATGGCGCGCAGACGGTTTACGTGGAAGGCGCGGCCAATCTTGTGGCGGGAGAGCAGGACCGAGAGCGCTTGCAGGAATTGTTGAAGACGCTGGAAGAGAAACAGAAAATTGTCGGGCTGCTCGGGGCGTATCTCGATGCCAAGCAGGAGGCAGTGCGAGTGGTGATCGGACTCGACCAAACGTTGCCTTCCATGCGTAATTTCGTGCTCATTGGTGCGCCCGCGCGAGTAGGCGGCGAAGTGATGGGGTCGCTCGCGGTCATCGGGCCGACTAGAATTGACTATGAACACACGATGACGGCGGTTTCTTATATTGCCCGCCTGTTCGACAAAATCTTGAACGAGTCTGAGTAAGTAGCTCGAGTGAAAAGTTTATGGCAAGAACAAACGGAAAATCAGAAGTAGATCCTCAAGAACTCGATGCGGAACACGAATTGCCCGCCGCTGAGAATGCGGAAGGCGATGCCGTAACCATTGACTCTCGAGTCTCAACCGATAGCAGTGAGGTACAGAAACTCAGGGTAGAGCGGGACACGCTCATCGATCGCTTGGCGCGTCTGCAGGCTGAATTCGAGAACGTCCGCAAGCGCACAGCCCGAGAGCAGCAGGACTTCCGCGAATATGCATTGGCGGACGCGATTAAGGCGTTGCTGCCGATCCTCGACAGCTTCGAACGCGCGTTGCAAATCGGTGCGGCAGAGCGATCCGAGTTCCACAGCGGAGTTGAGCTCATCTACAAGCAATTGCAGGATGCACTCTTGAAACTTGGCCTCCGCGCCATCCCGGCAAAAGGTGAAACCTTCGACCCTCACCTTCACGAGGCGATCGAGATGGTGGATACAACCGCCGCCGCGGATCATCAAATACTGGAAGAACTGCAGCGCGGCTACAAGTTGAAGGATCGCCTGCTGCGCCCGTCGATGGTAAAAGTTGCGCGCAACCCGAAGCACTAACCCACCGAAAATCTGAAAGGACTTGAAACCATTCTGGCCAGCAACGTAAAACGCGACTACTACGAAGTGCTCGGGGTTGCCCGTGAAGCCGGCGAGCAGGAGATCAAGAGCGCCTATCGCAAACTGGCGCTGCAGTTTCACCCTGACCGCAATCCGAATAATCCCGACGCGGAAGAAAGATTTAAGGAGTGCAGCGAAGCCTACGCGATCCTGGCGGACGCCGACAAACGGGCCGCATACGATCGCTTCGGGCATGCTGCCGTGAGCAGTGGAGGATCGGGCGGATTCGACCCCACGGTTTTCCAGGACGTTAGCGAGATCTTCGGGGACTTTTTCGGTTTCGGAGATCTTTTCGGCGGCGGTTCGCGGCGGGGCAGCCGCGCCCAGCGTGGTCCCGATCTGCGGGAAGATGTCACGCTGGAATTCGAAGAGGCTGTTTTTGGCACGGAGACCAGCGTTACGGTTCGTCGCCACGAGACTTGCCAGGAGTGCCGCGGCTCTGGTGCTGCTCCAGGCAAGGCTCCGGTTCCTTGCCGATCATGCGGGGGACGCGGCCAGGTTCGCTATCAGCAAGGATTCTTCAGCATGGCTCGCACTTGTCCCACTTGCCAGGGCGCGGGCAGCGTGATCACCGATCCGTGTGCCAAATGCAAGGGCGAAGGCCGCGTGCTGCGTCAGAGAACGGTGGACGCAAAAGTCCCGGCGGGAGTCGAAGACGGAACGCGCATTCGTTTTTCCGGGTTCGGCGAAGCCGGGGGTCACGGCGGGCCGGCGGGCGACCTTTATGTTGTGTTGCACGTGAAAGAACATCCGTTTTTCGAGCGCGAAGGCAACGACCTGCACTGTGTAATTCCGATTTCATTTGCCCAGGCGGCGCTAGGGACAGAAATTCAAGTGCCAACGCTTGAAGGCGAACACACGCTGAAAGTGCCGGACGGGACCCAGTCAGGAACCACAATGCGAATCCGGGGCAAAGGCGTGCCAGTGCTGAATGGTCACGGCAAAGGAGATCTGTTTGTCGAGGTGCGCGTGCAGACTCCGGGCAAGCTCAACAAGCGTCAACGCGAGTTGTTGCAAGAGTTGGAAGGGATGACGCGTGTGGAAAATAAGCCACAGCGGCGGACTTTGTTAGGCAAGGTGAAGGACATCTTCGGGTAGCCCGTTCGTCCGCGAATAACAATTTCGAAATTTATTTCCCCACGTTTCCCATTGTGTACCTTAGTGTGCTTTATGGTTTAAGCTTTCGGTTCTGTAGCTTAAGTTCTTGACCCATGACCCGCCGACGCTGGATTGCCGACGAAGTCTCTGGCACACACGCGGTCTTGCTGGGCGCCCATGCTGAGCATTTGACCCGCGTGCTTCGCGCCCGGGTTGGTCAGGAATTCGACATTACGACCGAAAACGAAGTACGCCGCGGACGCGTTACGGCCGTTGCACGAGACCGAGTTGAATTTGAACTCGGCGACGAGGTTCCCGTTGTGGTTACAGTTCACGTGACGGTGGCGCTCTCCATTTTCAAGTTCGATCGCATGGAGTGGGCGATTGAGAAATGCACGGAGCTCGGAGCGACTCGCATCGTTCCGGTAATTGCCCGGCGAACCGAGGCTCACCTCATTTCCGCCGCTGCTAAACGCCTTGAACGCTGGCGACGGATTGCCTTGCAGGCCGCCGAACAGTCCCGCCGAGTATCACCGCCGGAAATCTCGGATGCGCTGAAGCTCAAAGATGCCATGGCCTTGTCGGGAAGCTTGCGCATTGTGCTGTCGGAGTCCGAAACAGACGTGACGTTGAAAGATGTACTCCAATCTCACCCTGGCGATGGCGCGGTGATTCTTGCCCTCGGCCCCGAGGGTGGCTGGACCGACGAAGAAGTGAACTTATTCCACGAGGCCGGATGGATTTCAGCATCACTAGGAAACACGATTCTTCGCGCGGAGACAGCGGCGATTGCCAGCCTGGCAGTCGTTCTCTCAGAGCTTCAGGCCTGATGAGCTCCAGCCAAAATATCCTCAACCATCTCTGATATCCTCCTGCCCAGTGGCTGTTGCGAAACCCATCCCGGCTATGCGCGCCTTCGAACCTGACGAGCGCCAGCGTGAAGCCATCGAACATGTCCACGGCCCGATGCTGGTGATCGCCGGCGCGGGCACAGGGAAAACCACCGTCCTCACCCGTCGCATTGCGCGGCTAATCCGGGACGGGCACGCTCGGCCCAACGAAATTCTGGCCGTCACCTACACGAAGAATGCAGTGCAGGAGATGCGCGAACGAGTGCGCGAAGAACTGCGCGGCACAAATGTATCCGGTTTGCAGATTGCCACCTTTCATGAATATTGCAACGAACTTCTGGGCCGATACGGCAAGCAGTTCGGCGTGCTCGATGACCAGGACCTGTGGATCTATCTGCGCAAGCGCATCCCTGAGTTGCACCTGAACTACTTCGTGCGCGCGGCCAACGTCAGCCAGTTTCTCCATGATCTCCTTGGTTTCATGCGGCGATGCCAGGACGATCTGGTCGGCCCCGAGAAATACGTTGCCTATGTGCGTCAGCTTGAGCGCGGCGAGGTCAGCATTCCGCGAGTAAGCAAATCAAAAGATGCTGACGACTTGTCAGACGAAGAGGTCATCGGGCGCTGCCAGGAAATCGCCAGCGTATTTGCCACGGTCGAGCGCATGCTGCGCGAGGACAATCTTGGCACCTTCGGACACATGATCACTCACGCTCATGCCTTGCTCGACGGAAATCCTGCGTTGCTAGCTGGCGAGCGCCAGCATACCCGGTTCATCCTCGCCGACGAATTTCAGGACGTCAATTTTGCTCAAGTCAAGATCCTCAAGCAAGTAGCCGGAGAAGAACGGAATGTCTTCGCTGTGGGCGATCCAGATCAGGCGATCTACCGCTTCCGTGGCGCCTCCAGTGCCGCGTTCGGCCTTTTCCAAGAACAGTTTCCAGACGCGAAGATGGTCGTTCTGGAAAAGAACCGTCGTTCCATGACCACGATTTTGAAGTCCGCGTTCGCGCTGATTTCTAAGAACCCCGATGTCTTTCCTCCCGGGCACGGCCCAACATCGAGTTATCAACGTTCCCCACTGACTTCCACCCGCGAAGAAGAAGCATCGCGAGACGCGAGATTTCTGCCCAGTCAGCCCGTCGATGCAGTCGTGCTGGCGGCAAAGGAAATTGAATGCGCTGATCTCGTAGCGACCATTCGTGATCGGCAGCGCAAACTGCGTTGCAAGTGGAGCGACTTCGCCATCCTCTACCGCCAGCATTTTCATCGTGAGCAAATTGTTGGAGAGTTGGTCGAGCAGGGCATTCCGTTCGCCATCGAAAACATGGACGTCATGGATACTCCCGAAGCTCGCGACTTGTTCGCTTGCCTCGGAGCCGTCGTCTCGGTGAATGACAGCGCTAGCCTGTTCCGAGTCGCGTCCTTTCCTCAGTTCGCCATCGATCCCGAGAAACTGCGTGCTGGGATAAAAGCGATCCCGAGGGAAGAAAGAAAATCTGGAGTGGCGTCCGTGCTAGCTAAGATCGAAAACGGCCCCGCCGTTCTGAATGCTTTACAACAAGTCCGCGACGAGGTGACCCGGGCCGGTACGACGAGCAGCGGAGTACTGAACATTATCATTCGTCAGTTCGGATTGAGCCAAACTTCACCTGCGATCGCCGCCGTCCTCGATTTTGTGAAGCGATGGGAAGAGAAGCCGAACGCAATCACAAAGACTGGTGAGATCGGTGAATTCATCGATTACCTCCAGTATTTCCGCACGGCGGGCGGTGTGATCCCGATCTCAACGGGAGCCGAGAATGCTGTCCGCCTCATGACCGCGCACGTTGCCAAAGGGCTCGAGTTCAACCACGTTTTCATCATTCGAGCGAACTCCAATTCCTTCCCGTCGGCTTACAAGGAGCCCCTGGTCGACTTTCCTCGCGAGTTGCAGGGTGCCGGGTCGATACCGCTGGTCGACGACAAAGAAATTTGTCGCCAGGAAGAGCGCCGGTTGTTCTACGTTGCCATGACCCGCGCCCGGGACTCGCTCACGATCTACGCTCGCCAGGGACGAGGCAAAGATCCCACTCCGGATGGTTTTCTGCGCGACCTGCTAAAGGACCCGGGCCTGAAACCCTGGCTCCGTCAACGTCACGCCTTAGAATTCCAAACTGACTTGTTTGCCGAAGCCGCTCCGGCGGTTCCCGGTTCGCCAGTGGGTGAATGGCTTAAATTGCCGCCCGCGTTGGATCTCGGCGGGAGATTGAGCGCCAGTGCCTTGCAAACCTATGAAATCTGCCCCCTGCAATTCAAACTGGAGCGTGAGTGGAGGATTCCCGGTGAAGTTCCGGCAGCGATGGAATATGGCGCCACCATTCATCGCATCCTGCTGGCTTATTACGCTTCGGTTCGCGGCGGACGGACTATACAGGACGACCAACTGATCGAACTGTTCAAGACCGACCTCAGGGCCGCGGGCATTGAAGAAAAATATCAGCGGGATCTTTACGAGCGGCAGGGGATCGAGCAGTTGCGCGAGTTTCTAGCCAATTGCAAACGCGCTCCGGTGCCCCAGGTACTGCACACCGAAGAATGGTTCGAAATGCAAGTCGGACAAGCTAAGGTCGTCGGGCGCATTGACCGAATCGATCAGTTGAGCAACGGTCGGGTCGTGATCACGGATTACAAGACGGGAAGACCGAAGTCGCAGGAGGATGCGGATAGAAGCCTCCAACTCTCGATCTACGCGCTGGCCGCGCGCGAGAAGTGGGGCTACCACGCCGATCAGATCGTCTTCTACAACCTGGAAGAGAACAGTTCAGTCGTTACTCGCCGCACCGAAAACCAGCTACAGGAATGCAGGCGTGAAGTGGAAGAGGTCGCACGAAAGATTGCCGCTGAAGAATTTGATCCCAAGCCCGGCTTCTATTGCGGCTTCTGCGCTTATCGTAGTCTTTGCCCCGCCACCGAAAAACGCCTCTACACGATTTCCGTCGACAAGAAATCAAGCAGCCGAAACTAGCGCGCAAAAACTTAGGGGACGCTTTTAGCGTCCCCGCGGTTTTACTTTGGTTGAAGGCTCTTAGTGTTTCTTCTTTGCGGCCTTCTTTGCTTTCTTCTTGGTTGCCATTTGATCTATTCTCCCTTTTCCATTTTTCATGGAGTTGAATGCAACGATCGTTTGTTGCAACTGATTGATGTATAGAGTCTATAAAAAGTGAAGTCAAGAAAAAAATGATGTTGAATGAGCATGCGACCCCCACACTAAAGTCACCGAAGAGAACTCAAGTAGAAATTTTCTTCTCACGAAGACCTGTTGATTGTCTTCGTCAACACGAATTCTTGCGGAATGCTTGACGGAATTGTGTTCAATCTTGTTTCTGGTCGACGTTCGTTTTCAAAATACATCTGTCATACAAGCAGCGCCACGCGGCCACTGAATTCATCCTTTTCCGACGCGGCACATCTATAATTAACAAGCAGGAAATAATCGCAGGAGCATATAAATGGCTGCTTTCGACGATGTCGTCATCATTTCAGGCTGTCGCACGCCAGTGGGAAAGTTTCAGGGAAGTCTTTCGGATTTGAGCGCCACGCAACTGGGAGCGATCGTGGTTCGCGAAGTTGTGAAGCGCGCTAACCTCGATCCCAAGGCGATCGACGAGTGCATCATGGGGAACGTGGTCTCTGCCGGACTGGGTCAGAATCCTGCGCGGCAGGCGGCGATCTTCGGTGGTCTCGCTCCTGAAGTAGGTGCCATGACCGTAAACAAAGTCTGTGGCTCCGGACTCAAAGCGGTCGCACTCGCGGCGCAAGCAATACAGACGGAGAACAGTTCCGTCGTGGTCGCCGGCGGAATGGAATCGATGACCAATGCTCCTTATCTGCTGCCGCAGGCGCGAAAAGGGTATCGCTTGGGAAACGCGCAGATCATCGATTCGATGGTGAACGATGGCCTCTGGGACATTTATAACAACTACCATATGGGAATCACCGGCGAGAATGTCGCTGAAAAATACGGCATCACTCGCGAGGAGCAGGACCAGTTCGCCGTGAACTCACACTGCAAGGCAGTTGCCGCAATCAGGGAGTGCCGCTTCAAGTCGCAGATCGTTGCGGTTGAATTGCCGCCAAGGAAAAAGGGCGAAGCGCCAGTCATCTTCGATAAAGACGAATCTCCCCGTGAAGACACTACGATCGAGATATTGCGTTCTTTAAAGCCGGCATTCAAGAAAGATGGCACGGTCACCGCCGGCAATGCTCCCGGAGTAAACGATGGTGCCGCTGCTGTCGTGGTCACCAGTGCAACGCGTGCGAAAGAGCTAGGCGCCAAGCCCATGGTCCGGATCATGGCGCAAGCCACCAGCGGAGTCGAGCCCAAATGGGTAATGATGGCTCCTGTGGGGGCGGTTCGCAAAATTTGGGAAAAGACCGGATGGAAGAATGAAGACGTGGACCTGTACGAACTGAACGAAGCCTTCTCAGTGCAAGCCCTCGGTGTCATCCGCGAACTCGGCCTCAATCCTAACAAAGTGAATGTGAATGGTGGCGCGGTCGCCATCGGACATCCCATCGGCGCCAGCGGAGCGCGCGTGCTGGTTACGCTCATTTATGAAATGATTCGGCGCGATGTTCATCGCGGCATCGCAGCGCTATGTCTGGGCGGGGGGAACGCGGTGGCCATGGCTGTCGAGCGGTAGGCTAGTCCCCACTCGCTGCTGGTGTCGTCGCCGCAATCGGCAGCGTCACTGTGAACACTGCGCCGCCCCCCGGCCCCGACGCGGCCTCGACGTTTCCGTTGTGTTCTCGCAGAATCGCTTTGGAGATGCTCAGACCAAGACCAGTGCCGCGCCCCGGACGCTTGGTGGTGTAGAAGGGATCGAAGATATTCGGCAGGATTTCGGGCGAAATCCCGGGCCCATCGTCCTGAAAAATGACCGATACCGTCTTTTCATCCTTGTTTATGCGGATGCGCAAAGTGCCGCGATCGCGTACCTCGCGCATCGCTTGCTCCGAATTCAAAATCAGATTCAGGAACACCTGCATCAGCTGGTGCGCGTCTCCACTAACCGGCGGCAGCGAAGTCTCCTTCAAGAAATCAACCGTGATGTTGCTCTTGCGCAGCGAATACGCGTGCAGGTGTAAAGTCCGTTGCACCAGTTCGCCCAAGTCGATTGGGCTCTTCCCAGGCGCCGGAGGCCGGGAGAAATACATCAGGTTTTGAACAATTTCGGCGGCGCGCCGCGATTGTTGCTGCAGAACCACCATTTGTTTCCGAACGGACTCGGGCGCTTCGCCCTCCTGCAGCAACTCGCACATCCCCAGAATGCTGGTGAGTGGATTATTCAGTTCATGAGCAAACCCGCCGATCATCTGCCCCATGGCCGCGAGCCGTTCACTCTGAATGATCTGCTGCTCCAGTTTCTTCTCCACCGTAATATCGCGCACTGAGACAATCACGCCACTCAGCTTGTTCTCGGCATCGAATAGCGGACTAGCCGAAGCTCGCATAGTGCGCCAACTCCCGTCACGGTGACGCGCGTTATAGTCACACGACCCAAACATCTTCCGGCCGGTAGTCAGATCGCGATACAGTGCGAGCAGTTCAGCCGAATAATCCTGCTCTTCTTCGACTTTCTTTCCCAGTAAGTCCTCTGGCTTGTAGCCACGCAGGTCGTGGATCCGCGAACTTACGAAGCTGTAGCGCCCGCTCAGATCAATCACCAGGATCAAGTCAGGGAAGCTTTCCAAAAGATAACGTTGGAACTCTTCCTGACGCCGCAAGGCCTTCTCCATTTCCCGGCGCTCAGTTACATCGACGAGCGTGCCCTGGTAGCGGACGATCTTGCCGCCGGCATCCCATACCGCGCGGGAAGTATCGAGGAAAACACCAAGCGTACCGTTCTTGCGATGCAGCATGATTTCTCTCTCGCGTACGCCTCCCTGATCATCCGCCGTCCGCCCCAGCACCGGATTCTGGTCGGGGTCGGAGTTCAAAGCCCTAGGATCAAGAGAGAGAAGTTCTTCCTTGTTTTCGTATCCCAGAACCTGCACCAGGGCGGCGTTGCCGTCGAGTAACTTGCCTTCCGGCGTGCTGAAGTAAACGCCTTCCTGCAGAGTTTCGAACAGCTCGGTAAATCGCCGTTCCTTCTCGTGCTCTTCTGTGACGTCACGGGCGAGAGCGCTTACACCGACTACCTCGTCACCTTTCACAATCGCATTGAGTGCGCAATCAAAATAGAGGGTGCGCGCGCTGGCTTTCAGCCGAACACAAACCATGCCCGACCAACGATGTTTTTCGAGAAACCGGGCCAGACCGCGTTCCGCATCTTCGCGTTTCGGTTCATCCAGGAACTCGTCGATTCGATGACCCACCACTTCGGAGTAGGGAATCCCGAGCAGTTCGGTCACGCGCCGATTTACGGTCTTGATCTTGCCCTCCAGGGAAGTGGCGAAGGCAATGTCGTCGAAGGAATCGATCAGTTCCTTGAAGCTGCGTTGGGAGCGTGCAATCAACTCCCCGAGTTGATCAAGCTGTTCATCCGTGGGCGCGGTTGCGCGCTCTTGAAAACCGCGGACCAGGTTTTGTAGTTCCGTCACCCGCTTTCTTCGTCCATAAGCGAAGCCCGAGAACGCGATGGCAACGCACAGCAACCCAATGGAGAGAAGCCCCAGATGATAGGGAAGACTCTGCAGACGCTCCCAGGACTCAGCGGCCAATCCGGTGGCCAACAGGACTACGAAGAAAAGCGCAATGCGCCATAGCCAGGCTTCTTCCTGTTCGAGGCTTGTCGGCGTGCTCGCAGGGCGCTGCGGCTGTTTGTCTGGTTCCGACATAAGAGTTCACCCAAAACCGCCGTCATGCTCTGCAAGTTGACAAGCCCTGGGTGTAGGCGAGCTGGGTCTAGGCGAATCCTAGTTCACGGCGCCCACGCAGACAACCGAAGGTTGTTACGTAATTTGGTTCACAGACAAAACGGCGGACTGTTGTTCACTTGTCACACCTGCTCTGTGACATCAGTCACCAGTGCTTAAAGAGTGCTAGGCGTAGGGTGGAGCTAGATTGACTTGTCGCTGGGTCTTCCCTCGTCACGACGAGTCCGAACAAATCTGGTTTGCCTGAAGCGCAGATCCAAGCTGAATAAAATGCCCCATGCTTTACAAGACCCTGAGCGCCGCGGTTTTCGGCATTGATGCCAATATCATCGAGGTCGAGGTCGACGTGTCTGGAATTAAGACAATGGAAGATCACTTTCATACCGTCGGCCTTCCCGATGCTGCCGTGCGGGAAAGCCGGGATCGTGTGCGAGCAGCACTGAAGAACTGCGGCTACGATATTCCGCCTACCCACATCACAATAAATCTTGCCCCGGCGGACATTCGTAAAGAAGGCTCCGGATTCGACCTGCCTATGGCCCTCGGAATTCTGGGCGCCTACGGTGGCCTGAATAAGAAGGAGGTACCCGATTGCCTCTTCGTAGGGGAGTTGTCGCTCGATGGCGGAGTCCGTGGGGTTCGCGGAGCGCTTCCCATCGCAATTGAAGCCCGCAACAGGAAGATCTCTCGTCTGGTCGTGCCTGAACTTAACGCCAAAGAAGCAGCGATGGTGGGGGGAGTCGAGATTTATCCGGTGAAATCGCTGCTGGATGTGATCCGCTTCGTGAACACCGGCAATGGAATCCAGCCGCTTAAAGTGGATAGTGAAACTCTACTGGGTGAAGCCCAGCAATTTCTCGTTGACTTCAAAGACGTTCGAGGTCAGCACTCCGCCAAGCGTGCCTTGGAAGTTGCCTGCGCGGGTGGCCACAACATCTTGATGATCGGTCCTCCCGGCTCGGGCAAGACCATGCTGGCCAAGCGCATGCCGACGATCCTGCCGCCGTTCACATTCGAAGAAGCCCTCGAGACCACTAAGATTCACAGCGTTGCAGGCGTGCTCGATGCCGGCGCCGGATTGGTGGGCGTGCGTCCTTTTCGTGCGCCCCACCACACCATTTCGGACGCGGGATTGATCGGAGGGGGAGCTGTGCCCCGTCCCGGCGAAGTTTCTTTGGCTCACAACGGCGTCTTGTTCCTGGACGAATTGCCCGAGTTCCCACGCAACGTTCTCGAAGTCATGCGTCAGCCTCTCGAAGATGGAACCGTTTGTATCGCCCGCGCTTCCATGTCGCTGACCTTCCCCGCGCGCTTCATGCTCGCGGCGGCCATGAACCCCTGTCCGTGCGGTTACTTCAACGATCGATCACGAGAGTGCCACTGCACGCCACCGTTGATTCAGCGCTATATGTCCAAGATTTCAGGGCCTCTACTGGACCGGATCGACATCCATATTGATGTGCCAGCGGTGAACTATAAAGAGATGCGCTCAGGTGCCGAACCCGAAAGCTCTGCCAAGATTCGCGAACGGGTCATGCGAGCACGTGGAGCGCAGTTGGAAAGATTCTCGTCCTCGCCACGGGAAAAGCTCTATTGCAACGCACAGATGGGACCGCGTCACATTCGTGCGTTCTGCGAACTCTCTGCGGACTGTGAGCGGTTGCTGGAACGCGCCATGGCCCAGCAGGGCCTGACCGCGCGCGCTCACGATCGCATCCTTAAAGTAGCTAGGACGATCGCTGATCTGGAAGGAGGAAAATCAATCGAGCCCAAGCATGTCGCCGAAGCGATCCAATATCGCACCCTAGATCGAACCTTCTGGGCATAATTAAGAATGGAGAGACGGGCGCCTCGCCCGGCCGGTTTTAGCGGGGAAGATATTAAGTTGTTCATTATCAGCATATTGAAGCCTTGTAGCCGAGGGCGAGAAGCGTCCACGCGCAGCGCACTGGGGGCATTTTTCGTGACAACTTGAACCGTATTGCAAGAAATACTTGACGCCGCGTTCATTCTCACGTAGGGTGTACAGTTCCGAAGGCTTACAACGTTAGTTTGTCTGACGAACCTCCGCTGGCGACCGGAACATAATCCAGAAACCGAGAAACTTTCGGACCCGACGGAGCATCTATACGAGTAACCAGAGATTTCCCGTACAACCCATCTGAATTGAGTAACTTGGACGCTCTGGGCGGGTTTCGTCTTGCCAGGAAAAGGGACGTGCGGCCATCTGCTCGGATTAGGAGAGTGACTTATTATGCGGTCTGATCGCGTTTTTGATGCTTTACATACTCTGCGGAATCGTTATATGCTTTGCCAGCTTGCATCGAAGGCTACCCGTAAGTTTCACAAGCCCAACACCAGAATCCAGGAAACCATGAACGAGGTTCTGGACAAGATTGCAAGCTCGGAACGGCAGACGGTTCTGTCGGAACCGGAAAACTTCGCTGAGGCACAACGGCGGGCTGCGTAACCAGCCCCGCCGCCTGCCCCGTGATTGGCCAAGTCTTTCCTGAGTAACCCCCCTTTGAAAATTCCCTTCGCAGGTGATATCGAATAATGACCATCGCAGAATTGAAAGAGAAAAACATTACAGAGCTGACCAAGATCGCCCGATCCTTGGATCTGCCCGGCGCGAGTGGACTACGCAAGCAAGACTTGATCTTCAAGATTCTTCAGGCCCAGAGCGAAAAAGAAGGCCACATCTTTGCCGAGGGCGTGCTGGAAATCCTGCCCGACGGCTATGGATTCCTGCGCTCGCCTGACTATAATTATTTGCCCGGCCCCGACGACATTTACGTTTCCCCGTCGCAAATTCGGAAGTTCGACCTCAAGACCGGCGACACGATTAGCGGCCAGGTTCGTCCTCCGCACGAGGGCGAAAAATACTTCGCACTGGTTAAGATTGAAGCCGTCAACTTTGAGTCACCCGACGAGGCGCGCAACAAAATCCTGTTTGACAACTTGACGCCGCTTTATCCGCAGGAACGTATCAAGCTCGAAACCACTCGCGAGAACGTCAGCGCGCGCGTCATGGATCTGCTCACCCCTCTCGGCAAGGGACAGCGCGGCCTGATCGTTTCGCCGCCTCGCGCCGGAAAGACCATGTTGCTTCAAAACGTCGCCAACTCGATTACGACGAACCATCCGGAAGTGGTGCTGATGGTTCTTCTGATCGATGAGCGCCCGGAAGAAGTCACCGACATGCAGCGCTCGGTCAAAGGCGAAGTAATCTCCTCGACCTTCGACGAGCCCGCCGCCCGCCACGTGCAAGTCGCCGAAATGGTGATCGAAAAGGCTAAGCGCCTGGTTGAGCACAAGCGTGACGTGGTAATTCTGCTCGACTCCATCACGCGTCTCGCGCGCGCTTACAACACCATTGTTCCGCCCAGCGGCAAAGTGCTCTCCGGCGGTGTTGACTCGAACGCCTTGCAGCGCCCGAAACGTTTCTTCGGCGCGGCTCGCAACATTGAAGAGGGCGGATCGTTGACCATTATCGCGACGGCCCTGATCGACACCGGCTCCCGCATGGACGACGTGATCTTTGAAGAATTCAAAGGCACCGGCAATTCTGAAATCATCCTGGACCGCAAGCTGGTGGATAAGCGAACCTTCCCGGCCATCGACATCCAGCGCTCCGGCACCAGAAAAGAAGAGCTGCTGATTCCGAAAGAAGACTTGACCCGCATCTGGGTACTGCGCCGTGTTCTGAATCCGCTGTCGCCCGTCGAAGCCATGGAGTTGCTAATCGACAAGCTAAACAAAGCCAAGTCAAACGGCGAGTTCCTGGCCAACATGAGCTCCCTGTAAATCGTGTGCGGGGCGGGCACCCTCGCCCGCCTGTTTAGTACGCGCGACAATCTATCTTCCCAAAATGCCTCTGACGAGTGCTTCTTTCAACAGCCTCGTCTCCAACCCTCCCAGACCTCGTATAATTTCCTTATTCTAACGTTGGCGAGGTGATTGTGCGATTCAAATTCTTCGCACTGGCAGTTTTTCTCCTGCCCCTTTCATCTGGATTCACGGGCCGCTCGTTCGGTCAGAATCCTGTCCCGATCCCGCGTCTAGGACCCGCTCCCGACGTGGCTGAAGACGAGCAGCGCGCCAAGATCGAAAAAGATATGGCCAAAAAGGCGAACCGGGAGCGCCAGGCGCAGCTGCAACGCGATACCGATAACTTGCTTAAACTTGCCAACGAACTCAAGCAGTCGGTGGACAAATCCAGCGAAAATACGCTTTCACTGGACGTCGTGAAAAAGGCAGAGGAAATTGAGAAGCTCGCGCACAGTGTCAGAGAGAAGATGAAAGCAAATTAAATTGCGCACTCAAGCCGGCACTTGCGCTTCTCCTCAAGCGCCCCGACGGCGCACAAGAGCACAACCCCCTCATCCTCAGCTCGACTCCAATTAAAACCAATCCGGAAAAATCAGCTCTACAAGACCGGGAACCCAATACGAATAAAATCGCTCATCGCAGCTTTTGTACTTCCCATACTTCTTCCGCGCATAGTTGCCCCAGTGCGGCTGGGTCCCGTCGATGTCGGTAAATCCGTACTCCCGCGCCAATGCCCATGAACTGAAGACGCGTCCGCTCTTCTTTTTTACCTGCGGATCGGCTGCCAACGCTACCACGGCCCGGCCTATGTACCTGGGCGACTCCGACACCATGAAATCGCTAGGCGCGTCATTCTGGTTTGTACTATTCTCGCGCTTTCTTTTGCCCACGTCCGTCCAATTGGTTTCGCTGACTGCAAAATGTTCAAGGACGGCCTCCGAGCGCAAGAAGCCCGGAGTCAAGGCCACCGCGGTAATGTTTTTCTTGCGCAGTTCGCGGGACATGGCGAAAGCCAGCCGTATAACGGAAATCTTTACCAGGTCGTAGAAAAGGTTTCCGCGATAGTAAAAAGCATCGCCATCGGTGATTTCGAAAATAATTCCTCTGCCCCGCCCCAGCATCAACGGAACAGCGTAGTGCGCAGTAATGATGTGGGAATCGATTGCCTGCCTCAACATGCGCAGGCCATTCTCAAGATTGACCGTCCAGAATGGCTTGCCCCACTCGGTAAACGGGTCTCCACCCCAGACGTCGTTGACCAGAATGTCCAGTCCTTTATGCCGTCGTTGGATGCGAGCGACCAACTTTTTCACTTCCGTGGGCTCAGTGTGGTCCACCCTTACTGCAATGCCACACCCACCAGCAGCAGTGACTAGTTCAGCGGTTTCTTCAATGGTTTCAGGTCGACCTGGAGTAGCGAGCCGTCCTCGTGAACTCCGTCCCGTGCAGTAGACGGTGGCTCCCGCCTCGCCCAGTGCGACGGCAATGCCCCGACCTGCTCCACGAGTTGCACCGGCAACCAAAGCGATCTTGCCTTGCAACACTTTTTTTGGTGCGTTCTCGGGTTTCTTCTTCGGCCCCACGGCCATTTCAAATCACCTCCGCGCATACACTGTAGCGCTGCTCATGTCTTCTCTACGCCGGATAGTAAACCCTCCACCAACGCCTCCCATTCAGCCTCGAGCGTGGGTCGGTAAAAACGGCGGCCAGCACGGTGATACCAGTAATCAGCGTTCGAAGCAGAACCCTCCTTGCGATGCAGGTAGGCGTGAACAGACATGCCATCTACGGTTTCCAGTTCGTCAACCAGTGCATGAGCGCGGGACCAGTGTCCCTTCGCATCCCACCACAACGCCGCGAGTGGGGCGGAAAACGCCGTCAGTGGCGCCGCTCCTGCAACCGATGCTCTGAATTCGTCGGAGTTCATCTTCGCCTCCTGCCCTCGGGATGGGAACGGTGCAGCCAATAGTAAACGGTCATTCAGTAATGTCAAGTGGAAACTAAACGGCTATTCAGTTATTCTTATTCTCCGCAGGCGTGCTGCGCTCTGTCCAAAATGACGCCCCGTCCTCGTGAAACTTCGGACGCTGAAATCCTCGCCGCGGCTGCTCGCGTCATGCAGCGCCGCAGCCCGGTTGAACTCACGCTCGCCGATGTCGCCAAAGAAGCCGGGGTCCATCCCGCCACCATCATCCAGCGCTTCGGCACCAAGCGCGATTTGCTGCTGGCTAACTGCAAGGCGTGGACGGCGGACGTCGCTGGACAATTCGCCGCGGCGCGCGCCAAATACAGTTCGCCCCTCAAAACGCTCATTGAGATGTTTGCGGAGTGCAGCAGCTTCGCCGCAACTCCCGAGTCCATGGCCAACGCTCTTGCATATCTGCAGATCGACCTTACCGACCCCGAGTTCCACGCGGTGTTATTGACCCAGTACGCGACCACGCGAGATGAAACCAAAAAGCTGCTGGCTGACGCTGTCGCAGCCGGCGAACTGAAGCCCTGCGACACCGCTGAGCTTGCCCGCATGGTCCAACAAGTCAATGGTGGCGCGATGCTCGACTGGGCCGTCTATCGCAAAGGTTCGCTGGCGGCCTGGATCCGCCGTTCTCTAGAAGCTCTGCTAGCCCCCTATCGATCGGGAAGCCCTCGCAAATCTCGAGCTTCGCTTCGACGCTTGCGCGGTAAGTAGGCCGGACAAGTGTCGGGCAACTTCCGAAGAAAACCCCGCCCAAGCGGAAAGTTGGACGGGGCACCCTTCAGGGTAAAATGAACGCCACGGTCTGTGCGACCCCGCCGAGTCAAAACTGATTTTCTAGAGGAATGTTGCGCCTCAACCCGGAGCACCTATGATTTATCGCCTGCTGAAGAAAGGTTTGTTGCTGAGTCTTTTGCTTGGATGTGCCGTTTACCTTGCGGCCCAACTAAGTCCCCGCCCGCCAGCGTTATCAACTCCCCGCGCAGCGGAGAACCCTGCGACGTCGAACGAGGTTTCTTTCCAGCAAGACGTCGAATACGGAGTGCAAGGCGGCGAAAAGTTGCTGCTGGATATTTATCAGCCCGCCGACTCCGGCTCCAAGCCGCGACCGGCCGTCGTACTGATCCACGGTGGCGGGTGGACGAGCTTCGACAAGAGCACTATGCGCGGGATGGGAAATTTCCTGGCGCGCTCGGGATTTGTTGCCGTCTCGGTCGACTATCGTCTGTTTCACGGAAGCGAAAACCGCTGGCCGGCGCAGTTGGATGATGTCCAGAGATCAGTTCGCTGGTTGCGAGCCAATGCCTCGAAGTACAACATCGACGCCAATCGCCTTGGAGCCTTCGGACATTCGTCGGGTGCGCAGTTAGCTGCGCTGCTGGGAATGGAGGACACTCGCGACAACTCCGATCCCGCGCTTGCGAAATATTCCAGCCGAGTGCAGGCGGTAGTCGACGTGAGCGGGCCCAGCGATTTCCTGACCAATCACGATGCCGACGGAGACGCCTTTCTGACGAACTTCTTTGGGGGAGACTTCACTAAACTCCCCGAAGTGTGGCGTAGCGCTTCGCCCGCTTTCAATGTGAACAAGTCGAATGCGCCATTCCTCATCGTGCATGGCACAAGTGATCACGATGTGCCCATTGCGCAAGCCGAAGAACTATACGACAAGCTTCATCAAGGGGGAGTGCCAGTGACCTTGATCAAGATAGACGAGGGCCACACATTCCAATCCGCGGAAGCCCGGCACCGCTTGGCTGCGGAAACGCTGATCTTCTTCGACCGCTACCTGGTGGTCAATCCGTGATGCGGGTTTGTTATGCCCGCAGGGTCTTCGGAGTGGGCCTGCACTAACGTGCGAGAATCATGGAAGCCGCCAGCGCCGCGGTCTTGTGGTCCTTCGTCCAAGGTGGGCCAATCGAACTTCCTACGGTCGCGATCCTACGTTGCACTCGGCTGGCTGCGCGTCCAAATGCCTCTACGGCTTGCTCCTCTAGTTCTCGCTCTCGAATTTCCGTGACCGGAAGGTTCAACCGCTGACAAGCCTGGATCGCCGCATTTCGAAAAAATTGACCTTCTGCAGTATGAAGCAGGGGATGCGAGCCGAGAATTTTCGCCAGCGGCGGCAATGGACGGCCCGCCGCCAGGAGAACGGCAGAACCTATCATGCTATAGTCCCGCCTTTCCAATTCCCGCACTACTTCCTCGATCGCTGCGAAAGCCAGCCGCTCGGACACGGCGGCACAGCCGGCGAGGTATTTCTCCGACTCACGGAGGCTCCGCTCCGACAACCCCAAACTGGCGGCATGGTGATAGGGTTGGTTGGCTCCGGGAATTGTCGGATCGGTAATGACGATGCGCCTCCGGTTGATCACCTCCACCGAGTTGGCGTCTCCGGAAACGGCTACTAGCACTCCCCAACCGGAATGCATTCGAAATCCGAGGGCCGCGCGCTTCATGCTTGAAGTTCCCCTGGGTGCCGTCAAGTTTACCGTTCGCGGAAAACAAAGAGTAGGTTATCAGTCCCCTCACGAAGGAAAAACTTTGCGCTACGATCGCGCCTGCATAAAGTCATGTCGACTGCCGGGACAGCTCATTACACGCTGCGCACCAAGGACATCACCTACTCTGCAATTCCGGCTCCTGCCTGAGCAACCAAATGCTGGTCTACATGCAACTAAATAATTAGTTGACGTTTGGGCTTTCATTGCGTCTAATAATTAAGAACGGAGGACGGTTTCTTGCCGCCTACGAAATCCGCAACCCTGACTGAAGCTGAACTCCGGCTTATGGACGTGCTCTGGGAGCAAGGCCCATCGAGCGTTCAGCAGGTGTTGGATGCGCTTCCAAAGAAGTCGCAACTGGCTTACAACTCCGTTCTCACGACCATCCGCATCCTCGAAAAGAAGGGATACGTGCGGCATATAAAGGATGGCCGGGCACATATCTACAGGCCGCTGGTGGAACGCGAGGAAGCTTCGCGATCGGAGATTCGCCATCTCGCCCATCGCTTTTTCAAGAATTCTCACGAGATGTTGGTTTTGAACATCTTGGAAGACCGCGGCGTCGACGCGGAAGAGCTGAAACGGCTCCGGCAACTTCTGGAACAGACGCAGCCGGATGAGACAGGAACGACTAAATAAATGACCGCTGCCTTCAACCTGAACGAACTGGCGCGAATGTCCGCTGCGAGCCTGCTGAACTGCATGCTCGAAGGCGTCGGCATCGCGCTCTTTGCCTGGGTTCTCTTGCGGTTGGTGGGGCGGCGAAATTCCAGCACCCGTTTCGCGGTATGGTTCTTTGCTTTACTGGCGATAGCAGCGCTACCGGTTCTCGGCGTTGCCGCATCGAGCGCCCGCTTAACCAGCGCGGGGAGCGCGGGTTCTGCCATCACGGTCCCCAGTTCATGGGCGCTCGATATTTTTTTCGTGTGGGGCGCAATTGCGGGCGTTTCTTTGCTAAGGGTGGGCGTCGGTCTCTGGCAGTTGCGCAAACTCCGCCGAAGTTGCTCTGTGATCAACGTCGCCACTTTGGACCCGATGTTGCGAGCGACGTTGCAAGCATTCCAATCAGTAAGGTCGGTGGGACTATGCCAGTCCGACCACTTGCGCGTTCCAACCGCTATCGGCTTTTTGAAACCGGTGGTCGTGATTCCGACCTGGGCGCTGCATGAACTTTCCACTGCCGAGCTGAACTCGATTTTGATTCACGAGTTGGCTCATCTTCGACGTCACGACGACTGGACTAATCTCGCTCAGCAGATCCTGAAAGCACTTTTGTTCTTCCATCCCGCAGTATGGTGGATTCAGAGCCAGCTCGCGCTGGAGCGCGAGATGGCATGCGACGATGCAGTGCTGGCGGAAACGACCAATCCGCGAGGCTACGCCCAATGCTTGATCTCGGTGGCGGAGAAGAGTTTCATGCGACGCGGATTAGCGCTGGCGCAGGCAGCCGTCAACCGGATGCGCCAGACCTCGCTGCGCGTGTCCCGGATTCTCGATGCGAATCGCTCCAGTGCGACCCACGTCTGGAAGCCGGCGCTGTATTCTGTAGCGGCGTTTTTCGTTGTTTGTCTGGTGGCGATACCACATGCTCCCGAACTCGTGGCCTTCGAGGACGTGACGCCAGGCGGCGTTCTCGCCTCAGGTGCTCCGGCCCATGCGATGCTGGCATCAGCTCCCGTAGCAACCATGGCAAGCTTCCGTGAAGACTCTCAGGGCCTAGTAGATCATCGCGCTAAACCGGTAGCCACCCCGCACCAGCCGCGAAGCGGCAGCAGAATGCAGCCCACGGCGCAAGTCGTGAATGCGATGTGGAAGACGGCCGAGTCCCAGCGAAGCGAAAGAACTCCTACACAAAAGTCCGACAGACCCGCTCGGCTGCTTCAGCCTAACGGCGAAGACTTCGTGCCAGCCGTGCTGATGACCATCAACAGACAGGCAGCACCGCAGGCAATCTTTGTAGTGATGCAGGCCGCGCAATACGAAGCAGGGCCCATGTTTTGGAGAGTCTACATCTGGCACGTGACCGTTGTGGATTCGAATCCAGCTGAAACCAGAATTCCCACGAAACAAATTTAAGAAGTTTGAAAGACCCGGAGGGGATGAGTTCGGTGATAAAAACTAAATAATTAGTTGCAAAAGGAGAAGGTAAACCAATCATGAAAGACTCGATCACAACCAAATGGAAAACAGGAAATTGGAAAAAAACAATCACCCGTATGGCTGTTTCGGCCATAGCAATCGCAGCTCTCGCAGCGGTCGTAACCTACGAAACCGCCAAGCCTATGTCCGCGCGAGCCGCGGTCGCAGCTCCGGCTCCAGCTGCAGCAGCGCTCGATGACAACAGCGTCGCATCCCTGCTCTCGCTCGACCATGCCATGGAGACTTTGGCTGCCAGAGTAACTCCAGCCATCGTCAACGTCGCCGTCACTTCAAAAGCTAAAGCAGACACAGCGGAGCAACAATTGCCTGACGACATGCAACAATTTTTCGGTCCCGGCTTCGGTCAGTTTTTCGGACCTCACGGCCGGCCTCAGCCGCAGATCGAACATGGCATCGGCAGCGGCGTCATTATTTCGCCGGACGGATATATCGTGACTAACAACCACGTCATTGACGGCGCGGTGGATATTCGAGTCACGATGAGCAATCGGAAAACGATGAAGGCGACGCTGGTCGGCGCCGATCCTTTAACCGACTTGGCTGTGCTCAAGGTGGACGGAGGCAGCCTGCCCAGCATTCCGTGGGGCGACTCAACCGCGCTCCATCCGGGGCAGACTGTACTGGCCTTCGGAAATCCTCTTGGCTTTCGCTTTACGGTGACGCGCGGCATTGTCAGCGCGCTGAACCGCCCGAATCCATTCTCGGATAACGCACGCAAGCCCGGCGAATTCATTCAGACAGATGCAGCGATCAACCCCGGAAATTCCGGCGGCCCGCTGGTCGATGCACGCGGCGAAGTGGTTGGCATCAACACCTTCCTCGTGTCTTCTTCCGGCGCGTTTTCTGGAATGGGTTTCGCCATCCCCACGCAGATCGTAAAGCCCACTGTCGATACCCTCATTCGCGACGGCAAAGTGACGCACGGCTATATGGGAATCGGAATCAGCGACGTTACACCCGAGAACGAGAAGTTCTTTAACGTGAGCGATGCCACCGGCGCAGTCGTGACTCAAGTCGAAGCCGATTCACCAGCCGCAAAGGCCGGCTTGAAGGTCGGCGACGTGATCACCGAACTCGACGGACAGAAAGTGAGCGACGCGGGCGAGCTTCAAGTCGAAGTCGGACAGAAGAGCCCGGGCACGACCATCAAGCTCGAAGTTATTCGCGACGGCAAGAACACAACCATCCCGGTCACGCTGGAGGCGATGGGAAGTCGCGACAAAGAGGGCAACGAAGTCGGCGAAAACGAGCACGGCAAAACGCATTGGGGGCTTGGCCTTAGCGACATGACCCCTGATGTTCGCCAGCAACTGCAGGCTCCCAGCTCTGTTCATGGAGCCGTGATCGAACAGGTGCAGCCGGGCAGTTCGGCGGACAACGCCGGCCTGCAGCGCGGCGATGTGATCGTGCAAGTCGACCGCCGCGACGTGCAAAGCGCGGCCGATGTTCAGCACGCGTTGGGAGCGGTGCCCAAAGGGAAAGACGCTTTAATATTGGTCTGGTCCAATGGCGGGAACACTTTCCGCGTGCTGCATGCGCCGGAGGGTTCGTAAGAGCGAAGTTCCGCGTGGAACGCTGAAATTCTTGCGTTCCACGTGGTCGGATGCCGACGGGTTGAGTCACCTTGCAACTCTCGAAAGACCCACCCTAGCAAGAGACGCTTGGGTGGGGCACCCGCCTCATTCGCAGCGCTCACGTCCTCCCATTCCAGACAAAAGACGCTTGGACAGCCACTTCCAGCCGCATTCCCTGATGTACTTTCGAGTATTTACTTCTACGCTTTCCCTTGCGAGTAGCGGCACTCCTGCTTAGAATTTCAGTCAACTCAAGAGTTAACCCTGGTCGCTTCGCCTGACAAATTTCACCATGAAGGGATTTCTATGCGATTTGTCCTGCGCATATCAGCATTCGTCTTTTTATTCGGAGTTTTGATCGCGGGTATTGGATGTGGAGGGGGATCGATGGGCGCGTCCGGTAATTCCGGGCAACCCCCCGCGATCGCACTTGACGCTCAACCCAATACGGTGATGAGTGGCGCGGCGACGATGCTCAGCTGGAACGCAAGCAATGCAAACCAAGTCAGCATCAGCGGCATTGGCACATTCGCGGCCAGTGGTTCGGTAAAGGTCACGCCCACGGTCACCACAACTTACACGGCGACCGCCACGGGAGCCGGAGGCAAGACTGAATCCTCAACCGTGGTAAGCGTTGTCACTCCTGGCGAAAAGCCAACGATTGTGTTCAGTGCGCAGCCCAGCAGCATTGCGGCCGGAACGTCGGCGGTTCTGAGTTGGACGACTCGCAACGCCACTTCCGTGAGCATCGCGGGGGTGGGAACGTTTGCGGCGAATGCATCGGTCAAAGTCATTCCGAGTTCTACTGCCACATACACCGCCACGGCGACGGGCCCTGGAGGGACGGCTGCGTCGACGACCACGGTAACGGTCACTTCGTCGCAAGATCCTCAGCCCACGATTTCCTTCGACGCTCAACCCAGTACCATCGCCAGCGGCGCCACTGCGGTTCTGAGTTGGACGACCAGCAACGCGACTTCAGTGAGCATCGCTGGAGTAGGGATGTTTCCGGCAAATGGATCGGTCAAAGTAGCTCCGACTTCTACTGCCACATACACGGCGACGGCGACAGGTCCCGGAGGAACGGCTGCATCCACCACTACGGTCACGGTAACGTCGAGTCCGCCGCCTACGATTTCCTTCAACGCTCAACCGAACACTATCAATAGCGGAGCCGCGGCGGTTCTGAGCTGGACGACCAGCAACGCAACCTCGGTGAACATCGCGGGATTGGGCGGTTTCCCAGCCAACGGATCGACAAACGTTACACCGACCACTACCACGACCTACACCGCAACGGCGCAGGGAACGGGCGGCACCGCCAAGGCTTCGACTACGGTAACCGTAAAGTCGAATGGCACTCCTTTGCCCAATCTGCAAGCCAGCGGCGGATGGCAAAGCTGGGGTGAGTTGCCTCCCGACTATAGCATTTGTTCGTACCCGTGCCTGGGCGTCACCTGGTCCATGAAGCAAGGAATCAAATCGCCATCCATGAGCGGCGATGCGTCCCAATTCAATATTGGCGGCAGTACACCGTATGCGGATGTGCTCTGGAGCAATCCTCTGATTGGCCAGGGTTCGACACAGGGTCTACCTGACTCCAGTCACACACTGCTTCCGACCTTGCATAACTTCACCTATGACGCCTACTTCTATCCCATGAACATTGGCGTGACGCAGGTTCTGGAGTTCGACGTCAGCATGTACTTCAATGGCCTCGGATTGATTTGGGGCAATCAGTGCAACATCCTCGGCGGACACGAGTGGGACATTTGGGACAATGTCACCCAGAAATGGGTTTCGACCGGCGTAGCGTGTAATCCGGTAAACAACGCCTGGAACCACGTGACCATACAAGTGCAGCGGGAATCTGACAACTGGTTGCTCTTTCAGTCGATTACTCTGAATGGGGTGACCGCCAACATTAATCGATCTTATGCGCCGGGCGCTGCGCCAGGGAACTGGTGGGGTATCACGGTGAACTATCAGATGGACGGAAACGACAGTCAGTCGGCGAATACCACGTATGTTGACGACTTCACCTTCACCTACTGGTGAGATGCCCGTAACGTTGCGCAAGTCAGCCCGTGTTGTGCAGGCCGGCGGCGATTCCGTTTATGGTGGCGCCCAAGGCGCAGTTTAGGATGTCCGCGTTTTCGCCGCCGCGTTTCCTGCGCAGTAGGTCGACCTGGACCATGCTCATGGGGTCAACGTAAGGATTGCGCAGTCGAATCGAACGGGATAGGACTGCGTTGCCCTGGAGCAATTCTTTTTCGCCGGTGATCGAGAGCAAAACCTGTCTGGTGCGAAGAAATTCCTCCTCCAGCAAGGCGAAGACGCGGTCACGGATATTCTTATCCTCGACCAGGCCAGCGTAGAGGCGAGCAATGGTCAGGTCAGCTTTCGCCATCGCGAGTTCGACGTTGCGCACCAGTTCGGAAAAAAGCGGGAAGTGAGCCATCATCTCACGAAGAAGTGTGGCATTTCGGGGCCCTTGCGCAACGAACTTCTCGATGGCATGGCCCACCCCGAACCAGGCGGGAACTGCATGTCGGCTTTGCATCCATCCGAAGACCCAGGGGATGGCGCGCAGATCCTCAAGGCAGCGGCTTTGACTGCGCCGGGAGGGGCGAGAGCCAATCTGCATGTTTTCGAGTTCGTTAACCGGCGTGGCCTGCTCAAAGTAAATCAGCACCTCGGGGTTGTCGGCAATATGCTTGCGGTAGTAGGCGTAGGCGCATTGCGACATGTCTTCCATCGCACCGTGCCAAGCGGAGCTCTCTCGCGCTGGCTGAGCATCCGGCAGCGCGACGGCTTCCAGCGACGCAGCGATCATCAACTCGAGGTTCCATTCCGCCAGCACCGGGTCGGAATATTTCCAGTTAAGCACTTCGCCCTGCTCGGTAATTCGTATCTGGCCTGAAAAATCTCCGGCAGGCTGCGCCAAGATGGCGGCGTGAGTTGGTCCACCTCCACGTCCGACTGTTCCGCCGCGACCGTGGAACAGTCGCAGGTTCACATTGCATTCGCGAGCCGCCTGATGGAGCGCGTGGTGAGCTTTGTGTAATTCCCACGTGCTGGTGAACATGCCGCCATCTTTGTTGGAATCCGAATATCCCAGCATGACTTCCTGCGAACGTCTCCACGAATCGAGCAACGGGGAATATTCGGGCGAGTTCCAAAGCCGGCGCATCACGTCGGCCGAGCAGCGCAGAGCTTCGATTGATTCGAACAATGGCACTGGCATGAGGCCGGGATCGTCGCCGTTGCTGCTGACGTTTAGTCCGCAGACGGCGGCCAAGCGGACTACGTTAAAGATGTCCTGCTCGGATTGTGTGTTGCTGACGATGAAGCTGCGAATCGAGGCTGGAGGATAATACTGCTTCAAGTGCGCGAGGGTCTGAAAAGTATTTATGGTTTCGCGCGAGCTTTCCGAAACTCCGCGGGCCAGGGATCCCGACGCGGCGCCGGCCAACTCAGCCAGGCTTTCTGAAAGAATGCGCGAATGCTGACGAATGTCGAGTACGTGCAGATTGAGCCCGAACGTGTGAATGGCACGCAACAACGGATCGATCACGAGTTCAACCAACCGGCTGCCATGATTCTCGGTTAGGCTCTCTCTGAGCAGTGCGACATCGGCGGCAAACTCAGCATTGTCCCCGTAGGCAGGAGAAGTCGCAGGAACTTTTCTTGAGGCCCGGAGCCTCGTCTCTATAAGTTCCAGGAACAGGCGATAAGGTTCGGCCTCGGAAATCCTTCTGGCGTGGCTGGATGGCAAGAGACCTTCGTACTCCTGTAGCCGTTGGCGCAGAGCGCTCGATATGCCGACCTGCCGCATGGATGAACTGAGAAGGTCGATCGCCTTCGAAATCTGACGCAGATAATGTTCGATAATTACGTTGCGGGCCATTTGCAGCGCATCGCGCGTGCAGTCCGCAGTCACGAATGGATTGCCATCGCGATCGCCACCGATCCACGAGCCAAAGGAAAGCACTTGAGGCAATTCCCGCTCGGACAGATCGAGACCATAGGCCACGCGGAAAGAGTCGGCCATCTCCGCATAGATCTTGGGTAAAGTTTCGAAGATCGTCATCGGGTAGGGATCGAGGCCCATGCGAATTTCGTCGGTCACGCTGGGCTTGCTCAGGCGCACCTCGTCGGTTTGCCAGAGGGCGGTGATCTGGGCAAGGATTTGCCGTTCCAGTTCTTCGGCGTCCGAAGTCGAGAGCGGCAGACGATCAAGCTCTTCGAGACAGCGGGCGATGTTGCGCCGCTTGCCCAGCACGGTTCGGCGCGCGACTTCCGTCGGATGCGCGGTAAAGACGGGCGTGACTTCAATCCTTTGCAATGCTGCGAGCGCCTGTTCCGCGGTGATACCGGCGGCTTTCAATCGGCCCAGGGTTCCACGGAACGATCCCGGCAACGGCGCATGATCGGCGTGAAGTTGCGCAGCGCGGCGGCGACGTTTGCGGTGATTGGTTTCTGCTAGGTTTGTGAGCTCGAAATAGATTGCGAAGGCTTTTGTGAGCTTGTAGGCATCTTCGACCGTGAGGTCGGCAATGACGGCGCGGGCCTGGGCCATGAGGTCTTCGCCATTCTTCTTCCTGTCGGGCTCGCGATGTTGGATGAGAAGGCGGCGGAGATGCTCAACAATGTTCAGGAGGCTCTCGCCGGATTGTTCAACCAAGACGCGTCCGAGCAAAATTCCGAGCGAGCGCACATCGCGGCGGAGGGGAAGTTCTTTGGCGGAGTCCGACGTCTCGGCGGTGAGCTCTGACAGACGATCCTGTTGGTCGTCGGCGGCCCATAGCGGCGCATCGCCCATAGGTAATAATAAATAAATGAGTCGAGGCTGTCCGAATGTTCTCGGGTCCGGCAACAATATTGCCCAGTTTCCCCACTTGGCAAAATGCCCGCACTTTCAGAATGCGGAGCCGGAGCCCAGGAGGCTGTAGAGCAGGACAATCAGGACGATGCCGGTAAAGATCATGTACATGCGATCGTGCTCTTCTGCGAATCCCCAGATGGCAAGGGCGACGCGGGCGACCGGGGTGGCGATTAGCAGCAACAGTCCTAACTGGATGATGCCGCGCCCGCGGAATCCGAACGCTTCGCGGACGATTCCACTCAGGCTTTTGAGGTCAGAGGGCTCGCCGAGAAATACTTTATAGCTCGCCGGTTCGCGGCCGTGCCGGGCCAGGTAAATGATACCGCCAAACAACACCACCAAAGCAGAGAGAGACACGCCGGCACGAAGAAGGTTGCCGACCATGTTTTCGAGTTTCTGATCTGTGAAAGCCTGAGTCTCTATCTGTGCCAATTCAGATTCCTCCGGTGAATCCTTTGTAAAGCATTTGCACGCCGAGTACGGCAATCACGACGCTGAAGACGAGCCGCAACACTTTGGTTTCTGCTTTCACCAGAATGCGAGCGCCCAGCATGGAACCGGCGAGGACGCCAAGCATGACCGGCATGGCGAGGCCGGGATCGACGTAGCCGCGGTTGAGGTATACGCCGGCGCTGGCGGCGGCGGTCACGCCGATCATGAAGTTGCTGGTGGTGGTGGAGACCTTGAAAGGAATTTTCATGGCCTGGTCCATGGCGAGGACTTTCACCGCCCCGGACCCGATGCCGAGCAATCCCGAGAGCGCGCCTGCGCCAAACATGAGGCTGAAACCCGTCGGCACGCTCTGCACGTTATACTGCCGCGTTCCTCCTTCTTCCGAGGGGAAGCTTCCATTCATACGTAAGCGTGTGGCGAGGGGATCCGCAGGCAAATTACGTTCAGCGCGAGGTCGCGGCTTGCGAGAAAGATAGGCCGAATAGAGCAACATGAGGCCGAAGATCACAGCCAGAGCTTTGGTGGAAATGAAAGCTGCGAGAAACGCTCCGGCCAGAGCGCCTACTGTCGTCGCAATCTCGAGGAACATGCCGATGCGGATGTTGGAGAATCCTTCTTTAACATAGGCGGCGGCTGCGCCCGAGGAAGTCGCGATGACGGAAACCAGGGAAGCTCCGATGGCGTAGCGAATATCGACTTTGAAAAAGAGAGTGAGCAGGGGAACGAGGACGACTCCGCCGCCGAGACCGGTGAGCGAACCCAGGAGTCCGGCCACAAATGACCCTGCCGCTATGAAAATGGTGAATTCGAGAATATTCATCGCATCCCTGAAGTAAAGAGTGTGCCACATCTGGCGGCTGATGTGGTGGCGAGCATGGTTTGACCGGTTGACTGGTTCAAGACAACAGGATTCGTCGGCGACTTCCAACCTAGCTGAGCATCGGCGTCGCGAGAGGTTGCCGAAGAAGCTCTTCAATTTTGTTTCGTGACTTCTCGAGAAGGAACCGCGATCTCCGAGCGGATTAACGCGACGTTCACGAAATATTCACATTTCTGTAACAAATCGCCGCTAGCATCAGCAGTCTCACACAATCCAGCACAACACATACAAAGGGAAGACGCACGCGTTTTTTTCAGAAGTCATCTTTGAACATTTGGGAGGAGAAATGAAGCACGTAACGGCTTTGGCGTTGGCGTTTGCGCTGGTCGTTGGCGCACTCGCGGCGTCGGCACAGCAAGGTACGACCGCAGGCAGCACAACCACCAAGAAGAAGGCTGTTGCCAAGACATCTACGCCCAGTGTCTCGGTCCAGCTCAATGAAATGAAGCTGGCGATCGATGCACAACAAAGGCAAATTCAACAACTTACCCAACAAGTACAGAGTCGCGATGCGCAAATTGAACAGTTGCAGCAGCAGGTTGGTCAAGTCCAGAGTGCAGCGACCACGGCACAGCAGAAGGCCGATGCTGCCGCATCTCAGACCACCCAACAGCAGCAGGACGTGGCGTCAGTGAAGAGCGATGTCACGGACCTGAAGCAGAACGCAACCAACACGGCGCTCTCATTGCAGGAGACACAAAAGAACGTCAAAGATGCGCTGGAGAGCCCGCTCGCGATCCATTACAAAGGTGTCACGATTACACCAGGAGGCTTCGCCGCAGCAGAAACTGTGTGGCGTTCGCATGCGCTTGGCGCCGACATCAACACGCCTTTCAATTCGATTCCGTTCGATGGCTCGGCGGCGAGTCACATGTCGGAATTCTTTGGGTCTGGCCGACAGTCGCGGCTTTCGTTGTTGGCCGAGGGCAAACTGGGTAGCGCCAAAATCGGCAGCTACTACGAAGCGGACTTCCTGTCGGCTGGAACTACCTCGAACAACAACCAGAGCAATAGCTATACGCTTCGTCTGAGGCAGGCATTTGCTCAGGCGGCATTGAATAGCGGCTGGACATTTACCGGCGGTCAAATGTGGAGCCTGGTGACCGAAACCAAGAAGGGCGTCGACAACCGTAGCGAAGCATTGCCGATGACCATCGACCCCCAATATACCGTTGGCTTCAGTTGGGCCCGGCAGTACGGGTTCCGGGTATCCAAGAACCTGAGCAATAAGGCCTGGCTAGCTTTCGCGATCGAGGATTCGCAGGCGACCGTGGGTGGCCACGGCAGCAGCGCCAACTTTGTTCTCGGACAGCAGGGTGCGAGCAGCGGACTTTACAACCCAACCGCAAACTACTCTTACAACCCCTCACCTGATTTCATCGGCAAGCTTGCCTTTGAGCCGGGCTGGGGACACTACGAGGTATTCGGCATCTTTACTGACTTCCGTGACCGGATCTATCCGTTGGGCACGGCGACCAAGCCTTCCGCAACGGGCGCCTATAACAACTCGGCATGGGACGGCGGCATCGGTTTCAACGCGCGCGGCACTATCGCCAAGCATTTCGATGTAGGAATACATTTCCTGGGCGGCAATGGCATCGGGCGCTACGGAACGGCGGGGCTTTCGGATCTGGTCGTCCGTCCTGACGGAGTACTGATTCCGGTTAGGAACTACCAAGCTCTAGGCACCCTTGAATACCATGGCACGAGGTTGGATGTATACGCCAACGCTGGCGGCGAATATGAAGACCGAACTGCATTCGTTGCCGGTGGCAAGGGCGTTGGTTATGGATCGACGCTATTCAATAACTCAGGGTGCTACACCGAAACGCCCCCGGCTGCCACGACTACCACGGTGGCCACGCCTCCTACGTCGACAGACCCCACGGGCGGCACTGCTAGCATTCCAGTTCCCGGAGCAGTGGGCACACCTCTGACCAACGGATTTAACCCCGGAGGGTTATCGAACTGCAACGGAGACACCCGGAGCATCATCGAAGGGACCATCGGGTTCTGGTATCGCTTCTACAGTGGCCCGAAGGGTAGGATCCAGTGGGGACCGCAGTATTCTTACATCGACCGCAATACCTGGGCCGGTAAGGGCGGAAATCCCTCGGCGACGGAGAATATGTTCTTCACGTCGTTCCGCTATTACTTGCCGTAAGCCGAAACTCCTCGCCTTCGCAGATCTGGTGCCATGCGGAGGCGGGGATTTTCTATCAATTGTGAATTTATTTTGGATTTGCACCGGCGCGGACGCACTTGCAGCATCAGGCCGCGGGTAGGGTGAAGTAAAACACCGATCCGTGGCCGGGCTGGCTGGTCACGCCGATCTTTCCGCCGTGGGCCTCGACGATCGCCTTGGCAATTGCCAAACCCATGCCCGTGCCTTGAACCTGAAGGCGCTGATCGCGACCGCGATAGAATTTCTCGAAGATCAAGGCTTGCTCGAAATCGTCGATCCCGGGTCCGCGGTCGGCGACGCTGGTCATGACCATCCGGTTTCCGAGTTCTCCCGTAATTTGAATCGGAGATTCGGGTGAAGAATACTTGGCCGCATTCTCCAGCAATTGAGTTACGACCTCGGTGATGCGGCCTTCGTCCATTCGAACCAGAGGCAAGTTGCCGGGCAGTTGGACATCAACGGGATGCTGCCCCAGTGCCGGCTTTGCTTTCTCCAGCGCCGCCTCAACGGCTTCCTGGATTGGGTGGGCAGCGAGTTGAAGCTCGAACTGGTTAGCGTCGAGTTGCGCCATTTCGGCCGCTTCGCCCACCAGACGATTCAATCGATCACTTTCCTCGTTGATCACAGTGAGGAGTTCGAGCCGTTGAGCTTCATCGAGCCCTGGATTGGAGAGCAGCGAGGTCGCCGACGCCTTGATGGCGGTCAGCGGAGTACGAAATTCGTGGGTGACAGAATCGAGCAACGCCGATCGCAGTTGTTCGTTCTCGCGGGCCGCCTCAGCGCGGCTGAGCTTTTCTACTGCCCCGGCGCGTTCGATTGCTATCGCAATCAAGCTGCTCATCGCTTCCAGGGTTTCGCGGGAAAGCGGCGCACCAGAAATACCCATGCTTCCCACCACACGAACACCCATCCGGAGAGGCATAAAGACGGCCTGTTTCTCAGGATCGGTCATGGGTTCGCCCCGCATGCACACCAACTGGAGATCGTGCAGCTCCAGGTCGTGGATTGCCGAGCTGGACCGATAAACATCAGGGCGGTTTGGCAATGCGACGGCAGCGGCTCTGACCGCGAAACAGTCCACAATGTATCGCGGGATGGCATTCAACAGTTCGACTACGTTGTCGCTGGAAAGAAGTTGCTGGCTGAATTTGTAAAGACGTTCGGCCTCGCGACGCCGCTCGTTAGCGCTTTGCGCCTCCCGTCGAGCTCGCTCCGCCAGTTTACTGGCGATGATTGCTGTGACTAGGAAAGCAAACAGGGCGACCCAATTCTGCGGATCGGCAATGGTCAGCGTGCCGACAGGTGGAAGAAAGTAGTAGTTGAAGGCCAGTGTCGCGACTAAAGCCATGAAAACCGCCGGCCGCAAACCCCAGTTCGCTGACACGATCAATACTCCGACCAGAAAAGTGAGCGCCACCGTTGTCGGATTTACCTTGATCACGGCGTGGTAAGTGAGAGCCACGACCACAACGGCCGCAGCCGTGGCAGCATAGTGCAAGACCGACTTGAATCGCGGTTGGTTCACGCGCCGATTGTAGCTGATCTTCCTTTCGAGGATCAGTGATCGTGATCAGGCTTCAAAGGATTATCGACAATTTCGATCCGCTCGACGACAATAACCGCGATGCCTAAAACTCCCGAGCAATGGCTGGCCGAAGCTGATCCCACGAAGAAGGGTGGCGTGTTCAAACTCTTTCTGGGCTACGCGCCGGGCGTCGGCAAGACTTTCAGCATGTTGAGCGAAGCCATTCGTCGCCACAAGCGGGGCGAGGATGTGGTCATCGGAGTGATCGAAACTCACGGGCGCAAGGCGACAGCCGAACTCGCCTGCCAGCTCGACGCCGTTCCTCGAAAAAAGCTGGAGTACAAGGGCACATTGTTCGAAGAAATGGACGTCGACGCCATCTTGGCGCGAAAACCGAGCGTCGTTCTCGTGGACGAGTTGGCGCACACCAACGTGGAAGGCAGCAAACACGGAAAGCGATATCAGGATGTGCTTGAGCTGCTCGACGCCGGCATTGATGTGCTTTCGACCATGAACATTCAGCATCTCGAGAGCGTCACGCCCACGGTGCAGAGCCTTACCGGTATCACGGTGCGCGAAACGGTGCCGGATTGGGTGCTCAAACGCGTAGATGAAGTGGTCATGTCGGACCTGACTCCTGAGGCGTTGCAGAGCCGAATGCGTCGTGGAGACATTTATCCGCTGGACCGGGTCGGTCGCGCCCTGGGTAATTTCTTTCGCCCCGGCAATCTGATCGCTCTGAGGGAACTGGCACTTCGCCAAGTGGCGCAGGCGGTGGACCAGAGTCTGGAATCCTATCGTGAAAAAGATGAGGCCAGCGGAACGGTTGCGGTCCGAGAGCGAATCGCGGTTTGCATCAGCTCCAATCCTGCGGCGCAATATCTGATCGCACGCGGCGCTCGCATGGCTCAAGCGATGGGCGGCGAGTTGCACGTCGTGTATGTGGATCTGGGACAGGACGACAATGAGGCCAATCAGAAAACGCTGGCGGCCAATCTCCAGTTTGCCGAAAACGTTGGCGCGCAGATCACCAAGCTGAAGGGCAACAACGTCGCCGGGGTTGTGGCTGACTTCGTTCGAGAAAAACACGTCACGCAAGTGGTGTTCGGACGATCCGCCACCGGCGGATGGAGAAAATACCTGTATCTGACTGCCATCAACAAGTTCTTGCGAGATGCTCCTCCCGTAGACGTACACATCGTTACCCAGGAACCCTCCTAGAATCCTTCATGAGCGAACATCGCCGCATTCTCGTGGTGGACGATGAACCCCAGATCACGCGCGTGCTGCGGACCAGTCTCTCCAGCCATGGCTACGACATTCGTGTAGCCAACGACGGTGAGACCGCGCTCGAGATCATGAAAGACTGGACGCCGGATCTGGTGATCACGGACCTTTCCATGCCGAATATGGACGGCCTGGAGTTGTGCCGGCGATTGCGGCTTTCAACCAAGATTCCAATCATCGTGCTCTCAGTCAAGGGCGAGGAAAGGACTAAGGTTCAGGCCTTGGATGCGGGCGCAGACGACTACGTCACCAAGCCCTTCGGGATCGAGGAATTGCTTGCGCGCGTCCGGGCGCACCTTCGCCGTGCCCCGGCGGCCGAGAGCGAACCGGCATCGCTGATCGAGATCGGGGATTTCCGGATTGATCTGGCGGCCCACAAAGTCGCGGTCCGTCGTCGCGAAGTGCATCTGACGCCCAAGGAATTTGATCTACTGGTTTATCTCGCCCGTCACCCTGGCAAGGTACTGACCCATCGGACGTTGCTGAGCGCAATCTGGGGCGGCCAGAGCTCAGAACAGATCGAATATCTTCGCGTGTTCGTGGGCCAGCTGCGCAAGAAGCTGGAACCCGAAGCCTCCTCGCCGCGCTACATCGTCACCGAGCCTTGGGTTGGATACCGCTTCGAGCCCGGCGAATAAATTCCCTGTTTTCAACCTGATTCATCCTAACGAACATTCTACGAACTCTTTATTCAATCTTTACGGGTTTCGATATCCAATCAGTTGAGTTGAGGGAGTGAAAATAAATGGTCGTGCTCTCGATCGTAAACATGCTGCTCGTATTGATCGGATTTCTGCCCGCACTGGGCAAGAGAAGCCCTGCCGCCAAATGAGCGATGGCTGGCGATGCCCCAGCAAAACGAAGCTGTAAAACAACTCATTGAAGTCACACAGAAAGGCTCGATTTATGTCGTCGATTCACAACGTGTCTGCGGAAGACTTGGCAAAACTTTTTCATCACTATCACGAGGCCCTTGCGCATGACTTCCACGGTCAAGCGAGCCGGGAAGCGGACTTTTCGTGGGAGCAGGCTCCTCAAAACGAACGCAAAATAATGATCGCGGCTGCCCGGCTGACACTGCTTGAACTGGCTACGACGTCTGAGACTGAGCAATCCCATCGTCAATACTTTGCCAAACCTGGCGAGGCGGATTGGGGCTGTTGAGACTTTGAGACTTCCCGGACGGTTCCAATTAGGTCCTCTTTACGAAACCTTTACGAACCGTTTATGCCATCTTTACGCTCGCGCTTATGAAATGATTTTCGCGGCGCCTTCTTGACAATCGTGTCCGGATGTTCAGAATGAAACTGGTCCTCACATTTCTGTGTGCAGGCGCAGTGCTCTTCATGCTGCGCGTTCTAAACGCCCTTCTCAGAGAGAGTAAGAGCCGCTTGCCGCGACCGCTAAGAGTTTACTTCGCAAAGTTCAACCCCGTTAAACGGCGTGGAGAATTAATAATTATGAATTCCGACAATTATTTGCACAAATCCGCGGTAGAAACTGGCAAGCGGGCGGCCCTTGTCGCAATAGCCGCAGCGTTGCTGACCGCCTCGCTGCATGGCCAACATACGCCGAATGATGTTCCGGCCAACACGACGGTATCGCCCAACCCTCAGACTTCCACAGCCAACCCGCAAAGCGAGCAAGAGATCGTGCAAGAGCTGGCGGCCATGAAAAAACGCATCGAGCAACTTGAACTTGCTCTGAAGCAGCATGAGGCAGCAGAGCAACCAACCACGGTCGTTCATACAGCGAAGGCCAGCTCGCCAGTGGTGACTTCTCCGAGTGCCCCGCCCGCGAACGCCCCAGCTCCTGAAGCCGAGGCGGTAGTATCCCAGGAGTCGACGTCAGCGAAACCGGCCAAGGAAGAGCCGTTTGCCTTCGCTGACTGGACTTGGCTGAATGGCAATGCGCGCACGAAAACGCCGGCCTTCGATTCGAAATTCTTCACCCCGGAAATCCGGTCGGACGTGGATTATATTTACGATCTTAACCATCCCAAAGATGACACGATTGGCGGTTCCAGTGAAGTCTTTCGCTCGAATGAAATTCAGTTGACCCAACTCGGCGTCGGCGGCGACTTCCATTATGACAATGTTCGGGCCCGGCTGATGACGCAGTTTGGTATGTATTCCACGACCACGCCGCGCAACGACGCCAGCCCGGCGCGTGGCCAATGGGATCTTGCCGACGCTTACCGCTATGTTTCCGAGGCCTACGGCGGATACCACTTCAATGCATTGCACGGGATCAATGTCGACGCCGGGATTTTCATGTCTTACATTGGCCTTTTCAGTTATTACAACTTCGATAATTGGGCTTATCAACCTTCCTACGTCTCCTCCAACACGCCATGGTTCTTCAACGGTATGCGGATTCAGATTTTCCCCACGGCCCATTTGAAGATCGAACCTTGGATCGTGAACGGGTGGCAGTCGTATGGGAGGTTCAACGGCCGGCTGGGAATCGGCGGACAGATCTTGTGGCGTCCGGTTGGATGGTTGTCCGTTCTTGGAAATCAATACGCTTTGGGTGAAGATGCGCTGAACACGCCGGGACGTGTGCGCTACCACACCGACGATAGCATCGAAGTGAAATACTACGACCATCCGGAAAGACTGCTAGACAAAGCAGCTTTCTCGTTGACCGGAGACATGGGATGTGAACACGGCGGCGGCGTGAGCTGCGACACCAACAGCAGCAAAGGCCCCAAGCAGGACTTCCTGGGTTTCATGCTGTATAACCGGCTGTGGTTCCACAAAGACCTGTATGGTTTCACTCTTGGCGGCGGCAAAATCAACAATCCCGGTCGCTATCTAGTGCTGTTACCTCCGATTAATGGTGCAACCGCCACTTCCGGAACCCCCTACTTCACCGAGAATCCCGGCGACCCCTACAAGGCGTGGGATGCATCGGCAACATTCGACTACATGCCCAGCCAGTACATTACGTTCCGTTGGGAGTTCGATCATCGCGCGGCGAATGTCCCGTACTTTTCGGGATCTGGGGGCATCACTCCTCCGGGCGGCAATACTGGCGCGCCCGGATCGACCGTGCCGGGCTGGTCTCCGGATCTCGTGAAGGATGAGAATCGGTTTGATCTGGCAATCTTGGTCAAGTTTTAGTATCTATCGCTTCTGGCGAGATTTTTTCCGACAGGAGCGAGAACCATGACTTTTTCGAAGGGGGCTGCTGCTGGTGTCTCCAGGCTGTCCAGAGTTGCTGAAAGTGTGCTGGTGCTACTGATGATCGGGTTCCCATGTTCATTGCCCGTACACGCGCAGGATCAAGCGGCGGCTGCTTCGACGGATGCTCCTGCCAAAGCCTTAACCAGTGAAGGCTTGCAACAGCGAGTCGGCGAACTTGAAGGCGAAGTAGCGGAGTTGAAGCGCATTGTGAAAGAACTACAATCAAATTCGCAAGCCGCAAAAGCTTCCCAAGATCCTCCGAACGTGCAGTTGACGTCCGGAGTGCAGCCGCAATCCGCTTCGCTTCCATCCGAGCAAGCTTCGCTCACTCCGCAGGACAGAAAGAGCCTCGACTTTCTGCGCGACACCACCATCAACGTCACCCTGGACGGATATTACGAATACAACTTCAACGCGCCCATCGGGCGCGTCAATCTGCTGCGAGCCTATGATGTTCTCAGCAACAGCTTCAGCTTGAATCAGGCGGATGTAATATTTGAACGCGCACCCGATGTCGCCGATGGGCGCCGCTTCGGGGGACGTCTCGACCTTCAATTTGGTCAGGCAACGGATACACTGCAGGGGAATCCTTCGAATGAACCGCGGCCCGATATCTATCGGAATATTTTTCAGGCTTACGGCACTTATGTTGTTCCCATTGGCCGTGGTTTGAATGTCGATTTCGGCAAATTCGCGAGTTCCATTGGCCTCGAAGGCAATTACACCAAAGACCAGATAAATTATTCGCGGTCGTTTTGGTTCGACTTCCTGCCCTTCTACCACATGGGCTTTCGTGCCAGTTACCCGCTCAACGACAAATTTACTTTGAACTACTGGGTGATCAACGGCACCAATCAAGTCGAACCCACCAACAGTTTCAAAGACGAGTTGTTTGGTTGGACGGCGACCCCCAGCAAAACCATTAGCTGGACGATGAATTACTACCTGGGTCAAGAGCATCCTGATCGCATCACCGTGCCCGTCACTTCGCCGATTCCAGTACAGCCTGGGCTTAGTTTTGCGCCGATAGATCCCGCTCCCAATGGACGACTCCACATTTTTGACAGCTACGTGAGCTGGCAAAGTACCCCGAAGCTCACCCTAGCCCTCGAAGGTGATTACGTCATCGAACGGCTGTGGAGGAATTCTGCGCCTGGAGAATCGTCAGCCCCGTCTCATGTCGATGGAGGCGCCGCCTACGTCAAGTATCAATTTGCTCCCAAGTTCGCGGTGGCCGGGCGCGCAGAATATTTATCCGATCGCGGAGGTCTTTTCAGCGGCCTGACGCAGGCGTTGAAGGAAACAACCGCGACCTTTGACTATAACGTCGCGAATGGTTTCCTGATGCGTTACGAATGGCGTCGCGATTTCTCGAATCAGCCCTCATTCCTGACTCAGACCGAAGGCCTGCTAAGCAAACAACAAAATACGGCGACGCTTGGCCTGGTTTGGTGGTGGGGCCGCAAGGAGGGTGCGTGGTGAGGTTGAGCATTGCCAGATTAATCTTGGGAGAGCGTCCATGAAAGACGTCGTTTTCATCGTTGTAACGTTGGCATTTTTTGCCATCGCATTGGCTTACGTACGATTCTGCGACCGGATTCGCTGAGGGAAAATGTTATGAGTCTTGAATCGATCCTCATGCTGGTTGTCTGCGTTTTGTTGATGGTCTATCTGCTTTACGCGCTCTTAATGCCGGAGAAGTTCTGATGACGCTGAATGGTTGGGTTCAGATCATTCTGTTCCTGGTGCTGATTCTCGCGGTCACCAAACCGCTGGGCGTCTTCATGGCCCGGGTTTTCAACCGCGAACGCACGTTCCTTGATCCGCTTGCCCGGCCGATCGAGCGTTTGCTATACCGCGTGACCGGTGTCGATGAGAATCACGAGATGCGCTGGACGGAATATGCCATCTCCATGCTGCTGTTCAGCGGCGTCTCCATGCTGCTGCTGTATTTGATCGAGCGGGTTCAGCGGTGGCTGCCGTGGAATCCGCAGAAGTTCGGTGCGGTCGCACAGGATTTGGCCTTCAATACCGCCTCGTCCTTCACCACCAATACCAACTGGCAGAACTATGCGGGTGAAGCAACGATGAGCTATCTCACCCAAATGGCCGGGCTCGCCTATCACAACTTCGCGTCGGCAGCGGTTGGCATCGCGCTGGCAATTGCCTTCGTTCGCGGGATTGCACGGCGGGAAAAAGAAACCATCGGCAATTTCTGGGTGGACATGACCCGCGCCACGCTCTGGCTTCTGGTGCCCATGTGCATCGTCTACGCTCTCGCTCTGGTCTCGCAAGGCGTCGTGCAGAACCTCAAACCTTATGACGCGGTGAAGCTCGTTGAGCCGCAGCAAGTACAGAAAACCGGCGCGGATGGAAAACCCATGGTCGGCCCCGACGGCAAGCCTCTGATGGATACCGTAACCGATCAGACCATTGCGCAAGGCCCGGTCGCGTCCCAGGAAGCAATCAAGATGCTGGGCACGAATGGAGGCGGTTTCTTTAACGCGAACAGCGCCCATCCCTTTGAGAATCCCACCCCGCTCAGCAATTATCTGCAGATGCTTTCCATTTTTGCCATCCCCGCCGGATTGACGTATACGCTCGGCCGAATGACTGGATCGCAGCGCCATGGATGGGCGGTGTGGGCGGCCATGGCTTTTTTATTCCTGTGCGGAGTTACAACTGCCTATTGGGCGGAGGCGCGCGGCAATCCGCTGCTGCAGGGAGCGGATCAGCAGGTGACCACGTTGCAACCCGGCGGCAACATGGAAGGCAAAGAAGTTCGCTTTGGCATCGCGGACTCTGCCCTCTTTGCCACCGTGACGACCGACGCCAGTTGCGGAGCCATTAACGGTTGGCATGATTCATACACGCCGCTCGGCGGGATGATTCCGTTGGCGAACATCATGCTCAGCGAGACCGTTTTCGGAGGCGTGGGCGCCGGGCTCTACGGCATTCTGATCTATGTCGTTCTGGCGGTGTTCATCGCTGGATTAATGGTCGGTCGCACGCCCGAGTATTTGGGCAAGAAGATCGAAGCCTATGACGTGAAGATGGCCATGCTGGTCACGCTGGTGTTTCCTCTCGTGATATTGGTTCTCACCGCGATCTCGTCCGTGGAAGGATTTGGCACGTCCAGCATCAGCAATCCAGGCCCTCACGGTTTAACCCAGGTCTTGTACGCGTTCACGTCCATGGCCGGCAACAACGGCTCGGCCTTCGGCGGCCTGAACGGAAATACGCTCTGGTACAACACGTCGGGCGCAATGACCATGCTGATCGGCCGATTCTTCATGATCATTCCCATGCTGGCGATCGCCGGAAATTTAGCCAAGAAGAAGTATGTCCCGCCCTCCCTGGGCACCTTTCCAGTGACCACGCCGTTGTTCAGCGTGTTGCTGGTCGGTGTGATTTTGATCGTCGGGGCCTTAACGTTTTTCCCGGCGCTCAGCCTGGGACCGATACTCGAGCACCTGTTGATGTCAGTCGGAAAGACTTTCTGAGGAACTATGGCAGAGAAGAAGAAGTCGAAATCGATCTGGGACATGAAGATCGTCCGCCGCGCGCTTCTAGATTCCCTGGTGAAGCTGGATCCGCGGAACATGATGAAGAATCCGGTGATGTTCGTGGTCGAAGTTGGCAGCGTAGCCACCACCATTCTGCTGATTCGCGACGTACTGCGGCATCAGGGAGCGTTCGGCTTCAATCTCCAGATCACGCTCTGGCTCTGGTTTACTGTTTTGTTCGCGAATTTTGCCGAGGCCATGGCCGAAGGCCGGGGCAAAGCGCAAGCCGACTCTTTGCGTAAGGCTCGGGCCGAGACCATTGCTACGCGCCTCCTGGCTGACGGGAAAACCGAACAGATTGCCAGTTCTAAACTGCGCTCCGGAGATTTGGTTATGGTGAACGCTTGCGAGTTCATCCCCAGTGATGGAGAAATTCTCGAGGGCGTGGCTTCCGTGGACGAATCCGCAATCACCGGAGAATCCGCGCCCGTAATCCGCGAAGCCGGAGGCGATCGTTCGGCTGTGACGGGCGGCACGCGAGTGCTTTCAGATTGGCTGAAGATCAAGATTACATCCAACCCTGGCGAAACTTTTCTTGATCGCATGATCGCACTGGTCGAAGGAGCAGAGCGCCAGAAGACGCCGAACGAAATTGCGCTGAATATTTTGTTGGCTGGCCTGACCATTATTTTTCTGCTCGCGGTCGTGACCCTGCAACCGTTCGCAATTTACTCTGGTTCTCCCCAAACCGTGTTCGTCCTGGTGTCGTTGCTGGTTTGTTTGATTCCAACAACCATTGGCGGGCTTCTCTCCGCCATCGGAATTGCGGGAATGGATCGTTTGGTACAACACAACGTGTTGGCTATGTCTGGCCGAGCAGTCGAGGCTGCCGGCGATGTCAACACTCTTTTGCTCGACAAAACCGGAACCATCACTTTAGGAAACCGGCAAGCCTCGGAATTTGTTCCAGCGCCCGGGATCACAGAAGCGCAAATGGCCGATGCGGCCCAACTCTCTTCGTTGGCAGACGAAACTCCGGAAGGACGCTCGATCGTTGTGCTGGCCAAAGAGCGTTACGCGCTTCGGGGCAGGGAACTAGCTTCGCAGGAAGCCACGTTTATTCCTTTCACCGCGCAAACACGAATGTCTGGCGTTGATATGGACGGCCGCGAAATCCGCAAAGGTGCGGTCGATGCCATTTCGAAATATCTCGCACAACATGGCACCGTTCTGCCCAAAGAAGTGCAAGCCGCTGTGGAAACCGTAGCGCGCTCCGGAGGGACACCGCTGGTAGTCGCTGAAAATCGCCGCGCTCTCGGCGTGATTCACCTCAAGGACATTGTCAAAGGTGGAATGCGCGAGCGCTTCGATCAGCTCCGCGCCATGGGAATCAAAACCGTGATGATTACGGGAGACAATCCGCTGACCGCGGCCGCGATCGCGCGAGAAGCCGGCGTGGATGACTTTCTCGCCGAGGCGACTCCCAAAGACAAGATGGACTTGATCCGCGGCGAGCAGAAGCAAGGCAAGCTGGTGGCGATGACCGGCGATGGCACCAACGACGCCCCTGCGCTCGCGCAGGCCGATGTCGGCGTGGCCATGAACACCGGCACGCAGGCCGCAAAAGAAGCGGGGAACATGGTCGATCTCGATTCAAATCCGACCAAGCTCATCGAGATTGTGGAAATCGGCAAGCAGCTACTCATGACGCGTGGCGCGCTGACTACGTTTTCCATCGCTAATGACGTGGCCAAATATTTCGCCATCATTCCCGCCATGTTTGCGGCAACGTTTCCAGTCTTGAATACGCTGAACATCATGCAGCTCAAGACTCCGCAGTCGGCGATTTTGTCCGCGGTTATTTTCAACGCTCTGATCATTGTTGCCTTAATTCCGTTGGCCCTGCGCGGAGTGAAGTATCGGCCCATGGGCGCTGCCGTGCTCCTCCGCCGCAATCTCTGGATCTACGGGGTTGGCGGCATCATTGTGCCGTTCGTTGGAATCAAGCTAATCGATATGCTCATTACCCGCGTAGGGATGGCGTGAGAGAACAGTCATGAAAAAGAATCTGATCACTTCGGTGCTGATGACGATCGTCACCACGGTTCTGCTGGGGATCATTTATCCGTTGCTGGTCACAGGACTGGCGCAATTGTTTTTCAAAGACAAAGCCAATGGCCAACTGATTGGGCAAAATGGCAAAGTCGTAGGCTCGCGCATCATCGGCCAGGCGTTCGTCGGCCCCAGCTATTTCCACTCGCGGCCTTCCGCGGCGGGCAACGGATACGATGCAGCAAATTCCAACGGCTCCCAACTGGGTCCCACCAATCAGCACTTGATCGACCGAGTGAAGATAGACGTAGCCACCAACCAGGCGGATAACCCCGGTCAAGCGGTCCCCGTCGATTTGGTAACTACGTCGGCCTCCGGGCTCGATCCTGATATTTCTCCGGCTTCGGCTGAGTTTCAAGTTCCGAGAGTGGCCCGCCAGCGCGCAGTTTCAGAAGATCAGGTGAAGCAACTCGTCCAAGAGCACACTCAAGCGCGCCAGCTAGGCCTGCTAGGGGAGCCGCGAGTCAACGTACTTGAACTGAATCTAGATCTCGACGCCAAGTTCCCGAAGAAATAGTGAAGTGATGAAGCGACAGCCGTCTCGCCCGTCCAGCCGGCCGAGGACGCCCCACCTCCATTAAGAATGCTCCGCGAATGCTAAACTTTCAATCGTGGCCCGTATCGATCATCTGGAATGCACAAAATGCGGCGCATCGATGGATGCCGCTCGTCCGCAGACGGTTTGCCCCAAAGACGGCGGCGTGCTCTACGTTCGCTATAAGCTCTCCGCGCTGAAATCCAAGTTCACACCTGCGTCCCTCGCCGGACGTACGCCCACGATGTGGCGTTACGCCGAGGTTCTGCCGGAGGCCGAACCCGTCTCGCTGGGCGAAGGTTTTACCCCCATGCTGCCGTCGCGCGAGTTTCCCAATGTCTACATAAAGGATGAAGGGCTAAACCCAACCGGTTCGTTCAAAGCCCGCGGCATGTCGGCTGCAGTCACGATGGCGAAATCATACGGCCTGAGAAAGTTGGCTGCTCCTTCGGCGGGAAACGCAGCGAGTGCGCTGGCAGCCTACGCGGCTGCCGCCGGAATCGAAGCGCACATCTTCATGCCCAAAGATGTGCCGCTCGCCAACCGCGTGGAGTGCGAGAGCTACGGAGCAAACGTCACCTTGGTCGACGGCTTGATCAGCGACTGTGCGCGCATGGTTGCGGAGAGAAAAGAAAAAGAAGGCTGGTTCGATGTTTCCACGCTCAAAGAACCGTTTCGCGTCGAAGGCAAAAAGACCATGGGCTATGAGGTCGCGGAGCAATTGGGGTGGCGGATGCCGCAAGCCATCATTTATCCCACGGGAGGCGGCGTCGGTTTGATCGGGATGTGGAAAGCGTTTGAAGAGATGCAAGACCTGGGCTGGATCGGCGCGGAGCGTCCGCAGATGATCGCGGTCCAGGCAGCAGGATGCGCTCCGATCGCGAAAGCATGGGATGACGCGAAGCCCGCCGCCGAATTCTGGGCGAACGCTGCGACGTTGGCCGCCGGCCTTCGCGTGCCCAAGGCGTATGGAGATTACTTGATTCTCGATATTCTCAAGAAAAGCGGCGGCGTAGCCCTTGCTGTCACCGACGACGAAATCATGGACGCGATGCGCCAATGGGCCCGGGTGGAAGGAATCTTTGCCGCGCCCGAAGGCGCAGCAGCGCTAGCCGCGTATCGCAAGTTGCGCGCCAGCACTTTCTTTGGCCCTGACGACACAGTAGTTCTGTTCAACACCGGTTCCGGCTTGAAGTATCTGGATGTGATCGAAGGTGAAAAGAAATCCGCCCGTCAACTGACTCCAGCCTCGCGCCAAATCGCCGGAATTATTGGACCGTATTGAAGAAGGAATTAGCAGGCAGCTCTCGGCGCTTCGCCCAGCCAAGGGCCTGAACGCCGCGAGGCGAAGTTGCCAATTCCTTGCAAGTGCTTGAAAGAATTGGCGGGGACGACGGGACTCGAACCCGCGGCCTCTGCCGTGACAGGGCAGCGTTCTAACCAACTGAACTACGTCCCCGGTTTTGACGACCGGAATTTCCGAACTGGTGGGCAGTGCAGGACTCGAACCTGCGACCTCCTGCTTGTAAGGCAGGCGCTCTAACCAACTGAGCTAACCGCCCCTCGCCCCC
>DATNNE010000183.1:0-52948 GCA_035601995.1 Terriglobales bacterium
ATTTGACTTCCTGCTCCTTGGGGCCTGCGTTGCCGGCCTTGACCACCTGCCATAGCAGGAACGCCGAGAGCACGATCACCAACCAGAAAACCACGGTCTTAACTGTTGAATTCACCTAAAACTCCTGAGAAGGTTGCGCCCTATTTCCAAAACGCAACTGGGGCTCCACCTGAACAATTAGATGCCAGCCGCAGGGATTGGATAGAGGAAATTGCCAACCCCATCATTCTAACGCTTCTTGTGGAAAAAAGGATGGAGTTCTTGCCGTGACTTAAGTCACAGACAAGGTTCAGCTTGCAGCAGCCACGTAGGGCAGGTTGCGAAGAGTCTGCTCCGGCGATCCCAAGCCATAACCCACAAGGAATGCTTCGTCCACTAAGAACCCGAAGTAATCCGGCTGTAATTGTACTCTCCGAGCCGATTGCCGGTCGAGCAGGGTGGCCAGCTTGACTGACGCTGCTCCCCGGCTGCGCAAGTCATTCATGAGAAACTCGCTCGTCACCCCGGAATGCACCAGTCCCTCAACCAGCAATACATGCTGGCCCACGATATCTAGTTCGTGGCTGAAGAATATTTCGAGAAAGCCTGCGGCTGTGTTCTCTGGCTCTCTACGGTACCTGGGCTTGATGAACTGGCAGATGACCGGCACTTCCAGGACGCGGACCAAATCGGCCATGAACACAAACCCATTCTCCAGCAGCCCCAGAGCGTGAATGGTCTTGCCCTGATAGTCGGAGGAGATCTGCCGCGCCATCTCGCGCACACGCTTCTGAATCTGCTCGGTCGGAATCACCGTGCGCAACTGCTCCGGTCTAGGACTGGCATTCATGGTTCAGAATGGACTCACGGGGTGACGGGCGCCCTGGCCGCGTCCGCCATGAGCCAAGTGCCCCTACGACCTGACCTCCCGGATCAAAACTGCCTCGTCCCTTTGTGACCGAAGCCGGCTGGGCGCCTGAAAGCCGCGAACCCAAACTACTTCGGTTCCGCTCACTACCACGGGCCACAGTTTCCGTTCTGGCCCGGTCAAATGGCGCTCTTGCAGCAGTTCTTTAATCTTCTTGGGTACCTTAGTATGCGCCGGCCAGAAGCGATCCCCGGGATGCCAGTTCCTTACTTTCAATTCTCCGGCCAACGGCGACCGATCCAGCAAATCCTCGGGATTATAACCCTTGATGGCCTTTCCAGAAATTAATACTGCTTCGAAGCGGGATCCCGTCTCCGGAACCTCGATCGATCCGGGGATCGAAAGGCAGTATTCGTAGTCCAGTTTGCTAGGCGTTTCGCTTTGTAGCTCGAAGCGCAACTCGCTCTTGTTTCGCAGAACCATCCATCCATTCGGCAACTCGATGGCCTTGACGGATCCGGGCTGGCTGGAGGCTAACGCGAGAATCTCCTCCACATGATGGAAATCCAGCCGCAATCTCAAAGATCCGGTGGCGGCGCGAACCAAGTGCCGCTGCAATGCCAGAGGCAAACTCGCCAACGCCGTTACAGTAAGCCTGCCTCGGGCCCAAACCAGCGGCAACACTCGCGAAACTTCCCTTTGCCAATACTCCTCCTCGGCTCGCGCAATCTCCGCCGTTTCCGCCAGTGCCTCGCGCACCCCCGGGTTCAGATAGCGCTCGAGACGCGGCAAAATACCATGCCGCACGCGATTGCGCATATGCCGTAAATCGCGATTGCTCTGGTCCTCCCGCCAACTCTGTCCCAGCCCAAGCAGATAAGCCTCGAGATCTCTCCGCCGGATTCCAAGCAAAGGCCGAACGATGGAAGCCGAGGTGTCTGAGAACAGAGAACCGGGAACCGACAACTGGGGATAAACTCCCGCCAACCCACGCGTCCCGGCCCCACGGACGATCTTCAGCAGCACCGTTTCGGCCTGATCGTCTAACGTATGCCCGGTGGCAATCCGATTCAACCGCCCTTCGAGCAGTAATTGCCGAAAGTACTGGTATCGCATGTCACGCGCCGCGGTTTCCAGACTCAAGTGCTTTTCTTCCGCGTGCCCGGCGACTTGGCCACTTTCGCAGTGCAGCTCTAGCTTGTGCTCCTGAGCCAGACGGGCGACGAACCGTTCGTCTTCCTCGGACGGATCCCCACGCAATTTGTGATTGAAATGAACCACGGAAAGAACAACGCCAATTTCCTTGCGCAGTTCGAGCAGCAGACGGAGCAGAGCGACCGAGTCAACCCCGCCCGAAACCGCGGTGCCAACGCGATCCCCGGCCTTCAGGAGTTCATGCTTCCGAATGTAGTCCAGTACCCTCTGCGCCAGCTTCTGCACGGCAACATAGTACAACCAGAGATAGCCCAGATCGGATCTTTGCCGGACGACCAACGACTAACGACTGCTCTTTTTCATTTTCTCCAAAAACCTTCCCACACTCACCACCGCTCGCCCTACCGTCCCTCGGCCAATTTCCTGCACGTCGTCCCACGCGGTGACCCGCACTGAATAAAACTTACCGTCAAACGACTCCAACACCGCCTCCGCCCGTATCCGCGACCCGATCCCGCTGGCTGCACGATGTTCCACATGGATCGCCGTGCCCACCGTGATCTCATCACCCTCGCAGTAAGGATGAAGAGCATGGAAGGCTGCCGTCTCCATCAGCCGGATCATGTCAGGAGTCGAATACACCGGCGGCAATTCGGGATGATGTGATGTCAACGTGTGCTTGAATTCAACCGTCTCCTCTACCGTTGCGCGAGCGCCAATTGGCATTGCTTTCGCCATAAAAGAATCCTCGCAAAAAAGGAAAGAGCCAATGATTCTAACGAATCACCGGCTCCATTTTCCCCATTGGTTGTTTTGAAGATCCCCCTCTACGCCGCTGCCTGCATCCGACGGGTCTCAATTCCATCCAGCGTACGCCACAACGCCTTTGCGGCATTCTCAGCCGCAACCAGCGCCTGATCAGCCGCTCGCGGATTCGACTGCAGCCGTTTTCCCAACTGCTGACGCCAGATCTGCGAATGGTAAACGTCCGCGGTCGTGTGCAGAGTGAAATAAGCGGTCACGCGTTCGTCGGCGCCGTACATCTCTCGCAGTCCGCGCGCCTTCTCCTTCGCGACCCGCGGTACTTGCGACTCATACGCGTAGAAGGCCGCTAGCGCTTCTTCTGGTGTGCCCTCACTGGCCACGCGATGGAAGAATGAAGTCAGCTCCTTGACCTCCGGCACCGGATTATGTCCACGCATGTCGCGTCGCGCGCCCATGCCTTCGGCAAAGTCCAGCCATAACTCGGAATGCGGCGCCGATCTATCGCCAAACGCGTCGTCCATGCCCTTCTCGTCCGCCATATTCGCCAGCACCGCACGGCGGAGTTCGCTTTCGTCGAGGCGGATGCCCAACTCCGCCAGATAGATTGGAAAAGCCTCCACATGATGGTAGTAATCCCGCGCGTACTCTCGTAAGTCGTCGCGGGTGAGTTCGCCCGCACTCCATGCCTGATAAAAAGGATGGCAAAGCAAGTCGTATTTAGCGATCCGAGTATCCAGCTGTTCGAAGAATTGCTCAGTAGTCATAATTGCAGCCTCCAAGACTTTCGAATAAAGGACATTCCAATATACGGGGAGGGCAGGGCGCATGCAACTGACCCGATCCGGGAACTCCCCCGCACGAGAACGCAGTTTTGAGCAGGCGAAGAGCAACTCACGTCAGATAATGGATGCGCGGGCGTCCTCGCCGCATTGCCATTAGTTGTGCGGGTGAACATGGAAAAGCGAATTACGATTGCGGTGCTTGGAGTTCTGGTTTCGATTCTGTCCACGGCCGCGATCGCACAAACCGGCCGGCCCGAGATTCTCAGAATCTCTCCCACCAGCGGGCCGGAAGGCTCTCGCGTGGAAATCACGGGCAAGAATTTACAGGACGCCACGGCTGTTCTGTTGGGCATCGCGGACGCCACCTTCGAGCTTGTTTCTCCCGAAGACCTCGTCATGCTTATTCCGCACAAGAGTGTCAGCTCTACGATTTCCGTAGTCACACCCCGAGGCCGCGCTCCCAGCCCCTTCGCCTTCGTGGTTACCAACGACCCCCGGGTACCCGATGAGCCCAGCTACAAAGCAGGCTACGTGAACCCAATTCCGGCGCCCCGCAACTTCAAATCTGCTCTGCTTTGGGGAATTGCAATCGCCGATACCCGCGTCTCGGGCTACGAGTCCGCCCAAATCGAAATTGCCTCGACGCAACTCACTTGCCGAGTCGATGGCAAGGACGCAATCCTCAACGACGATGCCGGCAACGTTCGCGGCGGACTCTACAGCCGCGACCCGTGGTTCGGCACCAATCAAAGCGACCCCATGCCCGTAACTCATGATGCGGCCAACCACGCGGTCGTACTCGCAGTCGGCCAGCGCGCCGATCGCGTGTGGCACTTTTGGAGTCCGTCGCCTAGAGCCGCCCTACCAACCGGAAGCCTTGAAGGCTGCACCGTCAAAGCCCGCGTCAAGATTTCTCCGGGAGCCTTACTGCAGATGGGGATGGACTATTGGCGCACGCCGATCATCGGTTACGGCACTGGTGGAAACAATCACGAAGCCGGCGCCAGCAACTGGTATTTCCCATCCGAGCAGTGGCAAGAAGCCATCTTCACCGATATCGGAGGCCCACAATTCTAGGATTATGTGGGGACAGCCGAGGGTGGCTCCCGCACGGGGACCGACTCATTGCTAGAATAGATACAACGGATGGCATTCACAGAATATTTCGACGTAGTCGTGGTCGGTGCCGGACATGCGGGATGCGAAGCCGCTATGGCCGCGGCCCGCATGGGTCTGAAGACTGCGCTGTACACGCTGAACGTCGACCTGATCGCGCAGATGTCCTGCAACCCCGCCGTTGGTGGAATTGCCAAGGGACACCTCGTCCGCGAAGTCGATGCCCTCGGCGGCATCATGGGCGAAATAACCGACGCCGTCGGCATCCAGTTTCGTCTACTGAATACTTCGCGAGGACCAGCCGTCTGGTCTCCCCGCGCCCAGTGCGACAAGCAAGCCTACCGGCTGAAAATGCGTGAGGTCCTGGAGTCGCAGCCAAACTTAAAGATCAAGCAAGCCGAAGTGGCGGATCTGATCGTGGAGAGCCGTCAGTCACAAACCTGTCATCCCGAGCGGAGTGAGGCGACGCCGAACGCAGTCGAGGGACCTTGCGTCTCTGCGGATGCCGAGCTACCAACGACCAGCGACCGCATCTGTCGCGGCATCAGACTTCGTGACGGCCGCACTGTCGGCGCCAGCGCCATCATCATCACTACCGGCACGTTCCTCAACGGACTCATCCACTGCGGAGAGCAGCAATATCCTGCGGGACGCTCGGGCGAACCCGCCGCTGTCCTCCTCGGCGAATCTCTCAAGCAACTCGGACTGCGCGGCTGCCGCCTCAAGACCGGTACGCCGCCACGTCTCGACGGGCGCACCATCGACTGGTCGCAGTTCCAAGTTCAACCCGGCGATGCTGATCCCACTCCGTTCAGCTTCCGCACCAAGCGAGTTGCGCATCACGATTCGCAAGTCCCCTGCTACATCGCGTGGACCACCCCGGAGACCCAACGCATCATTCGCGAGAACGTGCATCGCTCGCCGATGTACAGCGGGCAGATTCAATCTATCGGCCCACGATATTGTCCCTCGATCGAAGACAAGATCGTAAAGTTCCCTGACAAAACCACGCACCAGCTTTTCCTCGAGCCCGAGGGACTGAACACGCACGAAATCTACGTCAACGGCATGAGCACTTCATTGCCAGTCGAGGTTCAGCTCGCGATACTCAAGTCCATCCCCGGGCTGGAGACGGCGGAGATGCTGCGGCCCGGCTACGCCATCGAGTACGATTCGATCGATCCCACCGAACTCGATCGCACGCTCGAGACCAAGAAGATCACCAGCTTGTTTCTCGCCGGCCAGATCAACGGGACCAGCGGATACGAAGAAGCCGCCTGCCAGGGTCTGATGGCCGGAATCAATGCCGCGCTGAAAATAAAGAATGAGCCACCCTTAATCCTCGATCGCACCGAAGCCTACACCGCGATTCTCATCGATGACCTCATTTCGAAGGGCACCAACGAGCCCTATCGCATGTTCACCTCGCGCGCCGAGTTTCGCCTGCACCTGCGCATCGACAACGCCGACCGTCGCCTAACCCCGCATGGCCGCAGAATCGGCTTGATCTCCGACGCCGCATGGGCGGACCACTTGGCCAAGCAGCAACGCCTGGAAGCAATGAAACAATTGCTGGAACAAACCAGACTCACCAGCGCGTTATTGGAAAAGATTGCAACTATGGAAGTGTCAACCCACTGTCATCCCGAGCGGAGTGAGGCGGAGCCGAACGAAGTCGAGGGACCTTGTGTTTCTCTGCTGCCCGCGAATCATTTTTCTGCCGCTACCGGTCAGACCCTCGCCCAACTGCTGAAGCGACCCGAGATCGTAATCGAGAACCTAGCCCCATTACTCCGCGAACTTGATCCAGAATTTTTTGACCGCGAACAAATCCGTGGAAATCCGAGCGAATCCGTGCCCGCTCTTTCTTCCGAAGTGCGAAACGAACTCAAGTCGGTAGAAACCGAAATCAAGTACGAAGGCTATCTGCTCCAGCAGCAACGTGCCATCGACCGGCTGAAAAAGGCCGAGCAGCACGCCATCCCCGACTGGTTCGACTATCAATCGGTCAGCGGCCTGTCGCGCGAGATGCAGGAGACCCTGCTAAAGATAAAGCCGCGCACCCTGGCCCACGCCTCGCGGATTCCCGGCGTCACTCCCGCGGCAGTGTCGCTGGTGCATGTCTTTATTGAGATTCAAGCCAAACGCCGCCAGGAAATTGCCGCGCGGTGACCGAGGCGAAGCTGCATGGGAACAGCGGCACGAGATCGAAAATCCGCCACCGTCCTTCGCTGCGATGAGATTTACGCGCCATGCAAGAGTGCCTACTCTACGCCGTTCTGCTCAGCAACGCCGTAGGCACGGAGTCGGCAAATGCCCGTGACGTTTTACACTCAAATCGAGAGTCCGCTAGGCCCGCTACTGCTGGCCGCCGATGAAGCCGGACTGCGCCACATTCTGTTTGTGAATGGACGCCACCCGGCCCAGCCAGAATCTCCCTGGACAGAAGACCGCGCCCCGCATCGCGAAACAATCCGCCAGCTCCAAGCGTATTTCGCCGGAGACCTGGAAAACTTCGATCTGCAACTCGCGCCCGAGGGCACGCCGTTCCAGCTCGAAGTGTGGCGCCGCCTTTGCGACATTCGTTATGGCGAGACAATTTCTTACGGCGAACTGGCCAGCCGAATCGGAAATCCCAAAGCTTCACGAGCCGTCGGCCTTGCCAACGGCTCCAACCCGATTCCCATCGTGATCCCCTGCCACCGCGTCATCGGCAGCAACGGCAAGCTCACCGGATACGGCGGCGGTCTGCCCATCAAAGAAAAACTACTCGCCCTCGAGAGACGTCAGTTGCGTCTGCTTTGACCCACCATTGTTCGGACGATCCTAGAGCCCTGACCGACTGAAAGGCCGGTTAGAGTAAAATACGAACTACTTTCATACTTCGCGAGGATCCCGGCTGAATGCGGTACGTCCTGGTTTTATTGACATTCCTTGGCTTCATCGCATCCGGCCTCGCGCTGCGGGAACACTACCGGACAGACTCGTCGCCCTGCAGCATCAACGAACACTGGGACTGCGGCATCGTTAACCACAGCCCGTTCGCGGTGCTGGCTGGCATCCCGGTCGCTGTCATCGGAATGGCAGGTTATGTCTTCCTGGCCGTGCTTGCCATCAAGCGTGCCTACGGCTTGTTTCTCGCCGCAGCCTTGGTCGGCCTATCATTTTCGCTTTACCTGGCGCACGTGGAAGCTCATATCCTAGGAGTGTGGTGCATCTATTGTGTCGCCTCGCTCGTGGTGATTTCTTTGCTAACTTTGTTGAGCCTTGGAACAGTTGTGCTTTCGCGCACCCGCAGTGCGAATACGGTACATTAATAAAGGTCAGGCACTCATCCTAATTATGAAAAGAACCTTGGGTATATTTGCTTTCTCGGTCGCCATGTTTGCTGCTGCGGCTTTCGCCCAGGACTCGGTCAATCCGGCCCTGCGCCCGCCGAAAGGCGCGCAGATCGCGATCGTGGTCTTTGAGGATCTACAATGTCCGCAATGCCGGCGTCAGGCGCCTCTGGTCGCGCAAGCAGCCAAAACTTATAAGATTCCGGTGGTTCGCCATGATTTTCCCCTGCCCATGCACAACTGGTCTTTTCAGGCAGCGGTCATCGCCCACTATTTTGACAGCCGCTCCCAGCAGCTTGGAATTGAATTCCGCGACTATATCTTCGAACACCAGCCCGAAATCTTTCCCACCAACCTGCGCCAATTCGCAGATAAGTTTGCCGCCGATCACAAGGTGGATCTGCCCTTTGTGGTCGATCCTCAAGGCAAGTTCGCCGCTGAGGTTAAGGCCGAACAAGATTTAGGCAAAGTCCTTAACATAGACCACACTCCGACCATTTACGTGGTGAGCAGCAAATCCAAGAGCCATCCCTTTATTGAAGTGAAAGAGCCGAGCGATCAACTTTTTCAGACGATCGATGCCATGAAGGCCGAGTAGTAAGTTAGAATCGGCGTCCGCCAGAAGGAGAGTATTTCAATGGCTCTAAGCTTTGCCAACGATATTCGCCCACTGTTCCGCGACACTCCCGATATAGATACGATGAAAGATTTCGGCCTCGATCTTTCGTCGTTCGCTGATGTTAAGGCGCAGGCGAAAGAGATTTACGCACGCATTCTCGACGGGAGCATGCCTTGCGACGAGCCTTGGCCAAAGGATCAGATTGCCCGATTCAAGCAATGGATGGACGAAGGCATGGCGCCCTAGGGCGTGCCGTTTCTTCAGCCTCTTTCGAAGGCGTGTTTCTTCTCTAACTCCTCGAGTGCCGCTCGCAAATCGCCTTCAAACTTCGCCGCTTGCTCCATCAATAGTGGATTAGCCGTGGCCCATTCTCCGTCCAGCTTGATCAGACCTTGATCCTCGACCTTCCCGGCAATCTCTAGAAGATGCTGCGGCGAAGTCTCAACATACATCGCCTCGGCAGGATCCCCAATCCAAACCTTGCCGCCCACCAAACGTGTTTGCCAATACACTTTTCGCGCCAGCAGCAACCCCATGTCTTCGTCGCTGGCTTTGCCGAACACCCATTTACTGTGCTTGAAATCGTAATGACGACTGGAAAACTGTACCGGCACGAGCTTGCCCGACTTCACAAACTCCAATTGCCGGCGGTCGACTTCTTTGCGTAATGCGTTGATGACGGGATCCTCTACATCCTTCGGCTCAAGCGACGGCAAGACCTCGCGCACGGTAGCCGAAAGATTTACCGCGACCGGCGCATGCAACCCCGCGGAGTTCTCCAGCCGGATGTCTCCATGCAGGAAGAAAAAATCCGCTCCCGAAGTAGATTTGCGAAAAGGCCATTGCAAATGAAATGAAAGTGGTAACCCAGTCAGGGTTACGTAGATCTTTTTCTGTTCGTTTCCATTGCCGGCTTCGCTCATACTTATCCGACGAAACAAGAGTCCGCTTCGTCGATATTCTACCCCGAGCAGGCTCTGCCAATACAAAGACGAGACAAATCTGCCCTCTCATCCCACTCTTACTTTCTTGATTCGTATCTGATGAGGTGCCGACCAATAAGAAAAGGCGACCCAAAAAGGCCGCCTCACTGAGAACAGAGAACTGAGAACTGAGAACTGAAATAATTACCTTCCGGCCGCCGCACTCTTGACCAGCCCGTTCGAAGCGATCTCGCCATTTGTCATGAGCGAGGCGATTTTCGCCACGACATCTGCCATGCTCCTTCCGGTATCGGTATTCGCATCTACTGCAGGATGCCCTTCCCCATCGGTGTGCATCACCAGAACGCGCGTAGCCGACTGCGTTTTCTTGATCACGTAGGGCAGGTGATGCCGATCATTCCTGGTCAACGTCGGACCAAGAATCACCAGGTCGAACCCTCCTCGGCGCACCGCCTCGTCAATCCCCTTGCGGCCCACCGCTGTCTCTACCTGATGGCCCGCCTTCTGGATGGAAACTGCCTGTGAGGCAACTACTTCTGCATCGCCCTCACCGTAGAGAATCTTGAGCTGAAATGACTTCTCACTCTTTGCCATAATGTGATTCGAGCCAGCCTTTCTTGCCGCTGACCTCTCACGGTAGCAATGCCGGAGGGATAAGAGAACGTCACCGAAGACCAATCCCGCATAGGAAATATCACGACTCGGACCGGACCCACCGTGTTATGAAGGTTGCCGCGCTTGATCCCGCTTTCCTCCAGAAGCTGCCTTCAGCACGGATTTTCTCTGCAATTGCAGGTCGACCGAAGTACAATAAACCGGCATTGCTGTTGATCTCGAAAGCCCAGTCCACGGGAGAGCACTTCATGCGTGTGCTAGCCGTCTGCCTTGTCCTGATTACGCAATCGCTTCTGGCCGCAGCCGCTCAGCAGAACGATCAGACCGACCAAACTGCAACCGCCACTTGCGATTTCACCGACGACAGAGAAATCACCGTGCAATACAACAATTCCGTCATGAGCGAGAAAGATCAGCCTCACAACGGCAAAGTATGGCTGCCGGCAGGTGCTCCGCTGACTCTCTTCACTCAGGTTCCGCTCATTCTGAATCACGTGGAGCTCGCCATCGGTGCCTACAGCATGTACGTTATCCCGAATAAAAAGGAGTGGACGCTCATCGTGAGCCGGAACGTCACCAGCCCTAAAACCTACGACGAAAAACAAGACCTGGTGCGCGCTCCCATGGAAATCGGAGGAGTCGACTCGCCGCCCAAGAAACTGCAAGTTTCCTTCGCCCACACCGCGCCCAAGGTATGCAGCATCCGGTTGTATTACGAAACGATTGGAGCTTTCGCGGACTTCAACGAGAAGTAGCTGGGCAATTATGCGACCTCATTTGTTCGCGATGTTCTTCCTTGCCGCGTCCGTGTTCCCGCAGAACCTCACCATCCTGAAATCCAACACCACTGAAAACCTGCGCGGCATCAGCGTGCTCGCGAACCAGGTCGCATGGGCCAGTGGCACTCACGGAACCTATCTCCGCACCATCGATGGCGGAAATTCCTGGCAAGCGGCTCAGGTCCCCGAGGCCACTGCCCTCGACTTCCGCGATGTGGAAGCCTTCAGCGCCGACCTCGCCTACCTGCTCAGCGCCGGACCCGGCGACCAGTCGCGAATCTACAAAACCACCGATGCCGGCAAAACCTGGACTCTGCAATTCACCAACAAGAATCCCAAAGGCTTTTTCGATTGCATGGCTTTCTGGGATCGCGATCGCGGCATCGCCATCGGTGACCCTGTCACCGACAATTCAGGCACACTCAGATTCGAATTGATTTCTACCGAAGACGGCGGCCAGACCTGGAATCCGCTTCCTCCTGAATCCCTCCCAACCGCGATCGAAGGCGAAGGCGCATTTGCCGCCAGCGGAACCTGCATCACCGTCCAAGGGACAACCAACGTCTGGTTCGCCACCGGCGGAAAAGCCGCGCGCGTATTTCGTTCCACCGACGCAGGCAAGACCTGGGCCGTGGCTGAAACTCTGATCACCCACGGCCAAGACTCCGCCGGCATTTTCTCCGTCGCCTTCCGCGACCCGACGCACGGAGTGATCGCCGGGGGAGACTACAAACATCCCACGCAAGATGGTCCTAACCTCGCATTCACCAACGACGGCGGCCTCACTTGGACTCTGTCGCCGCTAAAGCCCCAAAAGTACTTTTCTGCCGTAGCCTTTGCCAAGCCGCACTCAGTCAGCCAGGCCATTGTAATTGTGGGATCGTCCGGGTCCGCTTACGAGGATGAAACTGGGAAAACCTCAGGACAGAAAACGCCACCCCAGAAAACGTCACCCCAGAAAACGTCACTCCCGAAAACCTGGGACGGGAATCTGAACGCCGTAAGCGTCGCCGCAACCGGTGAAATCATCGCCGTCGGCCCTAAAGGCTTGATCGTCAACGTTCCGCCCGCCCGCTGAGCTCGCAGACATAGCCTCCGTATTATTTGTTTTGTCTCTTCCCACTGACAAATCTCTGACAACTCCCAACCAACAAGACAAAAAGATGACGACGATTTAACTGACCGCTGACCACCCCATGACAACGTAACTTCCCGCCCGCCCTACTCTCCACATAACACGCTCAAGATTTCGAAAAGGAAAAAATCATGAAGACAATCTCGTTGTTCGCCTTAGCCCTGACCCTCGGCATGGGAACCGCGTCCATGCTGCACCACACTTCAAGCGAGTCCCTTGCTCAGACCACGGACGCCGCATTTCGCGATGGACTGTACCTGGGAAGACTTGCCGCCGAAGCAGGCGCCGAACCCCACATCGCTCGCGGCCGGTGGGCAACTTTGGGAGATCGCGCGTTGTTCGCAGCCGGCTATCAACAAGCGTACAGCGATTCTCTCGCCCGCCGCCGTGCCCCGGCCACGCATCAGGCCGAATAAACCGAGCGTACCGACACGCTCACAAATTTAGAGGCATTAGCCTCTTCGAGGAGCAGTATGAAAACCAAAACCTTGCTCGTTGCATTCGCTCTGATACTAACCATTTCTATTTCTAGCCGGCAGATCGCAAAAGCAGGATCGCCAGCGACCACCACCCCGAGTGCCTCGGCCATCCGCGGCGTGGTTAAATTCGAGGGTACCGCGCCGAAGACCAAGGCGATCAGTATGGCCGCCGACCCAAGCTGCGCCAAGCAGCATCCTGGACTCATTTCCACCCCAGAAGTCCTCGCTGATTCCAAAGGTGGCTTGCAAGACGTGCTCGTGTTCATCTCCGACGGCTTCGGCGATCGCACCTTCGATCCCCCCGCGCAACCTGTCGTCATTACGCAAAAAGGCTGTCTTTATCTGCCGCATGTCTTGGCGGTGCAGGCCAATCAGCCCATCGAAGTGGTGAACGACGATCCGACGATGCACAACATTCATCCCACCCCAACCAACAACCGGGAGTGGAACAAAGCTGAGCTTCCGGGAGCCAAGCAGGAAGAGGCGTTCGCGCGCGAAGAAATCGCCATCCCGGTCCGATGCAACATCCATCCCTGGATGCGAGGTTATATTGCGGTTCTCAAGAATCCCTATTTTGCCGTGACCAAGCCGGACGGCACTTTTGATCTACCCAACTTGCCGCCCGGCACTTACACCATTAAGGCCTGGCACGAGAAACTGGGCACGTCAACTCAGACCATCACCGTCGACGCAAACCAGACTAAGGAGATCAACTTCGTCTTCAAAAGCATGTAAGCTTTTGTCGCGACGCGAGGCTACCTGTGCAATCGATGTCGAAAAAAAGCGACGATCGGCGTGGGTGGCCGCGCGAGTCTTGATCAATAAGTCGCCGAGAAGCCGCTCAGCGCGCCGTCATCGTCGGTGTACGCTCCCACGATCACGTTATGGTCGTTGATCCCGTACCCGAATGTACGATCGCCTTTGGGCACGTGAAACTTGTAGACCTTGCCCGCATGCCGCAGCGCGCCACCGTAAGAATCGCCGGTGCCTTCCCATGAATAAACAATGTCTCCAACATTATTGATCGCGGCAGCGTCCGAGTTCGGCTCACCCGGCACATTAATCTTCGTAAACTTCTTGCCGTTGTAAAGCGACGATTCCGAATCGAAGCTCGAATCCAGCCATACCTCGGTCAGCAGGCTGGCGTTGTTGATCCCTCCGCCGAGCGTGCCTTGGGATCCCGGCACGTCCAGCGTCGTATATTTGCCGCCTTTCAAGAGGAACCCGTGCGAACCTTTCGAGTCGGCAAAATTTCCGTTGATGTCCCCGCTATCGTTGATCCCGAGAGCCTGCGACCCAGTTGCGCCTGCCGGGCCAATGTCGATGAACTTTCCTTTCTGATACAGGAAAGCCTGAGCGGCAAAACTGGAAGTCGCGTAGTAGCCTACGATCGCTCCGCTCTTGTTAATCGCGAAACAGTAAGTGTCCGTGCCCTTCGGATCATCGATATTGGTCACCTTCGCGCCGGATAGCTTGAACCCGTGCCGTACTCCGCTGCTGTCGACATACGATCCCACCATGACGCCCGCATTATTGATTCCGTAAATACCCGTGCTTTGCGCCCCTGCAACTTTGATGGTTTTGAATTTGAAGGTTAACGCCGGCGTCTGCGCCGCGGTGGTCGCAGACAGCAATGCCAGGCTTAACACGAAGTGGACCAGACTTGAGCGTCTCATGGATTTCTCCTCACCAAACGAATACGCACCGCAACGTCCGAGCAAAGAATTTCGGCGTACCAAGCTATCTGTGATCCCAAGCCCTGTCAATGGAGCCGATCTTCCCTGACGAATAGATTGTCATTCCGACACGGCGTCAGCCGTCGAGGAATCTGCATCTTGGCCTTTCGCGAAACTTCAACCCCGCCCGTACTCCGTAATCTCGCCATCCACCGCGACCGCCACATACTTGTGCGTCGCCACATCCCGGAACTGCACCACCTGATGTTTTTCGCGCGCCAACTGTCCCCACCGGCTGGGCTTCATCGGGTTCTGCTCAATCGCCTCAAACATCCGCCCGCCCAACCTGAACGGCACCATCCGCAAACGCCCACTTCCCACACGCTTCACCCGCAGCCGCTGATCATCCAACGCGACTTCGTCGCCATTCATAAGCTGCACGGCCACTGCCTGCAGTGCCCGCTGCTCTTCCGCCGTGAACATTCGCGCCCCAAATGAACAAAAAATCCCACTTCCGAGTCGAATGTGTGTTGCGAACGCCATCGGCCCGCCATCTAGCGAGGCTCGTCGTTCCACAGTTTACTATCCAGATTCCTACTCCATGGCAACCGAACTGATGCCGCTCCCCGTCGCCCGTGGCGCTACAAACCGAGAACTGAGAACCAAGAACCGGCAACTGAACAAAATCCCACTCGTTCGTCGAATGTGTGGGGGCAAACGCCCTCGCCCACCTCTCGCACAGGACGGTATGCTGCCTATCGTCCCACAGTTTACTCCTAGGATTCGTACCCATTGGGATTCCTTAAAGGTAAGACCTCCGCAGGGACCATCAGGAGATTTCCCACTCCAAAGAGAAACCCGGTTCTACGAGATGCCAAGAGGAATCGAAATCCGAATCTCTGTCCCACGCGTTAACTGCTCGAATTCGTATCAATCCGAATTCCGCGCACCAGGCAGAAAAAAGGCGGCCGAAGCCGCCGTGCCCAAAAGCCTGTAGCCTGAAGCCGAAAGCCTAACGACCGCCCTTCAACATCCCGACCACGCGGTCAAAATCCTCCAGCGTCGAATACTCGATCTCAATCTTCCCCCTGCCCTTGCGATCGCGAATGCGCACCCGCACTCCCAACGTGCGTTCCAGCTCCGTCTGCACATGCCGCACATTCGGATCCACCCAGCGCGCCGTTCCTGGCTGCTTCTCCTTTTGCAAAGGGACATTCGTGTTGAATACCAGGTCTTCCAGTTGCTCGACCGACATATGTTTGCGCACCGCCTCATCGGCAATCTTTGGAATCAGCGTCGGATCAAGCAATGTCAGCAGCACCCTCGCCTCGCTGAATCCCAGCCGTCCCTCCTGCAAGTACTGCGTGACCGAAGCCGGCAGCCGCAGCAGCCGCATATAGTTCGAAACCGATTCTCGCGAGATCCCCACGCGTTGCCCAATCTGTTCCTGCGTGAGTTTAAAATCCTGGCTCAACTTCGAAAACGCTGTCGCTTGCTCCATGCAATTCAAATCCTGCCGTTGCAGGTTCTCGACGACCGTCATCTCCGCCGCCTGCTGGTCGGAAACTTTACGGACGATCGCGGGAATCGCCGTGCGCCCGGCAATCTTCGAAGCCCGGCAGCGCCGCTCCCCCAGAATCAGAACGAAGCGCCCCTCGCTTCCCGGCCGAACCGAGATCGGCTGGATCACTCCGTTCACCCGGATCGAATCCGCCAATTCTTCCAGCGTGGTTGCGACAAAGTCCTCCGAAACCGGCTCATCCTTGGCGAAATATCGCGTCTGGTAAGGATTCTCGTCAATCAAATCCAAAGAAATCTCCACCACAGAATCCCCCCGCGCCGCCTGAGCATGCACCTCCGGCAAAACCACAGACTGCGCAGGAGCCTCCACCACGCGCGGCCCCGAAGGCAACAAAGAATCTAACCCCCGCCCCAAAGCCCGCCGCTTCTCAGCAACTCTATCGGTCGACTTATCAGTAGTTGCACTCGTCGTAGTCGTCATCATTTGTCCATCCCCTAATCCCAATCTGTCATCCCGAGCAAGTGAGGCGAAGCCGAACGCAGTCGAGGGACCTCGTGTTCACTCGCTTCTGCTTGTCCCCTTAAAATGCGACGTCATCCTGAGGGGACGAAGTCCCAAAGGATCTAGCGCGGACCAACGTGAATCCACTCATCACATCGACGCTTATCGATCTAATATATTGATGGTCGTCAATTTGTTTCGCTCCTTGATCCATCGCTTCCATCGCGGTGCATTCACCACCTGCTTCTCCTCGCCCACAGCCGGCGCAGGCATCTCCACCGGCAGACTATGCCCAATGATTTCCTTAGCTAACTGAATGTAGCTCTCTGCTCCACGCGAACGAACGTCATAGAGCAGCACGGGCTTCCCATGGCTCGGCGCCTCAGCCAGCCGCACGTTGCGGGGAATCGTGGTCTTGCAAAGCTTCTCGCCAAAGTATCGATCGAGTTCCGCTGTGACTTGCTGAGCCAGGTTGGTTCGGTCGTCGAACATCGTCAGTACCACGCCCTCGATCGTGAGCTCAGGATTCAACGACGCGCGAATGCGCTCAATCGTATCAAGCAACTCCGACACGCCTTCGAGCGCAAAGTACTCCGCCTGCATGGGAATAAGAATCGAATCGGCCGCAACCAGCGCATTAAGCGTCAGCAGATCCAAAGCCGGAGGACAGTCCAGCACGATGTACTTGAAGCGCTCACGAAGAGGAGCCAGCGCATCCCGCAACCGAAACTCGCGACGCTCCCCATCGATAAGCTCCAGGTTCGCGCCAATCATGTTCTTGTGTGCCGGGATGAGCCACAGCTGGTCCAGTTCAGTTTTCTGCACAGCCTGCTCGGCAGCGGCCTCGCCCATAAGAAGATGATAGGTGCTGATTCGGCTAGGATCTTTGACCAGACCAAGCCCGCTCGTGGCATTCGATTGCGGATCGCAATCGACCAGCAGCGTGTCGACCTCTGCTGCGGCAATGGACGAGGCCAGATTGATGGCAGTCGTAGTCTTGCCCACGCCGCCCTTCTGGTTGGCAACCGCGATGACGCGTCCCATTTAGTTTTGAAGAATCGGAGAGACGACTGCAGAATAGGCCGAACCGTTGTCCATTTGCAATGACAGATTTCAGTGCAGAGAACTCACAAAGGCATATCGTCGCAGCGTTAGTGAGTTGCAAGCACTCGCAAGCCATCTTTCCACAGAGTGTTCCACGTGGAACATTGCACGAAAGGTACCTCGAGTGTTCCACGTGGAACATTTCAAACAGCGAAAGCGAACGTCTGGCCTTCCGATAAATGTGAAGTGTTGCACGTGGAACACTTTCTGGACACACCCTTTCAAGTCATGCAGGGGACAAGAAGTCGAGATATGTTCCCACGTGGAACATTCAGTGAGTTGGCGATGCCTGTGCTCGTCTTTCCAGGCTGCTTTGTGAGTACCGTTCCACTTGCACCCTTTTGGCACGCAAAGAATTGATCTCGATGGTCTCGGGGTGGCCAGTCTTTGGCTTTGGTTGTACCACTTTTACTTTATTGGTTCGGGGCTTCGGCTTGGCTGTTATTTCTCGGGGCACGTGGAGTTCGTGATTCCTTAACGCCAATTGCCAGGATGCGGCTTGCGGAAAGAGGAATAAGTAGCGGGGGTGTCCAGGTGAATGTTGGAGTGAGGTCTTGGGCTTGCGCGAGCTGGGCCTGGCTGATGAGAAGTGCGAGGCGACCTTCGGGGGCGACCAAGCTTGCGGCCACTGGCAGAGTCGTATCGAAGCGTTCGACTGCGCGGAGGGTTACTACTTCGGCAGGAGGGTTGGGGAAACTTTCGGCGCGCCCTGAGAACACATCGATGTTCGTCAATGTAATTTGCCGGATGATCTCGCGCAGGAAGGTCGCTTTCTTTTGGTTGGACTCGATGAGGGTGAGGTCGATTTCGGGGGCCCAGATTTTGATGGGAAGTCCGGGGAAGCCTGCGCCTGAGCCGATGTCGATCAAGCGGGTGCGAGCCGAGCTTTGCTCGGCCTGGACAGCCGAGGGCCCCTGTTCCCACGCGATTCTTGAAGGGAAGAGATTACGGGCTGCGAAGAGGGATTCGCCGAAGTGGCGGGTTGCGATTTCTTCCTCGTTATGGATGGCGGTTAGATTGATGCGGGCATTCCAGCGGATTAATAGATCGATGTACATCGATATATTAAATAGGTCGTTGGTCGTTAGTTGTTGGTCGTCGAATCGTTGGTTCTGGGCTGACCCCAGGAAGGGTTGCAATAGTTCGGCTATGCGGCGGGCGTCCATTGCGAGTTGCGATTGTAGACGGCAGGGAGGAAATATCAAATCGCAGGGCGCGCGGCGGATTTTGCGGGGAGTTTGTGCGGCAGCGGAACTGCCCCACTCGAGCCAAAGAACGGCTTGAATGGGCCACCAGCCAGCGGATTTTGCGGAGACTTCGTCCGGCAGCGGAATTGCCCCACTCAAGCCAAAGAACGGCTTGAATGGGCCACCAGCCATTCCTCCTTGTTTGCTGCGAACTCAAGGGCCGTAGATCATCGTTCTGTTATCAGATAGTCGTTCGGGGAGAGCGAAAATCGACAGCTACTCTACCTTTTTTCAACTGCCGAATCCGCTCTGCGGGAATTGCCGCTCTGGGGCGGAACTGGGGCAAGTCCACAGTTTTCCTTTCGTCATGTGGTCCGAAATGATCGGGCGTGCCATCAAAACAGTTGAGAGTACGCAAGACATTGACGTTTCTCGGTCTGACCCGCCGGATAACTTCCGGCTTGCTCGCGGCCGTCGGCTTGACAAAGCGGTTCCGGCAAAGGGCCAGGCAACATCCCTCAAGGAGAATCAGCATGAACACTCTTGACTCTATATTGAAACGTAACAAAGATTTTGCTGGCGAGCAGTCTGCTGCGGGCACACTTATGCCCTCGCTTCCGCGGGCACTCCCAAACGTAAAGGCGATCGTCATCGGTTGCGCTGATATGCGTGTGGATCCGGCTCACGTACTTGGAATTAGACCTGGGGAGGCTGTCGTGATCCGCAACATCGGCGGTCGAGTCACGCCGGGGTTGTTGGAGCAGTTGGGCCTACTCGGGCGAATCGGCGAAGTTGCCGGGGAGATTCCTGGAGGCGGCGGTGAGTTTCACCTCATCGTACTTCAACATACCGATTGCGGCATCACTCGCCTTGTGGGCGACCCGGCCAAGCTGGCGCACTATTTTCAGGTGAACGAGGGGGAACTCAAGAAAAAAGCGGTTGCCGACCCCCGCGCTGCGGTTAGCGCCGACGTTGCTTCGCTCCGGGCGATTCGGGCGTTGCCGAGCGAGTGGCTTATATCAGGCCTGGTCTATGACGTGGCGACCGGACTTGTTGAGATCGTCGTGCCGCCAGCGCTGACCCGGGCCGCATAAATATCGGCCTCGTTGGTTATTTTTTCTAAGGGTTCGTTGGGTCAGTCTCGCAGGATGCGGCGCGGGTGAGGAGGAGGTCGCGTTCGCGGGTGTTGCGAGTAAGGGCGGCGGCGCGTTCGAACTCGGTGCGGGCTTCGGAGTGGCGTCCTAGTTTGTAGAGGAGGTCGGCGCGGACGCTGGGGAGAAGATGGTAGCGCGCGAGAGAGGGTTCGGAAGCGAGGGCGTCTACGAGTGTGAGGCCGGCCTGGGCGCCGTGGGCCATGGAGACGGCTATGGCGCGGTTGAGCTCGATGACGGGAGATGGAGTGAGCTGGGCAAGCTCGGTGTAGAGGATGACGATGCGGAGCCAGTCGGTTTCGGATGGTGTGAGGGCGCGGGCGTGGCAGGCGGCGATCTCGGCTTGGAGGAGATAGGGGCCGCGGGTGGTGTTGATTTTATGAGCGCGTTCGATTGCGGTTAGTCCGCGATGGATTAGGAGTTGATCCCATTGGGTGCGGTTTTGATCGAAGAGTAAGACTGGTTCGCCGGTGGAGGTGATGCGGGCGTGGGTGCGGGAGGCCTGGATCTCCATGAGGGCGACCAGGCCGTGGACTTCTGGTTCGGTGGGAGTGAGTTCGGCGAGGATGCGGCCGAGGCGGAGCGCGTCTTCGCAGAGGGTGGGGCGCATGAGGTCGTCGCCGGCGGTGGCGGAGTAGCCCTCGTTGAAGATGAGGTAGATGACTTCGAGGACAGAGGAGAGGCGGTCGGCGAGCTCGGGGCCGCGGGGGACTTCGAAGGGGATGTGCTTGTCGGCGAGGGTGCGTTTGGCGCGGACGATGCGCTGGGCGATGGTGGGTTCAGGGGTGAGGAAGGCGCGGGCGATCTCGTCGGTGGTGAGGCCGCCGAGGAGACGGAGGGTAAGGGCCGCGCGGGACTCGGCGGGGAGGATGGGATGGCAGGCGATGAAGACGAGGCGGAGGAGGTCGTCGCTGATGGTGTTGTCGAGAGTGGCGTCGAGGTCGGGCGAGGTTTGTTCGAGGGCTTCGAGTTCGCGGGCGAGCTCTTCGTATTTGCGCTGGGCGACGGCGTTGCGGCGGAAGAGATCGATGGCGCGGCGTTTGGCGGTTGCGGTGAGCCATGCCGCGGGATTATCGGGGACGCCGGATTGCGGCCACTGTTCGAGTGCGGCGACGAGTGCTTCCTGCGCGAGATCTTCGGCGAGGCCGACGTCACGGGTGAGGCGGGTGAGTCCGGCGATGACGCGGGCGGACTCGATGCGCCAGACGGCTTCGATGGTGCGATGCAGGGCCTGATGTGGATCGGTAGCGGACACTGCTACCGATCACACCAGATTTCGATCCATGGATGCAAGTGCAGCTATTTGTTGGCGGTCTGATTCGGCAGCTCGGCTCGTTTCGCTACTTTGTGCTGGATCTGCTCTTCGGACAGGATGGGTGCGAAGTCTTCCATCTCAAAGACCTGGCGGATTTCGACTTCGTAGTCGCCGCCGGGGTTGCAGTTGGGGCCACGCTTGACCCACTCGATGGCCTCGTCGAGGGACTTGACCTGCAAGATCGAGAAGCCGGCGATGAGCTCTTTGGCCTCGGTGAAGGGGCCGTCGATGACGGTACGAGACTTGCCGGAGAATTTGACGCGTGCGCCTTTGGAGCTGGGATGAAGGCCATCGAGGGCGAGCAGGACGCCAGCCTTGACGAGTTCTTCGTTGTACTTGCCCATCTCGAGCAGCAGCTGTGGATCGGGGAGGGCGCCTTCTTTTTCTGACTCTGGGGTTGCTTTGACGATGACCATGAATCGCATTGCGAAATCTCCTTTGTGGGTGGCTTGTTTTCGAGTTTAGCTATGGTTGGCTAACCCGTGAACTCAGATTGAGAGTGCAGTTGGATCGCTGTTGCTCGCTATCGTACTGGCCTCTCTGCTAAGACGTCGAACGGGGTGTGGCCGAATCGACATGAGAACGGAATTTAATTTACGGCTTAGCGATCTTCCGTCCGTCCGACCACCGGTCCACAGCAGCCACGAACTCAGTCAGGTCTCACTGTTTCAGGTAGCGAAGCGCAACACATCCTGATTTAAAAGTCTTTGACTCAACAAGTTTTAGTTGGCATTTCTCCGGCAGGCTGACACCTTCCAACAACCGTCTCCCCTCTCCTACAAAGATTGGTGCAATGACAAAACGATATTCGTCAACCAGGCCAAGCTCTATAAGCTGTGAAGGAATATCTACACCGCCGACCAAAATATCTTTGCCTGGTTCTTGCTTCAATTTAAGTATTTCATCGTGAAGGTTCGTACGAACAATTCTCGTATTTTTTCCTTCGACGCTATCCAATGATCGCGAGAAAACAACAAGTTTCTTGGAGTCAAATGCTTGAGCAAATTCGATATCCGCTTTTGTCTCGGACTGGCTTTTTGCGATATCAGGCCAATAAGGAACCATCAATTGATAGGTTTTACGCCCATAGACGAGCACGCCAGCATCATCTCGCAAGAGGCGCGTGTAATGTTCAAGTAAATCTTCAGCGGGATTGAATTTGGTATGGTCGACACAGCCATCCAGGGTAACGTTGATTGCGAAGATTACTTTTCTCATTGGATTGTCCTGTCTCCTTTTATGTACCAGCGCTTATGCGCCCTTTGCACAGCCCGGGTTAGCGAACTTCGGTTCCGTCTGACCACTTTTGTGTTGGAATGACGAACTGCGTCAGGTGCTCCATGGGATCAGCCACAGCAACGACGGGAGAACCGGGTAGATTCGCTCCCCAGGTTGCAGGGTCGGTGTCTGAATAGAAGAACATGAGGTGGGAAGGCCAGTGTGGTGCGCTGTCGCCGCCGTATCCCTGCTTCCCCATCATGTAGCACATCGCCGCGGGTTCCATCGGCGGCAGCTCTTTTTTGTCGACGGCGGCGGCGATGGTCTCGTTCACCTGAGCTAGCGTGTGTCCGGCCAAAGCCAGCTCGGCGATCTTGGTGATGCGCAGAAGGTAGGAACGTGCGGCTGCCGCATTCACACACATCGGGACCCGCACTTTCGGATCCCAGAAGTCAGCATCAGCTGCGGACGTCCACGAACGCCCCACGATACACACGAAACCGTTTTTGCCTTTGACCGCCGTTTCGAAACCATGACGTCCAAGAACCAGGACCTCTGCATCACGTGAAATGGATTCCGGTGCCGCAGTGCGCGCCAGGGCTATTTCCGCAGCTTGATCCGTCATGAGGTATTGGTCGATCGGGGCCATGTTCGGATAGGGTGTCGTGGCATCCTGTGCAATTGCTTGGTTCGACGTAGCGAGGTACGCCATACCGAGCACGACAAGCAGTGCGAAGCTTCTGATTGCGATTGTGCCAACCTTCTTTTTCCGCATTGTTTTCCTCCTGAGAGTGGGCCAAGCCGGCATATTGGATCGGTTGCAGGCCGCGGCGAGGCCACCAGCGAAAACCCTAACACCGGCAGCCTCCATCTCCTGGTTGAGCGCGTCGATATCGCGGTGCATCGCTTCAGCCTCGAGCGACCCGTCGTATCCGTCGGGGTGGTGAATAGAAATCAAATATCGCGTCATGAGTTCTCCGTTCTCCTGTAACGGTCTTCGATCTTGTAACGAGCTTCTTCCTGTAACGGCGTCGGGGGGCCGATTGCCCTGCCTTCACGATATAGTCGAACGGCCGGACCGGAAATAGACAAATCGTCCAAGAAATTTTGCTTCTTCCGCGCTTTAAGACTGGCTGAAAAATCGTCCACCAGCAGAATTTTAATCTGTACTGATTGGGTCATGTATTGGAGAAGCTCGGAATGTCCCGGGTCATGGGGTAACTTCTCGGCGCTATGGCTATCGGGCACAGTTGGAGATGACCTTCTGGTATCTCAGCGTGTGTGGGGGCGGCTGCTACACTCGCGAGTTATGGCAGTAATGAGCGAAGAAACGGCGGTCGTTGGCCCCGATAAGGTTCACGCGCTGGTGCAGTTGCTTCGGACCCGGTCTTACGAAGAGATTCGGCAGCGAATGTATGACAATCCGCCGGGAAGCCCGTGGTGGTCGGCGTGCAAGATTGAACTCGATATCCGCAATGGGGAGCAGATCGCGGCGGCGCTATCGGCGACCTCGCATGTGCTGGAAAAGTTGCGGGGGTCGACGCAGCACTTCGAGCAGTTGGCTGAGACCTTGCATGAGAGCACTAAAGAAGTGATCGATATGCTGGCCGGGACCAAAGAGGCCGGTCGGCGGTTAGAGATTGCGGTTTACGTCACCATCGGGATTACGCTGGTGCAGTTGTTCAATTTGATTTTTGAGGTGTTTCGGAAGCGGTAGGGGTGTAGAAGGCATCGTATCTCACCCAGTCTTTCGCCCCGTACGAGGCTTCCCTTCGTTTTTCACTTTTGCCCACGGCTTACGCCGTGGGCTGCATTCTTTCGCCGCTCCGCGGCTGTTTCCTTGATCCTACTCTCTCGATACCATTTCATAAGCGGTTCTTCCGCATTATTTCGAGAGGGCGGCCAAGGTGTTTCTGAATAGGGCTTCGAAGGATTCTTCTTTTCCATTCTTTGCCGCTTGGGCTAGGGCGCGTTCTGCGGCTGGGCGCTGATAGCCTAGATTCACCAGCGCTGATAGAACGTCTTCCTCGATCGCACTCATCACTGGAGCTGTGGGCGCTTCTCCTGCTCCTGGGGGCGGGAGCTTGTCGCGGAGTTCGAGCACCATGCGTTCGGCGGTTTTTTTGCCGATGCCGGGAATGCGAGTTAGGCGGGCGATGTCGTTGCCCCGGATGGCTGCGACCATTTCATCGGCGGGCATGCCGCTTAGGATCGTGATCGCTAGTTTTGGACCGATGCCGCTTACGGAGATCAGCTTTTCGAAGAGTTGCTTCTCGGCGGGGCGCAGGAATCCGTAGAGGGCGATTTGGTCTTCGCGGACATGGGTGTGGATGTGCAGGGCGACTTCGCTGCCAATGCCCGGTAGGTCGGAAAAAGTTGGGACGCTGATGGTGACGTCGTAGCCTACGCCGGCGGTTTCAACGATGGCTTGGTTGGGATGCTTGGCTAGTAGTTTTCCGCGGAGGTGGGCAATCATGTTGGGGACATTGTAGCTGGATGAGATGAGTTGTGTTTGGCGAATGGTCTTCCGCCGCGCTGGGGCTGGCGCGGGTTGGATTGTGCGACACACAAGGTCCCTCGACTGCGTACGGCTTCGCCTCACTCCGCTCGGGATGACAGGGGTTAAAGATTTTCCATCGCCACGGCCGCTTCAGCGGGGACGCTCGCGCCTACATTAGAACAGGGAGCTTTGTTTTCGGTTGGGGGTGATTCCAAAATGTTCGTAGGCTAGTTGGGTGGCGACGCGTCCGCGGGGGGTGCGGTTGAGGAAGCCGATCTGGATCAAGAACGGTTCGTAGATTTCTTCGATGGCGTCGGGCTCTTCGGCTAACGCCGCTGCCAGCGTGTTTAGTCCGACTGGGCCGCCTTGATATTTCTCAATAATGATCAGGAGCAGCTTGCGATCGACTTCGTCGAATCCGTAGCGATCGACTTCGAGCATCTGCAGCGCAGCTTGCGCTGTGGGCAGATCGATTTTTCCCGCGCCTCGGACCTGGGCGTAATCGCGGACGCGGCGCAGAAGGCGATTGGCAATTCTTGGCGTGCCGCGGGAACGGCTGGCGATTTCGAGGGCTCCGGGCTTGTCGATTTCTACGCCGAGAATTTCGGCGGAGCGTTCGACGATGATGCGGAGATCTTCGTGGCTGTAAAACTCCAAGCGCAGGACGATGCCGAAGCGAGATCGCAGAGGCGAGGAAAGTAATCCCGCTCGTGTGGTGGCGCCGATGAAGGTGAACGGCTGCACGTCCATGGTGTGAGTGCGGGCGGCAGGGCCTTGGCCGATGATGATGTCGAGCTTGTAATCTTCGAGCGCGGAGTAGAGGAGTTCCTCGAGCGTGGGCTGGAGGCGGTGGACTTCGTCGATGAATAAAACTTGCTTGGCGCGGAGGTTGGTCAGGATCGCAGTCAGGTCGCCCTTGATTTGCAGCGTCGGGCCGGAGGTCTGTTGAAAGGGCACGCCGAGTTCGTTGGCGATGATTGTGGCCAGAGTTGTTTTGCCGAGGCCAGGCGGACCGTAGAGCAGAACGTGATCGAGGGCTTCGCCGCGGGAGCGGGTGGCTTCGATGGCTACGGCTAGATTCTCTTTGACTTTGGATTGGCCGATGAATTCGGCGAGGCGCTGCGGGCGCAGCTTTAGTTCGAAGGAAGAATCGTCCTCGACCGGGGCGGCGGAGACGATTCGCTCGCGGTCCTGCGGAATTTTCGGGACGTTTTTCAGCGTGGCCACTGGACGGATGTTAGCACGACCCGCGTGGGATCTGAGGCCTCCGGCAGGTCGAGCGACTCATGATACAATTATACCTTAGAGTATATAGATATAGACTATGCCTTTAAGTATCAAGAACGACGCCACCGAAAGGTTAGCCCGGCAGGTTGCCAAGGCGACCGGCGAATCTCTCACCGAGGCTATTCATAGGGCGCTTGAGGAACGCTGGCAGCAGCTTAAGGCCAAGCGTCGCAGTGGTGTTCTTGCCGGACAGATCGAAGACCTTTTGCAGCGGGTGGACGCTATGCCGACGATTGACTCCCGTGAAGCGGACGAAATTCTGGGTTACGACGAACACGGAATGCCTCGCTAATGGTTATCGATACATCGGCGTTGGTCGCTTTGTTTCTAGCGGAGCCTGAGCGCCAACGCTTCCTCAATCTCATCATCGGAGCTCGGCCAAGGCTCATCTCCGCTGCCAACCTGCTGGAAACCGGAATTGTGCTGGAAGCTAAGCGGGGGGAGGCTGCGGGGCGTGAGTTCGATCTATTTGTAGTTCGCGCGAATCTTGAAATCGTTTCGGTCGACGGTGAACAGGTCGAGCTGGCGCGCTCGGCCTGGCGAAAATACGGGAAGGGCCGCCATCCAGCGGGTCTTAACTTTGGAGATTGTTTTGCTTATGCTCTGGCAAAATCCTCCGGCGAAACGCTGCTGGCAAAGGGTGCGGACTTCAGGCTCACCGATATTGAGGTTAGCCCAATCGAATAGTCGTGAGCTTCACTTCTCGCCGACTGGAATTCCGTTGGTCAAGGAGAATTGTCTCGTCTGACCCGAAGGCAAAGTGACGATGGTTTCCATGACGTGGTGCATCGAATCAAAGATGTAGTCGTAGCGATAGACGTCACCATTCGCAAGTCTCTGTGCCGACACGGTACACTACAGCCCATTTCCAGAAAGGTGGACGCCAGAACCTTGGTACGGGCATGCGGGATTCGGCCGTGATTGAAACAGCTACCGTGACCTGACTACACTCTACTCTTGCCAGCGTCTATTCCGGATACCATTCCAGCAGGCGGACCTCGATGCCGGTGCCTTCCAATGCTTTTTGAAATACTTTGAGATCGGATCCGCGGTAGTGATAGGGGATGACGATCTTCGGATGAAAGGCTTTGACCGCGTCGGCAGCTTCTTCGGGCGGCATCGTGTACGGCAGATTCATGCAGACGAAGGCCACGTCAATGTTCTTCAAGGCGCGCATTTCGGGGACGCCCTCGGTGTCGCCGGAAAAGTAGAAGCGCTTGCCGCCGTAGGTGAGGACGTAGCCGTTTCCGCGCCCTTTATCATGATAAAGTTTGCCTGGTTCCGGTCCGCGCTTCAGGTTGTATGCGGGGATGGCCTCGATGCTCCAGGCTTGCCAGATTTTGGTTTCTCCGTTTGCAATAGGTTTGGCAGTCGTGACGGTTTGGACCACGGCGGGGGGCGCGAAAATTTCGGTCCCCGGCTTGCTGATTTCCTTGATCGAATCGGGATCCATGTGATCTCCGTGAATGTCGGTGATCAGGATGAGGTCGGCTTTGGGGAGACCGGGGAATTTCACGGGCTTGGCGGGATCGAGGTAGATGGTCTGTCCTCCCGCTTCGATCAACGTGCTGGCGTGGTGCAGGGGAGTGATTTTGACCGGGCCAGCCGATGTCGGAAAAGTTTGCGTGTCGGTTGCGGCATGGGCTAGCACCAGCAGAGCAAGAACAGAGCAGATAAGAATGAGAGTTTTCATGTTGCCCTCTGTGGGATTCTAACTAACTTTGACATTGTGACACATAATGTGTCACAATGTTAGCATGCCCTCCGTAAATCTGCGCCAGCTTCGCGATACACGTCGCCTAAAAGCTTGGCTTCGGGCGGGAAACACCGTCGAACTCCGAGAGCGCGATCGCGTCATCGCCCGCATTGTTCCCGAAAACGCGGAAGAAAAACCGGCGAAATGGCCAGACTTCGAGGCTCGTGCCAAGAAAATATTTGGCGACCGAGTTCTCCCGAATGTCGTTCTTGAGGATCGGGGACGTTATTGAGCGTTTATGCCGATTCCAGCTTCGTTGTCTCTTTGTATATTACTGATGTTCATTCCCCGGAGGCTCGGCGTCACGTGCAGGGCAAACCGCCCCTGATCCTGACTTTGCTGCATCGTGCCGAGTGGGCCCACGCTCTCGGCCAGCATCAATTTCGTGGAACGATGACGGCAGACGCGGCCCGGCGCGCGAATTCAGAATTGGTCTCGGATGAGGCCGCCGGCCTTTGGCGTGAGGCGCCGCTACCAGAGAACGCCCTCGAGCTTTGCGCCGACCTCGCCCGCCGCTATGGGCCGAAACTCGGTATGCGAACGCTCGACACGCTGCATGTGGCCTGCGCGCTCGAACTCAAAGCGGAACGGTTCTGGACCTTCGACGAGCGGCAGGCGAAATTGGCGAAAGCGGTAGGGCTGAAGAGTTAGGGACTTCAATTGCGCGTTCGACGTGGACGCTTGTACGGGCGAGGACGCCCGCGCCTGCGTTATTCTTCTTCTTCCTTCACATCGCCGCGCGCTGCTTTCGCCTTCTCGATAATCTTTTCTTGCAGCAGGCCAGGGACCGCATCGTAGTGATGCATTTCCATGTTGAAGCTGCCGCGGCCTTGAGTCATGGACGTGAGATCGACGCCGTAGGTTAGCATCTCCGCCATTGGCACTTCGGCCTTGACTACCGTGTTGCCGCCTTTGTTGTCCATGCCCTGAATGCGGCCGCGGCGGCTGTTCAGGTCGCCCATGATGCTGCCCGCGAACTCGTCAGGGACGGTGATCTCGGCTGCCATGACCGGCTCGAGCAGCGTGGGCTTGGCTTGCTCCATGGCTTTCTTGAAGGCGATGCGGCCCGCCATCTGGAAGGACATGTCATTGGAATCTACATCGTGATACGAGCCATCGTAGAGGATGACTCGGAAATCCACGACGGGAAATCCGGCTAGGTAGCCGCGAGAGGCGGCGTCTTTGATTCCTTTTTCGATGGCAGGAATGTAGTTCTTGGGGATTGCCCCGCCGAAAATGTCGTTGACGAATTCGAACTCGCCGCCTCGAGGCAGCGGTTCCATCTTGATTTTGCAGTCGCCGTACTGGCCGTGTCCGCCGGTCTGCTTTTTGTGGCGGCCTTGCACGTCGGCCTTGCCGCGGATGGTCTCGCGGTATGGCACCTTCGGCGCTTTCAAGATCACTTCCGTGTGGTAGCGCTTCTTCATCTTTGAGACTACGACTTCAATGTGCTGCTGTCCGGTTCCGGCGATCAGGAATTCTTTGGTTTGGGGATCGCGGAAGAACCGCAGCATCGCATCTTCTTCCATGAGCTTGTGGATGCCAGGGCCGAGTTTGTCTTCGTCAGCGCGGCTCTTGGGTTCGATCGCGAAGGTGATGGCGGGCTCGGGCAAATGAACTTTCGGATACTGAATGGGCGCGCTCTTGTCACCGAGCGTGTCTCCGGTGAGGGTGTCTTTCAGTTTGGATACCGCACCGATGTCGCCTGCATGCAGTTCGGTTACGGGCACGGCAGTCTTACCTTGCATGATCGAGATGTGAGCCAGCTTCTCGGGCGAGTTGCGAGTGAAATTCTGTACTGTGGCGTCGTTTTTCAGCACACCGGAGAAAACTTTAAAGTAAGAAATGCGGCCGGCGAAGGCGTCCGAAATAGTTTTGAAGACATACAACGAAACCGGTTCGGTGTCGGTCTCGTGTCGTTTCGGTGGTTCACCGTTTCCTGATGCGGCGGCTTCGCCTTGCACCCATTCATGCTCGGAAGGCGCGGGAGTGTAATCGACGATGAAGTCCATCACCCGATCGGCGCCGACGTTGCCGAGTCCTGATCCGAAGATCACGGGGAAGATTTTGTCTTCGCGAATGGCGTTGTGCAGCGCTGGAATCAAATCCTCGACTGGGATGGTTCCCTTCTCGAAAAACTCTTCCATCAGTTTGTCGTCGCCTTCGGCGATCAGTTCCACCAGCTTCTCGTGCGCTTCCTGAGCCTGGTCTTTCAAGTTCGCGGGAATCTCGGTTTCTTTGCCTTTGCCGTTCCCGCCCAGTTCGTAGGTGTAGGCCTTCATCTGGACCAGATCGACTACGCCCGTGAAATTCTTTTCCTTTCCGATGGGCAGCTCTAAAGGAATCACCGCGCGGCCGAACGCGTTGGTCAGCGATTCCAGAACGCGCTCGGCGTCGGCGCGCTCGCGATCCATGCGGCTGGCGACGATCAGCCTCGGCGTTTTGAATTCCTCGCAATAGTTCCAGACCCGCTGGGTGACCACCTCAACTCCGGCCACGCCGTCCACCACAACGACCGCCGCGTCGATGACGGGCAGAACCATCTTGGCTTCGTGGACAAACATGTTGAAGCCAGGTGTGTCGACGATGTTGATCTTGGTTTTGCCCCACTCGACATACGCGAGGCCTGCAGAGATGGACATCTTGCGGGCAATCTCTTCATCGTCCCAATCGGTGGTGGCCGAACCGTCGTCCACGCGGCCCAAGCGCGGGGTTGCGCCCGAGGTGTAGAGGATGGCCGACACCAGAGAAGTTTTCCCCGCATGACCGTGGCCCACCACAGCGACATTGCGGATGTTTGCGCCTTCGTAAACTTTCACGGGTTCACTCCTTCAACCGGGATCATCTCAGGACCGCCGCGCGCGGCTGTTTGGCCGAGCGAGGTTCAGCAATCTCCTGATCTGCGAATCTTTCCTGCGGCGGGCCCATAACGAACAAACGAAGAGGATGATCTACAGGCCAACGTCGAGCAGCCTACCAAAACTAAGGATGCTAACACGGCTCCGCTAGGCCTCTCAACCAGCATTCGGCTCGCCACTTTTCGTTTGGAGCCGTGTATCATTCAAATCGCCATGCTTGCTGGCCGCAGCAACGAACCTCGCTCGAATGAACAATGGATCGCGCAATATGCGGGCAGCCATCAGCACCCGGTGAACCGGATATGCCATACGCTGGGGATACCGGCGATTGTGGCTTCGGTCGCTCTGTTCCTCGCGAGCATCTTTGTTCACCGGTTGTGGCTTTATGCGCTTGTGCTTTTCCTTGTGGGATGGACGCTTCAATTCATTGGCCACGCGTTTGAGCACAAGGAGCCTGAATTCTTTCACGACTGGCGTTTCTTGTTTGTTGGCCTGCGCTGGTGGTGGGCCAAGATTCATGGCAAGGCGTGAGAAGCACGGCTTGTCCCAGCAGCCGCTATCACAATGCACAATTCCGCCGCATGCCAAGCGAAAAACTTGTACTCTCATTGCTGATAACTTATTCTTTGACGGTGCGTCTCTAAAGAGTCTATGCATCGTTTGACTGCGAGATTGTTGCTGGTTTTGCTGCTGGTGGGATTGTTTGTCCCAGTGGCCTTGGCGATCTCGACGCCGGCTCTTCACGCCTGCTGCATGCGGAAGCCGATGCATGGCCGATCTACGCACGATGCGCAGTTTTTCGCTCCTCCCGGATGTTGTCAACATGATTGTTGCCATTCCCTGACCGTTTCCCAGTGGGCAAATTTAAGTCCGTCCACGAAGGTTCACCGTACGGCGGCATCCGCGGCTTTGCCAGCCGAGTTGCACGAAATTCATTTCGCTGCTTCGGTCAATCACGCCCATTCTGGTCGCGCTCCTCCGCAGATCTCTATCGCCTGATTCGAATAACTGAAGAGCGTAAAACCGAAACTGCGAGGCAGGACAATTCGCGCCTCAGCGGCTAAAGCCTTACGTTCACTCAGCGGTTACGGCACGAGTGAACTCGTGCCCTTCCCCGGAACAGATGCCGGAGAGTGGTTTGGACCCGTGTCGTGTCTCTTGGACAGTTCAACTGGATCACGATTCGGCCGATACTCGGAGACGTTATGCGCATTGCGGGTGTTTTCTGTATTGGCACGTGGCTTCTTCTTGCCGTCACGGTCAGCGCCACGATTTTCGGCGCGGTTCACGGCGTCATTCATGATCCTCAACACCGCCCCGTGCAAGGCGCACAGGTTACGCTGAAGGCGCAAAACTCGGACTGGAGCCGGTCCCAGGATTCCCGCGGCAGCGGAGCATTCGAATTTAGTTCGATCCCGATCGGAAATTACACCGTCACAGTCGTGTCGAAAGGCTTCGAGGTAATGCATCAAGATGTGATTGTTCAATCCGACACGAACCCTGTGTTGCATTTCGAATTGACGATCGCAGGCGCAAACGAAACTGTTACCGTGTCGGAAGCTCCAGTGGAGGCGACGACGGACAGCGTCACCCCGACGACCACGCTGAGCCGCATCGACATTCAGCAGACCCCCGGAGCGGACCGAACCAACGGCATGCAGATGATTACAGATTACGTGCCCGCAGCCTACATGACGCACGACATGCTGCACATGCGAGGAGGACACCAGGTCGAGTGGTTGATTGACGGCGTGCCGGTCCCGAACACAAACATTGCCAACAATTTGGGACCGCAGATTGATCCGAAAGACATTGACTATCTCGAAGTTCAGAGAGGCAGTTACGACGCCGACTATGGAGACCGGACCTATGGAGTCTTTAATATCGTGCCGCGAACCGGTTTTGAAAGCTATCGGGAATGCGATCTGGTGATCAGCGCTGGAAATTTCTATCAAACCAACGACCAGATCAGTTGCGGCGGACACACGGAGCGCTTCGCTTACTATGCCAGCTTGAACGGGAATCGAAGCAACTACGGACTGCAGACGCCCGTCCCACAAGTTTTTCACGATGCGGGAAACGGCTACGGGGGATTCACTTCGTTCATCTTCAATCCCGATCCCAAGAACCAATTTCGGATAGTCGCTTCGCTGCGGCAGGACTATTACCAGATTCCCATCGACCCTGATCCCACGTCGGTGGGAAATTCTGTCTACCCCAGCTATGGCCTGCGGGATGGCGAGCGAGAGCCCGATGGCTACGTCACGTTTTCGTGGGTTCACACATTCAATCCAAATACACTGATTACGGTTTCTCCCTTTTATCACTACAACGGGGCCGACTATCAAGGCGGACCGAACGATTTCCCGGTCATCTCGACTGTCAATCAGACCGCCAACTATGCGGGGACGCAGGCGAGCGTGAGCGCAAACTTCTGGAAAAACGATCTGCAAGCCGGCGTCTACGGATTCTTTCAGCACCAGCACAACTACTTCGAGAACGTCTTTACCGACGGCAGTCAGAATTTCCCTGCATCTTCGATTGGAGTAACGGGAGGAGTTGCCGCCGAATTCATCAACGACAAATTCAAAGTGACGCCGTGGCTGACTTTAATGGCTGGGGTTCGAGTAACCCAGTTCAACGCTTCTATTTCGGAGAACGCAACCGATCCGCGCTTCGGCGTGGCGGTGAAGGTTCCGAAGCTGAAATGGGTGTTCCGCGCGTTCTACGGATATTATTACCAGGCACCGCCACTGGTGACCGCCACCGGCGCGCTTCTGGATTTGGCCAACAGCCAGAATTTTACTTTCGCGCCTTTGCATGGCGAGCGGGATCGAGAATGGCAGTATGGCGTCATGATTCCGTATCGCGGCTGGACGCTTGACGCTGATACTTATCAAACTCGGGCGACGAATTGGCTGGATCACAACAACATTGGAGAGTCGAATATTTTCTGGCCGATCACTTGGGATCGGGCATTAATTCAAGGGTGGGAGCTCACGCTGAAGTCTCCTAATCTCTGGCATCGCGGCCAGTTTCATCTTGCCTATGCAAATCAGATTGCGCAGGCAACCGCGCCGATTACTGGAGGTTTGATCTGCCCTCCCGAAAACACGCAATGCGGACTCGATATCGCGCCGGAATACGCGCCGGTAGATCATGATCAGCGAAACACATTGAACCTGGGCTTCAATGCAACTTTGCCGTGGAAGAGCTATGCCTCGACCAACGCGTATTACGGCTCGGGATTCACGAACGGGTTGCCCGGCGTGCAGTATCCCGGGAATTATTTGCCGGGCCACACAACGTTTGATCTTGCTGTCGGGAAAACGTTCGCTGAGAACTACACTGTTTCGGTGACTGCGCTGAATGTGGCAAATCGACGGGTGCAGCTCGACAACAGTCTGACGTTTGGCGGATTTCACTGGAACGATCCACGGCAAATCTATGCGGAGTTTCGCTATCGCTTTCACTATTAGAAAGGGTAAGACAATGAGTCACGTATCGATGCGGCGGATGCGGGCGATGATTGTCGGTTTTATTGTCTTCGCCTGCCTGGGCTGCCTGGTTGGTTGTAGTCCTTCCCGGAGCGCCAAGCGAGGGGACACCGCTCAGGGCAACGACACAGGCGTGAAACGTTATCCGTTGACTGGCCGCGTGGTTTCAGTCGATAAAGCGAATCAGTCGATCAATGTCAACGGCGACGCGATCCCAGGCTTTATGTCCGCAATGACGATGCCGTACCAGGTGAAGGACGCCGGCGTGCTCGAGAAATTGTCTTCCGGAGATCAGATCAAAGCGGAAATCGTGGTTGCGAACGACGGAGCATATCTGGAAAATGTCGTCCTCGCCCCGACAGCGTCTTCCCCGAAAGTGACGAAATGACAGTCGTGCTTTGAATTATGCATTCGCGGTTGAAGTTCTACTGCAAGCCTTTCAACGCCGCTAGCAATTCCGCATCATCGGGCTTCTGGTCAAGCGGATATACCTTGGCAAATGCGATTTTGCCGCTCTTGTCCACGATGAATACCGCTCTCTCGCTGATCCCTGGAAGCGGCGGGCCCTCGCGCAAAATGCCGAACGCTCGCGTCACCTCGGCATGAGGATAGATATCCGAACACATCGGGAAATGTATCGCCCCAATCGCATGTTTTTGCCAGGCCATGTGGCTGTAGACCGAATCGATGCTGATGTCCAGGAGTTGAGCATTGAGCGCAGCGAACTTCTCGCGATCCGAGTCGAGTGCAGGCAGTTGTTCGCTGCAAGTCGGCGTCCAATTCAGCGGATGAAAAGTCACTACTACGTTCTTCTTGCCGCGAAAATCACTCAGCTTGATGTTTAGCCGTTGATCGCCTTCGACAGCGGGCAGTTCGAAATCTGGTGCCACATCGCCAACCTTCAACGCCATGTGCCGCTCCTCCTTAGAATGATCGCCTAGCATTATGTCGCAGAGCAGGACCAAAGCGCCACCTGCCTCCTGTTCAGTCCCGACAATTAGTATTCCCTTAACAGTCGGTTCTCTATTAATATCTGCCCATGCCCTCCGAGCCCCTTGTCATTGAGGATATTCCCGGCCCCAAGGACGGACAACACATCCTGCTGCTCAGCGGACCGCTGGTCATGGCGACGTTGTTCGACTTTCAGGCCAAAGTCCGGGCGGACAATTCCCGCGCGCTCATCATCGACTTCAGCAAAGTTCCGTACGTGGATTCTGCCGGCATCGGCGCGCTGGTGGGTGCTTATGTGACTCACCAGAAAGACGGCCGTAGCCTTGCTCTCGTCGGCGTCAGCGAGCGGGTGCACCACGCTCTTCAAGTCACCCGCGTTGAGCACTTCTTTCGGTTCTTTAATACGTTGCCGGAAGCCGAAAGCGACACCTAGCCGCATGCCGAATGTTGGTCGAGACCAGGCCTCAGCTTAGTTTGACTCTTCTCGTGAATGCGCCCTAAGATGGGCGAACTGACATTTGTTTCTTCTCGTCATTCGCCAACCGCGATCGACCAACGATGATTGGACAAATATGATCGGCCAAACCATCTCGCATTACCGCATCACCGGCCGTTTGGGCAGCGGCGGGATGGGCGTGGTTTACGAAGCCCAGGATCTTACTCTGGGCCGCCGCGTGGCTCTTAAGTTCCTTCCGCCGGAGCTTGCCCGCGAGTCCTCTGCTCTGGACCGCTTTCTGTTGGAGGCTCGCGCCGCCTCAGCCCTGAATCATCCCAATATCTGCACGATTTATGCAGTGGAAAAAGACGGCGATCAGTCTTTCATCTCGATGGAGCTAATCGAGGGCCAGGGCCTCGACACCAAATTGCACAGCGGACCTTTACCAGTTGATCGTTTGCTCGACGTGAGCATTCAACTGGCGGACGCACTCGACGCGGCACACGCCAAAGGAATCGTCCATCGCGACATCAAGCCCGCGAACATTTTCCTCACCCAGCGAGGCCAGGTAAAAGTTTTGGACTTCGGTCTGGCCAAGTTAACGCGCGCGCCGGAAGTCACGCCCGAGACGATTGGTGCCACGCAGGATGGTCTTCGAACCGCTAGCTTGACCAGTCCTGGCAGCACGGTTGGCACTGTGGCGTACATGTCGCCCGAACAAGCTCGCGGCGAACCGCTCGATGTCCGCACCGATCTTTTCTCGTTAGGAACCGTAATCTACCAGATGGCCACCGGAAGTCTGCCTTTTTCCGGCAATACATCGGCTGTGATCTTCAACGGCATCCTGGAACGCGATCCCGTGCCCGCCGTGCAACTCAATCCTCAGGTTCCGGCTAAGCTTCAGGAGATCATCGACAAACTGCTGGAGAAAGATCGGGATCTGCGTTACCAGTCGGCGGCTGACTTACGTGGTGATCTGAGGCGGCTGAAGCGCGACACGGAGACCGGCCGCAAGGTCGCGCAACCCGTTTCTGGGTCTTCCGTTACGGTTGCTGCCACGCCAAGTTCGTCTTCCCAACAACCATCAAGCGGCTCAGCCGTCGTCGCAGCGGCCCGCGAGCACAAGCTGGAAACCGGAGTCGCTGCGCTGGTTGTGATCATTCTCGTCGCTGCCGCGGCTTATGGCGTTTATGCCCTGTTCAATCGCAAACGTCCCGTTCCCTTCGAGAATATCTCGATCACCAAGGTCACGGAAACTGGTAAGGCCGCGCTGGTGGCGATTGCCCCGGACGGCAAATACATCCTTTACGTCGTACGGGACGCTGGCCAGCAGAGCTTGTGGCTGCGCAACCTTCCCACCAGCAGCGACACCCAGGTGATCCCGCCGGCAGAAGTGGAGTACAACCACCTGCGCTTTTCTCCAGACGGGAACTACATCTACTTCATGCGCAGCGAACCCGGCAGCAGTGAGTTGAACTATCTTTACCGCGCCCCAGTGTTGGGAGGAACTCCCCAGAAGCTCGTCACCGACATTGACTCCAATATCACGTTCTCACCCGACGGGCAGCAGATCGCTTACCTCCGTGACAACAATCCCGAAGCAGGCAGACAGCGGCTTCTCCTGTTGCCCGTTGGTGGCGGCGACGAGAAAATTTTGTACAGCGGCCCTATCAACGGGGGATTTCGAGATCCCGCGTGGTCTCCCGACGGCAAGACGATCGTTTCCATGGTACTTCAGCCGGGAACCGCGTTGAGCGGTTTGGCGGCGCTGGATGTTGCCAGCGGAAAGCAGACGGTATTTTTCACATCCGACAACTCAATTGTGCAGCGCCCGGTCTGGATGCCGGACGAAAGCGGCCTGCTGGCACAGTCGAGTTTCGAACTGAATCAGATTGCTTTCATTTCTTACCCCGGCGGGAAGTTTCAGAAAGTAACCCGCGACACCAATAACTATTCCGAGCCGAGCATCGCTGCCGATGGGCGGACCTTGGTCAGTGTCTTGAGCCAATCGCATTACAACGTCTTCGTTATGCCAGCCACGGCTTCAACCGGCAGCGAGGCCCGGCAGGTCACTTCGGGCGCGCCCATTTATGCTTTTAGTTGGACGCGTGACTCCAAGATAGTCACGGACTCAGGTTCAGATCTCGATCTACTCGATCCAGAATCGGGTAGTAAGACTCGATTGGTTGAGAACGCCGGAATTATCATCAGCGGACCGTCCGCCTGTCCCGATGGCCGCTATGTGGTTTTTACCAGGGCGGTTGGCACGGGGAGGCGAGTGTTGAACGTCTGGCGCGCGGACGCATCCGGTGGGAACCTTAAACAGCTTTCCGACGGCAAGGTGGATCAATCTCCGATTTGCTCGCCCGATGGGCATTGGGTGATCTACGAGGACGCAGTAAATGGCAATCAGCTGATGAAAGTGTCGATCGATGGCGGGAAAGCCGAGAAAATCTCTGACAAACTCACGGCTGTCTTCGATGTCTCGCCCGACTCAAAGACCATTGCGGTCGCTGCTTATGGGCATCTCGGCGAACATGTGGAGACGCTAGCGCTGATCTCGACGGATTCCAATCAAAAGACGCTGGAATTCGAGCGCCCACGAAGTGGCCCTATTCGCTTCTCACGTGACGGCAAAAGCGTGGTCTACCCGTTTCGCCACAGCGGAATTGACGACCTTTGGTCGCAACCGCTCGATGGCTCTCCGGGGAAACAAATCACGGATTTCAAGTCAGAGCACATCAGCGATTTTCACTGGTCCTTTGACGGCAGCAAGCTGGGAGTGATTCGCGGCCATATTGATTCTGACGTAGTGCTAATCCGAGACACTCAACCCTGACCCACCTGCTTCGTTCTTAATTGCAAGATCTCGGCACTGCGGTCAGTCCGGCTGGATCGGAGCCGTTCTTCAGCACATGGAATGGGGAGCCAGGAACCTCTTTCAGTGTGCCACCATCGGTCGTCAGAACACCAATCGCCTCCGGGTTATTCTGCTCGGACACGAAAAGGTTTAACCCCGTTCCCGTTGCCAGCCCCAACCCGTACAGGCCGGGCTTATCAAGCTTAACCGTGCTGTCGTAGTTCAGAGCGCCGTTTGAACCGACGGAAAGCGTCGTGATTTGATTCGACATCGTGTTGCTCACATACAGGTGCGTCCCGTCCACACTGAGCATTATGTTATTAGAACTTTCGCCGTTCTTGTTGGTGAAGTTGTTCAGTTCTTTTAGCTCTCCGCTCGAATTGATGCTGAACACCTCCACCTGGGTGTTCGATGCCGCATCGCCAAAATACGCCGTCGTGCCGGCGCAACTGATATCCACCCCTGCGGCGGATCCCTTTGTGGCGAAGGGGCCGAGCTCGGTGAGATCACCAGTGGTGGAATCAATCTTGAATGAATCGACTTGTCCAATGTAAGCGGCTATCAAGAAGCTTCCGTCGGGAGTAACCTTCATGCCTGCCGGGGATGCAGGAACAGTGACGACCTTCAGCAACTTCAGCGAGCAATTGTTGTCGATTTTCAATACTGAAATGCTGTTGTCATTGGTATTGCCCGCGAATAGAATACGATTCCCGCTGGCTAGCCCTATGCCAAACTGCTGCGCGCCGGTCACTCCATCGGAGAAAGGAGAACCGTGGACCGCGGTCAATGTTCCCTTGAAGAGATTCATCTGAAATGCGGCGATGGTGCTGTCTCCGCCATTGGAGACATACAAGCAAGTGCCCAGGCGGCTTTTGGCGGAGGTTATCGGCGAAAGCGCAAAGTAACCGCTGCCCGCGCTCTTCCCGCCCGTGGGGTAGGTCTTGAGCACCTTTAACGCGCCATCCTCGGTGACGGTGAGCGCGGTCGTGCTGTTATTGCTATTGGCTACGTTGTCGTTGGTAAAAATAAACTGTTGAGCAAGCGCATTGGCGGCACACAACGAAAGAATACCGATCAGAGAAAGGACCCACGACGCTCTTGGCAAACTCTTCATTTTCCCCCCACCGGATCGCAAGGTGGACTTGTCCTCCGGTCAATGCAGGCGCGGATGTCCCCGCCCATGTTCTATTACCGAGACTCACACCTCACTCTAGACACGACGATTTTCAGCTCCGGCACCGGTAATGGGAGCAAGAAACAGGCGAGCCGTTGAACGGGGGAGGCAGCGCACCAAACACACGTCAAGTCGACTCAGAACGTATTACAGTCAGGGAGCGCTGTCAATGGTGTCGTGTGTGCGGGAGAAGAAAGTCCTGTTAAAACCAAGGGCGGCTTGGGTCAGCCGCCCTATCTTCGAAGATTTGAAAGTGGTTTACGCCGGCTTTACATTCTCGGCTTGCCACCCCTTGGGGCCCTTTACCACGTCGAACTGTACTTGCTGGCCTTCTTGCAGGCTGCGGAAACCACCCGCCTGAATCGCCGAGAAGTGTACAAACACGTCCTCGCCGCTCTGGCGGCTGATGAACCCATAACCCTTGGCATCGTTAAACCACTTTACTGTTCCTGTTTCCATGGTGTTGCTCGATTCCTTTTTTCTTAGATATGCGCTGTGTCAATCGCAGAACTTCTTCAGGCAGGTCACGCTGTCGCGGGAGTCGCTGAAAAACTGCAAAGATCAAACGCAGCAGGATTGTACTCCAGATGTTTCGGCAATTGCCAAGCTATTTCATCGGCGACAGGATAACACCATTATTTATCAATGATTTATGAAATTTCGCCCGAATACGACCGTGTCTGGTAGAAACTTTACCGGCTTGGCTGCATCATGAAGACATGCGTCTCCGTTATTTTGCGATTCTGCTCCTGCTTTCATCCCTGTCTCTTGCCGACGTTGTTGAAGACGTTCGCGCCGCGCTCGCGCAGAGGAATTTCGCGGCTGCCAATTCCCAACTGCAAGCCTATCGCGCCCAACATGGTGTCGATCCTGCGTATCTCGAGGCTCTCTCGTGGACAGCGCGTGAAGCGTTCGCTGCTAACCAACTCACCCAGGCTGACACTGCAGCGAAGCAAACCGAGACGCTCGCTCGCCAGTTGCTGCAGAAACGACCCCTCGACACTGAACCGCATCTGCCTATCGCACTCGGCGCTGCTTTTGAAGTTCAAGCCCAGGTACTGGCCGCTCAAGGTCAAAATACCCAAGCCGCCGCTCTGCTGCGGCACGCTCTCGTGTCCTACGGAAATACTTCGATCGGCCCACGTCTGCACAAGAATCTGAACCTGCTTACCCTCACCAGCCAGGCCGCTCCGCCGCTAAGTACTTCGGAGTATCTCGGCTCCCGGCCTACTCCGCTGAGCCAGCTCAAAGGTTCGCCGGTTCTTTTGTTTTTCTGGGCTCACTGGTGCGTAGACTGCAAGAACGAGGGGCCGATCATCTCCAGGCTGAGTTCTGAATTCGCTCCGAAGGGACTGACGGTTCTGGCTCCCACCCAGCTCTACGGATACACCGCCAAAGGAGAAGATGCGAAGCCCAAGGACGAGATCGCCTACATTGGGCAAGTTTGGCAGCACTACTACCCCGGACTCCAAAGCGTCCCGGTGCCCATCAGCAAAACCAACTTCACCAACTATGGGGCCAGTACAACGCCAACTCTGGTTCTGGTCGACCGCAAGGGCCGTGTGGTGTTGTACCATCCCGGGCTATTGGAATACGACGACCTCCGCGCCGCGATTGAAAAAACGTTATCCAACTAGTACCGGGTGCGCCCCTATGAAGCGCGATCTGGGCATCGCTCAACGAAACACGTACAAGATGCCGAAGTCTGCAACCGCACTGGCGCGACGGGAACTCGGCTCGAGATCGGTGACGTACCAATAAATTCCAACTCGCTCGCGCAGATAAAATCTTTTTTTCAAATGCATTCGCATGTCGAACAGAGGTCCGACGAGAGCGTTGGGGCTGGTGGGGATAAGAAGCTGCGCATTCAGGCGAAACCACTGCTTCTCGAACATAGCTCCCAGAGTGGGCCAAACCTGTTGCTTGCCATACTTGGAGGTGAACAAATCGCTGAAATGAATCCCGCCTCCAAGACGCCAGTGGGGGGTTGCCCGCCACATCACCACTCCGTGCGCACGAAAGGTAACGCCAGTGTTGAGGCTGTTTGGGTTCGCAGTATCCGCGCCAGCCTCGGCTTCGAAGAATGTGGGACGAAGATCTCCCCAGTCGACTCCAACATCCGCGGTATAGTACGGCGATTGGAAGCCCAGGCCGTTGACGCCGATTCCAGCGTCCGCATAGGGCGCCGTTTGAGCGTTACCAAGAGCGCCCAAGAAAAAAAAGGCCGCCAGAAACTTTGGAAGGGCTCTCATCGTTGGCACGAGGTCCCGATCGAGTACGTGACGGAGAGCCTCGCGTCTTCCGCAAGTGTACCTATTTGAGACTCCGCCGCTAGTTACCAATGCAGAACGTATGAACTTGTGATTGGAGCGTCACGGAGGAAGCGCGCTTTCGCCTGATGGCGGAAACATCGCCTAAATATCGCCAACACTTCTTGGAGGAAGACCCGGGTGTTACACTGGCAAACCGTTGGCCAGCGGGAGCCGCACTTGAAAGCGTGTGTCGCCAGGTTTTGAGTCAACCTGAATGTTGCCTCGGTGCTTTTTCACTATTCGCTGCACTGTGTCGAGGCCGAGTCCAGTTCCTTCTCCGACTCCCTTGGTGGTGAAGAATGGTTCGAAGATATGTGGTTCGACTTGAGGCGAAATTCCTGGACCGTTGTCGCGGATTTCAACCACCACGCAACTGTCCTCGGGATAAGTGCGAATCCGAAGTTCACCCTTCCCGCCCATTGCGTCGATGGCATTGTCGATGAGGTTGGTCCAAACTTGATTGAGTTCGCTTCCGAATGAATTGACCAGAAGAGGGACTTGCCCGTAGTCGCGTTCCACAGTCACTCCGCGTTTGAGCTTGTAGTTGAGGATGGTCAGAGTTATTTCGAGGCTCTTCACGATATCCACGTTCTGCACGGGCGCCTGATCCATGTACGTGTATTCCTTAATCGCGAGGACCAGGTCAGAGATTCGCGAGGTGCTGCTCTCGATTTCGTTTAGCAAGTTTGCGATTTCTACCGAAGCAGCAATCCTCACCAGCGCGGCTCGCGCGGTGTCCGCATCCAGAGCCGCGAATAACGATTCCAGGGCTTCCGGCTTGATATTTTTTCGCGCCAGATCGGCGGCCAGTTGCCACAGGTCGCTCTGCCCGTGACTGCGCAGTAACGAATCGATTTGCTCTTCGAGATCGCTGGTGGTCAACGCATCGGGCGGAGGCTGGGTTTGTTGGATGAACGAAGCCTCCAATTTTTCAATTTCGGCCTTCTGGGCAGCAGTGAGATCGCGCCGTCCCAATTCGTGACTCGCCTCTTTTATTTTTTTGAGGATGGTGCGCAGTTGGCTGGTAGCGCGTTTGGCGGCGGAAGCTGGATTGTTGAGTTCATGCGCGAGACCAGCAGACAGTTTTCCCAAAGAAGCCAGGCGGTCGCGTTGCTGTTCCAACCTTGTGGTTTCACGGATACGGTCGGACATCAGGCCCACGAGGCGCTGGGTCAGCTCCGGCATTTTCTGTATCAGTTCCGGAAACAGTGAGGAAGGGAAGCGTAGGACGTGGCTGTCCGCTTCGGCTCGCCCGCTCACCGTGAACTGCTTCATCCGGGAAAACGGCAGCAATCCGGTGACGCTGCCCTGCCCTATGTTAAAGATGATGGTTTCGCCGGCAATTTCGCCACGCCCCTGAAGTTGCCCCTCGAGCACCACAAACATCGCATCGGCGGGATCGCCCTGGCGCGAGTAGCCTTCGCCCGCCTTGAGATGCAACTCTTGCGATTGGCTGAGGAACCACGCGATCTGGTCGTCAGGTAAGTCTGCAAATACGGGGACGCGAAGTAGTTCCGATTTCTCGACCATTTAGACCTTGCTCAAGTATTGATGGATGAACTGCACCGCAACCGATCCTTCACCAACTCCGGAAGCCACTCGTTTCACTGAACCGTGCCGCACATCGCCCACGGCGAACAGACCTGGAACATTGGTCTCGAGCAGGAAGGGATCTCGCTCGAGAGTCCACCCCTTGGGCCGTTGGCCATCTCGTATAAGATCAGGTCCAGTCAGCAGGAAACCGCGATCGTCTCTCTCGACCAGACTTCCCAGCCAATCGGTTCGCGGGAGCGCGCCAATGAAGATGAAAATTGTGTTCGCCGGCACCCGCTCGAGCTTATTCGTATCCGAACAAAGCACCGAAATTTCTTCCAGATGAGTATCGCCATGCGCCTCGGCCAAGGTTGCGTGCGCCCACACCTGAATGTTCGGCGTCTCCTTGATCTGGTCAATCAGATACTGCGACATGGTGCTGGAGAGAGAATCGCCGCGCACTAAAATGACGACGCGCTCAGCATATCGAGCGAAGTTCATGGCTGCCTGACCCGCCGAATTTGCGCCCCCCACGACGTAGATGGTTTCGCCTTTGCAGGAGAGCGCTTCGGTTGCGCCACCGCCATAGTAAACACCCGCGCCCTGCAGCCGATCGATTCCCGGAGCGTCAAGCCGCCGCCACTGAACCCCGCTTGCGATCATTAACGCATGGCAGGAAATTTCGTTCCCATCCGCCAACTTGATGATCCGATAAGAGCCTTCTGTTCGAACGCCGACAGCTTCCTGCGGCGCAAGAATCTCCACTCCGAATCGTTGCGCCTGGACCACCGCGCGCCGGGCTAGATCGCTTCCACTGAGCCCAGCGGGAAATCCCAGATAGTTTTCAATGCGCGAACTCATTCCCGCCTGCCCGCCTGGAGCTTCGCGTTCAATCATCACCGTGTGCAAACCTTCCGACGCGCCGTAAACCGCAGCCGCCAGGCCAGCTGGTCCACCGCCTACAATCGCAAGATCGTAAAAGTCGGTTTGCGCGCGCGTACGCAGTCCAACTTTTTGCGCAACTTCGGACGGAACGCTCTCCAAAAGTTTTGTCCCGTCAGGGAAAAGCACAATCGGAAGGTCGGCAGCCTCCGGTCCCAGAGCCTCGAGGAGTTGCTTGGTTTCGGGATCGTTGGCAGAGGCCTCTACGTCGATCCACTGATAAGGAACGCGATTGCGCGCCAGGAAATCTCGTAGCTCGTACGACCGTGGCGACCACCGCGTACCTAAAACCCGGATCCCCTCGAAGGTTGGACGATAGGAAGCTTGCCAATCCTCGAGCAAGTCATCCAATTGCGGGTACAAGTGCTCGGCGGGAGGATCCCATGGCTTTAGAAAAAAATAATTGATGTTGGCTTGATTGATCGCGCTGATCGCCGCGCTAGTGTCGGCGTAGGCCGTCAAAAGAGCCCGCTTCGCGTCGGGGAAAATTCGCATCCCCTCTTGCAGAAATTCGACTCCGTCCATGTGAGGCATACGTTGGTCGGCGAGGAGCAAGGCCACGCTGTCGTTCCGCACCTTCAGCTGCCGCAAGAGGTCGAGAGCGCCCGTCGGCGAATCGCTTCCGATCACCCGGTATTCGGCCCCGTACTGCGAACGCAAATCGCGCTCAATCGCCCGGAGAACATCCGAGTCGTCGTCCACACTCAGCAGAATTGGTTTCGGCATGGTTTGGTCTCAACTTGGCGAAGCAGGCGACTTCGGACTTCCCCACTGGCCGGATAAACAAGTTAGATACATAAATTTGCATTTGGTTGCGGAACTTCGATGGCACCGGGTTATTTTATGTCGAAAGAGCATGGAGGCAACCCTACTTTCCGATGCAGAACGTGCTGAAGATCAGGTTGAGGATATCGTCAGTCGTGGTAGCTCCCGTGATCTCATCGAGTGGCCGCAGGGCGCTGTAAAGATCGAGCAAAAGCATTTCGTGCGGGACTCTGTTTGCGACGGCTACTCTCGCCGCCTCAAGTGCGGTGAGTGATTCTCGGACGCGTGCCTCGTGCCGCACGTTGCTGAGGAATCCACTTTCGATCTGGGCTCCGGCGTCTCCTCGGATGTGGCGCAGAATTTCATTTCGCAGCTCTGGGATTCCCTCCCCGGTCGTCGCGGAAGTTCGAACAGTCGACAACTCAGCGTCAGGCAGCGGCCGCTCCTCACGGGACAGGTCGGCTTTATTGGCAACGGCAATTGCCGGACGTCCCGCCACTTGGCCTAACAGTTCATTGTCTTCATCCGCCAGCGGTTGCGAAGAATCGAACACGACGAGGACAAGATCGGCGTCGGCCAGCGCTTCCATGGATTTTTGAATTCCAATGCTCTCCGCCTCATCGAGGGCGCGGCGGATGCCGGCCGTGTCGACGAGTTTCACTGGAATGCCGGCGATAGCTACAGTTTCACTGACTAAATCACGAGTAGTGCCAGGCATGGCCGTTACTATTGCGCGCTCGCGCTCGACCAGTCGGTTAAACAAACTCGACTTGCCCACGTTGGGCCGGCCCACGATGGCCAGCGTGAGACCTTCGTGAACGATTTTTCCGTAAGCGAAGGAAGCGGCGAGTTCTTCGAGCGGAGTGCGCACAACCGCGATGCGCTGAAGAATTTGATCCGCGGGGAGAACCGAGATGTCATCTTCAGCAAAGTCGATTCCGGCTTCGAGAGTTGCAATCAGCTCAACCAGTTTCTGCTTGATCGGCTGCAGGCGGCGCGACAGCGCGCCTTCGAGCTGTTGGGCAGCAATCTTAGCCTGGTAGAGCGTTTGCGACTCGATGAGATCGCGAACTGCTTCCGCCTGGGTGAGATCAATCCGTCCATTGAGAAAGGCGCGCGTGGTGAACTCGCCCGGTTCGGCGAGGCGCGCGCCGCGAGCCATGGCGAGTTCGACGATGTGATGTAAAACAACGGGCGATCCATGGGCCGAAATCTCGATGACGTCGTCTGTAGTGTAGGAGTGCGGCTTGGCGAAGTAGGTGACGACGACTTCATCGATACGTTCCGCCGAGCTTTGCTCGGCCTGGATGGGCCGGGGATCCGTCCCGACACAAAAATCGGCGGGTTCAATCAGTTCTCCGAACACGGAGTGGCCGGGTTCGAGATTGCGCTTCAGCCGCAGCATTGGCAGCGCAATATTTTTGGCATCCGGGCCAGCGAGACGGACTACGCCAATGCCTCCTCGACCGGGAGGAGTAGCGATCGCGACGATTGTGTCGTCGAGGTTCACGGGAAGATTGTAGCGGTTTTATTCTGGACAGCTGCTACTGACAAACTTACGGTAGACCGCGCGGCGCAGGCTTGCTCGCTGGTTTGTAGTTCTTCGGATAGACAACCAGGCAACGACGGCCGCCTTCGCCCTGACTCTCGGTGTGAAGGTCGGTGTGATCGCGTAATGCCAGATGCACAATGCGGCGCTCCCGCGAAGACATAGGCGCGAATTCATACGGCATACTCGTCTTACGAACTCTCTCTGCCGCGACATTCGCTGCCAATCGCAACTCCTCTAGTCGCAAGGCGCGCTGGTTCATGCAGTCGAAGCTGACCTTCTCGTGCTCGTTGCCGGGCAAGCGCAGCATCTCAATCGCCAGCGTTTCGATGGCACGCAACAGTTCGCCGCCTCGTTCCAAGACCAAAGGAGAATCGGGCCCGGAAAGTTCGACCAGAATCTCCGGCCGTTCCCAGTCGCGTTCTTCGGTAAGCGGAGGATCCACGGTGATGCGGTATTTGAGATGAAGACCGCCATGAGTAACGACACCGCGCAGGAGCGCGTCGATTTTCTTTGCAGCTGCGATTTTGTCAGGAATAGGCATGAGCTAGCTCTCAGCTTTCAGCTCTCAGCTTTCAGCCTGCCGCGTTAGCTGAGAGCTGATAGCTGACGGCTGAAAGCTCACTTCTCTTTCTTCCGCGCTCTCTTCGCCGCCATCTCGCGCATCTCACGGCCCAGGCTGGTACGGTTCATCACCGACTGCTGCACGATGGCAATCAAGTTGCCCTCCGCCCAATAAAGACACAAGCCGGAAGCAAAATTCCAACTCAGGAATCCCATCATCACCGGCATCAGCACGTTCATCATTTTCTGCTGCGACGGATCCATCCCCGCTTGTGGCGTCATGCGTTGCATAAACAACATGGTGAGGAAGATACCGATTGGCAGTATATGCCACGGGTCCGCCGACGACAGATCGTGAATCCACAACCACGATGCATGGCGAAGATCAAGCGCCGAGCCCAGCATACTGTAGTAAGCGAACAGGAACGGCATCTGGATGACGAGAGGCAAGCAGCCCCCGACGGGACTGACGCCCTGCTGTTTCATCAGTTCGCCGATTTCGGTATTCATTTCCTGCCGCCGCGGATCGCGCATGCCGTACTTTTTGTATTTTTCCTTAATCGAGTTCATCTGTGGCTGAATCTTTTGCATCTTCAATGCGGACTTCATGCTAGAGATGCGCAAGGGCATCAGCGCCAGATTGATGATCAAAGTTTGTAAGCAAATCGCCCAGCCCCAGTTGTGGACGAACTCGTATGTCCACCTGAGCCAGATGAAAAGCGGGCGCGCAATCACGCCCCACAAACCAAAGTTGATCAACCCGCGCAGATCGGAGTCTGCGCCCACGATGGTTGACACGGGCACGGATTCCAGAGTCGTCAGCGCTTTCGGTCCGACGTACATACGCGCGACTGTCGGGCCTCTGGGGTTGCCGACAGCTGCCCCCAGAACTTCCACGGTCGCGGTGTCTTGCGGGTTCGGGTTTTTCGGATTCTTGGGAACGTTGAGCGAGTTGCGCAGAGTGACCAACGCGGAGTTCTGCGAGTCGTCCGGAATGAAAACCGCGGCGAAATACTGATCGGTTGCTCCCGCCCAATTGAACGGTATACGGAGGGTATTGCCGCCGCTGATTTTCTTTATAGCCAGCCGTTCTATGCTGCTGTTGTACTGATAACTAATTTGACTGGCGGCGTAAGAAGACAACGTGGATTCGTCTCCGAAGCCCCCAGGCCACGCCGGGTAAGCCGCGACTTCACTTCCACTGGACACGACTGTCGTTTCGACGTGTACGACGTAGGTGTGGTCGAAGCTGAAGCTCTTGCGAACGGCAACATCGCCATCGGCGTATTCAAATGTGATAGTGGCTGGGGCGTGCAAAACACCCGAACCGGAGCCCAGATACAGCGCGGAATTCAACTTGTTGCGTTGAGTCTCATCGTAAGTCCACAGCGAGAGGGGGTAACCGTACTTTTCCGCAGCAAGGTTGTTGACAAGATCGAGCGGCTGATCTTTATCGTCGGTAAATTTCTTTAGGATCCAGGACTTGACCTGCGCCCCACGGTTGGTAAACGTAATGCGGTAGAGATCGTTCTCAACCACAGTTTCCGATTCGGACGCAGCCTGCTTGGTGGCTCCCGCATTGAGCGCCGGAACCGCCGGTTGCTTCGGCTGGACTTGATTGACAGCGGCCGCCGGTGGAACGGTCGGAGCCTGGCTTTGGGTTTGCGGCGCTGGAGCAGGTGTAGTCGCCTGGGGAAAATACTTCTTGAGGATCGGCTGGAACAACACGATGACCAGAAAGGTCAGCGCGAAGACAAGGAGCAGTCGCCGCTCCATGCCTGGTTCTTGTTGTGGATTTTGGAATTCTGCCAAATTTACTTTCTCAATGACTGCAAAGCTTGGTTTTGCCACTGCTCTGAGCCGGCGCGCCCAAGCGTGATGGCTCGACAACTTTCGGCCTGACCACCGGATCGAGTCCGCCCTTCGCGAAGGGATGGCATCGCAACACTCGCCAGATTGCCATCATGCTACCTCGCGCAACTCCGTGACGATCGATTGCTTCCATGGCGTACTCGGAGCAAGAGGGCACGTAACGGCACGCCGGCAAGAACATAGGAGAGACCGCCCACTTGTATCCTCGAAGCACGAACAGCGCGACGGTTTTGGGAATCTGGCTCATCCGATTCTCAATTCCACGGTCATTCCGCGGTTTTCCACTCCTCTGTCATTCCGCAGCGAAGACACGAGAAATCTAGGTTCTTGCTCGCTCGGTGAAAAACCCATATCCCTCGCTCTGCTCGGGATTACAAACTTGACTACGTGCCCCGTTTTCCCAGCGACTTTTGAATTACTTCAAAAGCGTGGCTGATTTCTTTCTCCAGCTCAGCAAAGTCAACTTTGAGCACTGACTTCTTGGGATTAATCACCACATCCACCGGAATTGGAACTCCCGGCCAATGCAAACGAACCGACTCTCGCAATCGTCGCTTCATACGATTGCGTTCGACCGCTCCACCCAGCACCCGCCCGACGGTGAATCCGATGCGGAGCCCTTCGCCTCGCTCCCGCCGCAGGTAGAAAACTGTCAAGTGAGCGGCGAAGTGGCGGCGGCCCTTTTTGTAGACGCGCTCGAAGTCGGAGTGCCGGAGCATGCGCATGCTGCTCGTAAACCTGGCCCGCTTATCCGGGCCGGGCAGGTTGAGACCCGCGTTCGGAGCGAGACCGCTCACACAGTTCACGATCCAGACTCAGGTTGCGGAATTGCCGTCAACTCCGGAAAAGGAAATCGACTACTCACGGAAGCCGGGCTTCACCGACACCCGCTTGCGTCCCTTGGCGCGCCGCCGCGAGATCACCGCTGCGCCGCTCTTGGTCTTCATCCGGGTACGAAATCCGTGCGTCTTCGAGCGGTGACGTCGGTTAGGTTGGAAAGTGCGCTTGGGCATGAAACTTAGCTGCTCCTGATTCAGTTAGTAGGTGCAATAATAGCTGTAGGACGAATGAGAAGTATAAATGACCCAAGGCAGACGGGCAAACCGGCATTGTCGCGACAGTCGAGGCCGAGCATCATTGCACCTGCGATGGTTCATTGTCGAGCGATTGTTGAATGATCCAAATTCGTCGATTGCTGCACCGCGCGTGCGGCAGTTACAAAGTCGCTACTTGACAGAAGTTTTTCTTCGCGTTTTGAATCGTGGAGGTCAAACGAAATCTTTGTCGAAGATTTCAACCAAGACAATTTTTTTGTGCTAGTATGCGGACCGTTCCTGCTCATTGAAAATTTTTCTCGCTCCAGCGAAACCGCCCCGCAGTGCGGAGCTTGCTGCGCTGGAAAATGAGCGCTTTCTTACTGCAATCATTTAATTTCAGGCTGCTGATTTTAAGTAGCGCCACCAAGAATTTTCTTATGTCTGTTTCAAGTCCAACGCTTGCTCCCAATCCGTGGTTGCGCATCCTTGACGCACTCGAAAAAAAGATCAACCGGCATTCCTACGACACCTGGTTGAAACCCACTCGCTACAGTCACTCAAGCGGAGGCACACTTTTCGTCTGGGTGCCGAGGGCCGAGTTCTGTCAGGTGGGCGACAAATATGCCGACTTGATCCAGGAGGCCCTCGATAATCTCGGCCTCGAGTATCAGGAGGTAAAGTTCGTCCCCCCCGGAGACGATCCAGCCGCCACTCCCGTGCGTCACGACGGCGGCCTTTCCGGCTACGCGGCTCCCGCAACTCACCCGTCACAGTCGCGCTTCGATTGGGATGGAGCGGCGCAACTCAATCCGCGCTATACCTTCGACGCATTCGTCATCGGCAGCGGAAACCAATTCGCCCACGCAGCCTGCCAGGCGGTTGCGGAGCGTCCTTCGAAGGCTTACAACCCGCTTTTCCTCTATGGCGGCGTCGGCATGGGCAAGACTCACCTCATGCAGGCGATCGGCCATGAGGTGAGCAAGCGGCAACCCCATTTGGCCATCTGTTACGTATCCAGCGAGAAATTCACGAATGAAATGATCAACTCGCTGCGCTACGACAAGATGACCAGCTTCCGCGACAAGTTCCGCAACGTCGACGTGCTGCTGGTGGATGACATCCAGTTCCTGGCTCAGAAAGAGCGCACCCAGGAAGAGTTCTTCCACACTTTCAACGCTCTGCACGAGTCGATGAAGCAGATTGTGATTGCCAGCGATCGCTCGCCGAAAGAGTTAGCGGAAATCGAAGACCGGCTGCGCAGCCGTTTCGAGTGGGGCTTGATCGCCGATATCCAGCCGCCCGACCTGGAGACCAAAGTCGCCATCCTGCAGAAAAAGTCGGAGCAGGAAAAGGTCACGCTTCCCACCGACGTGGCTCTGTACATCGCGTCCAACATCCGGTCGAACGTGCGCGAGCTGGAAGGAGCGCTCATCCGGCTGGTGGCGCACTCATCGCTTATTGGGGCCGAGATTACGCTTCCTTATACCCAGCAGGTGCTTAAAAATTTCATCGACTCCCAGGCGCGGAAGGTCACGATTGAATCAATTCAGAAGTCCGTCGCGGAGCAATTTGGGTTGCGGTTGGTGGAGATCAAGGCGAAGAACAACTCACGCGCCATCGTCTACCCCCGGCAGATTGCGATGTACCTGGCCAAGCATCTGACCGAAGCATCGCTGCCCGAGATCGGACGCCAGTTTGGTGGCAAGCACCATACCACGGTGTTGCATTCGGTCGAGAAAATCGACGGCGTACGTAAGACCGACAAGGATTTGAACCGGTTGTTGAATAAACTGACCGAGCAGTTGGGGGGATGAATCGGGATAGGCTAACTCCACTTTTCTCCGTTTCCCGCTGTTCCTGCTGGTCTTACAGGTTTTTCTTTTGATATAAGGGATGTATTCAAAGTAGCGCCACTTGGCGGGGGACTCAGGTTATGCCGGTAGAAGCCATAGCATCCGCGGCGGGAACTACCACCATGGAGATTACGGTCAGCAAGTTCGAACTCTTGCGCGAGCTCACGGCCACCCAAGGCGTGGTCGAACGAAAGACCACGATTCCCATCCTGTCGAATTATTTATTTGAAGCCGCGGGCGACAAGCTTTCGCTCACCGCCACCGATCTCGATCTCAGTCTGCGTACGTCGTGCGTGGCCAAAGTGAAGAAGGAGGGCGCTTGCACGATTCCCGCGCGCAAGTTGCACGACTATGTGAAGCTGCTTCCGGATGCGGATATCACGATCAAGCTGCTGGAAAATCACTGGGTCAGCATCCGCTGTGGCCGATCGAATACCAAAATGGTGGGCATGGCGCGATCGAACTTTCCCAGCCTGCCTACGTTTCCAACGGCTGGCGTAGTTAAGATCCCGTCGCAGGTTCTGCGGTCCATGATTGCCAAGACCGGGTTCGCCATTGCCAGTGAAGAATCGCGCTACACGCTGAATGGTGCGTTGATGGTGCTGAAGCCGGAATCGATCACCATGGTCGCTACCGACGGACACCGCTTGGCGCATATCGAGCGCGTTGGCGGAAAGTTTGAAGGCGTTTCCGGCGAGATGAAAACTCTGGTCCCCAAAAAGGCGATGGACGAGTTGAAGTCCTTGCTCGATTCGACCGATGCCGAGGAAATCGAGTTTGCGAAGGACGAATCCACGCTGTTTTTCCGCATCGGCCAAAGGCTGCTGACCTCGCGGCAACTCACCGGTCAGTTCCCGAACTTCGAAGCGGTGCTGCCGAAAGACAACAACAAAAGCATCACGGTCCACGGCGAAGAACTCACTGCGGCTATCTCGCGTGTGGCGCAATTTGCCG
>DATNNE010000184.1:0-7707 GCA_035601995.1 Terriglobales bacterium
GTTTGACTGGCACAATGATCCAATCCCTCAATACGTCATAACGTTAGCTGGCGTACTTGAATTTACAACCGTAGGCGGCGAGACATTCACGATCCATCCGGGTGATGTTCTGCTGGCTGTGGATCACACCGGCTCAGGCCATAAGTGGCGTTTAACGAACGATGAGCCGTGGAAGCGTGCTTACGTGGTCTTCAAGGAGGGCGCGGATACCCGTTTCGTACCGGATCACAAAGACGCTTCCGCCGGCGAACCGAACCGATCGCCTACCGCAACCGCCGTAAAGTAGAATTCTGGAAACTGAGATCACAACGGCCGAGCGTGTAGCCGGGGTCGGTCATCTTCCAGTCTCGCCGGTTAACCGGCCCAAGGTTCGGCAACGGGCCCGCGTGACGTTCCTGTTCATGGCTGGATTTGTTGGCTGCTGTGTGGCCGGAGCCGTCTTTGAATTCCGTTTTGGCGTCGGCGCGCTGGTGCTGCCAGTTATCCTCGCCGTGCTCGCCGCCGCGTTGGGGGAACAGAAAGGAAGAATCTATGAACAATTCTAGTGATGGTCTCAATTTTCGAGTCGAAGAGGACGCGTTAGGAAATGTCGAAGTCCCAGTGAACCACTTGTGGGGCGCCCAGACGCAACGGTCGCACCGCAACTTTCCGATCGGTGTCGAGCGCTATCGCTGGGGCCGGCCGGTGATCCGCGCTCTCGGCATTCTCAAGAAGTGTGCTGCTCTGGCCAACAGAGAGTTGGGTCAGTTACCGGGCGAGAAGGTCGATCTGATCGTCCGTGCCGCACAAGACGTGATCGACGGAAAGCTAGACGCCGAATTTCCTCTGGTCGTATTCCAGACGGGATCGGGCACCCAGACCAACATGAACGCCAATGAAGTGATCGCGAACCGCGCGATTCAGCTAGCCGGCGGAGTTGTGGGATCGAAGAAGCCGATCCATCCCAACGACGACGTGAATCACAGCCAGTCATCCAATGACACATTCCCGACTACGATGCACATCGCGACGGTCGAGGAACTGGAAAATGTCCTCACGCCCGCTATTCAAACGCTGCGCGACACTTTGGACACAAAGTCCAAAGCCTTCTCTCGTGTGGTCATGGTGGGCCGGACTCACCTGCAGGACGCGACACCGCTGACCCTGGGCCAAGTGATTTCGGGTTGGGTGGCACAGCTCGATCAGGCCTTAGACGCGATCCATGCGAGTTTACCTGGTGTTTGTGCACTCGCGATCGGGGGAACGGCCGTCGGCACGGGGCTGAATGCCGATCCTCGCTTCGCCGAGGTAGCCGCGCGCAAGATCGCGGAAGAGACAGGCAAGCCGTTCGTCTCTGCGCCGAACAAGTTCGCGGCACTCTCGGCGCACGACGCTATGGTGAACGTCAGTGCAGGGTTGCGCACGCTCGCGGGTGTCCTGATGAAGATCGCGAACGACGTGCGCTGGTATGCGTGCGGACCGCGAGCAGGATTTGCCGAACTGAGAATCCCGGAGAACGAGCCGGGTTCCTCGATTATGCCTGGGAAGATCAACCCGACCCAATGCGAGGCGTTGACCATGGTGGCGGTGGAGGTGTTCGGCAAGGATCACTCCGTGGCCTTCGCCGGCTCGCAAGGAAACTTCCAGCTCAACGTCTACAAGCCGGTAATCCTGCACAACGTTCTGCAATCAATCCAACTTTTGGCGGACGGTGCCCATTCATTTAATGATCGCTGCGCTGCAGGAATCGAGCCAAACGAAAAGCGCATCCGCGAACACCTCGACAACTCGCTTATGTTGGTGACGGCGCTCAATCCGCACATCGGTTATGAGAAAGCAGCGCAGATTTCGCTCAAGGCCTATCGCGAGGAACTCACACTCCGGGATGCCGCTCTGAAGTTGGGCTTCTTGACCGCGAAACAGTTCGACGAATGGGTCCGGCCAGGGGACATGACGCACCCCCTCGAACCGGAGAAGACAAACGCTTAGCACGGTGCTCCAGGGCGCGCTCAGGTCATGGCAAGAACACAACAACAAGACGCAAACACCTCACAGGGGACGCCGCACCAGACTGGCGAAGTCGTCATGCGTGGCGCCATACTCGCGATTTCCTGCGCAATCAGTTACTGGCTGATCACACACATCCTTGCCAACACCTATTCCATCTCCAGGGACGACAACCTCCTCGGCGGGATGTGGGCGGTCGTCGCCACGATATTCGTCTATAGAGACAGCAACGCGGAGAGCGCGCGTTCCGCGTTATCGCGCATGGCGGCCACATCCGTAAGTTTCGCGTTGTGTTTGATCTACTTATTGATCTTCCCGTTTCACATTTGGGGCATGGCCGCGCTGATCGGGATCGGCGCAATCGTCGTAACAACAATGGGCCGTCCGGACGACACCATCACGACCGGAATTACAACTGCCGTCGTGATGGTCGTCGCGGCATTGAGCCCACACGACGCCTGGCGACAGCCGATCTTGAGACTAGTCGATACCGCCGTTGGAGTCGCCGTCGGCGTCGCGGCGGCGTGTCTCGGCGCCAACTTTATGCGGGTGACCAGACTGATAGGGCGGGACAACCTCCACAAGGACGCAGGAGAACACGCGTAGCTTCGGCCCTCTGATCGACGGAATGGTTCTCGATGCGACGCCACTCCCCGAGTGTGGCGGCGCAATCCCTTGGCCCGTGCGCCGGTTCACTTGTCAGGCAAAGATAGGAGCAGAGCCGCAAGATCACGTTTGAGAAACGAGATCTTCGCTCTTAGGTCTTCCAACATTGCCGAACGATCTTCCGAGTCGTCGATGGTTAGAGCCAATTTGTCGGAAGGCTGACTCGTCACCCTGTCTATTTTATTCTTGCCTGCGGAAGTGGAGGGCGGGTCTGTTCGTTTCAGAGTGATCCATGTCTGAATAAGGCGCTCCTTCCTGGTGAGGCCTTCCTCGTCTGTTGGTGCGACTTCGTTGAGAAAGCTCCCGACAATTTGATCATAGCGGCTATCGCCGAGCGTCGGTCCATCGAACATCTCGGCCAACATATTAGAGTTGAACTCGAATAGCCTAGTTCCTCCTTTCTGCGCCCGAATACCAGAGATCGCCAGAGTGGAGGAGAGCACACCGGCGGCGATGCCGACGATAGACGAAGCCTTGTTCTCTCCTGAAGGCAACTGGAGCCCGGCGCTGGTTGCGCCCAAAGTTCCGCCCGAAACGATACTCAGTAGATTGGCACGGTTGACGGCCCTATCCCGTTTGTCGGAGAGACAGCCGCGAACTTCATTGGATTGGGCGATTTCGTTGTCGATCTGCGCGATAGTTGCATCCACTTCGAGCGAAGCGGCGAGAACCCTTTCGATGATTATCTGGCGGAGCGGAGTGATCTTCGAAGGGTCCGATTGGTTGCGAGCCAATTCGCTCAGCTGGTCAATCTCGGGCAGCACGTGGATAATGTTTGCGGTGCGCATCACAGTCGATTGTTCAACGCCACATCTGGCGACGGACGCCTAATGAGGTGTCCACCAATTTGAAAGATTTGATGTGGGTCGCTGCTTTCATCACCTACGGATGAAGCGTCTTTGGCAGGCGCGTTGCGTACCTGAGTCATGTCGCTGGGCGCAGCGAAGCTCTTCGTGAGGATAATCATGACCACAGTTGCAGATCGATTCGCCGGGACGCTGGCAGCAGCGGGCGTCAAAGGGCTCGGTGGCATTGATCTGAACGCTTGCGCTTCGCGACAAGGCTCCGATCGATTATCGAATTCACCCGCCTCCGAAGGGAACTCTGAGCACATCTACTTGGGCTATGAATGATTCAACCAATAAAGATAGGCATGTACCGCCTCCGTGGGGCGACGATATGGAAAGCGCGCTGATCGCACAAGACAGAGTACTCCGCTCGCGAGTGAAAGCGGCTTCATCGCCGCATGCTGCAAGACGAATCCGAGCTGGAATCGTGTTCGTGATTTGTGCCACGGCACTCTTCCGCGTCCTGCTTACACTGTTTGTAATCTCGTACGCCTCCCGCAGCGGCGATAACACAATGAACGGTCCCCATTCCACAAGTCGCCCTTCATGCTTGGGTGGTTCGGTAATCAGCCCTTGGACCCTCGATTGCATGCTATGCAGGCGGAATAGATCAGAGACTCAAACGAAAGGTGACACTCATGAAGTTACAACGTACGATATTCGCTTCCGTGGGGATCGTGCTTCTATCTGCGACCGCGCTATTCGCGCAGCAGGTGCAGACTGACTATGATCGCGGCGCGGACTTTAGTCGATACAAAACCTACTCCTGGGAGAAGGTCCAAACCCAAAATTCGCTGTGGATTGACCGGATCAAGGAAGCCGTCAACGCGGCTCTGGCAACGAAAGGCTGGACACCCGTGGAATCGGGCGGCGATGTCTCAATCGTGGCGATGGAGATGACAAAAGATCACCGCACTCTCAACACCTACTACGACAGCTTCGGGGGCGGCTGGGGGTGGGGAGGTGGATTTGGCTGGAGAGGTGGATTCGGCGGGGGAGGTGGATTCGGCGATGCAACCACAAACGTCGAACACTACAAGGTCGGCACGCTCGTTGTCGATTTGTTCGATACGAAGACCAAGAAACTCTTCTGGCGGGGGTCGGCCAGCGACACGCTTTCGAACAAGTCCGACAAAAACATCAGAGACCTCGACAAAGGTGTACAGAAGATGTTCGATCACTTCCCTCCGGGCGCGGGCAAATAAAAAGCCCTCGCAAAGAAGCATGAAGGAGAAGCTCATTATGAAATCGCTTCAACAGGGCATGGCACTATTCCTTTCCTTGTGTCTGCTGCGCGTGGGTATACGAGACGGGTTCGCCTATCAGGCCGACCCGTTACTTTCACCGTCGCCGCCTCAGGCCGCGCAAGAGAGTCCCGAACAATTGCAACAACTCGTAGCGCCCATCGCCCTGTATCCTGACGCATTGATCGCGCAGATCCTGGCGGCCGCAACCTATCCGGACCAAATCGTAAAGGCTGAGGAGTGGATGGGCAAGCACAAACACCTTGAAGGCGAGAAGCTGGCGAAAGAGGTGAACAAAGAACATTGGGATCCCGGTGTCAAAGCCCTAACCCAGTTCCCCGCGGTGCTCGCCAATATGAACCAGAATCTCGCGTGGACATCTGAACTCGGCGACGCCTCTATCAACCAGCAGCAGGCCCTGAATCAGGCGATTCAAACCATGCGTCAGCGGGCGCAGCGGGCCGGGAACTTGAAGACTACCGCCCAGGAGACCGTAAGCAATAACAACAAAACGATCGTCATTCAACCGGCAGCGCCCGACGTAGTGTACGTACCGCAATACGATCCCTGGCTCGTGTACGGCGATCCGCTGGCTGTTTTCCCCGGCTGGTATCCGTATCCGGGACTTTTTTGGGATGGTCCGGGAGTCTATTGGGGATTGGGTTTCGGTGTTGGACTCTTCGCTGGGTTTGGCTGGGGATGGAATGGTTGGGGATACGATTGGCGCGGCGGCAGGGGCGTCTACAACCACAACCCGTACATCTCGCATAGCCGGAGCATCGTCAACCGTGGTAGTTTTCGACCGAACCGGGAGGACTTCGGTCGTTCCACCGCCTCGCGCACATTGGAAGGAACGCGTTCCAGCGCTTTCAGCGGCTTCAATCATGGGGAGTTTGCGAGATCCAGTTCCTTTCGGGGCCAATCCAGCTTTGGCGGTTTTCACGGCGGAGGCTTTGGCGGGTTCCGCGGCGGGGGCTTCGGCGGGGGTTTCCACGGCGGCGGAGGTCGGCGATAGTTCGCGCGAGGTGATGCAAGCCGAGAAACGAGAAATGATGAACATGATCAACCTGTGTTTTAGAAACTTATCGGAACGCGTCCGATCGGCGACGTTCCCGTTGGCGATCCTTGTGATGTTGGCGCTTGGCAGCGCTCGCGAGGGGCTTGCTCAACAATCTGCTCGGACAACGTTTCCGTCGTCCGCGGAGGCCGGCCAGGCACTTTTCCAGGCCGTGCAAAGCAACAATGGTGAGGTCATCGCAAACATCCTGGGCGGGCCGTCGGAGCTCACCGCCTCTGGCAATGAGGCCCAAGATCGGCTCGACCGCGAAATGTTCGTCCAAAAATACCAGGAGATGCACCGTCTGGGTCGGGACGCCAACGGATCGGTGACCCTGTATATCGGCTCCGAGAACTGGCCGTTCCCTATCCCGCTCGTTGAGAAGAACGGCTCCTGGCGCTTCGATCCGGACACTGGTCTGAAGGAAGTCTTGTTCAGACGAACCGGCGAGAACGAACTCAGGGCCATTTTGATCTGTCACGAACTCGTGGCCGCCGAAAGACAGTTTCGCGCAAATCAGAAGGCTGAGGGTCAGGTAGACAGCGCTCTTGCGAATTTAGTGTCGGCAGCGGCGAGCGGATCCGCGAGCGGCGAGCCAGTCCTGATCCACGGTTACTACTTTCGTGTCGTGGCAAAACGGCGAACAGATGGCAAGACTGCTGTCGGGTTCGGCTTCGTCGCTTACCCGGCTGAGTATAGGTCGTCTGGTGTGATGACGTTCATCATCACAGAGAACGATGTTGTCAAAGAAAAGGATCTGGGCACCAATACTTCGGCGCTCGCAAGTACGTTGGGATGGGCTCACAAAGAAACAGGTTGGGTGCCCTCCGACGACAAATAGAATCCGATTCGCGTTACCAGACCCTTCAGACAACGCGAGAGACCAAGATGGAGCGTTTATACGCTCCCACGCTCATGGTTCAGGAGAATCGACTGGAGGAATCCGGAGGACTTGATAATTTCTGAGCGGGACGAGACCGGCATGCTGAATGGAATCGATCATGTTCTCCGCCGCGAAGCTCCGGATGCGGTCGCTACTACTATCCTTCGTCACTCTTATTACCGCAAGCACATAATTTCTCACATCGTTCATCTGGTCCCAGCCGCAATCTGCGTCGAGATGAGCAAGCGCTCTTCTCCAGAAACCGAAGTCACCTATCCCGCCTTGGCGTTGCCGATCAACATGCCCACTAGGCACACCAGAACACCACCCATTCCGGTCTGCAGCCCTGCCGAGCGTTGCAGGGGCCATGTCGCGGTGACGGACCCAGGAGATGACGCCGAGTTCGATAACGACCACCAGAACAGCGTCAATCACGGCTAACTGGAATTCGCCAATGACGAAAGGTAGGGTGTGGCCGACTCCTCCGATGACGGTCATGAGGCCGCAAATCGACCAGCGTACCCAGCGGCGGTGAGGCTGCTGTCGTCAGACAGCGCTTCCGCGTACCCATCGGCGAGGTCATCGAGACGCCGCCCGCAGCCGTGGTCACTTCCACATGACATTGATGTCGACACGGTGGCGCACCAGATCCCAAGTCTTAGCACCAAACTGTTGATTAACAATGGGCCGTCTGATGGCATGCCTATTGCTTCGTTCGTATCGTCAGACGATCGCCTGAATTAGAGCTTAATGATCACGATTGACGACGACTCTAGGTGATCACTAAAAGGAGACGATAGAAAATGAATCAAATGAAAACGAGAGTTATGCTTTTTGTCGGCCTCGGATTGCTGGGCGGAATCGTCCAGCGCGCCGCTGCCGATGACTTTGACCAGAAGACCGTGTTCACCTTCAGCGGTCCGGTTGAGGGTCCGGGCCAAGTGCTGTCGGCGGGAACCTACGTATTCAAGCTGGCAGATTCATCGTCCGACCGGAACATCGTACAGGTGTTCAACAAGGACG
>DATNNE010000185.1:0-26195 GCA_035601995.1 Terriglobales bacterium
ACACCCCTCGGAGCCAACGAGTGCCGTGCTCCCAAGAATGCAGTAAAGGCAGCCGTAATCTGCGGAAATGTACGGGATCCCGCGGGCGAATTGGTCGCAGACGTGGAACTGCAACTCGTCAACAAGGACCAAGGTGTCGCCTCTGAGGTCCATACAGACGGGAAAGGGGATTTCAATTTCGGGTCAGTACGAGAAGGCGTGTACAACTTAGCCACAAAGTCGAAGGGCTGGAAATTGTGGTGGCCCGTGAAGGTTACGAGTTCGAGGCCGATGGAGGTTTGCAAGCAACCCCTGCTAGTAGAACTAAGCGTGGGCGGGTGCGGGGGCAGCGTACGTAAGAAGGGATACCGCGCTAAATGGTGAGGCGCCGAAACGCCCGTTGCTGTGCTTTGAAGGGGCGCGCTTTCCAAGCAAGGTCGATCAAAGCACGATCAATCAAAGCGGCATAAACCAAGGCGACACCGATGGTCCCGCTAAGCTCTGTCACTAACAAGCACATGGCGCCACTGCTCAGCCGGACCACTGCAGCCCAGGAACAAGATTGCATAGTGAATGCCCAAACGTACTGACATCTCGAAAATTCTGATCCTCGGCTCTGGCCCGATCATCATTGGCCAGTCGGCGGAGTTTGATTACTCCGGCACGCAGGCTTGCAAGGCGCTCAAGTCCGAAGGATTTGAAGTGGTGCTGGCCAACTCGAATCCGGCCACCATCATGACCGACCCAGAAGTTGCCGACCGCACCTACATCGAGCCGCTGACGCGCGAATATCTGGAAGAGATCATTCGGGTGGAGCGTGAAATGTCGCCCGGCGCAGGCTTCGCCATCCTGCCCACGGTCGGTGGGCAAACCGCTCTCAACCTAGCAATCGAGCTTTCCGACGGCGCCGTGCTCGAGAAATACAACGTTCAGCTCATCGGAGCTCAGATTAGCGCGATAAACAAAGCCGAAGACCGCCTGGTCTTTAAAGATGCGATGCAGAAGATCGGCCTCGATGTTCCGAAGTCCGCGCTGGTGAACAATCTGAAAGACGGTTTGGAGTTCGCCGGCAAGATTGGCTTCCCGGTCATCGTGCGCCCGTCCTTTACGCTGGGAGGCAGCGGCGGCGGCATCGGGTACAACCGGGAAGAGTTGATGGAAGTGCTGGCCCGCGGCCTTGATTTCTCTCCGGTGCATGAAGCTCTCATCGAAGAATCCGTGCTGGGCTGGAAAGAATACGAGCTCGAGGTGATGCGCGATTTGAAGGACAACGTCATCATCGTTTGCTCGATTGAAAACTTCGATCCGATGGGCGTACACACCGGCGACTCCATCACGGTTGCGCCGGCGCAAACCCTTTCCGACCGCGAGTATCAAGCCATGCGCGACGCGGCCATCGCCGTGATTCGGGAGATCGGTGTCGAGACAGGCGGATCGAATATTCAGTTCGGCATTCACCCCTCGACAGGCCGCATGGTCGTGATTGAGATGAACCCGCGCGTATCACGGTCTTCAGCGTTGGCTTCGAAGGCTACCGGTTTTCCCATCGCCAAGATCGCAGCCAAGCTGGCCGTGGGTTATACGCTGGACGAAATCGCCAACGACATTACGCGTAAAACTCCAGCTTGCTTTGAGCCTACGCTCGATTACGTAGTGGTCAAGATCCCCAAGTGGCAATTCGAGAAATTTCCCGGAGCCGACGAGAACCTCGGTCCACAAATGAAATCCGTGGGCGAAGTCATGGCTATCGGGCGCACTTTCAAAGAAGCATTGATGAAAGCGGTGCGCGCTCTAGATACGGGCAAGCGCATCGGCGGAGAAAAGATCGAACCTAAGATTCTTACCCAGCGGCTGGTGACGCCGCATCCCGAGCGGCTCGCCTACATTCGCTACGCACTGCGTCAAGGGCATACCGTCAAGCAAGTGGCGAAGATGACCTCGATCGATCCCTGGTTCCTGTACCAGCTCAAAGAAATTAATGACATGCAGCTTGAGCTGGAGAAGCATCCCATGGAATCGATTCCGACCGATGTCCTGCGCGAGGCCAAGCGCATGGGCTTTTCCGACGGGCGACTGGCGGCGACCTGGCGGCTAAGCGGCAAAGGGGATCAGGACAAAGTGCGCCACCAACGCAAGAAGCACGGCCTCAAGCCCGTGTACAAGCGTGTGGACACCTGCGCCGCCGAATTCGAAAGCTACACGCCGTACCTATACTCGACTTACGAAGAAGAAGACGAGGCCGCGCCCACGCAGAAAAAGAAAGTCATCATCCTGGGCAGCGGCCCCAACCGTATCGGCCAGGGAATTGAATTCGATTACTGCTGCTGCCACGCGGCATTCGCTCTACGCGACGACGGCTATGAGACGATCATGATCAATTGCAATCCCGAGACCGTCTCGACCGACTACGACACCAGCGACCGCCTCTACTTCGAGCCTCTGACTCTCGAAGACGTACTTGCGATATGCGAACACGAAGCTTCGTCAGGCGCACCGGTTGGAGTGATCGTGCAATTCGGGGGACAGACACCGCTGAATCTTTCGCTGCCACTGAAAGCTGCGGGCGTGAACATCATCGGAACCTCGCCGGAATCGATCGACCTCGCGGAAGACCGCAAGCGGTTTGGGAAACTGCTCGAGGAACTCGACATTCCGCAGGCTCCCGGTGCAATGGCAGCTTCGATCGAGGAAGCCGTTGCAGGCGCAAATCGAGTGGGATATCCCGTGCTGGTGCGACCTTCCTACGTGCTTGGCGGGCGCGCCATGGTCATCGCTTATGACGAGGAAACGGTCGTCCGCTACATGAAAGAAGCTGTCGAATATTCGCAAGACCGCCCGGTACTGATCGACCACTTCCTGGAAGACGCAATCGAAGTTGATGTGGACGCGCTCTCCGATGGCGAAGACGTGGTCATCGGCGGAATCATGCAACATATCGAAGAGGCCGGCATTCACTCCGGCGATTCCTCATGCGTGCTGCCAGCGGTTGACATTCCCCAGCCTCTAATGGCCCGCATGCGCGATTACACGTTCAAACTGGCCCGCGCCCTAAAGGTCGTTGGGCTGATGAATATTCAGTTCGCCATTCCCCGCAGCAATGGCAACTCGAAGAGCAATGGCGACGGTGGAACAGTTTACGTGCTCGAAGTAAACCCTCGTGCCTCGCGCACCGTACCTTACGTTTCGAAAGCCACGGGCGTGCCCATGGCGAAGATCGCCGCTCGACTGATGACGGGGCGCAAGCTGCGCGAATTTCTCCCCGAGTTCATCGAACGCCGTGCCGACCTCGACACCGGACACTGTTATTACGTGAAGTCTCCAGTTTTTCCGTGGAATAAGTTTCCCGGCGTGGACACCGTGCTTGGTCCTGAAATGAAATCCACTGGCGAAGTCATGGGAGTGGCAGATAACTTTGGCGAAGCCTTTGCCAAAGCGCAAACTGCGGCGGGACAGAAGCTGCCCAAGCAGGGCACCGTCTTCGTCAGCGTCACCGATCATGACAAACCGCACGTGGCGGAAGTCGCGCGCAAGTTTGTCGACATGGGTTTCAAGTTGGTGGCTACGGCCGGCACCGCGGACGTTCTAGAGAACGCCGGTATGGCGGTGGAGCGCGTCTACAAAGTAAAGGAGGGTCGCCCCAACGTGGTCGACTTGATCAAGGGCGAGCGCATTAAACTCATCATTAACACGCCGCATGGCGTCGATCCGTTTTTCGACGAGAAAGCCATCCGCCGCGCCGCCGTCAGCGCACGCATTCCCACAATCACGACACTATCCGCGGCCCGGGCCGCTGCCGAAGGAATTGCGGCACTGCAGCGCGGAGAGATAACGGTGCAGGCATTGCAAAGACTCCACGCGGAACGCCACACCGCCCGACGGTAGCAGCCAGCCTGCGGAGTCGCTGAATGAAGTCCTTCGCTGTATCCTGAGTGGTGTATAGGAGCTTGGAACTATGTTGCTGCATGGGATTTTCCCGCCCATTACAACCCCGTTCTATCCCGACGGAAGTGTCTACTTCAAAAAGCTGGAAGCCAACGTCGAACGTTATTCGAAGACTCCCGTCGCTGGCATTGTGGCTCTGGGCTCGACCGGTGAGGCCATCTATCTCTCAGATCAAGAGCGGCGCGATGTGCTCAAGAGCACTCGCGAGGCGAGCGCGCCTAACAAAGTACTGATTGCCGGGACTGGAAGCGAATCTGCGGTTGACACGCTGAAACTCACCGATTACGCGGCGGAACTGGGATACGACATTGCACTTGTGCGTACGCCCTTCTATTACAAGAAGCAGATGCAACCCGCGAACATTCTGGCGTTCTATCGCACCGTAGCTGACCGGTCGCCCTTGCCAGTGATGATATACAGCGTCCCGCCGTTCACTGCATACGACATACCGGTCGAACTGGTCGTCGAACTCGCTGACCACCCCAATATTATTGGCATGAAGGAATCTGGCGGCGACGTGGAAAAAGTCCGCCGCATGGTGGAGGGCACATGCCACGTAAAGCGCAGCGCCACCGTGACCGAAACTTTCGACGCAGTTATGCCACGCATGCTCAAAGCTGCAAGCTCCGGCAACGGAAACGGCGGGGAATTGGTGACGCTCGGAGGCGGCGAGCGTGCCAGGCCCTCATCCGCGGCTGTCAGTATGGTCGCGGGGTTGAAGACCCGGCAAAAGGAAATCGGATTTCAGGTGCTCGTCGGGGCCGCGCAGACACTCGAACCATCCTTGCATGCAGGAGCAGTGGGCGCGATTCTCGCATTCGCCGATGCCGCCCCAACCGCGTGTTACGAGATTTATGCCGCGTGGAAGGAAGGCGATCTTGAATTGGCCCGGCTGAAACAATCGCGAATTAACGATGCTTCCACGCGAATAGTTTCCGGACTCGGCATCGCCGGTATGAAGCACGCAATGGATTTCAACGGCTACTTCGGTGGCCCGGTACGCCTGCCGTTGCTGCCTTTGACCGCCGACCTGAAAGCCGAGGTCGAGCAGTTGATGGCCGACATACGCAACTGATCCGACTGCAACAAATTTCAAGCTCGGTTTTTCCGTCGCCACTTGTGATTCTCCTCGCACTGCGATATATTTGAACGAACGTTCGAACTTCCATGACATTGTCTTCTCCAGTGGCCTCATCAGTTTCTCTTCGCCGTCACGCAATTCCGGAGGCCCCCGCTGAAAGCCGCTTCGATCGCCGCTTGGGCAAGATCCTTGTCCACGCCACTGCGGTCTTCTACGAGAAGGGCTATGAAGGCGCGTCCATGCGCGACCTCGCGCGCTCCAGCGGCATGTCTTTATCCGGCCTTTATTACTATTTCGAGTCCAAAGACAAACTACTTTACCTGATCCAGAAGCACACCTTTAGCACGATCGTCGTACGGCTGCGCGAGCGGCTCGACGAAGTTTCCGATTCCGAGCAACGCATTCGGGTTTTCATCCTCAACCATCTCGAATACTTTCTCGCCAACGAGAAGGCTATGAAAGTTCTTTCGCACGAAGCGGAAGTGCTGAAGAACGGCTTTGGAGCTGAGATCGCCGCCATTAAGCGCGAGTATTACCGAATCTGTGTCGGATTGCTGGACGATTTTAAGCTCGCAAAGGGACTACAATTTTCTAGTCGTATGGCGGTGCTGAGTTTGTTTGGCATGATGAATTGGATTTATACCTGGTACAACCCACGGGTTGACGCCAATGCCGAGGAGCTGTCGCGTGGCATGGGCGACATATTCCTGCGTGGAATCGGCGGCGTTAGTGAGCATCAGCGGTCGAACGCAAAGAAGGCCCAGAAAAAGAGATCAGTATCGAACTAAGTTCATATTCTAAATATTGCGAAAAAGGAGTTGGAACATGGCAACTACATTGCAACCGGCAGCGGGCGAAAGCACAAAGCAACTGGTAAATTACCGCGCCGATGGCGGCGTCGCGGTGATCGAGATGTTTGATCCTCCCGCTAACACTTACACCTATGAAATGAACCGCCAACTTGATGAGGCCATCCTTAAAGCGCGCATGGACAATGACGTTTATGTCATCGTGCTCACCGGTTCCGGCGACAAGTTTTTTTCTGCCGGCGCCAATATCAAGATGCTGGCCAGCGTCGACCCAACCTTCAAGTATTACTTTTGCCTGCATGCCAACGAGATGCTGCTTCGCCTGGAGCACACTCCGAAGCTCGTGATTGCGGCCATCAACGGGCATTGCGTTGGCGGCGGACTGGAAATCGCCATGGCTGCGGACATTCGCATCGCGCGTCAGGACGCGGGCAAGATCGGATTGCCCGAAGTAAACCTGGGCGTGCTTCCTGGTACCGGCGGCACGCAACGGCTGTCGCGCATGGTTGGGAAAAGCAAAGCGATCGAATTGATGGTGACCGGGAATACGTTCTCCTTTGAAGAGGCGAAGGAGTTCGGGATCATTAACGACATTTTTGATCGCGACAACTTCATGGACAACGTTTTGGAATACGCTCGCCAGTTCTGTCCGCCGAACAAAGCGGCCAAGGCCGTAGGACGCATCAAACGCGCAGTGCAGACCGGCTGGGAAATTCCAATGGAGTCCGCCCTCGCCGTGGAGCGCGAAAACCAGCAGTTGCTTTTCCAGAGCGAAGACGCCAAGGAAGGCCTGGCGGCGTACGTGGAGAAACGGCCCGCGGTTTTCAAAGGGAAATAGGAGTCACGTGGAGGACGGGCGTCCCCGCCCGTCTTCAACCGCTTTATCGATCGGAAGGCAGATGATTACAGCTACTAAAACGAAACTCTCTCCAGGGCGACTCCTGATCGACGGCCAGTGGATCGATTCTTCGAAACACTTCGACAGCACCAACCCGGCGACCGGAGAAGTTCTGACCCAGATAGCGGAAGCGTCCGCTGCCGACGTCGACCGCGCGGTTCAAGCTGCCCGCCGTGCTTTCGAAGACCGCAAAGGTCCCTGGCGCAAGATGTCCGCCAGCGAGCGCGGACGCCTCATCTGGGGTCTGGCTGATCTGCTCGAAAAGAACATCGATGAATTCGCCGAACTCGAAACCCTCGACAACGGCAAACCAATTTTCGAATCCCGCTACGTCGATATGCCAATGGTGATCGACGTTCTTCGCTACTACGCCGGGTGGGCGACGAAGATTCATGGCGAGACGGTGAACACGATTGAGACCGCATTCACCTACACGCTGCGCGAGCCAGTGGGCGTCGTCGGAATGATCGTGCCCTGGAATTTCCCGCTGCTGCTAGCTTCCTGGAAACTAGGTCCGGCTTTGGCTTGCGGCAATACCATCGTTTGGAAGCCTGCCAGTCTAACATCGCTGACCGCATTGCGATTCGGCGAATTGGCAGTTGAAGCGGGCGTGCCGGCAGGCGTGTTGAACATCGTAACCGGTAGGTCGGAAGTCGGAAGGACGATCGTTCGACACCCAGGAATCGACAAGATCGCGTTCACGGGATCGACCGACGTAGGCAAGGAGATTATGCGCAGCGCTGCCGACAGCATGAAGCGCCTGACGCTTGAGCTCGGCGGCAAGTCGCCCAACATCGTCTTCGCCGATTCCGATATCGACGGCGCCGTCAAAGGGGCAATCACTGGGATCTTCTACGGCAAGGGTGAAGTCTGCAATGCAGGTTCACGCCTGTTCGTCGAGAGTAAGGTGCAAGACGAATTTCTGGAAAAACTTGTGGCCCGCGCGAAAAAGATGCAGCCAGCTGACCCGCTCGATCCAAAAACCCGCATGGGAGCGATCGTGAGCCAGGAACAAATGCAAACTGTTCTCGGCTACATAGAGACCGGAAAGAAAGAAGGCGCGAAGCTGATCGCCGGTGGAAATCGAGTCTCCGTGGATGGCGGCAAAGGATTTTTTATTGAACCCACCATCTTCGGCGGCGTGAAGAACGAAATGAAGATTGCCCAAGAGGAGATTTTTGGTCCGGTGCTCGCGACGTTAACCTTCGACGACGTGGATCAAGTAATCGCCCAGGCGAACAATAATCCATACGGTTTAGCGGCGGCGGTCTGGACTCGCGACGTAAAGAAAGCGCACTCGGTTTCGCGCCAACTCAAGGCGGGCACCGTATGGATCAATACCTATGGTCTGATGGATGCATCGCTGCCGTTCGGCGGCTACAAGAGCTCGGGCTTCGGCCGCGAGTTGGGCCTCCATGCCATCGAACACTACACGGAACTGAAAACAGTTTGGCTGAACATTGCGTAGAGACGTTGCTAGCAACGCCTCTACAGCTGAAAATCATTTGTCAAAAGTTAAAGAGGTCTTATGCCAGGTAAGGTCGCAAAAATCGGAACCTTTAGTGATTGGGTCGGTCTGTTTGACGATTGGCGAAAAGACATCGGCGTCAACCATGACGAGATTGCCGATTTTAAATTCGACACGCTCTATGGCGCGATCGAAACTGATGAAATCCAGTTCGGCGCTTTCAAAGGCCGCCGCAAGTGGGAGAACCTGCGTCAGGTGCCCACGCAGCAGATGCGCGATGCTTTGATCAACTTGATCGTCTATCAGGGCGACACCGAGTTTGCCAGCGTCGAACAGCAGCGGCATTTGTTCCAGATGGCGCCCACCGATTGGGATCGTAAAGCGCTCACTCGAGTGATGATCGAAGAGATGCGTCACGGCTGGCAGATGTGCGCGCTGCTGGTCGAGCATTTCGGTTACTCGGGCAAAGTCGAGGCGCAGAAAATGCTCGAACGCCGCGCTTTCGAAAACAAGCGCCTGCTGGGCGCCTTCAATGTCGACGTGGACAACTGGATGGACTTTTTCACCTACACAGATTTCGTCGATCGCGACGGCAAGTTCCAGCTGCAGATGTTGAAGTACTCCGCCTTCGCACCGCTCGGGCGTTCGATGTCTTATATGTTGCGCGAAGAGGCCTTCCACATGGGCACGGGCAACGATGGTCTCCGCCGGATTGTCGAGGCAGGAGTGATCCCGACCTGGCTGATCCAGAAATATCTGAACAAGTGGATCTCCAGTTCGTACGATCTATTTGGGACCGATAATTCATCGTCGGCGCACTGGGCATACGTCTGGGGCGTCAAGGGCCGCTATGACGAACCGAAGAATCCCGAGGAAGCAAAAGTGGACGAACTAAACGACTACAACCGGCACTTGTATCGCGACGAAGTCGCCGGATTGATCGAACGGTTTAATAACGTGCTAAAGCCGGGAGAACCCAAGCTGTACGCTCCGAACATCAAGTTCAATCGCAATATTGGCCGCTGGGCAGGGCAAAAGTTCCACGCCCAGACCGGCGAGGCGATCGAAGACAAGCATTACCAAGAACATGTAAGAGATTTTATGCCAACGGCCGACGACAAGAAGCTGTTGCTGGACATCATCGCCAATGAGAAGAAATGGATTGCGCCGAAAGAAGGTGCACGCGATCCGCTTTCGTCAATCGGAGAAGTGCGCAAGTCGGCAATCAATTTGTAGAACGGCAGGCGAATATAGCAGACTCCCGGAGCCGCCAAGGAATTGAAAGCCATCCGCGAATACGATAAAGATGGCTTCTGGACGCGATGACTACACATTCACTCACGAAGTTTTCGCGAATCGCGCTCGACTTGCAGCCGCCGGTTGCCCGCGTCGTTCTGAACAATCCTCCACTCAATGTGATCGACATTCCGATGATGGAAGAACTTGCTGAAGCGCTGAGCGAGATCGAGGCTAAGCCTGACGTCTCCGTTTTGATTATCAGCGGTTCTCAAAAAGCGTTCTCCGTCGGGGTCGACGTCGCGGCCCACACCCCCGACAAAGTTGAACAAATGCTCGCTAAGTTTCACGCTGTCGTTCGCACCTTGGTTAGTTCCAGGAAGGTGACCATCGCCTCAGTACATGGCCATTGCCTGGGTGGAGGGGCCGAGCTTGCCATGGTCTGCGATCTGGCATACACGTCGGAGCTGGCTACCTGGGGGTTTCCGGAGATCAAGCTGGGATGTTATCCGCCGGTCGCAGTCACTGCATTGGCCGCGCTCGTAGGGCAAAAGCATGCCGCCGATCTGGTTCTCACTGGGCGCAGCATCACGGGCAGGGAAGCGGCCACTATCGGTCTGGCGAATTCCGTTGCGCCTGAAGTCGACCTTGAACATTCAGTGCAAGACGCTGTTCATCATCTTTCACAGCTGAGCCCGGCCGCGCTGGCCATTACCAAGAAAGCGATTTATAGCTGGGACGCAATTCACTTCGACAAAGGCCTCGCCCGAGCGGAGAAGACTTACCTTGACGAGCTAATGAGGACCGAAGACGCGCGTGAAGGGATCAACGCTTTTCTTGAGAAGCGCGAGCCCGTGTGGAAAGGGAAGTGATGGGCGCGTCCATGTCGAAGCTGCTCGCCATGCACAACCCAATTGCAGTTCGCTTCCGACTCGATTGTTTTGGCAGCCAGCAGCCGGGAGCTAGTAGCTGAAGTAAGTGATGAAGAAAGAACTCATAGAACTGCGCGTCAACGGCCGCTCTCGCGAGCTCGCCTTCGAGCCCAGCAAGCTGTTGCTCGATGTGTTGCGTCAGGATCTCGATCTCACCGGATCAAAGCGAGGTTGTGACGATTCGTCCTGTGGCGCCTGCACCGTGCTGGTGGACGGCATTCCGATGATGTCGTGCACCTTGCTGGCAGCCAGTTGCGAGGGGCAGCAGATCACGACGGTCGAAGGTGTGAGCGAGCATGGAAGCCTGGCCGCCATCCAGAAAGCTTATGGCGACTGGGGCGGAGCACAGTGCGGCTATTGCACGCCTGGATTCATCATGACAGTGAAGCATCTGCTGGCGGAAAACCCCGAGCCGACGGAGCAAGAGATTCGCGGCGCGCTCAGCGGCAATCTCTGCCGCTGTACCGGGTATAGCCAGATGTATCAAGCCATCAAGGCCGCGATTGACGCCGAACAGAAGGGAATGGCGGTCCGCAACCCTTCGAGCGTCGTTCCGAGCGAAGTGAGGAATCTGTAGTGGCCAATGACCGACGACCACTGATCCATCGACCAAAGACCAACGGCTTTTCCATCATTGGCAAACCCACGGCCATGGTCGATGCCGCTGGCAAGACCACCGGCGCCGGAAAGTACACTGACGATCTGAGCTTGCCCGGCATGCTCATTGGCAGAATCCTGCATTCGCCGTACCCGCACGCTCGCCTTAAACGCATCGACACGAGCCGCGCCGAACAATTGGAAGGCGTAGTCGCGATCGTCACCGGGAAAGATGCACCCAATCCTTATGGCATTCTTCCCGTCGGTCATGACGAGTACGCGCTTGCCCTGGATAAAGTCCGCTACGTCGGTGACAACGTTGCCTGTGTCGCTGCGGTCGACGAAGCTACGGCTGATCAAGCGCTGGACTTGATTGATGTCGAATACGAGCTCTTACCCGCCTACTTCGATCCCGAAGAATCGATGAAAGCCGAGACCGACCTCATTCACGACAACAAGCTGCACAACCTCGAAAAAGATTATCACCACGTCTTCGGCGATCCCGAAAAAGGTTTTGCCGAAGCCGACCAGATAGCCGAGGCACGCTTCATCGCCAACGAAGTCACTCATGCGGCGATGGAACCGCACTCCACGCTGGCCGCGTTCGAAATCGATCCCCATACCGGCAACCGTGGACGCTTAACCGTTCAGTCGTCAACCCAGGTTCCGTACTATCTGCAACACAAGCTCTCGCTGGTGCTCGAAATGCCGATGGCGCAAATTCGCGTTATCAAGCCGTTGGTCGGCGGAGGCTTCGGCGGGAAGAGCGAAGTTATCCCACTCGAAATCATCGCCGCGATCGCAGCACGAAAAGCACTGGCTCCGGTAAAGATCACCTACACCCGCGAAGAAGTTTTCTGGGCACATCGCGGACGCCCACGCACGATAATCGATCTGAAGACCGGAATCAGAAACGACGGCCGCATCACGGCCGTCAAGGCACGGGTAGTCCAGGATGGCGGCGCCTATTGTTCCTATGGCGTCGTAACTATTCTCTATTCCGGCGCACTTCTGGGCGCGCTTTACGACATCCCCAACATTCAATATGACGGCTATCGCGTCCTCACCAACAAGCCTGTCTGCGGAGCGATGCGCGGCCACGGCACTGTGAATGTAAGGTTCGCATTCGAATCGCAACTCGACGAACTAGCAGCCAAGGTAGGAATCGATGCCGCCGAGATTCGCCAACGTAATCTGCTGCAGCCGCCGTGCATCACGGTAAACGGTCTCCGCGTGCAGAGCTACGGCTTGCCGGAGTGCATTGAGAAAACTGTCGAGCGCTCAGGATGGAAGCAACGGAAAGGCACACTGCCCAAAGGCCGCGGCCTGGGCATTGCCTGCAGCCACTACGTAAGCGGAGCCGCAAATTCGATCATCCGCTCTGACATGCCCCACTCCACGGTGAACATCAAGATCGATCGCGATGGCGGAGTGGTTGTGTACACCGGAGCTTCGGAAATCGGACAAGGTTCAGACACCATGACCGCGCAAATCGCCGCCGAAGTGCTGGGCTGCTCTCTGGGGAGGGTCAGGGTCATCGCCGCCGACACCGACCTCACTCCCATCGACATTGGCTCCTACTCCAGCCGCGTGACTTTCATGGCGGGCAACGCGACATTGCGCGCCTCGGCAGAAGTAAAGAAGCAGATTGCCCTGGCGGCCGCTCGCAAAATGAATTGCGCGCCCGAAGACCTGATCTTTCAAAACGACGTCGTGTATAGGCAGGGAAGCCCTCAGCCGACAGTTCCCAAAGCCGCAGATGATGACGTCACGCAGTCTGGTGCCTCGGTCAGTGGCCGCGTCGAAGGACAAATCCTACGCGGCTCCCTGCAGCAAAAGCGCAAAGACGAAGGCCCGAAAGATTGGACGACCTTCGAAGAAGCCGTGGTCGCCGCCATCGATTTCCACGGCGCCCTCACTGGGACCGGTTCCTACGCGCCGCCTGTCGAAGCGCGCGGCGGAAAACATAAAGGTGGTGGAGTCGGGCCGTCGCCCGCCTACTCGTATTCGGCCCAGGTCGCCGAAGTGAGTGTCGACGAAGACACCGGCGAAGTTACTGTCCACAAAGTCTGGGCTGCGCATGACTGCGGTCGCGCCCTGAATCCAGTTTCAGTTGAAGGCCAGATCATCGGCTCCGTCTGGATGGGCATGGGCCAGGCGCTCACCGAAGAAATGATCTGGAAAGATGGCATGCTGATGAATCCCGGCCTGCTCGAGTATCGCAGCCCTTCGTCCGCTGAATCGCCCGCGATCGAACCGATCATCGTAGAAAGCATCGATCCCGAAGGCCCGTTCGGAGCGAAAGAATGCAGCGAGGGTTCACTGGCAGCAACAATCCCAGCGATTGCAAACGCGATCTACGATGCGGTCGGAGTTCGCCTGCACGAGTCTCCTTTCACTCCGGAACGCGTGCTCTCCGCGCTGCGCGCGAAGAAACACGCGAAGTACATCAATCTCACCGAAGGCGTCGATCCCACTTCACCAAAAACATTTCGCGAGCACGGGGGCTCGCTCTGGTATCGCGGCAAGGGACCGAAGCGGCATCCGCTGGATCCTTCGTGCCGCGAGGCACCCGCTTCAGCGGGAGGTGACGATTGAGCCTTCCGCCATTCAAGCTGCTGCGGCCGCGGACGCTCGAAGAAGCCCTGTCGTTCTTGGCGAAACACGAACAAATTCGTATCGTCGCCGGAGGCACCGACCTCATTCCGTCCATGCGGCAAAAGTTGTTCGAGCCTCAACACGTGCTCGACATCCGCCGCATCGCGGAACTAAAAGGCATTCGCCAGCAGGGAAGTGGCGTCGAGATCGGAGCCCTCACGTCGCTCACCACTATCGAGAACTCCGATCTGTTGCGCCGCCGCTATCCGGTTCTTACCGAGGCCGCTTCGACTGTCGCTTCGCCGCTTTTACGCAACATGGGCACGATCGGCGGCAACATCTGTCTCGACACGCGCTGCCTCTGGTACAACCAATCGCTCACCTGGCGAAAAGGCTGTGGCTTCTGCATCAAGAAAGATGGAGACCTTTGCCACGTGGCTCCCGGTGGAACCCGTTGCTGGGCCGCGTTCTCCGGAGACACGCCTCCGGCATTGTTGTGTTTGGATGCGGAGATTGAAATTGCCAGCGCCTCCGGGCTGCGCCGGATCGCGCTGCGCGACTTCTACACCGGCGACGGCGTCGCTTATCGCAAACTGCAGCCCAATGAATTGGTAACGCGGGTGTTTCTGCCCGAATCGTCAGCCGACTATCGCGGCGTATACCGCAAGCTTCGAGTTCGAGGATCGATCGATTATCCGCTGGCCGGAGTGGCCGTCGTGATGAAGCGCGCGAACGACCACGTCGCCGATGCGCGTTTGGCAATCACGGCTGTCAATCCCGCGCCTCTTCTGATTAAGGGCGCGAGCGAATTGCTCGAGGGAAAGATCGTGGATGAAGCACTGGCTGAAGCGGTGGGGAACCTGGCCGCGAAAACTGCGAAGCCGCTGACGACGTCAGCTCTCACTCCAGAATATCGCCGCGAGATGATCCGCGTTTTTACCAAGCGTGCCGTGCTAGCGGCCGCACGCAACTAGTCGAGAGAACGAAATAGGTGCCCCATCTTTTCTTTCTTGGTCTTCAGGTACTCTTCCGCGTGGCTACTGGGCGTTACCTCGCAAGGTACCCGTTCCACCACTTCAATCCCGCCGCGTTCCAGCGCCGCAACTTTGTCGGGATTATTCGACAGCAACCGCACTTTAGACACCCCGAGCGCCTTAAGGATTCCTGCCGGCATAGCGAACGCGCGAAGATCTGCTTCAAATCCCAGGCGTTCGTTGGCCTCGACCGTATCCAAGCCAGAATCCTGCAATTCATACGCCTGCAACTTGGCCATCAAGCCAATGCCGCGCCCCTCCTGCTGTTCGTAGATGAGCACTCCTGCGCCTTGCTCGGCAATCATGGCCAGCGCCATCTCCAGTTGCTGACGACAGTCGCAGCGCAGTGAACCGAAAACGTCTCCCGTCAGGCATTGTGAGTGGATGCGAACCAACGGCGGCGCTGATCGTACATCGCCCATCACCAAGGCAACGGCTTCTTCCTTGCGCGATCCATCTTTCGGCAAATTCGCGCCTCCGCCAAACTCGCCTTGAAAGCCAAAGATGCGGAACTTACCCCACCGGGTAGGGAACTCTGCGGACGCAACCTGCTGAACTGACGGGGAACTCACAACAACATTATAGCGGCATGCAAATGTAGGCAGGGGCGCCCGCGAGGCTCAACAGGATCTCAGTTATCCAGACAGCTGTCTACGACACCACTTCGCATCTACCAGGCCGCATACCGGTACCGTTGCGGCCGCTCCGGTAACAGCTTGATGAGCACGATTCCCGCCATGAATCCGCCCACGTGAGCCCAGAACGCAATCCCGCCGCTCTGACTGGTCTCTGCAATCGAGGTCGCCGCACCACTCAGAAATTCCATGAAGAACCAGTACCCCAGCACCAGCCACGCGGGCAGGTGGAAGAAGAAGATCGGCGGGAACCACATCATCACGTGGGCGCGCGGATAAAGTACGAAGTACGCGCCCATCACGCCAGCTATCGCCCCACTCGCCCCCACGCTCGGCACGTTCGACCCCGCATTCAGGAGGATGTGGGCGATCGCCGCCGCGAAGCCGCTGACCAGATAAAAGAGCAGATACGTAAAGTGCCCGAGATAATCCTCGATATTGTCACCAAAAATCCAAAAGAACCACATGTTGCCGATAAGGTGCAGCCACGAGGCATGCAAAAACATCGAGGTCAGAAGCGGAAGAAACGATCCGGGGAACGAAGCGGCCGAACCGCCCGTTAACGCGCGTTCGAAATGAAGAGGCACGACGCCGAAGTGGTAGATCAGGCTGCTCAAGGCCCGGTGACTCTGTCCGCCCACCGACAATTCGAACAGGAAGACCACCGTGTTCAGAGCGATAATGAAGTATGTAACGAACGGAGTGCTGAACCGGGGCGTGTCATCGCGAATAGGAATCATGCGAGATTAGGAAATCAGGTAATCGGCCAGTTCGTCACCCACAGGGCTTTAATCGCGGGCAGCGCCGGTCGCGTGGCGATATACCCAGATCTGATGCTTGACGATCTCCAGATCTCCGCTGCCCCACAAATCCGCGGGTTCAATGTCGTCGTTCGTGTTGGCGTCGAATCCCTCGTCAGGCAATGTGAACTCGTTGAACTGATGAACCCACAGAAAGATCGGCTGAAGCTCGCGAGCGTATTCCATGAAGGAATCGAATGTAACGTAGGTTTTGTTGTCTCCGAAGCGCAGAGCGTCGTCGGGGCAATAAGGCGGCGTGTTCGGACCGCCGGGACATCCCCATCCGTCTTGCCCGGCGGTAGCGATTGAGGCCGTGAAATTCTCCGCTCTGGAGCCAACCTCATTGTACGAAGGATAGTAAGGACAGAACTGAAATGTACAAGAAATATTGAGCCGGTCGACCCAACTCCAGAACCCATATTCAGGATTGATTCTTATCGGGCCGTCGGGCTTGCCTTGCGTAGCCCACAGTCCTGGTTGACTGTCGAGATATCCCGCCATCATTTTGAACGTGTATTTCGAACTCAGCTCCGGATGTTTCCGCAGAAATCGCCTGAGCTTAAACCATAACGGATGATCGGCGGGGTTTGGATCTTGTGCCGCCCCGAGAAAGATCACCATGAGCGGCTTGCCTTCATAAATCACCGCGCGCTCGGGATATTTCTGCAGCAGCGCCCCAAAATATTCCGCTTCTTTTTCGAAAGCAGTCTTGCCATCGATATCCTTGAACAGGACATTCTCGTCGATGCCACCGAGCAAAGGGATCAAGCCCAATCGGGTTCCCAGCCTTGTCCACGCGGGGTAAAGATTGCCAGTATTGTCGCGGATGATTTGGTTCGCAAGACGGAACGACGGAGTGCAGTTCTTCACATATTTCTTGACGAACCACTCGCTGTCGAAGATGCAGCTCACGCTATTGGTGACTTCGCTGGTGGCCGCGTCGACGCCCATATATTCCATCCAGGCAACGTGCTGTTTAATCACGGCCGGGTCCGCGCTGTCATACCCGCCACCCACCGGCTTCATATCCTTAGACTGCAAACGTGGCATGGCCACGCTGGTCTGAAACGTCACCGCCTTCGGACCAAACCAGGCCTCATACTCCATAATCACGACGTGGCTGTTCTTGCCCACGACCAAGGCGCCGATGCTGCCGCCGGATGGCGATGCCGCCGCGCCCGCCGGCACGACCAGCAATGGCAGAAGGGCACATGTGGCAACCGCGAGGAAACGCTGAGAGACTGTCATTATCACGCAAACGCTATTATAGACTCGGTGAGCACATTAGCCGGAAGCGCACGAACTGTCTTGTATGAATGAAGTCCTCATTATCGATAAGCCCGCCGGACTGACCTCGCACGATGTGGTCAACCGCGTACGCCGCATCCTGCAAGAGCGGTCGGTGGGACATCTCGGCACGCTCGATCCGCTGGCCACCGGGGTGCTGCCGCTGGTGGTTGGCAATCTGACCCGCCTGGCACAGTTCTATACCTCATCCGAGAAAACCTACGAAGGCACAATCCGCTTCGGATTTGCCACCGACACCTATGATGCCGAAGGTGAACCGACCACTTCGGTGCAGGCCCTCGCCGTGTCGTTGGATCAACTACGCCAACTTGCCAGCCGATTCCAAGGCATGATCGAACAAACACCACCGCCATTCTCAGCCAAGAAAATCCAAGGCGTGCCAGCCTACAAACTCGCCCGCAAGCACGCGGCAGTCACGTTAAAACCAGTGCAGGTAGAGATCAAAGAGTTCGAGATTATACGAGTCGATCCTCACCTAGGCCCGGACGCCCCCGTCCGGGCGGCCGAGCAAAGCTCGGCAGGATTGGTGGCCAGTTTCCGGGCCCGCGTTGCCTCCGGAACCTACATGCGCTCCATAGCCCACGACATGGGTCAACTAATAGGCTGCGGCGCCCATCTGGCATCGTTACGCCGGACGGCCGTCGGCGAGTTCGAACTGGCAGACGCCCGTACACTAGAAGAACTAGCGGCAGCTGTGAAAACGAGCGAGACGGAAGACATGTTCATTCATCCCCGGAAACTTCTCCCGCAATTTCCATGCGTGACCGCGAACGAAGAAACAGCCGCTCGCATCCGTACCGGCCGCCCCGTGAATCTGCCCGAACTCTCCCAAGCGAGGATGGTAAAAGTCTTCGCCGGGCAAAGGGAACTGATCGCCATCGCAACCCGGGTAGCAGGCACATTGTTCCACGCCAAAATCGTGCTGGCGGCGGAATCCAGGCGTGTAACCGCTTAGGGCCATGTTCACCTAGGGCCGGGCGCTCCCGTCCGGGAAGGTCGAGCCCATTTCTCAAGAAAGTGTGGTGGCCTGGTTACGCCGTTAGCTCTGCTAGGCGATGGTTGGGGCGTATAATGTTTCGCTCGACAAGGCTTACTCAGCCAGTGAATCGCCTCTGGCGGTGTCGCGGACGAGGAGGAATCTATGGCGTTGAATAGAGGCTTGGGAACGCCGAGGACAGCTGTGCTGGCTATTGTAACGACTCTGGTGTTGGTGCCCGCCATGTGGGGACAAGCCAAGTACAGGTCGCTCTACAGGTTCACGAATGGCAAGGACGGAGCTTCTCCCGTTGCCGGGTTGATCTTCGACCAGGCAGGAAATCTGTACGGCACAGCTTGGGGCGGTGGCGCGTATCAATATGGGGTGGTCTTCAGGCTCACGCCGAACTCGGACGGAAGGTGGACCGAGAAAGTGCTCCACAGCTTCACGGGCCGAGAGGACGGAGGTAATCCCCAGGCTGGCCTAGTCTTCGACCGGGCGGGTAATCTCTACGGCACGACCACGCAGGGGGGCGCTCACCATTGTGACTGCGGTGTGGTTTTCGAGCTGACCCAGAACGCGGACGGCAAGTGGAAAGAAAAGGTCCTGCATTCTTTCACAGGCGGAGACAGTGACGGAGCTGCGCCGACGGATAGGCCGATCTTCGACTCATCCGGTAATCTCTATGGCACGGCGTCGAATGGGGGTAATAACGACTTTGGTGTGGTCTTCAAGCTGACGCCGAACTCGGACGGCTCCTGGACAGAAACTGTGATCCACTATTTCGCCAGTGGAAACGACGGAGCCTACCCCAGAAGCGGCCTGATCCCCGACGAAGCTGGGAACCTTTACGGCACGACCTCTTACGGCGGTACTTACGGCGGGGGCACGGTTTTCAAGATGAAGCCCCACTCGGACGGAACCTGGACCGAGAGTGTACTCTACGCCTTCCAAAACGAAGGAGAGTCGCCAGTGGCTGGCCTGATCTTCGACTCAGCCGGTAATCTCTACGGCACAACTCCCGTCCTCATTGGCGGTGAGGGCTTTGGCATCGCCTTTGAGCTAACACCCAACTCCGACGGAACTTGGACAGAGAGGGTGCTGTACAGGTTCTGTTCGCTCACCCGCTGCCCCGATGGAAGCTATCCTGGGGGCTTAATCTTTGACCGCGCCGGGAATCTCTATGGTACGGCGAACGGGGGCGGCGACGGCGGCTATGGCGTAGTTTTCAAGCTGACACCGAGAAAGGACGGCGGATGGGAGGAGACCGTCGTGCACGCATTCCTCGATCATCCCGGAGCAGATCCCCACGTTGGCATGATCCTCGATACAACCGGAAATCTTTATGGGACTACTGCGGGCGACGGTGGCTATACATTCGGTTCGGTGTTTGAATTCACGCCCTAGCTCAGCTTCTCGCGTCTCCTAATATCGAGGAGTTTCCACCTCAACAGGGATTATTGTCGAAACATCGCCAACGCCAAATATGCAATGTCCGATAATAGGTATTATGTTAACTTCCAGCCGTCAGCGCTCGTTGCCGCTTTCGGTCGCCGCCGCCGTCCTGATTTGCTGTGCGCTCGCACTTCTGAGTCCCGCTCCGCTGCACGCTTATAATCCGCGCTTTGCTGTGGGAGTCCCAGGCGCTTCCCCCGAGGCCAACTGGATGCCAGCCAAAGCTGTCTTGAGGAAAGTCGTACACCGCAAGCCGGTGCCGTTCATGCCCTATGCCCACGTTCCCGACTACCTGCTCGTGCACGTGACCGAAACTCTAGAGTGTGGACACACCCTTGAAATTTTTCCCGGAGTCGATCCCCTGATCGCGCAGCGTCGGCGTTGCCAGGAGTGCGACCGAGGCGAAGTCTTGGACGTGCGAAAGAAGCCCTCGGGATCGGTCCGCGTCGCCAACGTCGAAAGGAAGCGAGCCTAAAAAGTAAGCGGCGCGAACTGGAATTCGCACCGCCGGGTACAGATTTTTGTTGAGGACCACTGTCAGATGCCATCAACACGCGCAGCATACCGCAATTCGTGCGTCTCGGCCAGTGGAAAAATTGGCGACCGCGAATCCCGCAGCCTCGCCATCAAACTAGCCTCGGTGCTGACCCGGAAAGCCGGCTTGGTGTCCACCTGGCCGAACATCCAGACCGTCCGCTTGGCCATCGAAAGCGAATCCGGGTACAGCCGCGTCTCACTCACTGAAGCAGCCAATGTGATCCTCGCGGCGGCGCTCGAACGTTCGCATCTTCCGCAATACGCCTGTCCCTCGCAATGGGAGCGGTTTGAAGCCTACCGGGAGAACAACGTTAACCGTTTTTGGTTTGAGGACGCTCGCTGGCGCAGCAAGCTGGCTTATAGCGAATTCCTGCTGCGGCTGCGCGAAGGCGGGCAGGAAGCCGGATGACCGGCAACGTCAAATTTTTCGATGTGAGGAAGCGCTATGGAATCATCATCCCGAATGGGGTTTCGGTCCGAGACCGTGACCAGCATGTTTTTTTTTACGAAGATGTGCTCGAAGGCGGCAAGGTCAGCGCCGGGCAGGAAGTGGAGTATTCGCTTCTGCCGAACTATCCCACGCCGCGCGCGCTCGCCGTAAGAATTCTCGGCAAGGTGGCCTACGTCCCTATCAACCAAAACCCGCGAAAGGCGGTCGCACATGGCGATTAAATTCAACTCGGAGTTTGTGGAAGCCCGCATGGAGCAGCATCGCCGCTGGCAGCACGAAACCGAGTATGCACTGATCGAGGAAGTCATCGACGAAGTGCAGGCTCTCCCGAAGCGTCAACCAAAATCGGCGCGGCTGTTTGAAGTGCTGCCCGAGCTTTCGAGAACCGTGGCGGTGCGCCAATGAACGGCGATGTCCTGCTTTTTGTCCACTGTCTCTTGAAAGTCGGGTGTGACACCGGGCTGATTTTCGCACCGCTGCTGCTGCGCATGGTCGCGGCGAAAGCAGCGATTGCATGAACTTGCTGACGGACAACTCCGCTCCTCCGTGTTCCGTCAGCTTGAGGGGGCAGCGCGGCGATTCCGTGATCGTCGCCCTCGCAACTCCGGTCGAGTTCATGCGCTTCTGTGAGATCTGCGACGCGGAACAAATCTTCGTCGCGGCCTGGCAGTGCGAAGCGGGACTGCTGGGATGCTGTCTCGGCTGTGGGGAGGAACGCCTGGTGCGCTTCAGCCGGGTGAATGGGGAGGCGCAGTGAGTGCGGCGATTCAAAAGTGCTGTTTCAAAGATTGCACCCGGACGGGCTTACCCCAAAGGGGATTCGACTTCTACGCGTGCCAAGAGTGTCTCGATGAACTCAAACGGCTGTGCGAGGCTTTGTATCGGAAGCTAGCAAATCGGCACGCCAATAACTGACGCCTGGTGCGCTTCAGCCGGGTGAATTCGGAGGCGTAGTGAAAGCGCGTAAATATTGGTCGTTCTCGGATGACTGGATGGTGCGTGCTTACTACCCTCACCTTCGGACGCGAGAGATTGCATCTCGTACGGATCACTCCTATTCGTCGACCTCGACTCGTGCGCGGATTTTAGGTGTGCGCAAAAGTTCTGCTTTTATGGCCGAGATGTTGGCTGAGTGTGGAACTCAGGCGGTGCAGTCGGGGGCGGCGACACGTTTTAAAAAAGGAATTGTCCCAGCCAACAAGGGGCTTCGTCGACCTGGTTATTCTGTCGGACGCGGACGGATGCGTGAGACACAATTCAAAAAGGGCCAAGTGTCGATCAATACGATGCCGCTCTGGTCCTTTCGTTGGGTCGACGGTTATCTGATGCTCAAGACGGGCGCGAGGCACGCTCCGCCGAATGATCGCTGGGAGTATGTCCACAAGCTGATCTGGGAGCAGGCGAATGGTCCACTGCCCGATTGGAAAAAAGCGCGGCTCTGGTGGAGAGACGGCGATCACGGCAACTGTGCTCTCTCGAATCTTGAACTCGTCAGCGGATCAGACCACGTGGCGAGAACCACGATTCACACTTTGCCCGCTTCGCTCAAAGCGGTGATTCAGTTAAAAGGCGCACTGAAGCGCCGAATTCGGAGGATGGAAAGCGATGGCGAAGAACACGATGGACGATCTGCGCAATCACCTGTTTGCGACGATAGAAGCCTTGCAGGATGACGAAGCGCCGATGGAAATCAGGCGGGCACAAGCGATCTGCGAAGTCGCGGATCGGCTCATCGACACTGCAAAGGTCGAAGTAAAACTTTACGACCTAATTGGTGGCCGCCCTGCAAGCAACTTCATCGCGCTGCCCGAAGCGGACGCGGACATCCCCGCGAGGCCTGCGTTGATGCCGAAGAAAGTGAGCTGATGGAATCTTCCGCCATCTTCGACGCCTTTGTCTCGACCTACTGCGCGGGCTGTGGCGGCGTGAAGCGCAAACGGAATGCGTTCTGTCTCGATTGCTATCAGCAGTTGCCGGGCGCGCTGAAGAGTTGTTTGTGGAAACGATTCGGCTCCGGTTTTGAAGAGGCGTACCAGGCGTGCCTCTCGTGGTTTCGCGAGTACCCGCTGCAAGGGGCACACCGAGCGCGGCAGAAAAGTTTGTTTTCGGAGAGCACGTAAATGCAACTGGAGCAGAGCTTCGGTGGAAAGGAGAAAACCGCTATGCCGACGGAAACTGAACAATGCAAACCAACAGAGCACGATTTCTTCCCAATCAGTGCCACCGGCGATACCAATCCTGAAAAGACGGTAAAGCTCGTGTGTCGCAAGTGTGGGCGCACCATCACGGTTTAGAGCGTGTGAACAAAGTTTGAGTTCCGGGGGCGGGCAGTTAGCCCCTTCTAACTGGGTGGAGTGATTTTTCTTGCGAAAGACACTCTGGGCAACAAGCCTGCCCCGGAAAAAGTGGAGGGCCATGAGCAAAATCATCATCGGCACGGCGCACGGCAAAAGTATCGGCTTCGATACCGACCTGCTGCTGGCGACTCGTCTGCTCATCACGGCGGATTCTGGTGGAGGAAAATCTTGGTTGGCCCGTGTGTTGTTCGAGCAGGCCTTCGGAAAACTTCAGGTCATCATCATCGACCCCGAAGGGGAATTCGCTTCCCTGCGCGAGAAATATCCGTTCGTGCTCGCCGGCAAGGGCGGCGATACTCCCGTCGATCTGCGCTCCGCCGGCATGCTGGCGCATCGCCTGTTGAAACTGCGCGTCTCCGCGGTCTGCGATCTGTACGAAATGAGAGCCGACCAGCGCCATCTCTGGGTTCGGGATTTTTTCAACGCGCTGATCGAGGCGCCCAAAGACTTGCGCGTTCCGCTGTTGCTGGGCGTCGATGAATTTCACATCTTCGCCCCCGAGAAGGGGCAAGGCGAGTCGGAAGCAAAGCAAGCCTCGATCGACATTGCCACGCGCGGCCGCAAGCGCGGCATTTGTCTGGCTGGGATCACGCAGCGCCTCGCCATGCTCGACAAAAACGTCACCAGCCAGCTGCAGAACCGGCTGATCGGTCCTACGTTCGAGGAAGTGAACATCAAGACCGCCGTCCGGCTGCTGGGCATCGTTCCCGGCAAAGAGGAACGCGAGTTCCATAGCCAGATTCAACTGCTGGAGCCAGGGAATTTCTTTGCGCTCGGCCGCGCCATTTCACGCGAACGGATTTTGATCAAAGTGCGCGAAGTCGAGACGGCTCATCCGAAGGCCTTCGAGAAGCACACGGCGCCCGTACCGCCGACTCCCGAGAAAATCAAAGGTCTGCTGCCCCAGCTCGCCGATCTCACGGTCTGGTCGCTTCACAGATCATCGAATCCAAGGGGATGCGCTCCGGCTTTCAAGGCTTCCTGTGGGCAGAGATCATCTCGCGGCTGATTTTTCTGCGTTATGGTTCGAAGAATCTTCTGCTGACCGGCGTGCCGTTTCTCTGGAGCGAATGTTTGCTGGAGCCGGGCGACATTATCCAGTTAACCATCGCGCAGGTTCCGAATCGCGCCGGCGGAACCCTGGGCGTCACCGATCTGACTTTTGAAGTGCTCGATCGCACCTGGCAGTTTATGACCGGCCTCATCGAGCTGAATCTGCTGGCCATCGACCTCACCGCATTCAAGCAGTACCAGATCGCGCCCAACGGCGAAGCCGATTACCCGGCTGCCTCGAGCGGCGACAAGGCGAAATATATGTTCCTCTGCGGGACCAACGATGAGTATTCCACTGGCGCCCCCGCGAACACGCTGTGCTGAAGTCATATTCGTGAACCGCCGAGAACGCCAAGATCGCCGAGAAATTTCTTGATTTCTTAACTCTGCGATCTCGGCGTTCTCGGCGGTAGACAGCTTCTTTTCTTTTCCTCATGGGCCTCAGCCTAGAAATTCCACCTGGTTATTCGGACCTGTCTGACTCCGCGCTGGCCACGGGCTCGCCTTCGTTCGGACTCGATCTGCTCAAAATCTACGACAACGCCGTCTTCGGCCTGACGCGTCCGGAAATTTTCATCACCCAGCAGGTCAACGGCGACACGGTTCCGCTTCCCGTCTCGCCCATCGATGGCTACGCCTATCAGCAAAGCGAACTCACGTACATGTGGGGAATTCGCGCCACCTATGATCAGTCGACCGGCTGGATTACGGGCAAAGATTCGCAGTGGTACTTCGCCTGCTATGTCGATCAATCCACCGGCGACGTCTACATCGACATGTGGTACCGGCGCTCCGGCGCCGATTATCAGGGGGTGCTCACCAACGACGGCCAGCTGATCGTGTACACCATCGCCCAGCGGCAGAAATCCACTTTGGTGATGGCCAGCTCGCCCAGCTATTCCGCCATCACCGGCTCGACCGTCGCGCAAGATAAGCCGCTCACCCAGTTGCTGGCGCAAGCCCTCAACGACGATGCCAAGTTTTCCGTCGTCGATCACGAAGTCTTTTACCTGGGCGAGTACACCAACGGACAAACCGTGACCCTTCCGGTTTCGCCGGCCGACGGCTATCACTATTCCGCCGCCGAGTGCAAGTTCCAGTTCTCCTGGCGCTGGACCGCGCCGGGCGCGAGTCCCATGGCGCAGCCAGCGCTCACCGATGGCCAGCTCGGCCCCATTCACGCTTCCGTGAATTCGAGCGGCGTGGTTTCGACCTTGATTTATTACATCGATGACAGCGGCAGCCTGATCTCGTTCAACGACGGCCGCATTGCCGTGTTTGCCTTCTGCCAGCGCAGCGGCACGCCGGGCTCGATCACGCCCACCGCCAATAACTTCGCGGAAATCAGCTTCGACGATTTCATGCCGGGTCAGCCGTTGCCCTACACGCTGATCCAGCAGATGATCGCCAACACCCAGGAAGCCATGTTGGCCGTGGAATTCTTCGGCCCCACCGCGTATGGCGATGGATCCACCATTGCGCTGCCCACTTCGCCGATCGATGGCTACGCTTACTCACGCTCCGAACTCTACTACCTCTACGAGTGGAGCGACACCACCAACCAGACGGGGACGCATCTTCGAGTCGCGCTGTTTTATGCGGTCGTCGATCAGACGACGGGCGCCGTCGGACTCGTCGACTGGCGGCTTCCGCCCGGCGGGCCTTACATCGACGACAACAATTCCCTGTGCCGCATCAACGTGCTCACCGTGGCGCGGCGTCATGCCCAGCCTCCGGCCACCTTGCTTACGAATCCGGTAAGCCCGCAACAGGACGCTGGCACGACCGTCGCGGATGTGGCCACGACGAACTACCAGGAGGTGGAACAGGCCGGGACGGCGAAGCCGCCTGAGCCGATTCTCAACTTCCTCGATCCCATCACGGCCACCGACGATCCCACCAACACATCCACCGACATCCTCGTGCCCGACATGCTGGGCGATACCGGTACCGGGGGAAAACACGGCCTCGTGCCCGCGCCCGGCGCAGGCACGGCAGCGGCGCACGAATATCTGAAAGCCGATGGAACCTGGCACGTGCCGGAAACTG
>DATNNE010000186.1:0-18292 GCA_035601995.1 Terriglobales bacterium
AATGTATCGCGGGAACTCGTTGCGGAAAAGGCCGACATCAACGTCAACTACCTGGGCGAAATCGAGCGAGGAGAGAAGTGGCCATCGCTAGAGATCATCGAGCAGTTGGCCAAGGCACTCAGCGTTTCGCCGTCGGCATTCTTTGAGTTCGAAGCCGAAGAGACTGATCCCGGTGTTCTGCAAGCTAAGGTACAGCGCGTACTCGCAGATCGTGGTACGGAACAACTTCAGCAAGCCTTGCGCGTCATAAAGGCTCTTTTCCAGATCTGAACCGTCAGCCGGCGGTTTGTTCTGCGATTCAGGAGGTAATCATTTGGCCGAACTGCGCCAGCGCCCTCCCCGCGGATATTTAATCCAAGCACGGTGTCGAGTCAAGTGTGGGGCGCAACTCGCGCAACACCATGGCTAACAAGCCAGCGATCTTGGCGTTTGCCACTGACCGACAGTAAGGCGGCATGCATCGAGAGTGCTTAACTCCGGGCTCCCAACGAAACGCACCATCTAGGCTGAGGGCCGGGGCGGCTTGAGTCGACCGGCGCCGGCCTTTTCAGAGCACAACTCTTAGGTATGTGCTTGTATTTTCAGTAACCGGCGAGGACCGCCAATTGTCACTCAAGGCATATTAAGACACGGCATTCTGTGGGTTGAAAATGTGGGTTGAGCATTGTCAATCATCCTGTTCGGTTGCTTCCTCAAACAAGCCAGGCCCTTGCTGGACAACCTTTTCCTTTTTCTTGCTAGCTGCTGAAATACCGATCACTCCTTGAAGATCCTCTACGTGAATAAGAGTGCCGTCGCACACTTTTTCGAGCAATTCTGCTTGGGTCTCTTCTAAATCCGTCAGCCCCCCTAGGACGTTGAGCACGTTAAGCAGCTCGGTCGTATACTCTGCCAGCCAATGATCCGGCTGAATGTCCCAAGAGGCGATGGCGGACGCTTATCACCAATGATGGGCTTTTCCCGATTCGCCTTGCGGTAGCTGAACCACTGCAACAGAACCTGCTTCCCGGAGATTTCATAATTCCACATCCGCGCCTCGACATTATCTACATATCCCTGCCCTACGAGTAACCTCTTGTTGGGGTCATCGTAGGCGATCGTGTCGGGCATGGCCTCTTTCGACTCGGGAATTGCGCCCGCAGCGGGGATTCGTGGCGCCCTTGCGGTCGGAAGACGGGGTGGTTGCGCCGGTCGTCCATTATGAGCGTCGATCATTCGCTCACCAAAGGTGTGAAGCCAGATGAGCTTCCGACCGACTTCGGCTGCCTCGAAAAATAATTGCGCATCCGCAGTCACCGGAATCCGCAGCCCCGGCGTGCTCATATCCTCCTGAAATTTGGCGGTGAAAGCCGGATGCGCCGCGATGGCGCCTATGTAGGCAAAGATTTCATCAGCAGTTACAGCCTTTCCATATTTCTCGCTCAGGAATCCTGTCAGCTCCTCAGGAATATTCGCAGAGCTTGCATTCGCGTCGTCCCAAAGCGGAAATGCACGGCCCCCGAAGGATCCCTTGTAATGATGAAGATCGGGAATTAGCCCAGTGAAAGTAAGTGCCGGGCCATTCGTTGGAGTTTCCTCGGTAAAGGCAGTCAGGTAGATTTGTTGATTGGAGCGTACCCGCCACAGCTCAGGATTCGGACGGTTAATAAGCCGGTTGTCGGGAATAATCCATTGCCGGTCAAATGAGCGGAATCCGTAGCGTACCGGCGGCAAGCAGCCATTTTTCTCCTGAGAGACGGGAAGCGATGTGCCCGGAAATCCCGGTAGCCCATCCTTCACGATGCGATTGAAGTGACGGTCTCCGAGTTTTCCCTTGGCCAAATGTGGATGAAATAATTCCTCCTGCTCTTCGCCCTGCGCGTTTATGAGCTTCTCCCATCTCTTTTCCAGCGACTTAACGTCCGGGGCGATAATCCAAGTCCGTCCCGGCATCACACCGGAGCCGTCGTAAAGGAAAAAGTCTTCCAGCTTCGGAAAACTAGCCCATGCGCCTTTCGAAGCCGGGAGAAAGGGCTCACGCCATCCCGAAGGACAATCCACCCAAGCTTTACTCTGTATTCTCAGCGCCACAATTTCCTGAAATTTCTGATCCCGGTGTCCCGGTGCTAGCGCTTGAAACCTGACCGCAGCGGGTGAAGTGGCCTTTGCCTTCGCTGAGCGAGACGCCACGACAATGCACACGGGTTGCTGCACCCCTTGAAAGATTCTGGTGTTCACTCCGGGCTGATGTCCTTCCGGAGAACAATCGATAACCCAGATGTCATCGCACGTTTCCCGAAGGTATTGCCGCATCTTTTCAAATCCCGGACCACTCAGGAACCCTGCAGCGGTGATGTAGCACACCATTCCTGTTTTGCTGCCCGGCCCGTGGTCGTAGATCTTCCAAGTGGCCCACCGCCAGAAAAATACATACAGGTTGCGAAGGTGCTTCGCGTGAGTTCCGAGCTTCCATTCCGCTGGTGGAATCCATTCAGCTAAAGGTGATGATGACTGTGCCTTTTTCGTCTCACCTTCAATCCATCCACCGAGACCTTTTGCTTTCACTTTGTAAGGCGGGTTTCCTATGACGACAGTGACTGGCTCGTCGCGCTTGATTTTGTTCGCATCTTTCCGCGACTTAGCGATCACCCCGAAAATGTTAGGAATCCATCCGCCGTCGTCATTAGGATTTCCGAGCGTGCTCGTCACGAACATCCGCGGTTGGGTTTTTTGGCAGGCTACCGGTGAGGTCGACGATTTCCGCCAATATGCGCAACTGAGCCACAGCAAAAAGTCCCAACTGCATCTCGAAGGCGATAAGCCGCTTTACGGCATCGTTGATAGCTCCCTTGATAGAGCCCTCGCCCTCATCTGCTTTGACGGTTTCTGCGATTCTACGCAGTATCCCAAGCAGGAATGTGCCGGTGCCCGTCGCCGGGTCTACCAATGTCACTGCCGATGAAGCAAGACCGTTGGCTAACCCGAACCGTGATGTGCGCAATAGCTCATCCACCAATCCCACCATGCCGCTTACAACCTCGGGTGGCGTGTAGTACGAACCGGTCAGCTTTCTCAGCTCATTGTCATAAACTTCCAGAAACTCTTCGTAGAAGTACAACCATGCATCGGCGCTGTCTTTGCTGATTGCCGACCAATTAACGGCATCCAGCACTCTAATTAAGGCAAGGATATACTTGCCCAGAATAGAGCAAAGTTCTGGCTGTCACCACCTAACATCGTTTCTGGGGAGGCTTGGGCGCGTGACTTGAAAGGAATAAATGACCGACGCGCCGCTTCCTGAAAACCAACCATTCCTCTTTGATCCTTCAGAATTTCCTCCCCTCGATGACATACCCGCCGAACCGAATATAAAGCGCATACAGCGTCCGGTTTGTACGTCCAACAAAGCGCAGCTAATCATGCACTATCTGAAGCTCTTCGTATTCATCACGCATCACGGCACCTATATCGACGGCTTCGCCGGACCGCAGGAGGAAAAGCTCTGCGACACCTGGGCGGCGAAACTCGTCATTGAAAGCCATCCTCAGTGGATGCGCCATTTCCACTTGTGCGACCACAAGCGCTCTCAGGTGAGTCTCCTGCGACAACTCAAGGCTGCGCAACTTCCCTGCGATCCGCCACGCAACATCGAAAATCTACGAAGGCAGCTTTAACCAGAAGGTCGACAAGATACTTCAATCAGGCGATATTACGGAAAAAGAGGCGACATTCTGCCTGCTTGACCAGCGCACCTTCGAATGCCGGAGAAACGCTACGTAAAGGATCCAAGGTGACAGGCCATGTGGTCGAAGCCATCACTCCAGGAAAAGGTTCTGACGAATCAAAGATCTCGTTTCAATTCGACCAGCTACAGCTTGGAAACCAGACCATCCCGCTTACCACCAACCTGCGCGCAGTAGCGTCAAGGTCTGCAGTACTTGCCGCTACGCCTGAGCTCACGTCGCCCGATTATGTGGACGAGCAAATTCAAATCGGAGGCGACCAGATTTCTTACGGCGAGGGCGGGCCGGTAATGGTGGGAGAGCAAGTCGTGGGGAAATACACCAGCCAGGGTGTGCTGGCCAATGTTGACCAGAATTCGGGCGCGCCAAGCGGGGGCATGATCGAAGACAATGCCCGTCAGCAAGCATTTTGGCTCTTCTCAGTGAATGCCCGCGGCGCATACGGATTTGGCGACCTCACAATCCTCCAATCCGGACGCACCGAGCCGCTGGGTGAAGTCACTTTGGCCTCCAACCGGAAGGCAGTGAGAGTCGACAAGGGCAGCGCGATGCTCTTGCGCGTGGATGGCAGCGGGCCCGAGTCGCTACAGGCTCGTACGATTCCTTCGCGAGAAACAGGGCAATAACAAGTTCGCGGGTTGCGGCAGAATCAATTCCGTCGTTCGCCACAGCCCGCGATTCATTCCTCAAGCCATAGAACCACGGCAAGAGAAGTTTCTTTAGGCCAGCCTGGAATAAAAGATCAGAAAGTCTGTTATCTCCACTGAAACTCATGCAACTCAAAATTGGGGAGAGATACACATGAGACGAGGAGGAGTTGCATGGGCTGGATGCAATGATTTTTACTTCGTTCCGCTACTACTTATCGTAGCGTGTGCGAGCCTCACCTTCGCGATTGCTCTCTCCTTTTGCGCGGGGGTGGGGATTTTTTACTGCTCGTACGAATTCAGATCGGAATGAAGGCGTAGGGCAAATCTAGGAAGAGGCAATGGCGATGGTTAATCCTTTCGACCCTAAGACGGTATTCTTGGCTAAGCATGCTCAACATGTCGTACTGATCCATTTTCCAATTGCACTGTTCATCACGGCGGTGGCATTCGACCTTATCGCGCAATGGACGAAGCGCCGGGGCTTGGCGCAGGCAGCCTACTACAACCTGCTGGCGGCGGCGATTTCGACTGTTCCGGTTCTCGTTACCGGATTACTTGCCTGGCAGTTCCAACTCGAGGGACAGAAGCTGAAGGGGATTCTATTGCTGCACCTGGTTCTGGGGTGTGTTTCGACAGTGATGATCTGGCTGGTGTGGTCGGTGCATTTCAGCGCTCGAAAACGGACTGTATACCTGCCGAGCTACCGCCTGGTGCTTGAAGTTCTGGCGGTCGGTATCGTTTCCTTGACGGGGCACTTAGGCGGTTTTTTGAGCGGTGTGAATCTCCCTAGTTAGGCGTTCCGACGAGATCTCGCCCAGAAATGCATACAAGGACAGGGCAAAGCATTGGACGGTAATAGCAAAGAGTTCTCTATGACGGTAGGCACAGAAGGTAAATCGCGGCAATCCTCGATAAGCAGGGGCGAGGTCGACTTGTTGGAGTTCCTTGCGCAAAGGCGCGCGTGCGACGACCGAGATCGTGAAATCGTGTGTTCCGACGTCAGAGCATTGGCGCGAGGAATCAGGAATGCGTTGCTGGCGGTAACTCCGTTGTGGCTAGCGCTCGGCTTGTGGTTGGCAAGGTAACCCCTTTACCAAGAGCCTGCACAGCTTTTACTTCCCGCAGACAATTCGTAGACAACTTGCAGACAACTAACGACTTATCTCGAAGAGGCCTGGAATAAATACATTCCCTGCCAGTTATCAAGACTGGCAGACATCCGAGGTCGTCTGCTTGGGAAGCAAAATCAAACTCAAAAGGAAAAACAATGAAGAAAACTACATTCCATACGATCGCTGGACTATTAGCAGTTGGCCTGGCGTTTGGCGTCAACTTCGCACAGGCCCAAGCCGGCACTCTGGATCCAGCCTTCGGCGACGGCGGCACGGTTACCACCAGCTTCGCCAATGGTTCCGCAGGGGTGGGTAGCTTTGAACAATCAAACGGCGACATCGTGGCGGTCGCTCAAGTCGACTTTGTGGACAACGGAGGCACTGGAATCGGTTTGGTGCGCTATACCTCTACCGGAGCGCTGGACACCACGTTCGGCACGGATGGGATTACGAACACCACATTCGCCGGCTTCACCTTCGACCCATTCGGGTTTGCGGTGGAGAAGAATGGCGACATCCTGGTCGCAGGAGAGGCCATAAGCAGCGTGGGGCGTATTGAGTTCGGGCTGGCCCGTTATACGTCCAACGGCATGCTGGATGCTACGTTTGGAAGCGGTGGCCTCGTGACCACTGTTGCAGGCACACGGGTCGACGTTCCAACTGCGATGCTACTGCAGCCCAACGGGAAAATCGTGATGGCCGGCTTCGAGGTTGCCCAGGAGGGTGTTTCTCCGGGAAAGATGTCGATGGTGCGCTACAACTCGAATGGCAGCCTGGACACGACGTTTGGCACGGGCGGAATCTCTCTGGTGACCAACACAATCACAGGACCTGATGCGCTTGCGTTGTTATCGAACGGCGACTACCTGGCCGTGGGGCAGAATGGGAGCGGCAAGACAGGCATAGCCGTCGAGTTGAACTCCAAGGGTGTGCTGCTATCGAAGGTGACGACGGGAACATTGACGGCGGCCCTTTCGTCCTCGCAGAGCGGCTTTTCTCCGACCATTTTTCAGGCGAACGGCGACTACATTGTGGCCGTGACGAGCTGCACCAACGATTCGCAGTGCCGGGGACACAAGATCGGCGTGAGCCGTTTCCTCGAAACCGGGAAAGTGGATACAAGCTTCAACGCCAACTCCTTCGAATCGTTCGACCCGCCCGCGACGACTTCAGTGGGGACGGCAATGGCTCTGCAGGCGAATGGGCAGATCGTGATCGGCGGCTTGATTTCGCCAACTCAAGGCGGCATGGCGCGGCTCGATGCCAACGGCGAGATGGACCTCACCTTTGGCACCACCAACTCGTTTGGCGGGTGCTGCACGGTGACGAGTGAGCAGACGTTCACCGGTCTTCTGATCCAGACCGATGGAAACATTGTTGCTATCGGAGAACTCGACGGGGATCTAGCATTGGCTCGGTACCTGGCGAACTAACGGCTGATGAGTAAGAAGCCGTTTCGTCAGAGCGGCCTACGCAGGTCAATGAAATTGTTCTTCGAGCAAAGCATTTTCTTGGCCTGCGTTTCTCCTTCGACCGGCCCTGTCGGGAATAAAAGCAGCTCGGGCGAGTTATTAGACCGTTAGTAAGGGTTGTAAATCCAGCGAAAACTATTCAGGAGGAATTGTGAAATTTACGCTTAGCGCAATTATGTTTCTAGGATTGTCGGTTGCCATGCTGCAAGGCGAGCCGGCACACGCACAAACCGAACCAGGTTCGATTTTTCACGTAGTCCCAACGCCGAACGGGAACCAGTTTAACAGCAGTATCTTTGCTGCATCGGCATCTTCTCCGACCGACATTTGGGCGGTAGGAAACTCGACGATGCACTTCAACGGCACCAAGTGGACAGCTTTCCCCGCGCCGTTGATTAATGGTGAGCTTACCGCGGATCTCCAGGGCGTCGTCGATGTTTCACCGACGCTTGCCTGGGCTGTCGGGAACGTAACTCTAGGGGCCAACCCAGGGCAGATCATCGAACAATGGAACGGAGCGAAGTGGAGCCTGTTCCCGAACCCTACGCTCCCGCCGAACTCGCAGGCGGATTTATTCGCCATGGCCTCGACCTCGGCCAATGATATTTGGTCGGTCGGCAATCTGGTGGCGGATGGGCTAGCCTCCAACCTTTTCGAGCACTGGAATGGCACATCATGGACGGTGACAGAAATACCTCAGCCCATGAACAATTTCCAGTCTCTGTCTGGCGCGTCCGCCGACGCTACGAATGACGCCTGGGCTGTGGGATCCCAAGACACATTCGGTGCAACCTTCGCGATGCATTGGAATGGCACGAACTGGAATGATATCTCAACTCCCAATGTAGGCAAGGGTCGGAACCAGTTGAACGCCGTGCTGGCGCTGGCCCCGAACGATGTGTGGGCGGTAGGCTTTTCCACGCCGGACGCTCCTCCGCAGCAGTCGGCCACACTGACCTTGATCGAACACTTCGATGGCACCAGTTGGACGGTGGTGCCGAGCCCGAATGTTGGACCGCACAGCGTCAATCAATCGAACCGTTTGCTTGGCTTGACGGCCAATTCACCCACCGACATCTGGGCGTTTGGTTCCTACTTCGCGGCCGATGGATCGGGGCACCAGATGACGCTGCTTTTGCATTGGGATGGGACTAGCTGGTCAATTGCTCCCAGTCCTAATCCCACGAAGGGCACGTTCCTCGATGATCTCCTGTTTGCTGGGGTTGTCCCGTCATCGGGCAATGTGTGGATCTTCGGAAACGAGGATGAGGGCTCTCAGGGCGGCATGGGTACTTTGGCTATCCACACCACGACTGGAGATTAGTCTCAGCTTCCAGCTTCCAACTGCCGGCTGAAAGGGCGGGGCAACGATGCCCGCCCTTTTTTGCTGGGCTCGGCGCGGACTCCGAGCCGCTGCGGAGGGCGGCGCCGCACCGTCAATTCAGCCATGCGGTCTTTCGACTTTAGGGAAGCCGTGGCGCTCTCCGGACATCCGCTGGAATTTCTGGCTCCTTTGACTTTGTTCGGGAATAAAAGCGATCCGCGCCAGTTATCAACTCAGAACGTTACAAACCACGGAGGACAAATGCCCGACAAAAAGCAAGATCTTATCGATCAGAATTTACAAGACCTGAATAACGATGGAGTCGATCGTCGCGGGTTCCTGAAGTGCATGGCATGGGCGGGTACAGGCCTGGTCTGGACCATGGCTGGAGGCATTCCGGTGTCTCGGGCATTCGCCAAGGGCTATGGCAAGAAAGATGCCGGCAAAGGCGCGGACTTTACTTTTGTACAGATCAGCGACAGCCACATCGGATTTAACAAGCCGGCCAATCCGGATGTCACGGCTACCCTGCAAACGGCAATCAACAAAATCAACGCGATGCCCAATAAGCCGGATTTCATCATTCACACCGGTGATCTGAGTCAGCTCTCGAAGCCGAGTGAGTTCGATACGCTGGACCAGGTATTAAAAGGCGCATCGGCAAAACAAATCTTCTTTGTGCCGGGCGAGCACGACATGCTGACCGACAACGGCGAGCAATATCTCCAGCGTTACGGAAAAGGCACAAAAGGCACTGGGTGGTCGAGCTTCGATCACAAGGGCGTTCATTTCGTTGGTCTCGTGAATGTCGCCAATTTGAAAGCTGGAGGCATGGGCTCGCTCGGTAACGAACAACTGGAGTGGCTGGAGAACGATCTCAAGGGCCGCTCTACCAGCACTCCGATTGTGCTCTTCGCCCACATTCCTTTGTGGACCATCTATCCGGATTGGGGCTGGGGAACCGACGACAGCGAACAAGCCCTGTCTTACGTCAAGCGTTTCGGTTCAGTGACGGTGTTAAACGGACATATCCACCAGATCATGCAGAAGGTGGAAGGCAAGGTTTCGTTCCACACTGCAATGTCGACGGCTTTCCCTCAACCTGCTCCGGGAACCGCTCCCTCAGCCGGACCGATGAAGGTGCCGGCCGACCAGTTGCAGCGGGTGTTGGGTATCACTGATGTGAACTACCTGGTGAGCGGTCACAGCCTCGCGGTGGTTGATTCGCCGCTAGGCAGCTAACTCATTATCTGATCAGTAGCAAAGGAAATGTGCAGTAAATATCGCATATCGAGATTTAGAGAGGAAAATATCATGACAAAGAACAAGCTTTGGATTTCGGGCGTGGCGGTGCCGGTGCTGATTGCGATCATGCTGTTGGCATTGTCTTCTCGCGTCACTGCGAATGCCGAGCCTTCCGCGCCAGCAGCGGCGGTGAAAATCGATAATTTCGTCTTCGGGCCGCAGACGGTCACCGTGCCCGTCGGAACGACTGTTACCTGGACAAACGTTGACGACATTCCTCATACGGCCGTGAGCACAGATGGCGTGTTCAAGTCCAAGGTGATGGATACGGACGAAAAGTTTTCCTACACCTTCACCAAGACTGGTACGTATTCGTACTACTGCTCGGTACATCCGAAAATGACGGGCAAAGTCGTAGTGCAGTGACCTCAGACTCCTAGAAGGCGCGGGCAGCGCGTTACGGACCAACGCGTTGCCGAGCCAAGTGCACGAATATGACTATAGACTCGACACAATTCGCAGTGAGGGAAGTGGCAGACGATGACCTGGATCTTGTCCACGCCGCCAAGAATGGGGATGTTGCCGCTTTCGAGCGACTCGTAAGCCGATACGATCGCAAACTTCTCCGAATTGCTCAAAGCATCACGCACAACCGAGAGGATTCGCAAGATGCAGTTCAGGAAGCATTTTTGAAGGCCTACCAAAACCTGACCGCATTCCGCGAGGATTCTAAATTCTCAACCTGGCTCTTTCGCATCACCGTAAACCAGTCGCTGATGAAACTGCGCAAGCAACGCAGCGCTAAAGAGATGTCCCTGGACGAGGATTTTCAGGACGATGGTGACGTGCTTCCAAAAGAGGTTGCCGACTGGGCTCCTAATCCGGAACAGCTCTACTGGGCGTCTGAATTACGAGACATCCTAATTGAGTGCCTAGAAGAGCTGAACCCAATCTTGCGGACGGTCTTTGTGTTTCGGGATATCGAAGGACTCACTATAGAACAGACAGCAGAGGTGCTAGAGGTGAGTCAGACGGCAGTGAAGGCGCGGCTGTGGCGTGCTCGGCTGCAGCTTCGCGAGGGCCTGAACAAGTACTTCATCAATCACACACACTCGGCGCGAGCGCGGTTATTTCCGTCAGGCAGACCGACAGGCCGGATTCTCGGCCTCTTTGCTGAGTGCTTGCGCAACGCGATGGAGAGGATTCACTCGATCAATGTTGCTGGGCCTGAGATGCATGCGGCGACTCGTACGGCAACCACCGAGAATATTGTTCGTTGCCTCAACCACGTTTGATTCAGAGTGATATCGCCAGCCTGTGCCACGCAGTCATTCTCCTCTCCCAGAGATGTTCCCGCTACGTGTTTACGAGATCTCAACAAGAAATCGACAATTAAGTTACATCCCATCCGCATCCCCTCGCTGGCTGCCGCGTCTAGCCTACAGGCATTGTCAACAAGCCTTTGGCAATTCGGAGCGCAGGACTTACTTTTGGAATAAAGCGTCACGAGTGCAGTTATCAGGTCAGCAGTTAAATGCAGTCTTAAAAGGAAAAATTACAAAATGAACTACGGAAAGTGTTGGACCGCCGCCATGATCAAGGGTTTAACAATGGCGGCGGTAGCGATGGGGCTTGCGTCCGGTTCCTTGTGCGCAGGTCAAGAGACGGTGTTACATACTTTTGTCAACGGCAGCGACGGCAGCATTCCATTTGGCGGACTGACCTTCGACGCGAATGGAAATCTTTATGGCGTGACCGACCTGGGTGGTTCCCCTGAGTTCGGGGACGGTACAGTTTTCAAGTTGACACCGGACGCGAGTGGCGGCTTTACCTTCCAAACGATCCACGCTTTTTCGCAGGCAAAGGGTGACGGTGGGAACCCTCTTGCCAGCGTGGTCTTCGACTCTTCGGGCAACCTGTATGGGACCACCTCGCAGGGGGGTACTGCTGGCTGTGGCATCGCTTATGAACTGTCGCCGCCAACCACCACGGGCGAAAAGTGGACGGAAACCATGTTGCACAACTTCGGCGGTGTCAGTGGATGCGGCCCCAGTAGCTATTTGATATTTGACCAAGCGGGTAACCTCTACGGCGCCACCTTCGGCGGTGGAGGCGGCGCGACCACCCCGCTGTGCACCAACGGTTGCGGCACGATCTATAAGTTGAGCAAGGTGAACGGGGAGTGGACGGAGACCACTATTCATCACTTCACGGGGGAGAACACAGACGGCCAGGAGCCTTCGGGAGGACTGGTGTTCGACAAGACCGGTAACCTTTGGGGCGCGACGTATGTGGGCGGAAATGGCCACTCGTCGACCTGCGGCGACCAAAACGGTGGCGCGGGTGACTGCGGCACCGTGTTCGAACTTACTCCGGAAGCGAATGGAACCTGGAAAGAGAGCGCGCAGTTCAACTTCTCGGACAACACCACTGGCTTCAATCCGTCCACCAATTTGGTCATCGACCAGGAAGGAAACTTGTATGGGACAGCCGTGAACGGTGGACCGACTTTGGAGGGCTTGGTTTTCAAAGTAACGCCCGAAAGCGATGGCAAAGTTAAGGAAAGCATCGTCCACAATTTCGGCGGCCCTTGCTGTACCGATGGAGTTCATCCCTTTAACGGCCTGACTATCGACGCCGCCGGGAATCTATACGGCGCAGTTCAGGGCGGCGGTGGTACCACTACCGTTTGCACCGGCGGTTTTGTTGATACCGGCTGCGGCATTGTCTACAAGCTAACGCCCAATGCCAGTGGAAGCTCTTGGACGGAGACAATTCTGTATGCCTTCTTCGGTACGAGCGACGGAGCCAATCCCCTGGACGACCGCGTGGCCGTGGATGCCAACGGGAATATCTTTGGTTCGGCATCGGGAGGCGGAGACTTCAACTTCAACAAGACGGGTTGTGCCGGCACTCTTCCCGGCGGATGCGGCGTTGTATTCAGGTTCAACAGTAATCTCGAATGTTATAGCGCTCGGAGGTGACGCGGAGCCTCGTTTCGTTCGAGGCTCTGCGGCTATTTCAGACAAATGCAAGCACGACAGCATTGTCGATTACAAAAGCTTTCACTGCCGCAGCAATGGGCAAGTCGCCAGCGAAGATGTCGTTTCTTAACGCCCCAGTTGAGGGCCTGTTTCCGTCCCCTTAGATATTCTCCGCCTCAGATGAGTGTATGGTTCACTCGATATGTTAGAGATGTTCCGCTCGTTGTGTTGCGTCACTCCTATACTGTCGAAAGCAACAACGGCCATCAACGAGGCACTCTTCATTTTTAGCACCGCAGTTATGTTTACTACCACACGTTTACGAGATCTCGAAAAAGAGTTGACAATCAAATGACATCCCATACATATCTCGCCCTCACTTGCCGCGTCTAACTCTCATACGTTGTGAAAGCAGTTGATACATGAGGCTAGAGACGCAACGTGTGGAATAAAGTCTCACGAGCGCGGTTATCACTGATGAACACGTAACACCATTTAATAGGAGAAATCATGAAGAAATCATATTTGACGGCTGTACTTACTCTGACTTGCCTGCTTGGGTTGGGCATAAGTGTCCGCGCTCAGGACACCGAGGGAGCTCGTGTGAACGTTCCCTTTGAGTTCGTCGCTGGAGGCGCGATCCTGCCTGCGGGCACCTACACCGTTGGTCGTGTCTCGCTTGAGCAATATTCAACCATAGCGATCAGTGGCTACGGCCATGGTGCGCTTATTCTCCCCATCGCTATCGATGGACCTCGTACTGAGCAGCCAAAGCTTAGCTTCGAGCGTGTAGGGGACAAGTACTTCCTGAGTGAGGTTGACACGCCGGGAGGCATCTATACCTTTGCGTTACCGCGGGCGATGGTTGCGCTGGCGCAGATGAAGGATCAAGGTACCCAGTCCTCGGGTGGTACTAACTGAGTCGAAGACCATATCAACATTCATACGGCTGTGGGGGAAGTTCCGGGATAAGAAGTACATCGGTCTACCCGAATTTCCCCTTCACTCCGCAACGACGCTCCACGGTGGAAAAGGAAACAACGATATTCGGCAACGTCGTACAAATCATAAGAAAAAGGTTAAGGAGGACAACATGAAAAAAGCGCTCTTGTTATTCGGTTTGCTCACGGCGTTGACGGTTCCGTCAGGGTTGTGGGCGCAGCAGGTCGGCTATTCCCAGACGAACCTGGTCTCCAATATTGCTGGCGTAGGCAACACCACTGATTCTCAACTGTCGAATCCCTGGGGAATTTCTGTTATTCCCGGACAAGATTTCTGGATTGCCGACAATAATGGCGGTGTTTCCACGCTCTATGACCAGAACGGCAACAAAGATACTGGGCTGATCGTGACCATACCGGGGGCCTCAAGCAATCCAAACGGTAATTGCAGCCCTGGTTGCCCGACGGGAACTGTGGCCAACGCCAATGGCACGTACTTCGCCGGCGGTTCGTTCATTTTCGACACCGAGGACGGCCTGGTCGTCTACTGGAACGGCGCCAGCAACACCGCAATCATCGGTAAAGACAATTCTGCCAGCGGCGCGGTTTACAAAGGTCTCGCCCTCCTGGGCACCAACCTGTTGGCGGCCAACTTCAACAGCGGCAAGGTAGACGTCTACGATTCGAACTACACCCTCACTTCGTTGGGCGGCACCTTTACCGATCCAAACCTTCCCGCAGGTTTCGCTCCCCACGGCATCCACGTTATCGGTAACCAGGTCTATGTCGCCTACGCGATGCAGGATACTCCCAAGCACGATGCGGTCCCCGGCGCTGGTGCTGGGCAGGTGGATATCTTCGACACAAACGGCAACTTCGTAAGCACTTTCGTCGTCGCCGGCACCAAGAATAACCTCAACGCGCCTTGGGGCGTGGTGCAGGCTCCGGCCAGCTTCGGAACCTTCGCCAACGACATCCTCGTCTCAAATTTTGGCGATGGAACTATTAGCGCGTTCAACTCGCAAGGTATTCTTGAGGGCCAGCTCAGCGACTCTTCAGGCAATGTGCTGGTCAACCCCGGAATGTGGGATATGGTGTTTGGCGGAGGTGGCGGTGCCAATAACGATCCAGGCACTCTTGGCACTCTCTATATCACTGCTGGAGGCAGCGCCGGCCAACCCAATTTCCCGGCCGGAGGAAGCGGAACGGCTGTGTTCGCCAGTCTTGTTCCTGTGGCCGCAGTCGGCGCTCCAGGTTTCTCTTTGAGTCTCTCGGCCCCAAGCGCAACCGTCGCTCCGGGCGGTTCGGCTAACCTCATGATCAGCGCCGCCGGGGTGGGAGGATTTAACAGTCAGATTTCTCTTACACGTACCGCGCCCTCTGGTCTGACCTGTTCTCTCAGTCCTTCAACGATCTCTCCCGGAGGCACTTCGTCCTCCACCTTGACCATCTCTGCAGCATCGACTCCTCCGACCGGCGGATACGGTGGCTACGGCGCCCTCCGCATGCCCGGATTGACAGGTATGCTGCCTGCCCTGGGCCTGTTGGGAACCGTTTTCACAACTCGCAAACGTAAACCGCTCACCCGCAAGAGCATTGGGTGGATGAGCCTGCTGGGCTTGCTGCTTTGCGTCTCCCTGTTCGCCCTGGGATGCGGCAGCAGCAACTCCAACAAACCAACAACGCCTGCATCTGGACAGGCCACCGTAATGGTAACAGGGACTTCCGGCTCTCTGAGTCATTCCAGCACGGTAACAGTCACTATCAACTAAAACAAAAGCCTCTGCGAGGGCGCACTCGGTGCGCCCTCGCCTATGGGCGATTTCTTCACCAAAATTGATTCGGTTGACTGCCAAGAAGCGCAAAAGACGCCGAGGAGGCGAGAGTGGTGGAACTAACGTCTTACGGACTTACAGGGTTGAGCGTAGTGCTGGTGATGGCTTTCTGTTTTGCCTACTGTAATGAGCTCCCACGGACACGCGAGAAGTCCTCGTACGATCTAATCAACAACCCACATCTGAATGATTCTCCCCTTGTCGAGACTGGGGCGCGAAGCCTGCGGTTCCGAGACGAGGTCGGTAAGCAACAAGAAACTGCCCCGGCATCCTTGCTGCAGAAAACATCGCCGCCTGAAACAGGCTCGGGCGCCATTTACGCCGATAATGTTCAAAGCGATCGCGGGCGAGTGGAGATTCTCCATGGCTGACATGGCTGCTTCCGTATTGTCATTACACACGAGGTCCATGCCACTGCTCGCTCATCTGGAGGAGTTGAGAAAACGAATCATCTTTTCAGTCCTTGGAATACTTGTCGGATTCATCTCGTGCTGGTCCTTTGCAGATCGCATTTTCGGTTTAATGCAGCAACCCATTATTGGGGCGCTGCGCCACCACGGCCTCGGTGGCGGGTTGGTGTACCTGAACCCAACTGAGCCCTTCAATCTCTATCTTGAGGTGGCGCTTGTAGGTGGATTATTTATAGCCTCTCCCTTTGTGTTCTATCAGCTCTGGCTGTTCATCGCCCCCGGACTATATCGCAAGGAAAAGCGCTATGTTCTGCCGTTCTTACTAAGTACCGCCGGCCTGTTCATAGCCGGGGGACTCTTCGGTTACAAGATGGTTTACCCGGCGTCCCTAGATTTCTTAATCGGTTACGGACAACGTTTCCAACCGATGATTACGATTGGAGAATATACGAAGCTGTTTGTAACGATAATCGTCGGTCTCGGGTTGATTTTCGAAATGCCAATTCTCGTGTTCTTCCTGGCCCTAATGCGAGTGATTACCGCCCGCTGGATGTTGCGGAATCTCCGATATTCCATCCTCGCCATTTTCGTCGTCGCGGCAATCATCACACCCACGGCCGACATACTGAACATGTGTCTTTTTGCGGCCCCCATGATAGGCCTTTACGCCCTCAGTATCGGAGTGGCATGGCTGGTGAATTCCGGCCGAAGGCGCGCCGCCGACGCTCTCTAGTGTGCAGTGCCGCTCTCCCCTTGTGCATCTCCCGAAGGCAATCCCAAGGTCTCACAGCGCATTATAAGTACACCTGTACACGAATATTTCGTTGACTTTGGAATAAAAGGCCGCCCGCCCGAGTTTTGTAGATAGCAAGATGAAATCGCAAGCCAGGATGAAGTGGAGATGAAGGCATTCTCGGGTCACTTATCCGGTGCCTCTGTCTCAACTTTCGCGGCGAGATTGTCAAGAGGTCTTCCAAGAAGTTGACAATCAAATGACATCCTCGATGTATCTCGTCAATGATCGTCGCGTCTAACGCACAGTACTGCTGGAACAAAATCATGAGCAAAGGAATTGGAGCACGAACATGAAGAAAAAAACTCACCCATACAGCATTAGTCGTCCAGTTGACCGCCGTTCTTTTCTGAAAGGTGGTCTTCTGGCAGGAGGCGCAGCAGTAGGCGCCGGGTTGCTAGCAACTGGACCTTTGGCCCTTGCGCAAAGCAAAGGACAATCAAGCGCGTCCCTCAATGCGGGCGATGTCGCCATCCTTCGTTTTCTGGCGGCGGCAGAACTGATCGAGTCGGACCTTTGGACGCAGTATGCGGAACTCGGTGGTATCGGCAATAATCCACCCATTGAAGTAGACCCGAACCAGCTGCTAAATCCCTATCAAGTAGCCTTGTCCAACCTTGATTCGGACGGCCCGCAATACATCTCCAGCAATACGCTGGATGAGGTGAGCCACGCTACCTTTCTTAATGCTTATCTGGAATCCAGAGGGGCCGAACCGGTCAACTTCGATGAGTTCGTAACCTTGCCGGGAAGTACAGCTCAAGGATCCACGGGCAGTTCACGCCTGACCAACCTCATGAACCTCAACGTTGATACCAGTTGGTACGTTCGCTACCGCAGCGCAACCAATCCTGACTTGGGCGCCACTTTTCCCCAAGCAATAACTCTCAGTGGAGTTACCGCCATTCCCAGAAGCGATGCCGATTACGAAGGCAAATCCAATCCCAACTTTCCAGGCAACGACCATATTCAGGCGATCGCCAATGTGGCGGGCTTTCACTTTGGATACATCGAGCAAGGCGGTTCGAGTCTTTACGCCGCGATGAGTCAGAAAGTGACGGACCCAGAAGTACTCGCGATCACGCTTGGCATCGGCGGCGACGAGATTGCGCACTTTCTGGAATGGGTCGATTTTGCGGGAAACGGAGTGCAAGCTCCAGTGGCGCCATTCGCGGACCCGATCTCCGGGCTGAAATTCCCCAACTTTTTCAGTCCGCTCAACCCGTTGATTCAGCCCAGCTTGATCTTCCCGGTCCCCGTCGAATTCAAGCCCAACCTTCCCCGTGTCTCGATCATTCGTCCGCTGACCGATAGATTCGGTGGCGCCGTCGCAACGATCAAGAGTTTCACTGCGGATGGACTCTTCATCGGCCAAAGCCAGCAGTTCCTTAACGAGCTGCAAGCGATGGCTGTCGCAGCCGATTCCGCAGTGCGCTCAGCGCCGTAACCTGAACCTAACTGTCCGCGCCTTAGGCGGATAGGTTGTTGTTTGAGCGGGGGCGCCGCACCTGAACGCCGGTTGCGGCGCCTGCCTTTCACCAATCACGCATTGTTTGCACGTCTTTCGACGAGAAATTAAGGAGCATATATGTTAGAAGGTCTGTTTCAACCGATGCACCTGCTGATCATTTTCGGAATTGCTTTGCTGGTGTTCGGACCTAAGAAACTTCCCGAGCTGGGCAAAGGAATCGGAGAAGGCATCCGCGGCTTCAAGTCAGCCATGAAAGCTGAGGAAGAGAAGCCGGCCAGCACAACCACGACCGTCGCTAACGACCAGAACGTAACCAAGGGGTGAATCGTGGGC
>DATNNE010000187.1:0-2007 GCA_035601995.1 Terriglobales bacterium
GAAGAAAACGCCGGGTTTCCTTAGGCGAGCATCGATGCGGCTGTACTCTTGTTTGCGTTGCTCCAGGTGCCAGCGGGGCAGGCCGTCTTCGATCTTGCCATAAGGCTTTTTGTTCTGTTCAATGACAACCACGTGAATCCCATTGTCCGCCAATATTTCTGCAGCGACAGAGCCAGCGATCGCTCCTCCAACAACAGCGACAAAGTGATACGGTCTATATGTCATCGTCATTCTCGATGGTCTCTTCGATGCTTTGAGCTTTCAGACGGCTGAAGTAATCGACTCCGACCGCTGTTCGTAGAACGGATAGTCCGTGTAGCCCTGAGCGTCGAAGGTGTAGAACGTGTTGCGATCGTATGCATTCAGAGGCAGCCCGAGTTGGATACGCTTTGGCAAGTCGGGATTCGCCAAGAAATGCCGCCCGAAAGCAACCAGATCGGCATCTCCTTTCTCTACGACTTCCTCGGCCGTTCCGGGTTCGAAGCCCCCGGCTGCGATGATTTTCCCTTTGAATATCTTTCGGAGCCGTGCCGACGCAATCGCATACTGACCCTCTGCGACGACTACGTTTCCTCTTACTCGCGGCTCGATGATGTGCAGATAGGCCAGACCGAATTGATTCAGTTCCTTTACGACAGAGTCGAACAATGCGTCGGGATCACTATCGGACATGCCATTCCACCTGCCGCCCGGCGCGATGCGGACGGCCACGCGATTACCGCCCCACACCGAAACCAGTGCTTCCATCACTTGAAGGAGGAAGCGGGAGCGATTTTCGATCGAACCGCCATACATATCAGTTCGCAGGTTGACGCTATCCTGCAGAAATTGATCAGGCAGGTAGCCGTTACCAGCGTGAAGCTCAACGCCATCGAATCCAGCGGCTTTGGCGTGCTCGGACGCTTTGCGATAATCTTCGACAATGCCCGGAATTTCTGTGATGTCGAGCGCGCGGTGAGGCGAAGGCTGACGCCAACCATGGGGCGTAGACTCCAGTATCGTTGGATCCTGCCAATATTCCGGGTTGACTGAAGAACTGACAGGGGTTGCGCCTTTGGTCGAGTCCACATGCCCGGCACGCCCTGTATGCCAGAGTTGGGAAAACATATACCCACGCTTCTGATGAACGGCGTCCGTGATTCTCTTCCACCCTGCGACCTGCTCCTCCGAATACAGGCCGGGGGCCGCGAACCATCCGCCGCCAGCGACCGAGATCGAAGTCGCTTCAGAAACGATGAGTCCACCGTCTGAGGCTCGTTGCGAATAGTACTCAAGCATCAGATCGCCCGGAATATTCCCCGGCTGAACGGACCGCGAACGAGTTAGCGGGCCCATGACCACGCGGTGCTTCAACTCCATGGGTCCGACTTGAATTGGCGTGAACAGCGTATTTGTGGCTAACGTTTTCATAGTCTAGGTTCCTAGAGCAGCTTCTACTTTCTTCGACATTGTTTTTCTCCTACTGCTTTAATCTAGGGGACGATCCGCATATCGCGCAGTCTGGTGAGCTGTCGCCTAAAGCTCTGATGTGTGTCGATGCAATCCGCAAAACCCGCCTGACGGATCTTGATTGTGCTCAGAATTGTTTCTTCCCGGAAGTTGAGCATCCAGTCCACGAACGCCCAGTTTGCAATCTGCCCGTACGGCGTGGCGTGCAGGCCATAGCGGGTAACTATTGCATCCCACAGGGTAGCCTTCTCGCTCATTTCGGAAACAGTAGACATCGCAAGCGGCTCTGCGATTGGCAGATCGTAGAAGGCGGCGAGTTCACTCCACAGTTGCCTCCAGCGATAGACATCTCCGTTCGACACGTTGAAGATTTCATTGCGTGCTCTGTCTTCCCCTAGGGCCCACAAAGTCGCGCGACCGAACAATTCTGCGTCAGTTGTCTCCTGGAGGGTGTTCCATCCCTCCTTGGTGCCAGGAAAGCGTAAGGGCAACCCGAGTTCGCGAGTCATCGCAGCGTAGGTCGCGAGACTGGTAACCAGGTTCATTGGCGAGTTCAGG
>DATNNE010000188.1:0-26724 GCA_035601995.1 Terriglobales bacterium
CCAACGAAGATCCTCGACCGTATCAAAAACAGGTACATCGAGCCGCAGAGTTGCGAGAGTGCGAAACAACAGGGCGTCGCTCCATGAGTTGAATAGCGATTCGGAGAGCACGCGGGCCCTTTTGATGGATGGATGCCATTCGCGCCAATCTTTCGGAATGTCTTCCAGGTGGGGGTACTGAGATAGGGTTTGAGCCGCAGCTTTTGCGCCCCATCCAGCCAATCCTGGGAAGCCATCTGCGCTGTCGCCTACCACGGCCAGATAGTCCGGGATCGACTGAGGCTTCACCCCGAACTTGGCCACAACGCCGGCCTCATCGCGCACGATATTTTGCCTTCGGTCCATCTGAACGACTCGTGTGCCCACGACACACTGACCGAGGTCCTTGTCCGGTGTGCAAATGAGTACCCGCGTCACCCGGTCATCCTGTGCTGACTTAGCGGCCGCCGAAGCAAGCGCATCATCGGCTTCGAATTGAACCATTGGCCACACCACCACTCCCATTGCCTGCAGCGCTTCTTCGAGAAGCGGGAACTGAGAGAGCAACTCCGGAGCTACGCCTTCGCTGGTCTTGTATCCCGGATACAGCTCGTTTCGAAACGACTCGACGACGTGATCGGTTGCAACCCCGATGTGGGTTGCTCCGTTTTCGATCATGGACAAAACGGAAGTCAGAACCCCGCGTACCGCGCCAACTTCCTGGCCGTTCACATCCGCCGCAGCGGGCACGGCGAAAAAGTGCCGGAACAATTCATAGGTCCCGTCAACCAGGTGCACATCCATTTGACTCCGATCAGCTTTCTGTTGGCAATGTTAATGGATCGAGCAGGCGATTCGGGGAACCACCATAGGGGCAGAACGCGCCCTCCCCCAGGCAAGGCCGTTGCGAGAGTCACCGCTACTGCGCTTACAATTGCCGTTAGCCGCTGCCAAGACATCGAGGCTTTTATTCACAGATGGAACCGTCAGTTTACCGTTTCCGATCCACGCACGCACTGCTGGATGGTTTCCATGAGCTGGAAAACCAGGAGATATACTTCGCTTCTTCCCCGGAGCAGAATGATGCTCTGGAAGGGTTCAAGGACCTGTTCTGGCGGGGAGACGTGATGGTCTGGAGCAATCTGCTCCGCCACTATCTGCTGTGCCTAATGCACTCCGTAGTGCGGACGCTGGAACAGGGACCCAACTTTCAATTAGCAGTGGAGACATTGCCAGTAACCGTGATCCCGGAAGACCTGAATCCGGATGCGCGGAAACTTTTTGATGCGCTGTGTACGAGATTCTTCGAAGACACGGAGCTCGCGGAATTGCCAGCTTTGTTGGCAGAGCGCAGTTCTCCAATTCGCCGTAACGAGATTCTGTCTTTGTTTTGGCCTCTTCATTTCCGCTTACTGACACTCGTCTGTACCACACTCAGCCCGGAACAACCCGTCCATGCAATCGACGCTTATTTCCGCGCGCAACTGCAGCGCTCACTGCGGCTCAAAGAATCGTTCGCAGCGCTCAATCAGATGGACACGAAACGTACCGACAGCGCCGACATCGTAGAAGCGATGACCTCCAAAGTCGTAAGCGGAATAACACAGGCTACATTCATTCGGGAGTACGTTGGAGCAAACCAATCGCATGGCACAGCGTGGAACGTCATCTCGTCAACTTTTCCCGAACTCTATTTCAACGCCCTAGAGTCGCTACTCTACTACGATTGGTATACCGCATGCTTCGTCGCCGAGCCAACGCAGTCTGCAATGTGGGGCCACTACGGAGATGGATACCGTGGGGTATGTCTCAAATTCAAGACGTCAGCTTCATCCACGGGCAGACCGGCTTTGACGTTGCGTTATCCTGTGGGGACAAGCGGAACTGCGAAGAACAGTTCCCAGGTGTATGAATTCCGGCCGCTGGAGTTGGACGAGGTCTTATACCGAGACCGCTACGCCGAGATAGATTTCTTTCGTTCCCTGGGGAGGCTAACGCATCGGCAGCTCGCGTTCTGGTTTGGGGACGCGAACGGTGCAATGAGCTCAACCGGAGTCGATCTATTGCAGGAGAGCGAGAGCTGGCGCCAAGCGTATTGGGAGAGCTTCCACAGGGCTATCACAACGAAGTTGAAGGGCTGGCAACATGAGCGAGAGTATCGGGTGACGCTGCACAGCATGATTGCTGACCTCTCTGATCGTTCGTCCCGCAAGCTGCAGTATCGGTTTGAAGATCTAGAGGCCATCATTTTCGGAATGAAGACTTCGACTGAGGACAAACTTGCCATAGTCCATCTCATTCAGGACAAATGCAAGAAGGCAGGCAGGAAAGACTTCGAATTTCACCAAACCTACTACTCAAGGCAAACGGGGAAAGTCGCCACCGCGCTGTGGGACTTGGTGAAATTGACGTAACTCGAGACACAGTCAGCGATATGTGAATCGCGCTCGAGCATGTGCTCGAAAGGAACTCATGTACGCTCTCAAAATGATTTGGAAATACTCCCGTGTTCTTAGAGTAGTGGACATCCTCTTCGGAGTCTTTTGGTTCGTCCAATTTGCAAGAGATGAGTTCGTCAAGCCAGAAGCTGCTGCACGGATGCGTGTGATCGATTTTGTGCCTTCAATCCCCTGGTGGGTATGGCTAAGCGCCCTATACGCGCTGCTCCTTTGTACCGTGTTCGAAGCTATCTCTGGCTGGTACATGGCAGAAGTATCTCCTTTCATCGGTCTTCCCGGTTCGCTGCAACAGAAAGCGATGTCGCTGGCCGCCAAACTGCTGCAGATTGTTCATCAGTATACGACCGCAAATCCGATGCCTCGGACGCAACCGGACAGCGATCCCGGAGCACTCCAGGCGTTGTGGAATTGGGAAGAAGGGTTCACTACCGTCTATCGAGCGCGGGTCAATGAAGACTTGAAGGGCCTGGTCTTGCAACTAGATGAAGCGCGATGGCCAAGCCACGAAACCCAAGAGCTAACGTCTCAGGCGACCGTCACGCCATCTATGGCATACGCGGCGGCCAAGCAACTTCAGGAGATAGCGGTTTACCTTGGGGCGGAGAAGAAATAGTTATAGTATTGGCTTCTTGGAGACTATCGCCATGTGACCGGCGAGACGGATATTCGGATCACCACATCCTCCTACAAGAATTCCTGCCAAAATATAGTTACTCGAAAAGGGCTGGCTGCGGGGGTGCGTCTTCCTTGTCTGCAGGTTCAGAAAAATTGCTTAAACCAACGCCGACGAGACGAAAACGTTTTTGCGGTCCCAGGCCCACTCGTTCCCGGAGCGACAGTGCGATGTTGGTCAATTCATCACAAGTTGAGGGAGGAGAGGCGGGGGTATGGCTGCGGGTGAGAATATCGAACTCGCTGGTCTTCAGTTTGAGGACTACCGTGCGCGCGATGCGTGATTCCTTGCGCGAAGCCGACCAAATCTTTTCCGCAAGCTCGCGGATCATTGGCTCGGTTTCTGCCAGCGTTACATCGTGCTCAAACGTATCTTCCGCGGACATGGATTTTGTGGGCCTGTCCGGGACGACTTCGCCATTGTCCAGACCTCGGGCCAATTCGTGGAGACGCAAGCCATAGCGGCCGAAGTGGCCTTCGAGCGTCGGCAAATCCAGACCTCGCAAGTCGCCCACCGTTTTTATTCCCAGTTGATCGAGCTTTTCTCCTGTGACTTTCCCGACACCGGGGAGACGTCCAACCGGCAGTGGCGAGAGGAATGTGTCCACGTCACCAGGCCGAATGACGAAGAGCCCATCCGGTTTGCGCCAGTCAGAAGCGATTTTTGCAAGAAATTTGTTGGGCGCCACGCCTGCTGAGGCCGTCAAATGCACTTCCTGGCGGATTTGCTCACGAATCGCCGACGCAACACGAGTCGCGGTCGGCAAGCCAGTCTTGTTCTCGGTTACGTCGAGATACGCCTCGTCCAACGACAGTGGTTCCACCAGATCGGTGTGCCGCTTGAAGATCTCGCGCACGCTGTGCGAGACAGCTCGATATCGTACGAAATCCGGAGGGAGAAAGATTCCATCGGGGCACAGGCGTTCCGCACGAACCGCCGGCATGGCCGACCGCACACCAAAGCGTCTCGCTTCATACGAAGCGGCACAGACCACAGAACGGGTACCCCGCCAGGCGACAATGACCGGCTTGCCGCGCAGTTGCGGATCATCCCGCTGTTCGACGGAAGCATAGAAGGCGTCCATGTCGATGTGAACGATTTTGCGGACGTTCATTTGGCAACGATTGATTCTGCTTGGGTCTTCACTCGCTTAAGAATAGCCTTCCGCATGAGGCCGGAGAAGGGGCCAACAAAACTCCAGTAGAGGCGAAACTTCCACAATGCTGCCGAGCCGAAGCACTTGATCCTTGTCTCCGTTGAAAGCACAGTGCTCTCAGGCGAATCCGCGAGAAGCTCGAAATTCCACGCGGCCTTGGCAAAGCCAGAGCGAGAGAAACCGGTAAAATCATCGGCCGTAAGATCCATACACCGCTCGCCATCGCGGCGCCAGAATCGTCCCGCCACGCCGATTACAAGCTCTTCATCGGGAACTTCCGTCAATACAACGAAACCTGTGCCTTTGAGTCTTTGCAGCAGATTTCCGCGGACACGATTGCGGGGCAGCCACTTTCCGCTTCTGAGGCTCATCAAGAACCGCACCAGCCAAACATCGCTGAAGTCGAAGCGCAGAAGGCACCCGTAGACCACCTGGACTGGCGCGTGGATACGAACTTCGTATGCTGCCCGAAAATCGTGATCCGGCAGGACTTCGTCGATCCGCGGGCCGTTTCCAATCGATTCATTTCCCACTAACCAAATCCTATGTGTGAGGATCTCGATGCACAAGCCTGGCTCTCAAGGAGCGTCAGGGCGAACATCGAGAGGGCATTCTCTTTTCCTAGCAGTGAAGCCCCACTCTTCAATGGAGTGAAGCGAACACATTCAAACCGTCGCGACGGGCCGCAGGGAAAAACACAACAACACAAAGTCTCGTTCCGGAGGGGATCCATGAAACTCCGTCGCAATGAACGCTGTCCGCTCCATAAGTCACTCTTCTGCTGCGGCCCGGGATCAAGTCCCGAAGGCACGCACTTTGCGGTTAGGTGTCCAGCGCGTTGAAGACCCGCCTCACCCGAGAGGATATCGGGAACTCAGGTCACCAGCAGAGATGCGAAAACTCCTTAACCGGAAGGTCGTCGAGCAAGATAGGATATGCGCAATCTGCCACGAAGAGTTCACGGACTACAACGACATCGTGCCAGACCATAGAGATCCCAAAGGTATGGGAGGAGCGTGGAGAGACGACCATCCGGACAACATTCAAGCAACACATTGGTGGTGCAACGGGGAAAAAGGATCAACCAGAATGAACGACTGACGGCCGATCAGCCGGACGCTTTCTCGTCCGCGCGTGAAACCTGATCATTTGAATCGGCTGTGCGCTAATTGCGTGCCGGGTTTCAGTTTCAGGCGTCGCAAGGCGGCACTGAGGCCCATCTGGATCATGAATGATAAAGGACGTTATCATTCACGATAGCGGGAGGCATCATGGCGACAGATGACCGTCACTTCACGCATTCGACCTTACGCGAGCGTATCGTCGAGCATGTCTTTGTCGGGGACGTGCTGCGCACACTCTGGCGACGCGGCGTTACCGATGTGGAGATTCTCCGGCCGGAATTCGATGCGCATGGCTATGACGTGGTGATGAGCCGTGGGCCTGTCGTGGGGCACGTGCAGTTGAAAACTCAGGCCGCAGGTAAAGTCTCGGTCGGACGCGCTCTGGCCGTGAAACCGAGTGGATGCGTCGTCTGGATCGGCCTTGATAAGGATACGCTGGAGCTGGGGCCGTTCATGTGGTTCGGCAGTTCTCCTGGCCTGCCCCTGCCCGACATCTCCTCTTACCCGAATGCCAGACGCGCGACCCACAATGCCGAAGGCGTGCGGCCTGTACGTGCGAATCATCACGTGTTGCCGCCTGCCGCTTTCACGAAACTGAAGACCCTGGATGAAGTCGTAGTGCGCCTCTTCGGGGAGATTCCGGCAGGATGACAACCCCTGCCCTCATGCCCTTCGCCGGGCTGGTCGAGCTGGTGACGCTGAGCACCAGGCTCCCGGCGTTGTTCCTGGCGGACGCGAAGGCATCCGAGCGCTTCTGGGAATTCTTCGCAGCAAATATCCGTAACCGAAACACTCGGCGGGCTTATTACAAGGCCGCATGCAGGTTCAACGAGTGGTGCGAAGGTCGCGGCTTGTTCGATTTGACTACGATCAAACCTATCCATGTCGCGGCCTATGTTGAGGAACTGCAGCGCACGCATTCCAAACCGACTGTAAAGCAGCATCTTGCGGCATTGCGCATGCTGTTTGATTGGCTGGTAGTCGGCCACATCGTGGAAGTGAATCCGGCGCACGCGGTGCGCGGCCCGAAGCATGTCGTGAAAAAAGGCAAGACGCCGGTCCTCGCGGCGGATGAGGCCCGCATCCTGCTCGACAGCATTGATACAAGCACGGTGATGGGTCTGCGCGACCGGGCGCTCATAGCGCTCATGGCCTACACATTCGCGCGAGTCAGCGCCGCAACCGCAATGAAAGTGGAGGATTATTTCGTCCAGGGCCGTCGCAGCTGGGTGCGGCTCTATGAAAAAGGAGGCAAACAGCACGAAGTCCCGGCTCATCACAACCTCGATGAATATATAGAGACATATATAAAGGTTGCGGGGCTGGAAGGTGACCCCAAGGGCTTCCTGTTCCGTACAGTGGCAGGCAAGACCGGAAGGCTCACCACCCTCCCCTTGAGCCAGGCTGACGCCTACCGGATGGTCCGCAGGCGGGCGAAGGCCGCAGGGATTCAGACTAAGATTGGAAACCACACATTTCGGGCGACTGGCATTACCGCGTATCTTAAAAATGGTGGGAAGCTGGAGATTGCGCAGCAGATCGCAGCGCACGAGTCGTCACGGACGACGGGCCTATACGACCGGCGCGACGATGACGTGAATCTCGATGAAGTGGAGAGAATCGGGATTTGAGGTGCTCTGCTTGAAGGGATACATCTACATCGCCAGCGCATTCGAGACGGTCAACCGCTCAACTTGTGGGCAGAAAGGCTCATGGATAGACAACGACCCGCATTTTTGGACTGATCCCCCAACCTGGGGCATTTGTCGCAACGACCTGCGAGCCGGGGCTGAGATCGGCGATTACATCTTTTTTGTGTTGCCCAAACATGGGCGACATCCACAGATGATTTTTGCCTACCTCAAGATCGTCCAGAAGATTTCCCACATGGATGCGTTTCCTCGTACCGATCTGCAAAGCAAGCGAATGGGAAACAAGATGCCGAACGGAAACATAATTGTCGATGCGGACGGCGGATACAACAGGTATGACGGTGGCGCGCATAAGCACATGTTTGAGCGAATAAAACGCCACTACGTCATAGGGAGCCAAAGCCAGTCGAGGATGCTCACCGCAACGGAAATACAACGGTTCGCCCCTGACTTCGTGACAAAGCTGGCAAAGATTCTGCACATGCAAGGTGCTGTCCGACCATTTGATCTTATCTCGCGCAAGGGCCGCATCCTCAAGGATGCTCAGGTGAAAGCATTGCTTGCTTGGCTTGAGTCATGAGGGAACGCACGCGTAAGTCGGCGCTCAGAGAAGCTTTGGAAGAAATGACGCATGAGGACGATGTATCGCGGCACCCTGCTCTGCTGGCCGCTCTGACGCGCGAATGTCCCAACACAGTCAGCCTGCTCAATTCCGCGCACCCGATCAGGCGATATACGTGCGTGATGCACGTCTTCGATTTTGCGGAGAAACCGGATTATGCGGCAATTGCCACGAGCGGGCTGGGCAAGATATTTGCGGCCGGGGATTTCGTGCATCGGCTTCTCGATCACCAGCTCCTGACCGAGGTCACTCAGAGCGAAGCGCGCGAGGGCGATATTGCCTTGTATTTCGGCGAGGCTGGCCGGTTCAAGCATGCCGGTCGAATGCTTGAAAATGGCCGGGTCGTGTCGAAGTGGGGCATAGGGCACGTTTACGAACACGAGGTTTTAGAGGTGCCGGAATCCTATGGAAACATACTGCGATTCTTCAGGGGACTTTCCTATGAAGAGGCTTTTGGCCACTTCCTGCATTTTGCGGAAGAAAAAGGTGCGAGGGTCTAGGCGGGTTCCTTCCTGGGAGCGATAGCCTTGATGTTGTAGCCCTTGGAACGGTCCTCGTCGTGGCCGATGAGGGTGAGCTTGACGCGGTACATGTCGGAGACTTCCTGCGCTTTCGCTTTGATCGTCCTGTACTTCATCGCCTTTGAGTCCGCCTGAAACATGACGTGGTAAAACGAGGCCCACAGCACAGCCGCATCGCTGAAATAGATGTCCTGGTCAGGCCCGAGGATCGAATAACAGCCTGAATCAGGCATGATGTTTTCCGCAAGAGCGCGGTTCGTTGCGGAGCAGGCCGACATGAAGAGTCTGCGTTTGCGGAGGAAGGGTCTGATTAGTGGGCCGAATTCCGCGAACGGAATTTCGTCTAGCGTAGTGAAGATCGTATCCTTGCTTCCGTGGCAAGACAGGTGAAGATACCGATACTTCGATGTCTCGAACTGGTTCAAGAGTTCTTTCAGTTCGCGCTTTGTGCGGATGTAACAATATTCGCAGCGTTTGCCGCTCAGCTTGAGAATCTGAGAGATGATGCGCCCCTCAAACCGCTCGGCGCGTTCGTCGTCAAACTCTAGGGACTCGATGATGAATATTTCAGGTTGGCTCATGGCTCTTCTCGCAAGACGGCTTATCAGATGTAGTGACCGAACGGCAGCGGCGGCACGTCCTTGATAGGTCCGGCCGTGAGTATCTCTCCTACCGCGTCCGCGAATTTCAGCGTGATCGGCATTCCGTCGCCAAAAATGCACGTGTTGTAGTTGAGCTTGGTAAGCGCGAGGATGTCCTTGAGCACGACGTTAATATCCGCATCGCCTTTGCTGATGTCGATGATGAGTGGATTGGGCACCCCTCGCCCTGGGTAAGTCTGAATGCGAGGCGTCCAGCCGCGCGTCCAGAGATGGGCGCTTCGCTCGCTGCGGATGTTCGCCAGCCCGCGCAACACGGGATTCTGGCCCTTGCGGTAGAGTTTCAGGTTTTTCTCTTCCCGGATGCGGACGCCGACCATGTTCGTCGCCGTCCCCGCCGCCTCAGTGAATCCCGCCCATTCCTTCGGCTCGAAGCGCACTTTCCCGTGGATAAACATTTCCTTGGGCGGGCCTCCGGCCTTCTTGGTGTAGGACTTGATGGCCAGCTCGCCCAATGCCTTCGCGGCCTCATAACTTAAATGGAAATCGCCCGTGTCCTCGTTGTACCAGGGACCGAGTGCGCCCTTGAACACGACGCCGTCACCGGAATCGAGAAACATCTGCGCAGCGCAGCAGGCGTTTTTTGACGTGCCGCTCGTTTCATCTTTCTTGAAAACAAGCCCCAGATAGCACACGCCGTCGCGGATGTCGGCGACCTTCCAGGGACGCCCGCCTACCTTATAGAAAATGGTGGTGCACAGGTTCCAGGCAATCTCGGACTGCCGGGCCGCCGCGCGCTTGTCAAAGTCGGCGTCACCCGGCTTGCGGATATTCGCTACTGTGCTTTCTTTCACGATTTGGGTGAGCACCATGTCGCCAAGAAGCCGTGCCTTTAGCTGATTGTGAAACTGCTCCTCGTAGACGTAGGGTTCCGCTTCCTTGTCCATCTCGGGAAACAGGGAGCGCGTTTCGTAAAATGTCTTGGCCGATTTCGCTTGCTTGAAGGCTCTCATGGCCTGTTGCCGAAGGCCGGGCTCGACAACGGAGTTTGGGCGGCAATATTTCCAAACCCTGTCCGGCACCACGACAAACCACAGCTCGGGTTTTTCCGTCTCCTCGCGTATCGCCTCCAGAATGCGCTTGGAGAATACGCTTACGGTTCCGTACACGCGCAAGTGCGGCTCGTCGAGGTAGAGGTATTCATCAATCTCGGTGTCCGTTACGGTGAGCGTAAGAACGGGTTTGGTATTCCAGCGTGACCGGAACACGGTCTCGAAGCCGGGAAACGGCGGACGGCCCAAAAGAGCAGAAGCGTTGAAGACGGGACGCTGCACCCATTCCACCCAGTGCTCAAAACATTTGATCCCGGTTTCCGTGCCGATGACACCGGCCTTGATACCATACGGCTTGCTTTCGTCGAGCGGGCCGAACAGTGTCAGGCCGTCGCGCGGGTCCTCCATCGCCTGATCGTGCCTGAACAACAGGCGCGGTTCTGGAATATAGATAAGGTCTTTCATTGCTGCCCGCCTTCCGGGGCGTCGTCTTCAAAGGCATCGTCATCGCGGGAGTCGCGGCCGTAGTCATCGGCGGTTTCCGCGTCACTGGAGAATTTCAGCAGCTGCGGATCGGTGTACGACACCGGGCTCAAGAACGGGAGTGGAGTGGAAGGGATTGACAGAGTCGCTGTGCTTCCAAGCCTCGCCGTGATTTTATCCGCGCCGTCACACAGGTAAGTGGCGGCGGCAAGCGTGCGGTCGCGCCATTCATCATTCCACCAGGATTTGCACTGGCTGCGCCGGGCAGCGGCCAGTCGCTTCTTGCTTTCCCAGATGGTGGTGCCGTCGTTCGTAAACAGGACGTGCGATTTGAAAATGTAGGCGAGCATGGGATGGACGAGCGGTCGGGCCTGCAAGGCATAATGCCAGAGCCGCTTGACGCTCACGCCGGTCGTGGGGTTCGTCCGCGTGCTGTATCCAACCATCGCGCGATAGGTCCTCTCGCCGTCCACGCCGGTAAAGAAAACCTTGTCATTGGGGACGCGGTCTTTGGGAAAGTAAAAGCATTTGGTCTTGTTCGCCAGCTCATACACCGGAAGTTTCCGCTCGACGAGCATCTGTTCCCAGGCAATGCGCAAAAGCTGGAAAAGATGCTTCCCAAAGGTGGATTTGGGTTCCGCGAGCAAGCCCGCTACTTCGAGGGAATCGCCCGGCTTGGCGATATACATTTCCGGGCCGAGTTTTCCTTCAAGGTCCGTCGCTTCGGCAAATGTGATCAGGAACATCCCGTCCTGCACTGCCGGGTATGGAAGGGTGGGAGCTACCTCCAGCACGCCGATGCTTTTTCGCGAGAGCGAGTGGAAATAAATATGGGTGGGCAGCGTAATCGGAAACCAGTTCGACAGGTATTCTTCGGGCTCCTTACGCAACCCCTGCTCGGCACTGAACTGCGTCCGCCACCACTCGTTAACCGCCGTCCTGTTGAATTTCGGATCCTTGGGGACGCTGTCTTCCTCCAGTTTCTCAAGCAGCTTGGCAAGCCCTGCGCCCCAGGATGGCGCGCACGGCACGGTGTTGATGCGGGTGATTTCGATGGTGGTATCACCGTGTGGCAGATCGTCGATGTGCAGCGGGATGACGAAGTCTTTCAGTTTTTCTTTTTTGGCAACGCCTTGCGCGAAATGCAGTTCCTTGAGCGGGCCGTCCTTAGCGTTCGATGTTCTGGAGAGGATGTACAGCACTTTCACCGCGCGGGTTTTGATTACCTCTTCAATATCGTCCCAGAAGACCTCGCCGCCCAGCAGCTTCGTAAGATCGCACCATACGCGGTAGCCCTCATTCGCCAGCTGCAGCGCAAGCCACAAGGTGAATTCGTTGTCCTCGGGATTGGCGTGGCTCAGCAGCAGGGTATCCCTTGTGTGCGTGACCGGCGTGGTTTCAGTCATAGTGTGTCGCATGTCCGCAACAGCATCTCTGCATAAGTGAAGGCAGCCGTGCGCAGGCTGGACTTCGTAAAGAAAAAAAGCCAAACCAGAAGCATCGCACCCGATGCGGCGAGAGAGGAGATGGCGGCCGGCGATAACTGGGCCAGCACCGACCAATCGGCAATTTGTCCCCCTGCGCCGAAGATGACGTGCTTTTTGGCGAGAACCCACAGCAGACACCCGATGGCGATGGCGATTCCGAGTGGTCTAGCGCCCAGTGCATTCCGGCGAAATCCGTACGTGACGTTGTCCCTGAACAGCAAATCGAATTTCTTTCCGTCGTCTGGCCGTGTGTGATCCAAGAGCCAGCGCGCTCCCGACTGGTAGACTTCATCGGCTTTGGCTGGATCGCTTTTTTCTTGTTCTGCGTCCGGGAATGTCGCGTTTATTTTCGCAGCCAGAAATGCGTGGTAGCGGCGCTTGGTCACCGAATCGATGACGCCGTCGCGATGACGAAGCAGCTGCGTCGTCGGCTTTCCGCCCCACTCCCGGTAAAGTTTGTCCTCCAGGCGTTTACCCATTTCGCGACAGATATTCGTCATCAGGAACAATCCTCCGCAGGACACTGCGATGGTGACGACTCCCGTCAAGGCGGACGCATTCGGTGCGTACAGCAGCGCCACAAAGGCCAGGAGCGGCAGTAGACACAGAAGGGCCGGATATAGCCGGGCCTGCCGGTCATATGGGTCTGTCACCTTTGCGACGATATCGTCCAGTGTCATCGAATTTTCAGAGCGCCTTCTCGGTGGGGGCGAAGTGTTGCACCAGGTGCGTATGGAAATCGTTGTTCATTCGGCGCGTCAGCAGGCATTTACCCTCTTCCGCGATGGTGCAAAATACGTGTTTGGCTACTTCTTGGTACGCCTGCACCGCCACTCCGTACGGATGCCCATAGGAATTATCCACGCCTGCGCTGATGAGCACCGTATTGGGGCTCACCAAGAGAAGCGTTTTCGCATTGAGCCCCGTGCGCGCGCCGTGGTGGGGAGCGGCCATCACGTCAGAGGCCAGGTACTTGCCGAAATAGCGGTTGATGCTGTCCCATCGGTCACTTTCGGTGTCGCCGGTAATCAGGTAGCTGAAGCCGCTCTGATCCAACCCAACCAGCTTGAGAACGATGCTGCTGTTGTTCGAGCTGTCCATGTCGTCCATGTGGGGCGAGAACAGTTCAAACGTGAACCAGGAGGCGAGCCCCGCGAGGTTTCGCGACTCGACTCGATCGACGCGCACGGATTGGCGCAAGAGCGGCCGGGACGTGTTGGCGCGCCGTTTTTCGTGGCGCGTGATGGTGGCGAAAACCTCGCCTGCCGCGTCCGTGTCTTTGAAAACTTTCGGGTACATGACCCAGCTGGGTTCGTATCGGGTGAGGATGGATTCCACGCCCGCCGGGCACGCATGGTCCCTGTCGAGGCCGGTGAGGATCAATCCGCGAACGTCACTCTTTGCGAGATAGTGATCGAGGCTTTTCTCGATTTGTTCGGACGTAACGTCGTCGCACTCCGGCATGTGCGCGTCAATAATGACGGCCTCGTTTCCGGCCCGAACTGCAGCCAGAGACCCCTGCCCTACGTAAAGCGTGAAAATGTCCATAGACACTTCTCTCTCAAGCGGAAAAATCGACTCGGTGCATGTCCCCGTGTTTCCGGTAAAGCGCACGATTGCAGCTTCGCTCGGTCGTGATCAATGCCGCGCGGGCCGAGGGAAACTCGACGCTGGCTATCTCTTCGGCCAGATCCTTGAGGGCGGCGGGCGGCTCACGCAATGTCACGGTATATGTAGGATTGGCGGCGGCTGAGTCTTCAAGCAGGACAACCTCTACTTTGCTGCCGTCCAGAAGCTCGAGAGGACCGCGCCAGTACATTCCGAGCTTGGCGGTGGAGAACGGACGGACTCCCCGGTAAAACTCACTCAGAATGTCGCTGTCGTATGCGCGGCTGGGATTCGAGCGCAGCTCGTGTTTCGGTTGGCTGTCACGCTTGTCGCGGGGATGTTCCGCCCGCTCCGGCCAGACCAAAGGCGTGTCCACGATTTCAACCTGGTCGCGGCCCAGTTCATAAATACGCTCGTCGCCGCGCCGGAAGATGTAGTGCTTCACGGTGTACCGGCCCAACGGGTCCGAGGACCTGTGCTTGGCGGTTACAAGGAGCGCATAGAAGAACGGCGCGTTGTGGCTGCGATGGTTTACCGTGCGATGGTAGGTCTCGATGTCTCCGTCGCTGAGATGCTGCAAGCCGTTGACATGGTGGGTATGCCAGTTTCCGAGGTGTTCGATTTCCGGATGATGGTCCTCGATTTTCCGGAACACGCGTTCCTGGTACGCGCCATCCTGAAAGAAACTCACCGCCGACCGGCGCGCCTGCGGCCCGGCTTCGATAATGCCGGTGACCTGGATGGTGAGTTTTCCTCGGTTTTCCTTGAATGTGCCGATAACACGTCCGCCTGTTTCGTCCTGGTCGAACCCGTCACATTCATCAAAAACCTCTATCAGGGCGGCTTTTGGCATTGAAAGATGTATTTTGTCGGTGCTGTGGAATTTCATTCGGAATCTCCGTTGGTGCAGATCAGGCATCCCTGCTGGGGATGAACCTGGATGCGCTGCAGTTCAAAGTGCTTGGTGAAGGGATGGATGGGGCGATTTCCCCATACGAGATAGTTCTTTTCAATCGGCGGCAGGAATTTCGGCCGCTCCGGGAGCGTGCGCGCAATGGCGTCGAGCACGAACCGCGTGTGAAATGCCGTGATGAAAGCAATATCCACATTCAGGCCCGGCGAATCCTTGATCTCGGGGATCTCAAGGCCATACATTTTCTGGCGCTCCTCGTCGGAAACAAGATCGATCTCGCGGACACCATCGCGATACGGGAGGCGCTCAAGAACGCTTTCAAGGCAAGCCAGACAGCCGCTCTCTCCCGGACGGTAGCTGAATACCTCGCCGCCGATGCCTCTCGTAAAAACCTTGCCGATGACGAAGGCGGTTTTCGTTTCCACGCACAACTGATTAAGGCGGTAGCGGGTGGGGTCGTTGTCTGTGGCAAGCACAACAACGCTGCTCCGGCGCACGTGATCGATGAGATCGGGGCAGGTCATGAGATCGGTGTCATACCGCTCTATTTCAAGCGCGGGATTACGGTCGAGCAGCACGTCGGCCACTGCGTCCACCTTGCGTTGCCCGAGATAACGCCGTCCGCACACATGTCGGATGACGTTCTCGGCTTCAAGTATGTCGGAGTCGAACAAGGCGAACTTGCGGACACCGGCCATTGCAAGTTGCAGGGCGACTTGTCCGCCACCCGAACCGCATCCGGCGATGAGTACGCGCGCCTCGCCAAGTAACCCGACATCGAACAGAGGCGCGATGCGCGCAAAAAGCTGATCATCACTCATTCGGCATTTCCTCCTGCTTCGGCCATTGGCCGTCCTTGCGCCACGCTTCGTAGTTACGGAGCCACTGCCGGGCGAGTTTCAGAGTTGAGAGCACCGTATGTTTGCCAGGATTCCATCCGGTCATGACGCCATAGAGGCAAAGTGCGCCGTCCGCCCAGCGATGGGGCGCGCCTTCGCCGATGGCGTTGGCGTAAACGCGGGGGCAATTGTTGGGATAGCCGTGAGGCAGCAGGACGACGATCTCTACGGACGTTCCGTCCTCCAGTTTGCCCGGAAACCGAAACGACAGCTCTTTTCCTTCGGTGAAGCTGGTCGAAGGTTCTTCGCCCTGGCCTACCAGCTGTTCAATTTCGTCAGCGATTCTCGCTGGAGGAATATCCGGAAGCAAAACCGATAACGGCACCAGACACGCCTTCCGTTGCCCGCTGCGCTCGATGATGAACGCTTCACCTTTGTCCGCCACGCGGTCAAGAATCTCGCCTGGGCGAGTCCGTAGTTCCGTCATGGAAAGCAACCCAAAATCCAGAGGCATTAGTGTGGTACCTCCGCTCCGGGCCAGTGACCGCCATTCGAGACCCAGCAATCGTATTTGTTGAGCCATTTCGCGACGCGGCCAAGTACGAAGGTCAGGGTGTGACGCCCCGGATTCCACATATTCGGGTGAAGGAAACAAATGTACCCGTCTTTGTACATGTGGTTGTCGTGAGTCGGCCTGAGGGTCGGGTTCGTAACCAGAACCTTGGGCATACTGCTGGGGTAGTCAGAAAAATAGATAGCGAGGAAATAGGTCTTCGCAGCGGAGGTCTGCATTGCCGCTTTCACGTAGACCCCGCCGTCGCTGGTCGGGTGCGCTTCAACAAACGCAAACTGCAGGGCGGCCTGTGCCACTTCCCTCCGGATGCGCAGGATATCCATTGCCATACGGTTTCTCCTTATCTCTCCCCGTACTCGCCGCCGAGGTCCTCCCGCATAGTCAGGGGTTTGCGGCCTCCTAACTCTTGCGCTGAGGTGCCGCCTTTGGCTCGGACTTCTCCGTTAGGCAGGATGTCGAGTTCCACTTGCTCTTCATTTTCAAGGATCGCCTCAAGCTGGGCGATGGTCGGTCTAGCCATGAATTCCTCCTAGTCGTGCGGTCGCGCGATTGCACGACTATAGATATATCAGCTCAATCCCGCGGGCGTCAAGGGGATTTCGAGGGGGATGGACCGGCCGGACGGCCATACATAACGTCCCCTACTCCGATGGTCAGTGCCTTGGAGGCTAACTGGAGGTCTTCTTCGAGACGAGGGCGGCTGAGGCGACCCTATAAAGGATGGGACTGGATTTTGGTTACGGCGTAGTTCCTGTCCAGCTGCAGCCCCAAAAGCATAAGCGCAGTAATGCGCCGCGCCATTTCGGTGACGTATCGCGCTTCGTCAACGGTCAGACTTCTTCCGAGGAGTTCTTTTTCGCGGTAGCTGAGCCACTTCTTGATCACGGCATATCCGCTGATAGTGTAATCCCAGACCTTTGCCGGGATGTTGCGCCAGCAGACGCGATCATTCAGATACACGTCCACCGCTTTCTCCCCGAGAGTTGCCACGGATTCTGCAAGCGCCTTCGCTTCAGGAGGCGTGTATGCCCGCTCGGTCGTTTTTCCTCTGCCCGGCATCGTGGCACCGCCCTTGCCCGCATGTCCCCATCCGGCAGATAGCTCAAGATCCCCCTCATCAGGATTCACGGAAGTCTTGCCGCTGCGCTCGATCACGGCGATAGTCTGTAACTCTTTGCGAAACGGAGCTTCGCTGACGCCCTTAATGCCCTGATGAATGTCCAGTAACGCGGTTATTTCCTTGCCCAGCTGCGCCGATGTTTTCAGCACCGCAGCAGTTGCCGGAAGCGGAATCCGCGGCCAATCCTGCCGGAGGGCTCCCTGATTTTCCGCGCGGTACGCCGGGGAATGCAGAATCGCAATGGTGTGGTAGAACAGCAGTTCGTGCGTAGCGCCTGCGCCCGTGAGATATTTTTCCGCTTTATCGGACAGATTCGGATGCGATCCTGCATCGCCAAGCAGATTGCTCTGTTGGTGCAGTGTGAGCGGGAAGAAGTTGGAAAGCCCGTTGCCGAAATTGTCGGCCAGGCTGCCCGTGACATAGCCACGGTCGAACGCATCCATCGTTTGCTTTTGCCGCGCCTCGATCCACAGATTTCCGGGGGCGACGTGGGGAACGTATTCTGTCCGTTTTTCATCCAGCAGCTTCGTGTCCGATTCCCAATACAGCCAACGGAGATCGAAGGGACGGTAGCAGAAAGGGCGAACCGCCTCCTCCTGAAATCCTTTCTTGATGAGCGTCTGCCTTGTCCTCTGCGCATCGAAACGCTTTGTGGAGTCCATCGCACCCGGCATCAGTCGCTTGATCTCAGAGTCCGGGATAGACGGATCAAAATAGAGTTTCATTCGATTAACGAGCGCATCGCGGTCGATGTCGACGACCACATCGTCACGGCTGGATTTTACACCGGGAAAGGACGTGGGAAATAAATCCACGATCGTCGGCCAGGAAGAATAGCTCGCTCCCACCGTCATCTCAATAAACGGAAGGCCCAGCTCCAGTGACGGATGAATCTCGTCATAGAGTGAAATACCATCATTCTCACCGGAGGCAAGTAAGTCTGCTCTCTTCGTCTTCCCCCAGATATGACGGAACCGCACAGAGTCCGTGCCCTTCGCATGATTGCGGCGAGCCATAAGCGCTACGGCCGTTCCCACCTGAATACCTTCACGGTTGAACTCGGTGGAAAATACGCTCGGATCAGGCTGGCCGTCCGGTGTGACCTTGCCGGTTTTGTATTTGTCGCCATTCAGGCAGTCAATCCAGACCTTGTCGAACGCATCAAGGTAGCGCTCGCGCATGCCGGTATAGGAGAGGCCATCAAGCCACGAATAATTGGAGATGAAGCAGATAATACCCTGCCCGGTTTTCTCAACGATCCGGCGCTCTGCCATGCGGTAGAAACGGACGTAAAGCTCGTTAAGCCCCTGCCCTTGCGGCGCTGGCGCGCGCTTGGTCGTCTTATATGCCAGTGAGAGATCCCGTTCCTCCTCGACGCGCGCAACGCCGGCAAAGCCGTTGTACGGCGGGTTTCCCAAAATCACGAGGATGGGCGTGTCGCGCTTGACGTGATCGGCAGCGTCCCGCTCTTCCTCAAGTTCGACAAACGGCAGTTTCTTCGGATGCTTTGGCGGCTCCCATCCGGTCAGTGCGTTCGTGAGATAAACCCCTGCCCGCTCCTTCTTCTTATCCGACAGCGGCGCACCGTGGTGCTGGAGCATGAGACCTATCTGAAGATGCGACACCACGAATGGTGCTGGCAGGATTTCAAACCCGAAGACGCGCTCCGTTGCTGCCTTCTTGAGGTCGGTGGCTAACAGCGCATCGCCTCCGCTTTCCTTGAGCGTCTTCGCTATGCGGTTAAGCGCCTCAACCAGAAACGCGCCGGTGCCGCAACAAGGATCCAGCACGTAAACGTTTGGATCGGCAAGTCCGGCGGGGCGGTCAAGCTCCTCGCGCAAGACACGATCCACCCGCTCAACCATGTACTGCACCACTTCACGCGGCGTGTACCAGACGCCAAGTTCTTTCCTCAGTTCCGGGTCGAACGCCTCCAGGAAGGGCTCATAAAAATATTGGACAGCCGCGCCTTCGTCGAACGTCGCAAAGAAAGAAGCGCGGTCCACGCGGTTTAGCACCGAACAGGCCCAGTCAAGGACTTCAGGAAGATTGAGAGGCTCCAGCTGGCCGGGGTCCGCTACTTCACGGAACAGCTTGCGGATGATCGGGACACGCAGATAATAGTCCGCCAGACGCCAGTCGAACCGAGCCTTCTTGTCGGTAGGCGGATGACTCTTGCTCCACAACACCCAGGCAGAAAACATTCCATAAAACAGCGTCTGGATAAGTGTCGAGCGGAAGAAATGTTCTCCGCGCTCCGTGTCGAATTTCATTCCGAGAGCTTCTTCGAGCGCCGTGCGAATTACTGCAAGGGCAGGCAAGTGCCCCTCGTCCGTGCGGAATTTCGCTTCGCGCGCATACGACGCGAGGAACCACGCAACGTCCTGCGGACTTGCCAGCGTCGCCGTGCTGAGCAATACGCGCTTTAGGAACTCCTCAAAGCTCGGACCCAGGCGCTCGGCTGTCTTCGTGGCCAGATTCGCGGCCTTCCAGAACTGCGCTTCGTTAGGTGCAAGCCGGTAGGTTTCGAGCTTGGTGGGTTTTCCTTCGATGTCCTGGCCGACGAGCACGAAGTCGCGGTAGTTCGTCACTAGAACCTGGCGGTATTTGCCCCAGTAGCGCGTGACCTGCGGCCCGTCTGCTACGACCCAGGCATCTTCGCTGGCGGCTTTGATTTCGATTGCGCCGCGCGCGGGAATCGTGCCTTCGGCTAGTTCTTCCTCGGAGCGGCGCTGAAACTGATCAGGCGTGAAGAGTCCGCCGTCAGGAATACCCGCACCCCGGTTCTTGATATTGATAATGCAGCGGACGCGCGGCTTGAGCGCTTTTCCGATACCGTTCAGCAGATTGGATATGGCGGGGTAGTAGGACGTTTCCTTGACTGCGCTCCCGGATGAGCGAATTTCGTGCAGTTCGTGGAGGTACTCCTGAAGCAAATTCATGAGTTTGAATAATCTGAATGATACCGCCCTCACTATAAGGGCTGCTCTGGTGGGTTGCCATCTAAATTACTGATAACAGACTGCGATTTGTAAACAGCGGCCGGGTGTCAGGCCGCAAACAATCAGGAACTGGATGATGTTGCGTCTCATGGAGCTGCGAATCCCCGTCTCGATGGATCGTGCGGGGCAGAAAACCGGATTAACTAACTCCAGCCTTCTTCAACTCCTCCATCCAAATCGAAAACGGTTCTAATACTTGCTTGAGAGCTGCACAATAGAGTTGTTGACCAGCGGTACTCGTCCAACCAGAAGCGTAGATGGAAAAAAGAAGGCCGTCTGGAACCCGATGAATTCCTTTTTCTGCGTCACCTTGGATGTGCCTAATGGCTAGTTCAAATTCAATGTCCTCGAATGTAATGCTATCGCTCCAAAAAGCCACGATGCCAATTCCCACCTTAACTTGTCGGAACTTTGCTAGCAGTTCGTCCTCGATCTTTTTGACAGCCATCTCCGGGTTGCCGTATTGGACAAGTTCGTTCTCGTCACCGCTTCGGCTGACGAGCTGATCCCCCTTTGCGCGAGGGCGAAGTCGCTTGACTTCTATACACGCCGATTGACAATTTCGAGAAACCGAAAGATCGGGCCCCTTTTCCCCGAGTGGTTCAAATGCGGTGTCGAACTGTAGTTCTGCAAACGTCAAGCCAAACCTGATCTCCGCGAAGTAATCCAATATCGCTCCAACGTCTTTGGCTCTGGCAGCTTGTGCTACACGCCGAAACACCGACTCGGATCCCCTTAACGAAGAAGCAGCCTTTATATAGTCAACAAGCGCGTTGGCCTGGGCAGGTTCCAAAGTTTCCCTGATTTGCCTAATCGCTTTCTCTTGCCAAGTCATGAATGTCAGGCCATTCTGCTATTTGCCAGATTTGGTGCGGAAACGAACGACGGCGGGATCAGGGTCGCCGAACTCAACTATTGCGCAATCATCGTCTTTGTCCGGCTGGCGCTCGATGGTTACCTTCGAAATGAGTCTTCCCTCCGCCAACGCTCGGCTAAAAGGATTGTGACCTGGTTCCATCCTGTATTCCTGTAGGAACTGCCCAATTGTTCTGTTCCCAGATAGGAGCTCCAGTAACATCCGTGATGACATTTTCACACTGCCGCCCATGGTTAGCCTCCCAAAATACTCACCTTGCATACCCCTGTCTGATTTTAGCCGGGCAACCGCGTTGCCTGGACTCGATTGAGGCGGAGGCAGGAGACGATGTACTTTTGATATGACCTCAGTCAATGCCACCGTATCAATCCGCCATTTTGGATTGAGGAAGAGTTTTGCCTCGACAGATCGCTTCCGGTCGTGCCCCACATGTGTGTAGTGCTCTTGAACAACAAAACAAACTACGAAGAGCACAGAATCATATTGACGAAAAAAGTGTCCGACGATTTCATTCGCATTATAGGAGGAAAAGTGCGAGGTCGTGGACGATAAGGTATGGCAGCCCCCGTCGCAGATGAATATCCCTTTCGGACCACCATACCCAGAAGCTTTCAGCTGATCGCCCTTCGATTTCAGCGCGTAATATAGAGGGTTCTTGTCCAGAACGTTTGAAATCTCGCATACCAGATGTCCTCCCGTGAGACGACCACGTTTCGCCGGATCATACGTGAAGTGAACGCCGGTATCAGGTCCACTGGCGTCATACTTGTGACAGCAATCAGGCTGGGCCTGCACATCCTTGAGAAATTTCCGAAAGCCAGGACTGAAGATCTTTTGTGGCCATTCCTTGCGCTCCGGCAGTTTGAGGGCCGGTTTTTCGGCCGACCCCCGATAGAACGAAAGAGAACGGGGGTCAACTTGAAGATTAAAACCTCCGGCGGCTAAGAGGTTCCCCTTGCGCAGATGCAACTTGAACTCTTCCTCGAGACTATCGAAGGGGTTTCTCCGGCGCGTTCCCCTGTCAGATACAGTGGCTATATCCGCGACGAATTCTAAGGCCGGCTCGTTGCACTGCAAGAACAGGTCTGGTTTGGCCGTACCGCCTAAACTTGGTTCGTGCTGCGCAATCCCCAATTTACTGGCGGCATTGATGATCACTTGCTCCCACTCGGTAGAGAGGTAGTCGTCCCGAGGAGTGTTGAGTAAATCGCAGATCACCTCGGACTGTTTTGGAGTGAGGAACTCGGAATTCTCGTCCAGAACCTGCTGAAGATGCCTGCGTGTAAATATCGCCATAACGGGTCACACTAGCTTATTCGTCAGGAATCTGCGACGGCGGAGTCTGTGGAAGTTGGTTTTTTACTCCGTTGGGCAAGTAAGCCTCAACTCCTCCACCCGCTTGGCCAAAGGCAGGCGCGACCGTGCCGAATTCGAGGCTGAAAGCGTCACGACTTTTGTGAGGCTGCTCGGCTGGGCAATTTGAGACGTCGGCGCGGCCACACCGGTCCCTAACGAAGTCACGACCACGCCTCCGATGCGCGACTCCAAGAGGGTAAACGAATGAGGCTCAGGGCGACCAACCATTGTCAGCCCGGTTTGCCGAATTGCATTTAGAACACGAACTCCATTGGCAAAGACGATGGATGGGTCAATACCGGGCACCAAATCCACCTGAGGCAAGTCGACGCCAAGCTCACCATTGAACACGATGAATGGGGCAGAGTCACCTTGCCATTGCGGCGAAACCAACTGGAATCCCATGCCGGTCTCTGGTAGTTTCAGGAGTTGCTGTATCGACTTGTCGCTCAAGCTCCAAGTGGCCATGCCTCACCCTCTCCGAGATTACATTGTACCGACCGTTGGCGGTGGGGCCCACCGGCGACGGATCTTAAGGATCCCGAAGGGCTGGGAGGTGCGTTGATACACGACCATCGGGACAATATCCAGCACCACGCTGGAAGTGCAATTCTGAAAAGGATCAACCAGAATGGATGACCGACGGTCAACTCTCCAACGAACTGAAACCCACCTCATCTTTGACAAAGCTGTGTGCTGCCGATAAGCCGGACAACGGACGAAGTACGAATCTCGATGATTCGCAAGCGAGTATAGGATGGAATACTGCCTTTACCCTCCGCTGCTTTGTTCCTCAGAGGGAGGCTTGGGAATGTCTCTGCTCCGCAGGGCCTTCATCTCCAAGGACAGGCCGTGAGAAAATTGATCAATCTCTGCGAGAAGCTGCGTCAGCATCTCGGGCGTCATGTCGATGTAGCCGTGTGTCCCCACGAATCTCTGTTGTGTCTGTTCACAATAGTCCGTGTTGAGGCGACCCTCGTCATGTACGCAACAGTTTCTAGCCAACTCGACTTCCCGAATCGTCCCAAACGCTGTGATCTTTTCAAGATCGACTCTAAAGCGTGCTTTATATTCAGAGATTTGCTTTTGCAACTGGCTTCGACCTGGATACGCCTTTGGCTCTGGCGGATGAGTTTTGATGAACAACCTCTTCATCTGGTCAAGGAAGGACTTGTTTGTGGAGGCGATTAGGGTTAGGGCCATGGTAGCCAGAGCCTGTGTTTGCTCAGCCCACCTGTAATCTTCATCCGTAAGTTCGCTGCGGGCGTCTGCGTGCTCCTCCTCGCTAGTTGCTTCATGCAGTTGTTGCTGGCAGATTGCGGTTCTCTCAAGGTGCGTTTGATTGAGAACTGAATATGCAGCTAAATAGGCAGGACGGACACGCTCGTTCAGACCGAAGTTGTTGTCAGACACCGCCACGTCAATCCAATCAATACCCAACCGGACCACTATTTTCACCTCACGTGCCAGTTTACTGTCCCGACTGCTTCTGTGCGGAGGCAGCCACGAGGGTGGCGACCGTGTGCAGGTGTTGTAAGGCCGATAGTGCGCGTGCAGTAGTAGACTATCTGGCGATGAGCGCAAGAATCAGCGTCGACGAACTAGTACGCGTCGTCGAGAAAACTCTGCATTCGATCGATATCCGCACTGCTTCGGTGTTGATCGGCGACGTGTGGCGAAATGTGCTGACGATCGTTCGCACGTCGTCCAACTCGCCGGAGGAAGCGCGCGCAAGCGTCGAGCGTATTTGGCGAGAGCATGGGTCGATTCATACGGACGAGTTCAGAATTGAGCATCAGACACTTCCGTTCAGTAGCTGGACTCATCTCACAAGGGCCCTGAGCGATGGAAAGCTTCGCTATGGAGAATTGGAGGTGGAATACGGGCGTTCGATTGATCTGGGTGCGTCTCTCGGATATGTGCAAACGCACCATAACTTCCTTTTCCCCGAGATGGATTGGCCGACGCTGGAAACGTCCGTGCAAACTGCCGCGGCGCCTGATGCGGCCAACAATCCCCAATACAAAATCTATGCGGAGCAGATTCAGCGTTCGGTCAGTCGGCTGGGCTATTTGGGAACTCTGGATGCGATCGCAGCCCTGCTCGGAGCCAGGGTCCGCCAGGGCACAATTGGCGCTGACGTTTACGCCGCGATACCAGTGATGACAAAAATTACCGATGCTTCCATTTCATTCCCGGAAGACATAGTTCAAATTACGGGCCACTGCCATCCGGAGTTGCGTCCAGGGCTGCGCGCATTTGCATTAGCGTTTGGCCGGAGTGACGATCCCGGCCTGCGAGTAGAACTGAGCATGGGAGACGGAGATAGTTCAACACTTGTCGCCTCGGGACATTTTTCCCGAGACAACGGCAAAGAGCGCCTGGAGGCGCGATTGGTTCACAAGGAAATTGGTGAGATCAATTCAGGCAGTTGGCGAGTACGAGATTTGCTTCCGGAGCAGTACGTCAACCCCCTGTACTTCTTGCTATCGAAGTTTTGCGCGCCGGTGCAGCTTCAATCACTCTTAGCACGGCCGCATTCTGTCCCGCCAACGAAAACGAAACCACAGACGGAGTTTGAACAGCACGTCGCTTGGCTGCTTGGTTGCTATGGTTTTTCGACGATTGTCCTCGGACCATATGAAGACTTGATGGCAGAAAATACGAGAATCAAACGCGCAAGCCTAGACTTACTTGCCTACCATTCGGGTCGGAAGCTCGTCCTGTTTGGAGGGTGCACGCTGAATGTGCCCAAGGAGGAAGACTACGTTCAGCTCCTGAGTGTGCGGTCGATGCTTCTTGAGGATTGGAACGGCGATTTCCCCTTTTCATCGCAGGCGGTAATGTTCAGCGGAGCGCCTGAATGTCCGGCAAAATGGCCAAGTTCAAACGACGACGAATTGATGCAGTTTGTGACAGGCGATTGTGTGGCAGTCATTGACGCGAATCGGCTTGCCGAGGGAGTTAGATTTCTGCAGGAGCGCAACGAAGAACGGTTTCTCAGCAATTTAGGTCTCGTGTGACGAAAACAAAATAGGGGAAAAACAAAAAGCAATGGAGCACGATCCAAAATGGATCGAGAAAACACACCTTGAAGAGCAGGCTCCCGCTGAATATTACATGGAGTGCTGCGCATTTCTAGACGATTTTCTCAACCAACGTCCAAGGCTTGCAGGTGTCGAAGTGCGAACGATGCTTTCCGACCTTCTGAGCATCCTCGTCAAGGATCCCAAGGATCGCCAGTTCGCAGAGATCGCGAGTCTCGAGAAACTAGTGCATCAATTCCGGGTTGACAGCCCGCGAACCACCGATCCCGCGGAGGTTGCGGTTGCCGGACTGCTGTTGTTCGGAATGGTGGGCAAGGCCCTGTACTTCCTGTCGAAGCAGCCGCACTCGCACCAGTTTGAAGAAGAAATTAAGCGCTTGTTACAAGACCTGAACCAAGTCCGGGGAAATTCTTGGCTCTTCCATAGCGCAGGCAAGCTAGCAGAATCTGGATTTACGATCGAGTTCATACCCGAATCTGCGTCGAAGACACCGGATTACATGGCAACCCGAGGCAGCATCAGGTTGTTCGTAGAAGCAAATGCACGATCACAGCCTCACCGCAGCGTCGAAGGCCTTCAAGATATCTTGTGGAATGTGATGCATGGGGACTCGTCGGCGGGCAAGCAGCTAAAGTTTTCAGAGGTCCAGTATGATCCCGGCTTGATCGTTGTGGACGTCTCCAATTGCGACGTAAATGCGAATTCTACGATGCTTGAACCTAACCTGAAACTACGAAATGATGCCTTCGTGATAAATAACCGCAAAGGGCAAGTTTACGATCTATCCCGTGACCCAGAGTTCTTTGCGCAAAGAGAAAACACGGGGAACCTAATTGAATTTGCCATTCGCTATTTTCACGATATGGCGACGACAAACCGATATCACGTTCGTGCTCTCTTGGTCGGCATCTCGTTGGGAATAAGAACAGACGCCGCTGGTGCGATCCTGAGTGCTCCGAAGGGGTCAGTGATGTTCGTAGATTCTCGATATTCCCAATTGGCTTTACAGGAACTTTCCAGGGCCATCTACATGGTTGATACACAGTCGCCATTGCCCTAGCTCTGATGACTATCTCTCGTGCAGTTTTGCACAACCAGGAGGTGTCTCCCAGCTTCTGATCGATGTCACGACTGACTGTCGGTCGGTGGCAAACGCCAAGATTGCTGGCTTGTTAGCCATGGTGTTGCGAGAGTTGCGCCCCACACTTGACTCGACACCGTGCTTGGATTAAATATCCGCCGGGAGGGCGCTGGGGCGGTTCGGCCAGATGATTACCTCCTGAATCGCAGAACAAACCGCCGGCTGACGGTTCAGATCTGGAAAAGAGCCTTTAAGACGCGCAAGGCTTGCTGAAGTTGTTCCGTACCACGATCTGCGAGTACGCGCTGTACCTTAGCTTGCAGAACACCGGGATCAGTCTCTTCGCCTTCGAACTCAAGGAATGCCGACGGCGAAACGCTGAGTGCCTTGGCCAACTGCTCGATGATCTCTAGCGATGGCCACTTCTCTCCTCGCTCGATTTCGCCCAGGTAGTTGACGTTGATGTCGGCCTTTTCCGCAACGAGTTCCCGCGATACATT
>DATNNE010000189.1:0-2095 GCA_035601995.1 Terriglobales bacterium
CCGAAAATGGTGTTGCGAATCTAAAGGGGCTCTCCTCTACAGAGCGGGCGCCCGCCTTGATCGGACTTGCAGACCCTGCCTTTCAAGACGAATTAACCACAGCGGCCAAGGAATCGCATTTGATTTGAAGCTCAGGATATCCCTATGCCCAAAAGCGTGTGCGTAAATGTCGGAGCTTCGAGACCTCTGCTGCAGAATATGACGGTTGGCCCTCATGTGTTCTCGGCGGACGAGCCGGGCGATTAAGGCGGGCGAGGCGAAATGAAAGTTATGAAAGGCAAGGACAGGCGGGCAACATGCTAGACACTATTTTGAGCGCACTCCTTCCGATGGTATTTAGCTTCTTGCTCGGTTTCGGGGCCGCCCGGCGACACGATTTCGGGTCAAAGGATGCGTCGACGCTAAATCGGATGGTGTTGCTATACGCCGTGCCGATGGCGCTTTTTGCCGGAACCGTTACAACGTCGCGCGCGGCGCTTAGTCGGGACATCCCGCTAGTAATCGCCTTGTGCGTTGGCATCATTGGTCTCTACGGTGTGGTCTTTCTGCTCTGCCGGGTGGCTTTCCACATGCAGGTCAGCACCAGCGCGCTGGCTGCTCTGACAGCTTCCGCGCCAGCAGTGCCCTTCGTAGGTCCAGCCGTCCTCGGCGATCTGTTCGGAGGGCTCAGCGCCATACCGATCGCGATTGCCAGTCTCGTTATCAACCTGACAGTCGTGCCGGTCACGATTCTGCTTCTCACATTCGATTCGACAGGGAGAGACCCACAGGAAAACTCTCCTGTCCCGCGAGAAGGAGAGCACTCGGCAACTTCCCCAAGGTCGTCTGCCTCGGTTTTTGCTGCCAAACTCGCGGAAACTATCAAAGAACCTATCGTCTGGGCACCCGTTCTCGCTTTTATTATCGTGCTGACCGGCTTCCGCATTCCCCAACTCCTGGTCCACCCGCTTTCCCTGCTGGGACAGGCATCCGGAGGTGTCGCTCTGTTTGCCTGCGGGATCGTGCTTGCAACCGGAAAAATCAAAGCCAACTGGTACGTATTGTTCTTCGTATTCCTGAAAAACATCGTGCAGCCCGCCCTGGTCCTCGGTGGTTTGCGATGGGTCGGCTATGGCAATCCCATTGTCAGCGAAGCAGTGCTGACGACGGCCATTCCAACCATGCCTATTGTCATTATGCTTGCTCTGCAGTACCGCATCGCACAGACGGAGGCGGCTTCCGCTGTGTTCCTCAGCGTGATGGGCTCGATGATCACGATGGGGGTTTTCATCGCCCTGACACGTTAAACCATGAACTCAGTACCTGAAAGGAAGAAACCAATTCTATGACACAAGTTGAAACTCTCGCAAAATATGCAGCTCGCGCTTCCTTCGCCGATCTCTCGGCCGAGTCGCGCAGGCAGTTGCCAATCCACATCCTAGACTCACTGGGCTGTTGCATTGCCGCCCTCGGCGCTGATCCTATCGAGGCCTGTTGGCAGCAGGTCGCCGAGTTCGGTGGCAGCGGCCCATCTGCGCTTATTGGCGGAGGAAAGGCGAATCCGATCTACGCCGCGTTCTGGCATACCGCGCTCGTGCGTTATGTCGATTTCATGGACAACTTTCTGGCCCCAACAGAAACGTGCCACACGGCCGACAATTTCGGCGTGGCGCTGACCATCGCTGACTATGTAGGGGGCAGCGGCCGCGACCTGATGCTCGGGGTGGCGCTGGGCTACACGGTTCAGTCACGGTTCGTTGATCACGCGAACTTCATGAGCAGCGGCTTCGACCACACGTCGCAACTGGCCTTCTCGCACAACGCGGCAGCTGGACGGCTGCTCGGCCTGAGCGAGCAGCAGATTGGCCATGCCATCGCGATGGCTGCGGTAAGCGATGCGTCCTTCGCCGTCGTGCGGGCGAAGCCACTGTCGCAATGGAAGGGTCTCGCCTCGGCGCAGTCGGCGCTCGGCGCTATGAACACTTTGTTCCTGGCTCGTCGCGGAGTGCAAGGACCTCTCCAGGTCATCGAGGGCCCTCTGGGAATTGATCACCTTCTGAGAATGAAGATCAACATCGACTGGGACAAACAGGGATACGAGGGCGTCGTTGAGAGC
>DATNNE010000190.1:0-8122 GCA_035601995.1 Terriglobales bacterium
CAGCAGATCCAACAGAACCGCTTTGTCATTATCGGGGCTGGAGCGATCGTCGTCGCACTGCTGATCTTCGTTGCTACGTCTATGCCCCATCGCGGCGCGCCACAGAAAGTGAAGAGTCGTGGCACCACTGGTACAGAAGACTTGGCCTTGGAGAGCGGCACCGCGAGCAACGACAAGAGCCTATTTCCGATCACTGATTCTGGTCGGCCCGACACAAAAGAATCTCACGAAGGCTTCTTAAACGAACGAGATCTACAACGAACTGCGACCAAGCCGGCTGCGGGAAGGACGGTAGCGACCGGATCGGGAACTTTGGGATCGATACCGCCTTTCGGAGACCAGCAGACATGGCAAGCGCCGCCGTATCAGCCAGGCTCGGCCGGTGCCGAGACTCCAGACTTGGGCAAAGCAGAGCGCGAGGCCATGGAGAAGTCTTCGCTGGTCTATGTGCGAAGCGCCTCTGCCAACTCGGGTAGTGCTCAGGCCCGCGAAATCAATGAGCCAGCACCGGAACTGGGATTGGGTCTGGCCACGGGAACGCGATTGCGTGCACGCCTGGAATGGGCGGCCAGCACCGCAGTGCGAACACCGGTCCTGGCGGTAATCGAGTACAACTATGAGCGGGACGGAGAAATTATCGTTCCTGCGGGCGCAAAAGCGATTGGGCACATCCAGAACGGAGATCGTGCAGGTTACGTTGACATCCAGTTCGATTCTCTGCTGATGCCGGATGGTGCGGTCGTTCCCATCGAGGCCGCCGCCACGGGTTTGGACTTGCGGCCGCTCAAAGGAAAAGTTGAGGGGAAGAACACGGGAAAGAACGTCCTGGTCAGATCGCTGTCAGGAATCGGGCAAGCTGGCTCGATGTTGGTGGGACAAGGCAGTCTAAACCAACCGCTGAGTGAGTCGGACCTGATGCGGGAGCGCGTCAGCAACAATGTCGGCGAGGCTGGAGATGAGGAGGTTTCCCGATTAGCGATCTCCCAGCACATCGTGGTGACGATTTCGGCGGATACTCCCATCTACGTGGTCCTCGAGCAGACCCCCAAGACCAATCAGGGTTCTCAGCAACCAAGTGCGCGGAGCGTTCCAATATCCAACTCCGCCAATGTTGAGCAACTCCGCCAACTGTTGCAGTTGCAGCAAGAGCTGAACCAACCGTCCGCAAGCAACCAACCAGCGCAGTAGACGAGCGGTTCGAGAGTGTGTCGGCTGCGCCTGCCCAGGCGCGCTTCCCGCAACGTAGCTCACGAGTCGGCCGTGAGTTCGCCCGTGGTCGGTGGCTACCGCCAACGCAACTTCAAACTTCTCGGATGCGGACTTCGGGCCCGCGTCAAAGTCCGCGATCGAGTGTCGCATCCGCTCCGCCGTAACTCAGGCAGAAGCAGCAATCGCAAGCGCCACCTCTCTCCATCGGTAAACACTAGCCGACTTCCCACTACTAATCGGACGTTGATGCTTTCGCCTATTTCGACCTACGATATCTGTCGCCTGAATGCGGGAACCATTGGGGGGTTGACCTCGCTCGATTTCGGCAGTCCCTTTGGCGGGATCGTCTTGATTGGCGTCGTTCGGACTCAGCGGCACCTTGTCACACAGATGCAGCAGTATTTCGCAGAGTCCAACGAGTGAGTGAGGAATCGTGGGGAGTAATCGTGATGCTCGGTATGTGACGCGGGCGTTGGAATTCATAAAGCTGCACCTTAGGAATCATGGTCGGGTTGAGCTGTTGCCCGACCGCCACTCCGCCCGGAGCAGGGCCCGCGTAGAGAATGTGCCAGCGCTGGGAACCAGGGTAGCAAATCGCGGCGGCTTCGAACATCTCCCGGGCCTTTCGTGCCAATTCATCGAGCTGGCTCTTATTCTTCAGCCAGCCCGTCGACCGATCTGGAACCGAACACCGATATAGCGCTCGATCTCCCGCCGTCCCCTCCAGAAGTTCTACGGCGTCGATGGGCGCGGTCAACTCGAACAGGAAGAAGAGTTCCGCGGATGGGTCTACAGATTTTACGGACTCCTCAACTGTAGGCATCGTCAATGCCGGCGGATCTTTCGGCCAGGCCCAAGTCGCCTGGTCTCGATGATACTGAAAGCCTCGGATGTTTAGGCGATTCGTCAGCAGGTATCCTGCGTAAATACAAGCCGATACCGGCGCGAGCGGAAAGACGGCGACACGGGATGCGACTGAGTCGCTGCTCTCAATCACTGCGTGTATCTGAGTTTGTATACTCGTTTGGATCGCAGCCCAAGAATCGCGCGTTGCCGACACGCTGATTTGCATCACACTAGCTTCGTGATCCGGAGACAATGCTTCGGCGATTGTCGTTGGATCGAATGGAAAGTCGCCGTGCAATTTCAGCACTTTCCAGCGGAGATGAGTGAATCCTCGCTCAGGAAGGGCCGTGCGAACCCAAGCCTCATGGTTCGCCTTGATTTCGAGCAGGCGCTCATGCGGGTAGCGCTGTTTCAATGTGTCCACCTTCCGGTGGCAGTTGCGGCAGAGGAGAATGAGGTTTTCGTACTTGTCGCGAATCCGCAGATCGATCTCGACGTTTGCTCGTGGTCCAGCATCGCTCGATGCAGCTATGTGGCCCATCTCTCCTATCACGCAAACGGGATCATAATTGTCTTCCGTTACGAACAGCTCGACGCGGCAATCGGGCATCGCGCAGCGTCCAGCAGCTCGTCCCCATAGGAGCTTAAGCGTCTGCGGGTCGTAGTAGCGCGGACTCTTCGTCGGGTCAGGTTGGGCCTTGCCGATGCGATTCTGCTTCGGGATGCGTACCTTCACCTTCCCAGCTTCCGGTTTGTTGCCAGACTTCATAGAACCTCAGCCACTGTGATATCCACGGCATGATCGTATCCGCAATCAAACTGCTCGGCATCCACTCTTCGGGCCGGTGTACACAGATATCCATCTGCCCATCGGGATAAACATGTGGCAACCGAGTCTTACCCGGCGCAAGCTTAAGCGTCGGACTCAAAATGGCGATGCGCGGACGCCGCCCGAGTGTATAGGAGATCTGGATGTGGTATGTGTCGCTCAACGGATGCGGCCACCAATCTCCGGTCCAAATGATACGGCTTCGCCTGAATGCGACAGCCAAGCCGGGAAACTTCGTACGCATCCGACCAATTTGCTGCGCCGCCGAGAGTTGAGCGGGTTGGTGCCGGAGACTAGATCGCGCCATGGTTCGTATTGCGAAGCATGAGGACCACCGCTGCCGTTGCAGGGACAATACATCCCACAGACGCAACCCCCAGCAGGGAGCCGTTGCGGTCTGCCTGCATGTTTCTGGCCTCGCGCAAAATGGCCTCATCAATCACGCGGCCAAACACACCCTTCGCGAGCCTCCCCGGATTGCCGTGCGTCAAACAAACTTCTCGCCATGCTGTCGCGAATTTGCGGATGCCATCGTTGAACGCAAGGTATGCTCCTGGACAGGCGTCCCACCGTTCGCTGAAGTCCTCCATGGGGTGAACCGGATTCGGTACCTGCAGTCTCCTCCCCTGGGCATGGGCTGCGTCCAGTCGCGCCACGATTCCATTCAATACCTCAAGCAGAGCCGTCGAAATCGACTGTTCTCCGCTGAACAAGTCGGCGGCTAACGTCGTGAGGACAATTGAGATCGGCGGGTATTCAGAGTTTGCGTAATGTACATCACGCCACCGCTTGAGCAATTGAACGATGAGTTGCAACATTGTCTTTTCTTCGGTTGCCTGCAATGCGGGCAGCGGTTCAACAGTGGCTTCGGCGATAATCAATTCACGGCGGGAATCGCTGAATTTTACGATGATGCGGCGCGATGAATTCTTGAACCAAACCGCATAGGCGACTGGATTGCTGGGTTTCCAACTGCGGCGGTCACGATCGGGAACCTGAACACAGGTTCCACCGTTGTGGTCATCGCGGCACGCTGGAAGAATGTCCAACCAGAATTCGTCCTTATACTCGATTCGCACGCATCGGTTCTTCCTCTTGACCATACCGCCATACACGCCGTGGTCACTGAAGAGCTTGAACATGTGGTCCAGTAGCGCCATCGGATTAACGAGTTCGTGGGACACATCAAACTCGCATACCAGGTCCAGATCATGTGGTGTGTCGATCGGCTTCACTGTGGTCCGAAGGCGCATCGAGCCTTGCGGGTAGAGATTCGAGTCCCAGCGGGAGAACGGGCTGTTTGCCGCACTAATCACCTTCGCTATCGCGTGGTAGCGATCTTCCGCTTTCTGATGCTGGGTCGGAGAAAGCTGCAAGTTGTCGCAGACATCGAACAGCATGAGGTCCAACGCATCCGCTCTAACCGCTAACTCGTTAAAAGCCATTTCCTCTCCTTGCGCGGAACTCTCGTCACTTGTAGATCCGCGTCATTTCCCAACCCGTACACGTTTAGGCACTCGTTCCGATATGTGTGCCTGAGTGGAACCTTCGCCCCCTTTTTGCTGGCGTGCTTCCAAATTTGCGTTATGATTCTCGTGTGTATCATGCATAGGACGTATCGTGCATAGTACATTATGTCCTATGTATAAGACAGTGGAACATGTTCGTTAGCCCTCGTCAAGGGGCTCATAACTTTTTTCTCGGGAGGTCCGATGGCTCTGACGATCGACGATTTCGGTCGTTTGCTGGCAAAGAAGAGAGGAATTCGCGGCGTTCGTGCCGCAGCGCTAGACGCAGGCGTGACTCCAGCCACTTATTCAAGAGTTGAGAACGGGCACATGCCGGACCTGCAGACTTTCGCAAGTCTATGCAAGTGGCTCGGGCGTGATCCGCGCGAATTCCTAGGTATGGAAACGAACGAAGCCGCCAAAAAACCCCGAGCTGTTGTTCACTTCAAGAAGAAGAAGACCGTACAGGTGGAGACCGCAAAGGCACTCGGCGAACTCATTCTTGCGGCTCAGAGAGCGATCCTCGCTGCCGAAGATTTGGTTGGTCGGTAAACGTGCGCCGTGGATTCAAGGCGCAGGCGGAACGATCCGCCGCCGCGGCCCGGAATGCTCTGGGACTGCCACCGAATGCACCGATTGACCCTTGGTCTTACGCCGCCTGCCTGAACGTTCGAGTTCTCGATTTCAGCCAGCTTGGACTTCGCCCGCAAGCCGTCTCCCAACTTACAGTCGTCGATGGTGACAGCTGGTCCGCAATGACCCTGCAGATCGATAGTACATTCGCAATCGTTCTTAATCCGGCGCATGCTATCACTCGGCAGCGCAATGATCTGATGCATGAACTCGCCCACATAGAGTTATGCCACACTCCAGCGCGTGTTGAGGTCTCAGAGACCGGATTGTTGCTGCTGAGCGATTATTCGGACGATCAGGAACAGGAAGCCGATTGGCTAGCTGCTTCGCTTCTATTGCCGCGAGATGGGCTCGTTCAATTACGTTCTGCGGGCCATTCCGCTGCGGACATCGCAAGTCGCTATGGGGTCAGTGAAGCGCTGTGCGCTTGGCGCCTGCGTATGACAGGCGTTGATGTCCAGATACGAAGAGCTTATCGCTGAACTTTCGACCGCAACCAACGATTCGAGATGGGTCGAATGTGAGAATAGCCAACCCACTTAACAGCCGGGGGCACCGGGTTCACGGAACGGTGATTTCATGCGCGACTAAAGAGAGTAACGAACAGGCTAGTTTGAAACCAGTACTGATAAACGCGCATCGAGCGACGCATCTCAGCTAGCTGGGTTGATCAGCTTCCTGGCAAAGGCTCCGAGACGTAGCGCTCCCGAGCTGTTAGCCACCGATCACGTCCTCTGGCAGCAGGACAACAGGCAGCGAACGAAGCGAGGGTGAACACAATCACGCGTTCTTGATCTGGGAAACCTTCGTGCCCTGATGCCACCGATCCCGCACCGCTAGAATGCCGGTCGAGCCATCATCGGTGAAGGGCTTTGTGGGCCAATCGATCTTCTTGGGCTGCATGGGATATATCTCCACGAGTCGCTCGTCTGCTGGTCCAGCCAATGGGGCAATTATCGGCCCGGGCTGCACGACATAAGGCGGGTGGATGTGTTCGGTGACCGTCTGCATGATGATGTGCCCGGCGTAGATAATCCCGACGCTGCCGGTTCCGATTCGCGTGTGATCGTCGGCCGACTTCCAAATCGCGTAGTCGGTACCGTGATAACCGATATGTGAATTCTCGAGAGCCCCAACCCAAACGCGCGTTCTTTCCGGGATAGTCCGATTCTCCTCGAAAGCGATGCGTTCCTCGCGGGTGAAGAATTGCTCGTTCCCGCTCTTCGGCTTTATCGACTCGAATACCATCGCTCGGAGAACTGCCCACTCGGTGAGCAGCTTCATCCCGCCTCGGTCGATCTCGATGGGCTGGTTGAGAAGCATCGGCTTCAGCCTCGAACTAGCCTTGTGCTCAATAAGGCTCATCCAGACGGTATTGCAGTGGTGGCAGACGGTAGTGATTGTTTGCTCGGGGTCCTGGCCATAGAGGATGGGGCCGTCCGCCTCCTGCATCTTGATAGGCGCGAATTTGACAAGCTTATGCATCCAGTCAGGCCAGAGATGCTCTGGGCTTCCGGACTCGCAATCGCAGAAGATGCAGTATGGAAGTTTGGTTTTTTCGTCGCTCATGATTTCACCGCAACATTTGATATCTGACAGCCATCTGGACTGAATCCTCGCTGCCGTTAATCCAGCCGCTGCATACCGCCCAACCATCTTCGATGAAGCCCGGACCAGGGCCCGCTGTTTCGTTTTCTTTCAACTGCCAGCCACCCGGCACGCACTGCACCTCGTAAGGCGGCCCCGGCGTCTTCAACATCAGTTTCCAGTGATCGAATAAATCCTTTGATTCTCCGATGCGTTTGCGCGTGCTGGTAAAGATGCATTGATGCATGGCGTCTTGCTGCGCTTCTCGGCAATTGCCGCGAGCAGACCAGCGCTCGACATAGTCGATGCCATTTTCGTCCGTCTTATGGAGCGTCTTTTGTGGCTTCGGTTGAGGCGTTGGATTCACGACAGGCGGCGTGGGTTTTGGGTTGGGTTCAGGAGAAGGGCGTGGCCGGAGAACGAAAACCAGAATCAAGATGATTAGGAAAAGCACTGCTGTCGTCCCGCAAATGCGCCAGAAGTAGTCCGGGCTGTGCTGTGACGCGATTTTCTTGATGACGATGCCGGCGAGGCTGCCACCGGAGAAAAGGCCGAGGAGAATCTTTCCCAAGCCGCCCGTGAGCCAGTCCGGCAAATGTTCGAACCAGGGCACATTGAGGATTCGGGAAACGATGAAGAGCAGAACGATGGTCAATCCGATGGAGACCAGAAACACAAGGACCGAATCGATAAACCCAAAGTTAGGGGATTCATCATCACGATACATACCCACCTCGTCCCGAATGGATGTAAAGATTGGCTCTGCAAATGATACTTTACCGGCCGCTTTCGCTTCTTTCCGGGGCTGCCTGAAGCGCGTTGAATCTCGCGACAAGCCGAGAACATTCGATCACTTTTGCCGTGACGTATTGAGCCGCGAAAGAAGGACTCGGTAAAGCCGTTGAGCAGAAGCGGTGTTCTGTGGACCCTTGAAGGAGTTGGGCAATTGGGACACGAGACGCACCCAAAGTGAAATTGGCAGCTAATGACCACCAGCGTGCCGAACCGGTCAATTTCTGGGTCGTGGTTTGGGCAGTCGGAAATCCGGAAGTTACACGGGAGTAAACATTTCGGGGCCATTTTCAAGATCGGTACCCGGAAACGGGCTTGTGGCCAGCGAACTATCAACGTCCGTTGACCGGCCAGAAACGGGCTTGTGGGAAGCCGGAACTGAGGCGTCCTGGGCAAGCTGCCGGCCCGGAAGTTGAGCCTCGATGCGGAACACGGTAACCGCCGCAATAAGTGTCAGACAACCGGAGACCGACTTGGTGCCCGGCGGATCAGGGTCAGGTTTCGGGCATCTGAGGAGCCATGAAGGGACTCATCCGAACCGCTTGATTGGGGTCCAATTCTTAGTGAGATGCACCAAACTCAAACATTTGTTCATCTCATAATTCTTTTGTTCCCGCGCGCACGATTAACTCCACTGCGAACCCCAGCCTTTGAAATCAATAGTTGTCAGCATGCTCCCGAAGATTCGAATCGCTATTCGGCAAACTGCAGGCTTGCG
>DATNNE010000191.1:0-19295 GCA_035601995.1 Terriglobales bacterium
GAATTCGGACAGGAGGCCCAAGGTGAGTCTGTGGGTTGTGGTGGGCGGGCAGTTTGGTGGAGAGGGCAAAGGCAAGATTTCAGCCTTTATCACACGTCAGGAAAAAATTGACATTTGCATTCGTTGTGGTGGGCCGAACTCGGGGCACACATTGGTAGCAGAAGACGGTAATCCAATTCTTCTGCGACAGCTACCGACCGGCTACATCCGGCCCGGGACTCGACTCTTGATTCCAGCAGGTGCGTTAATAGACCTGGAGGTGCTGAAATACGAGCTCGATTCGTTGCGGCTAGATCCTAAACGAGTGGGGGTTGACCGCAACGCAATGATTATCGAGCAGAGCGACCGGGACCGCGAATCACAGCTTCAGCTTCGTGATCGGCTAAGTTCCACCCTTTGTGGTGTTGGGTCTGCCGCGGCGAGACGCGCACTGCGTGGTGCGGACGTTAAGCTCGCAGGAAAATTCGCCCTCGACGTGACGTGGCTCGCTGATCTAATCACGGATGTCAGCGAAGAAGCAAACGTTGCTTTAGATAGTGGTAAGAAAGTACTCGTCGAGGGCACGCAGGGTTTCGGTTTGTCTCTGTACCATTCCGATAGTTATCCCAAGGCGACATCGCGGGACACAACTGCGGCGGCATTTCTTAGCGAGGTCGGCCTGAGTCCCAGGTTGGTCACTGAAATCGTTCTCGTACTCCGGACGTTCCCGATCCGTGTCTCAGGCCAACAGGCCGGACCGATGAAAAACGAAATCACTTGGGAAATTCTGCGGAGAGAGAGCGGCTATCCTCATCCGATCAAAGAAATGACCACGGTCAGCAAGAAGGTACGAAGAGTCGGAAGGTTCGATTGGGAATTGGTCGAGAAAGCAGTCAACACTAACAAACCAACGCAGCTTGCGATCAATGGGCTAGATTACCTCAACGCACGCAACCGAGGAGCCCAACTGGGGGAGCTTACCTGGGAAGCCAGGGATTTCGTTGCCGGTCTAGAGAAACGGACGGGAACCAGGTGCAAAATCTTGGGCGTCGGGCCTTCACTTGGCGAAATTCTGCTGACCCGTGTCGAGTCATTTTCCAAGTCTGAGATGCTCCCGGCGTAGGGAAATAGGACCTTTTACTCGATTCGTCCCATCCCAAGTTCCGAATTTAGGGGTGAAGAGTGTATGGATTCCGTATTGCATGACAAATGGAAGTACGAAGACCCGAGTCCAGATGATCGGGGGATTCTCTTGTCCAATCAAATTCACCGGCTCTGTTCAGAGGCCGGACTTCTCATATGCAAGGGGTACGAGGAGCAGAACCTTAGGCCAGCCTCGTACACTCTGAGGATTGGAGACGATTACGTTGATAGCGACGGTAACTTACATCGCTTGACGGAAAAAGACGATTCCTTTGTCTTCCAAAAAAACTCAATTATCTTCGTGTCAACGAAAGAGAGCCTCGAGCTCCCTTACTACATCATCGGTCGTTTCAACATAAGGGTGAATTGGGTTTATGACGGTGTATTGCTGGGAACAGGACCGCAGGTTGACCCGGGGTTTTCGGGCGCACTTTCGTGTCCGCTCTATAACCTCACCAACATGGATCTCACCATTCGGCGAGGGCAAGATTTCGCGACTATCGATTTCGAGAAGACGACCACGCTTCTAAGTGGACGCTCTTTGGACGAAAAGAAGAAGTGCATCGATGGAGCAAAAGATAAAGATTTAAAAAGAGATGGCGAGGACACATATTCCTTCTATAAAACTCCCCCACTGCGACCTCTACAACACAGGAAGTCGCACAGAATAATCAGTTCGCTTTTCGAAATGAGGGAGGATCTGAGGACTTGGCGGCAACTGGGAATTGGTTCGCTGGTGGCGTTTTTCGGTTTGACGCTATCATTGCTGGCATTTGGCGCAAATCTGTATCGACAGAACAGCGATCTGAGCCGGCTATACGCTGAAAATAAGAATGAGCTTAACAAGGCCAATGAACAGATCACGAAGCTACAGAATGATCTCAACCAGCTTGCGAGCCCTAGGGAACAGAGTCCTCCGAACGCCGTCCTGCCTCACGCTCAGGGTGGCACGAAAACTAGTCACTAGTCTTGTGATTCCGACTCTGTTAGGCGTAGGAATCTTTGCGCTATCTGAGTGGGTCTTTTTTGACATCCATCTTTGGCGCGGCGCCCGTGAGTGCTGGGCATTCAGCCGAACTCTTTGGTGGTGTGGGTTCGGGCTCAGCGTCTCGATTTTGTTCGGTAGTTGGTCTGTAGGTGGCGCATTACTCCGTATGATGGTTCTATTCTGGGGCTGGCTGCGACTTTTTGAGGCGGGCGGGCGGTAAACAGCAACTGAGGATATTTCCCGAGACTAGTTCGGCATGGGTGAAAAATCGATGTTCAGTTCACGACGAAAGGTCCTTTCGTGTTGTAGCGTTGTAGCCCCCCTTGCTGGATGCATATGACTAGCTGATCGATTCGATCACTCTAGGTCTGCCCACAAACATCTGTTTCTGAACCGGTGGTCGAATCCCCATCACGTTCTATACGAATCAAGGAGTTAGGCAAGCGCTCGCACTAGGGTTTCTGGGCAGCCCCCTCGCGCTAAGTGGCACTGACTTATTCTCCTCACTTATTTCGTTTTTCCCGAGCCCGAGGATTGATATGCAATTGCGATCGACCAGGTTTGGAAGTTGTTGGCCGTCTTCTGTGCCGTGCTGGTGCTGTCAATATATTTCTGAGACGGCCCAAAGCCGCGGTAAGCAGCGATCTTGACGCCCCCGCTAAACAGGATCCCCGCGCTAACCTGCGCAAGCTGGGTATTGATTTTTCCTCCAAAGCCGTTTTGCACCGAGTAGGTGTGGTTCATCAGGTTGTAGCCGTAGCTGCCGCCTACGAAGATCTGGCCGGCGGGGCCGGAGGAATTGGCGGCGTCGTTGGAGGAGTTGTATTGCAGATAGCTCTGGAGGCCGACAAAGGTGTGCGTGGACGGGTTCGTGGACGTGATGCTGGTGTTGTTGAACTTTTGCAGGTCCGCGCCCTCGCGTAGCACGGTAGAAAGGTAGAACAGCGGATTCGCCTGGCGGGCGATGAGGGGGAAGAGATCGAAGGCGACGACGGTGCTGCCATTCTGCACGTTCTGCGCCGCCTGTGCCACAGCAGTGGCAGAAAGCGTGGGGACGACGGCTGCCGGCGTGGTCGAAGCCGATGTACCCGAATTTGAACTCGGGGTTCCCACCTGCGGGTTCGTTCCCACTGTTAGCTGCATTCCGTTGGCAAAGTTCAAGGTGCCGAGATTGGCATTGAGCGTGGTCGCGCCCGAAGCCGCGTTGTAGACGGATTGAAACTGGTTGAAATAAGAAAACAGGCTGTTGGTCGAGTAGAAGCAGTTGACCACAGATTTTTTCATGGGGTTGCCAAAAACCTGATATAGGCCCACGACGAGGTCTCGCGACATGCCCTTGAGAGCGAATGGGTAAATGTCCCCCGGTTCGAAACCCGAGGTGAGTGGCAAGAAAGCGTGCGTCGTCGACAAGCAACCGGCTGCGGGGCCACCACTGCCGGAAAGGGAGATTTGCGTCTGCGTACCATCCCAGAACGTGAGGGTCATGATTGCGCTCACCGCGGTATGATCGTCAGCCGGCATGAACCCGATCCCGATCGTGCAAGTACCGGCCTTGGTTTTGTCCGGGGAAGAAGGTGTGGGATTGCATGTGTCTCCCTTGACTTTCGTCTTAACGCTTTTAAAAATTGGCGACGGGTCGGCGCCATTGTTGTCTTTAATGTCGATGCTGACGATGGGATTACCGGCGGCTATGGGGATATCGCATTCTTGCGTGCCAACAAGACCCAAGGCAACCTGGCCAAAGCTAGCTGTTGTGTCCTTCACATCGCAATTTTTGAAGACTGGGCTGGTCGCGGCCTGTAGCGCGCCTGGAGTCTCTGGGGCATTCCGTCCTGTGGAAACGGAAGTATAGGGCGTCCTGCTGGACTGCATTTTCCTGGGCACCGGGCCGACCTGCGCGCTGCAAGGTAGGGAGGTCAGTGCCATAAGCATTGGTGCCAGTGCCAAGCCAAGTAACCTTTTTACGGTCCTGCGAGACGAAGTAGTTGTGGTCACGGTGCTCTCCTTATCGGTTCGAGTTTTTCAGTAGTCGGTGGTCCCTAAGCACGGCTCATGTCCCCGGGGGCTTACGCTCTCAATCGCGCCGGGGCTGATGGCGCGTCCGGCAACGCCTGGGGCTGTTGCCCGGTGGCCACGGCCTTCGAGGATTCCTTCTTGTAGTTGGCGAACTTGAGCAGGCTGTTGAAGCCCTCGGTGCCTCCGCTGACGAAGATCGCGGTGGCCAAGTAGTCCAGCCAGTTGGTTAGCGGATCGTTCGAAGAACTGCCGAGCAACTGATGAAACATCTTGAGTTGCATGCCCGCCGCCAGCGCCAGCCCAATGCCCAGCGACACAAGTCCCAGCACGATCTTCTTGGTGTTGGGGTCTTTAATGAACTTGACGGTGACGGGATCGAGAATTTCCAAAAACCGCTGCACCACAAAACCAGCGGCAAACGGCACGGTCAGAGTGGTAGCCAGACTTGTTGCGGACAGGTTGGTTGTAGCCAGATTATCCATGCGCCCTCCCAAATTAGGCCCGGGGATCGCGACGGCGGATTCGGTAGCCCGCCGCTGGGGTCCGGGTGCTCAGTGGGTAAGGCGAGGGATCGAGGGAAAACGGGACAGCGGCGGAGTGAAAACGGATGAGTGAAGTTTGGTGAGGATTCTTGAAATAAGGAATTGCTTTTGGGGGCTGACAAAATGAAACAGCTGCCGCCCTCGCCAGTATCGGGAGGGCGGCAGCTGTCTGTTGGGGTCACTTAACTCGCTTAATCTGTAACCTCCGTAAATAGCTCCTGCAGGTAGACGCAGGGTGGGCCGGTCGGGCACCAGACGTTAAACCAATCCCAAGTCTTGCCGTCATCGGGATCTACGACCGCCTGGCCGATGGGCACTATTGTTGGGTTCTTGGTCACGTAATCTTTCGGGGTCTTTCCCAGGCCCGTCAGAACCTTAACAAGGTAAGATACGGGTGTGTCTTCCGTCAGTTGCGACACTTTTGGCTCTGGTTCCTTTGGATAAACCTTGATGTGACCGGCTTCCGACGCAGGGGGAAGTCCCACATCTCCCGCATTTGGGCACCAGACCTCGTACCAGTCCCAAGTCCTGTCGTCGTCGGGATCGAGGACGGACTGTCCCAAAAGCATTATCGTCGGGCTATTGCTAGGGTCGATGATCAGGTAGTCCGTGGGAGTTTTTCCCAAGCCTGTCAGGATCTTAACAAGATACGATACCGGGTCATCGGCCTGTGTCCGAGCCGCATTTGGTTGCGGTTCCTTTAGATAGAACCTGACATGACCTGCCTCCGTTCCCTGTGGAAGCCCTCCACATCCAGCACTGGTGTCCTTCATAAAACCTCCATTAGAGTTCAAGTTGTACAGTTGCAGTCCGCCCGATTTAATGCTTTTCGAGTTTACTGAGATTCGTCTTTCTCAATCGAGTCATCCCCTTCTTCGCTTGCAAAATTATGGGCAGTTCTGGATCGGCCGCCGAGAACAAAGTCAGGAACTTCTGAGAATAGGCCTCTCCTGAGACCTCGTCTCCCGACTTTCCGTACGCTCTTGCCAACGAATAATGTGCCAAAACCCAATCCTGTCCCGCGTCGTCCCTCAACATTGTCCCTTTAAAGTCGAGACACCGGCGGTAGGCCTCGATCGCACAGTTCCAATTTCCGGCAGCCTCGCAAGCCTCTCCCAAAGAGAAATAGGGTGTGTACCACGGGCGGAATATCAGCGCGGTTTTTTGCTCCTGCATGGCCTCACGTGGATGACCTGATGCTAGAGCTATGTCTCCCATCAGGTTATACAGTTCCATTTGAGAAAAGGCGTCAGGGTGGGCACCAGCTTGCCGTCGCGCCAGCGCTTCGAGGTGCTCAGCCGACTGGATATCCCCAACTGCGATTGACAGTCTGCCTCCACGTTGAAGGTTGATGGGCATTGGAACCTTTATCACTGCTCTTTGGAGTCTCTGGCTCTCTAGTCTTGAGGCAGTCGCATTTCCTGTCAGAATCTCTGCTCTTGCTATCTGATATTGAAAATTAGGAACCCAGTACTCCAATGCCGGCGTCTGGACCATGGCCAGTCCCGTTCGAAAAACTTCGACCGACTCGGTCATTCGGCCCTGGAATGCCAGAAGCTTGCCCGAAAAAAGCGTGGCCACCAACTTCCAGTTCCCGCCCTGATTGCCTAAGAGTTCAAAAAGCTTCTGAGCATTCGAGAGGTCGCCCGCGCCCCAGGTCGCGAGGGCGTGCAGGAAGGTGAGGTTGGGTGCAGTAAGCTGACGCGTTTGCGCTTGGTTGTAGACAGCGCGGGCCTCGTCAAACCGATTTGTTCTTATTAGTAGAGTCATGAGTGTGTCGTAGGAATCGATATCGCCAGGACTTAGCGTCGTTGCTCGGCGCTGAGCCGCGATAGCTTGGTCAGAATGCCCAGCCCAAAAAGCCTCATAAGCGAACCCTTTCAAGGCATCAACGTCATCCGGGAAAATATCAAGCAAATGCTGGTATTCTTCCGCGGCCTTGTCATTCATTAGTTGGTACGAGTAACTGAGCGCGAGGATCAGGTGCTGTTCACGCTCACCGACGCGATTTATTTCGTTGCGGGCTAAACCCATTTGCATGCGAGACTTCGCTTCGTCACCCATTTTCTCGTAGGCACGCGCTAGAAGCAGGTGGGCCATTGCGAAGTTAGGGTCTCGCTCCACCGCGTCATCTGCGATGGCGATGCATCTTGCATATTCTCCTTCGCCGTAAAGGTCGATGGCTGTTGAGTAGCGCTGAAGAGCTTCCAGCGATGGCGTCGTGACCTGCGCCAGAGGCTTAGTATTGGTTTGAATTCCAGGCAGCGATTCGCCTAGCGCTCGACGGATTCTGGCGGTCAACCTATCCACGCCAGCGAAGAGCTGGTCAGGGGAATCGAAGCTCTCACTGTCGGAGATCGCGGAGGGCTCGTTTCCTGGCACTTCGATCTTCATGGCGACGACGTATCGAGATCCTTCTTTGAAGACGTCTCCGGTCAGTAGCGCTTTGTAGTTCTCCCGCAAACAGAGTTGGTGGCCCAATTTTTCATCAATGAAACTCACATCTTTGAGGCCTGTGCGCTTCGTGGCCTCTAAGGCGCTTAGGCGGGGAACAACATTAGCGTACTTGGACTGGCTGAGGGACTGCACAGCCAAGTCGCGGACGATGCGATCGAACAGCTTTTCTCCGGTATGGTTGCCGAAATCGGTCACGAGAATCCAATCACGCTCGGCGAACTGAATTGGAGTTTGCCGTCGTATGTAATGGCGTAGAAAACCACCGAGAAGGGACAACAGCAACACGGAGCAAACAGCAACGACTAGGGTGCGGCGGTACAGCACGCAAGGACGGGAATGATCGATTGGGGTGTGTGTTGATCTATTGGATACTGCCCTGTGACCGTTGCCTATTAACTCCGCCCCTGGCAGGCATTCCGCCACTTCTCGCGCACTTCGAAATCTGTTCCGCGGCTCCGGGTCCAGGCATTTGCTAACAGTAGCTTCCCACGCGGGTTCCAGTTCGGGCACGGAGAGCCGGGGGGACGGGGCGAGCTGCCTTAGCCGTTTTGCGGCTTCGGCAAAGGGAATATCGTCGACGAACGGGCGCTGCCCCGTAACCATTTCGTACATCACGAGGCCGAGCGAGTAAATATCACTGGCTGCGGTAGCTTCACCGCGCTCGAATTGTTCGGGCGCCATATAGATCAAAGTCCCCATCAATGCCTGGTTGCCGGTTAAAGACGTAGCGGACTGGTCCGCCGAAATTTGTCCCTCCGGGATGAGAGCGCGGGCTAGGCCGAAATCCGTCACTACAACTCGCAGACTCGCGGACGCGAAAGTATCAGACGGAACCAGCAGCACATTTGAAGGCTTGAAGTCACGATGGATAATGCCCACGCTGTGGGCCGCGCTGAGGGCTTCGATCATTTGCAGGACCAGCGGCAGCGCGGCGGTCGTGGTCAGGCGTCCCTCACGGCGCAAGCGGTCGGCTAGTGTTTCGCCTTCCAGCAGTTCCATGGTGAGGAAGGTGAGGTTGCCGCCACCGCCCTCGCTTGAGGAATGCCGCTCGATATCGAAGGTGCGGCAGACGTTGGGATGTGTGATGCGGCGGGTCAGTTGGACCTCCCGCCGGAAGCGAGAGAGCATACGCGGATCCGAAGAGATATCCGGGCGGATGGCTTTCAGAGCGACGCGCTCCTTTAGTTCGAGATCGAGCGCTTCATAGACTTGTCCCATGCCGCCCTGACCGATGAAGCGCAGGATCTCAAAGCGGCCGGAAACGACGCTCCCTGTTGAGAGCAGGGGTAGCGGGAACGACCGTGCAGCGACTGAAATGAGTGCAGGATTTTCGAGGAAGCTGCCGGCTTCTTGGTCGGCGGCCAGCAGCCGGAGCACTTCAGCTTCGAGCTCGTGGTCGCCTTTGCACTCGCGCCGGACAAAGTCGTTCCACACGCTCTGAGGTTGATCGAGAGCGGCGTCGAATATCCGCGTAACAAGCTCCCATCGGGCAGAAGTCATACCAAGCCAGTCGTGTTCGTTGTAGTGTCAAAAGAAAAACCAGAGCCCTTTTTATGTCCGGCTACGCGGAGCCGGTGTTAAGTTCGTCGAATAACCAGGCTTTCGCGATTCGCCAATCGCGCTTCACCGTGCGCGCCGATATGCCCAACACGGTCCCGATCTCTTCTTCGCTCAAGCCGCCAAAAAATCTAAGTTCTACGATCCTGCTGCGCCGTGCGTCAAGTTGGGCCAATTTATTGAGCGCTTCGTCGAGTGCGATCAGTTCGGTGGAACGCTCGGGAGATACAACCAGCGCATCCTCCAGACTGACCGCATTGTGCAACGCTTCGCGCTTGCCGGCCTGCTGCGCCCGTGCGTGATCAACTAAAATTCGCCGCATCACTGTAGCGGCCGTGGCGAAGAAATGCGACCGGCTTTGCCAATCGACTTCATGCAATTTTGTCAGGCGGAGATAAGCTTCGTGAACTAGAGCTGTTGGCTGCAAGGTGTGATCGACACGTTCTCCGCGTAAGTAGTGCGCAGCCAGGCGCCGAAGCTCCGCATAAACCAAGGGGATAAGTTTGGCTTCGGCATCCTGGTTTCCCGCGCGGAGATCGATAAGTAGCTGGGTGACTTCGCCAGGTTCGGATATCACGTGGCCTACTCCCGCAAGGTGGCTGACATTGTAACCCAGGAACTCCATTTCAGAGCTGGAGGCAGGCGCATTTTCAGGTTTCTAAATGGTACTGGGAGGGAACTATAGGTGGACCTTGATTGACGACTATTTTCACCGCGATGGCCAGCGAGGAGACTGCAGAACAAAGCGACGGCCCGGTAGAGAAGTGGCAAGCTCTGGACCGGTGTATGACCGCGCGCTTTTAACAAATAAAGGAATGAGAGCCGTCGCCCGTGCCCGTGGGGGTTAGTTCTTTGAAGGGATAGAGCGGAAATCGGAAAGTGTCCTACTTTCACGAGGCCGGACGAGAAATGCTGCCTGAATCGTGAAGGAAAAGCCGCGCTTTGGGGCGCGGCCCTTCTCAATGCTGACCATGCTCGACGCCAATCAATCGGAGGTGGGGTAGCGTCACTTACTGCTAAGCCACGCCGCAATGACATCGCGATGGGAAGACAAACACTGGTATGCGCCAGAGTTGTGAATCTGGCAACACAGCGCTGCTTCCACCGCTTGACCGGTCGCACCAGCTTTCCACGCCATCTCTGTAGCGCCCATCATGTTCGTGCGGTCCCAAACATTGCCCAGAATGGCCTGTCCGACGGGCGCTGGCAATGGTACCCCAGTTCCAGCTAAGGCGTTTAAACCGCAGCTGGCACCCTCGTTGAAGCCGTGGTCCCTTGAACACCACTCAAGGTGGGCTGGCACATCTCCTGCACAATCTTGTGCAATAGAGATTACTGGAAACGTAAGTCCGAACACCAGAAGAACGCAAGCCAATTTCATAGAACTTCCTCCTAGATTTTCCAAAGCTTTTACCGCATCCCAGCAGTGGATCTGCCTTTCATCTCAATAAGGCGGATAAACCCGACCGAAAGGGACACGATGGACAGACCTTCTCATCGGCAATCAGCCTTCAGCGTGAGGCGTATTCCGGTACCCGAGACGCAGAATTCGGTCGAAACCGTTTCCCGGTCGGCTTGCACAGGTCTCTGACCCTCGATATTCTCAACGGCATGAATCACGGGAGGGTCGCCTGGTTCCCGAGATAGGCGCCAGACGACATCTGAATCGGAGGAGGTGACGCGCCGAGGAACGCTGATAGTTTCTTGAGCATCTGATTCAGCAAGAGACCCGCCTCCGGCACTCCGGTTGCGAAAAGAGAAGGGGCGGACTCTGAATGAGCTTAATCGGAGTCGAGCACTCCGCGTCATCGTTGGCCGCGTGGTTGACCCGATTGCTGACCGGATAGCAGCGCATCAAATGGGAACTGTAGGGGCTTCAACATCTCGGACGCAATACGAGCATCGTTCGTTCCTGGATCAAGCTGGAGGTCGTAGTTATCACGGTCGAGACTGGCATCCGGTCGTGAACGGCTGAGATCACGGCATTCGGAGTTGTGGTTAGAATCGTACACGTCTCCAGTATCTTGCGGGCCGGATCTTTCCACATCTCCCACAGCCCCGCGAAAGCCAACAACTGCCCGTCGTTGACTTCAAAACAATATGGCTGCTTCGCTTTGCCCGTCTTCTGCCATTCGTAAAAGCCGTCGGTGAGAACGAGGCATCTGCGAAATTTCAACACGTCACAGAATACGGGTTTGTCCGCCACCGTCTCGGATCTCGCGTTAATCATTCCGGCAGCGCCAGACGGGTCTTTCGCTCACCATGGAATCAGACCCCAACGGACTAGCGAAAGTTCACGCCCGGGTTCCTTGGGATTCTGCCGGATGATAGGGCGGGGTGAGTAGGGGCGACGTTGTAGCGAGGCGTCCAGTCCACTTCTCCCCCGCTGTCGAAATACTCTTCGACGAGGTGCTTTCTTCGCGTAAGTCGGTAACGCCCGCACATGGGGAGATCATGGCAGATCGAAAGAGCCTGCTGTTACTTAGCAAGGGGATTGGGCGTATGCTCACGCCGAAGGGCACTCCCACGGTGCCCTGCCCACAACAGCCGGGCGCTACCGAGTGTGATACATGTCGTGGATGCAGTTCACAAACCACGCAGGAGTTCTCCCAAGGTCTTGTTAAATGCACCGGCGAGGGCCGCAATCGTGTTGAGCCGCGCCTCGGTTCGGCCGCTCTCAACCTCGACCACAGTGTTTTTAGCTAGGCCGCTGACCACGGCGAGATACGTGAAGCTCCAACCACGGGACTGCCGAAGCCGTTTAATGCGCATTCCGAAACGCACCTGTAGGGACTTCGAGGTTGATCGCTTCATTCATACCGATTGTCTGGTACGGGCGATAAACGCGATTCCACTCCTCTGGTACGCATACCGTTACTCTGGTACACTACGGGACGGTTGGTACGTTTAGTACCGGAAAGGAACGACGAGATGCGCGCATTGCCTCCTAACAGTTAAACCACAGGGCGCTCCGCAAGGTTTTGAGGCCATGCCTGCGGGGGGGCATTGGCAGCTTGTCATTGCGCCAGGCGCCCTCTCCTCCCCCCGAGGAGATTTTTCCGTCCCTTTTTATGTCTTCCGCACACAAGCCGCAAGACTTCCCTATGACGACCGCTCCGTGCGTCGTTCCCCTGGGCGGAAACTATTGCGACTTCTGCTGCACCCCCCCGGTGTTTAAGGCGTATCGGTGCGCTAATTTCTCCTCAAAAGGAAAGGCAGTCTTTGTCCACGGAGTTGCCGTAGGGTCATGGGCGGCTTGCAGAAAATGCGCTGAACTCGTAGATCAGAGGAAGTGGGTCGGCCTAACAGACCGAGCGGTTCGGAAGTTCTTAAGAAGGCATCATGTGGCCCGTGAGGAGGTCGCTGCGGTTCGAGTGCAGCTCGCAGAGATTAGCCGATTATTCGGCGAGCACTTGCTCTCTTGCTCTTAGAGTAAGCAGTTCTTCACGCACAGCGTAGTCCGTCAGCCGGCCAATTTTAGACTCGATGAAGGGTGGAACTTCCGCAGCACGTCGATTAGGTGCTCCTTAGTGATATGTGTATATCGTTGCGTGGTAGCAATAGAGGCGTGTCCGAGGAACTCTTGCACCACGCGGACGTCGGCTCCATTCCGCAGGAGCATAGTTGCAACTGTATGCCTCAGCATATGAGGCGTCACGTGCCGTTCTATTCCGGCCTCCCGCCGCAAGCGGGCGATAGTCTTCGCGATGCCCTGAGTTGAGAGTCGCTTCCCGGAAGCATTGAGAAAGAGTGCATGACTCTCCGTTTCGAGTCTCGCCCTCGCCACTAGATGATTCTGTTGAACCTGAAGAGCTTCTGACTGCACCACAAATGCGAGACGATGGCGTCCTCCTTTCCCTTTGATCATGAACACACCATCCTGAGCGGCAAAATCTTCAATGTCGAGCGTTGACGCTTCGCCCACTCGGATTCCGGTCGCAAACAAGAGATCTACGAGTGCCAAATCTCGTAGCGCCCGATAAGTTGCACCCATCGCTCGCCTGCCTTGAGCATTTAGAGGCCCTTTGGGGTAGGAAGCCCCAACCGCATGGCGCACCCGGGCTTGCGTAAGCAGAGCACCCATGTCGCGCTCATTCAAACTCTTGGGGAGTTGCTGGATTCTGCCGATGCTTAACTTCACGCGCCAAAAAGGCGACTCCTTCAGTTCTCCTTTGCGGACCCAATATGAGCAAAACACTTTGACGGCGGCGATTTTCCGTCGCATAGAGGCCGGCATATAGCCTTCGTGCCGCAAATGCGCAGCCCACTGTTCGATGACCGTACCGCTCAAAGACTGCAAATCTAGGCCTTCGGCGGCGAATTGTTGGAACTGCTTGAGGTCGTTGGCATAGGCTGTTTTGGTTTTGGTCCTACGATCATGCGTTGAAAAATAACCACTCAGAAACTCCTGACCCGCCCGTTTCAAGTCCATGTAGGTTGTCCCCTGGCCCATATCTGCTGCACCTCAACCAACAGAAAATAAAGGCTTTCGTTATACCGGAAAGCTCGATCGATGTAAACGGGCCCGGCCGGGTGCGACTTCCAAGCGGGGCCGATCCGGTGAGTACAGATAACTAGGAATTATCTCCTCGAAACAATGGCGAATGAAACGCCAGAAACGATCCTGATTTTCGCGGCAAACCCGATCGAGACGCATCACCTACGCCTCGACCAGGAGGTTCGGGAAATCCAGAACGGCCTGCGCCACTCGCGCAAACACTTCGAGATAAAGCAGCAATGGGCAACTCGACCTATGGATCTTCGTCGAGCGTTGCTCGACAATAGACCGGCCTACGTCCACTTTTGTGGACATGGGGCAGGTGAAGCTGGCATCGTGCTAGAAGGGCAACTCGTGCATGCCGACGCACTCGCGGAGCTCTTCAGGCTCTTCTCCAGCTACACCAAGTGCGTAGTCCTCAACGCATGCTATTCAGCGATTCAAGCGCATGCGATTGTCCGCCATATAGATTCCGTCGTCGGAATGAACAAAGCGATTGGGGATTCAGCGGCAATCGAGTTCTCAACGGCGTTCTATGATGCCCTGGGGGCTGGCGAATCAATCGAATTCGCTTTTGATCTTGGCCGGAATGCCATTCAACTTGCCGGGATTCCGGAGCATTTGACTCCCGTGTTACTCACCCGTTCAAATGCCGGACCTCCCCAACAATTTTCCCCTAGGGCTCGACAGCCCGAGTCCTCGCGGCATGATTGGGATGGAGCGCCGGCAGTGTCACTGCTGTATGGCCGAGAGGCGACAGCAGAACTGCTCAAATCGTGGATATTGGGTGATTCCTGTCGAGTCGTACTTATCACTGGCCTGGGCGGAGTGGGGAAGACGGATCTAGCTACTTGTCTCGGGCGAGGAGGCAATCGAAGTGAGAACACCTCATCGACACTGGCAACCGGTATTCAAGGCCAGTTCGACTATGTAATGTGGAGGTCTCTCCTCAATGCGCCTCCTCCCGAGGATCTCTTCAATGACGTGTTGGATTTCTTGCTAGAGCATCGTCGTGGGGCTACGCACTCGCAGAGTCAGCAGATCGAGCATATCTTGGCTTGCTTGCACGATCAGCGATGCCTGCTGATCCTTGACAACGTTGAGGCTGTTCTAAAACCCGGCGATCCCACGATGCGCTACCGAGACGGTTACGAGTCCTACGGCGCATTCTTCGAGCAGGTGGCGAAGACAACACATCAGAGTTGTCTCCTGCTGACAAGCCGCGAGAAACCGCGGGCGATTGCGGATCTAGAAGGCGTAAGAAAGCCAGTGCGTTCGCTTGCTCTCACCGGAATCGGCCCATCCGAAAGCCGGAGCCTCTTCGCGCAGATCGCAACCTTTTCTGGTAACGACGCCCACTGGAACAGAGTTGTCAAGCTCTACAATGGCAATCCCCTTGCTTTGGAACTCGCGGCGCGTCATATCGATCAGGTGTTCGGCGGCGATCTGTCAGCGTTTCTCGGCGCCGGCCGGCCAGTCTTCGCCGATTTGCAGGAACTCCTTGACTGGCACTTGGACCGCCTAACGAAAGAGGAGATGGAGCTTGTATACTGGCTCGCCATCGAGCGTGAACCGGTCAGTCTAGCGACACTTTATGACGATCTTGTCTCTCACGTTTCGCGGCTAAACATCACATCAACGCTCCAGAACCTACAGCGCAGGATACCGCTGGAGCGCGTGGTGAGCGGCCATTTTGCTCTTCAGCCCGTTCTGATCGAACATGCCACCTCGAAGCTCGTAGAGGGGATGATCTCCGCACTGGTTACAGCGCGCGAGGAGTTGACGCAGCAAGAAGCGTGCGACCCGGCTGATTTTCCTGATGTCGCACTTGATGCCCTGAAGCTGTTCAACCTCTATTCGCTCGTCAAAGCGACGGCAAAAGAGAATGTTCGCGACAGTCAAGAGCGTCTAGTTCTTGCCCCAATAACAGAGCGTCTTGCTTCCGTCCACAGCCACGACCTGGTAACGTTCCTGATTAGGCTGCTAAACACGTGGCGACGCAAGAGGGCTGGTGAGCCGGGATACGCGGCCGGAAACATCATCCACTTGCTATCGCGCTTGAATGTTGACCTGCACGGTTTGGATTTCTCTCACCTTCCAGTCTGGCAGGCCTGCTTGCACAACATTGCCCTCCATTCCACGGACTTCTCCTTCGCTGATTTTCGCCATACGACGTTTCGATATCCGTTTGGTACGGTCTTCGCTCTCTCCTATAGCCCCGATGGCGAGTTAATAGCGGTCGGAGACGATAATTGCGAAGTTCGCATCTTCTTCGCTGCGAACAGTCAACTCCACAAGCGTTGCGTTGGACATTCAGATGCAATCCGCGATGTAACATTCAGTCCTGACGGTCAAACTTTGGCGAGTGCCAGCTTCGACAACACGATACGACTCTGGAACGCTCATGACGGCCGATGCTCCAATGTCCTACTCGGACACAATAGCTGGGTTTACTCCCTCGCTTTCAGCCCCGATGGCGAGACTCTCGCGAGCGCGAGCGAAGATGGTACATGCCGCCTTTGGGACCTTCGCAGCGGAAATTGTGTCATTCCCGCAACAAAAGACACGGATTTTCTTGCCTGCGTCTCGTTCAGTCCGGACGGTCGGCTACTTGCCGTCGCAGGGAGCAGCGGTATTGTGAGCCTCTTTCTTCTACCTGATCTTGAACACCCGGTTCTTCTCACAGATAAGACTGTGGACGCGTCACGAATTCGCGCTCTCGCCTTCTCGCCGCAGGGTGACATACTGGCAACTGGATCGGAAGATCATCAAATCAACCTTTGGCGACCAACAGACGGGCAGCATCTGGCAGCCCTCTCAGGGCATTCCGGGAGTATCAAGTCGCTGTCGTTTAGCGCTTCAGGCGACGTGCTCGCAAGCGCTAGCGACGACCATACAGTACGTCTCTGGAGCGTTGCGCGGAATGAGTGCGTTGGCCAACTCCAAGTTGCTGCGGCCCGAGTCTATGCTGTCGGATGCAGCCCGAAGGAGCGCACTCTCGCCACTGGTAGTGAGGACGGTGCTGTACGCCTGTGGGACATGGATACGTGTCAGTGTCTAACAACTCTACGCGGATATTCAAACAAGACTTGGGCGCTGGCGTTTACCTCTGACGAACTCTTTCTAGTGGCGGGGAATGAAGACGGGGTAGTGCGGGTTTGGGATGTCCGCGACGGCAGCACAAAGCTTGAGTTGCGTGGACATGAAAGCAGGGTGTGGGCAGTGGCCACAAGTTCCGACGGGCGCTGGATAGCGAGCGCCAGCGATGACCTCACCGTCAGGTTATGGGATCTACAGTCTGGAGTCTGCAGGCACGTACTGCGCGGTCACGTTGACTGGATTCGGTCAGTGGCCTTCGACCTCGATTCGCGACTCATCGCTAGTGCTGGAGAAGATGGAAAGATCTTCATCTGGGAGATCTCGGCTGGAAATAGGCTGGCGGCCATTGAAGGTACAATGAAGCGCATCTTTTCCATTACGTTTTGTATGGATGGAAGTTCGCTCGCCGCAGGAGGAAACGAGCATGGAGCCTGGCTGGTTTCCGTTGCCGACAGTCAGCACAAGCGCGAGCTTGGGGGGCATCGAGAGGGGCTAAATGCTGTAGTTGCTTTTGACAAGACGCTGGCAACTTGTAGCGAAGATGGCACAGTAATCATTTGGGATCTGGACCAGAGGAGACGTACCGCAACCTTCGCCGTTGGCAGCAAGGTATTGTGTGGCGCCTTTTGCGATCGAGGAGCTTCATTTCTCTGCGGAAGTGAGGACGGAATGCTCCGAAGATGGACAGTTGATAAAGGATCGTGTGAGGCCGAGATCAAGGCTAGTCAGGGGGCACTCTGGAGCCTGGCAGCGAACATCAACGGTGAAACGGTCGCGACTACGGGTGATGACGGCTCTATTCGCTTGTGGCATTTGCCGGACCTCTCGTCCGTTGTAACTCCGAAGACGCTGCGACCGCCCAGACCATACGAAGGAATGAACATTTCCGGGGTAACGGGCCTAACTTCCGCGCAAGCAGAGGCGCTCCTAGGATTGGGAGCCTTTGCGCTTCCGTCGACCTTAGAGATTTGAGCACTTCCTATCCAAAGCCCTGACGAGTGCAATTAGTCGCCAAGCCCGCTTAATCCAATGCGTCAGGAAAGATCTCTCTCACTTGTCGCTCCAGAGCCTCCTGGGAGAAGAATCGCTCGCAAACCTCCATATTTTGCTTTGCGATCTGCTCCCGATAGTCGTGGTCCGTTAACGCACGGAACGTCCACGCTACGAAAGATTCGGGAATAGGTTCTCCAGCCGAACTGGAGCGATCTATCGGCAGCAAAGGAGCTATAGCACCCTTGCTGCCGTACACCTCGTGATACAACTCGTATGTAGTCGAGATGAACGGCACTCCCATCGCCATCGCTTCACCTGGAGGGTTTCCAAAAGCCTCGTAGTCGTAGGATGTCAGGAATGAGCTCAGATCCGACTCGACTAACAGGTCACGGATTGAAAAGCGATTGGTTTCGAGGATGGGATCGAGCATAAGAGTGTTGAAAGGAAGAAGTCCGTCACCCCACACCACCTGCTCGGCGATGGAAAGTTGTAGGCTGATCGAGCGCAACCGATCGAATTCAGCCTTATCCTCTCGCGTTGGGCCGGTTACGAATAAAAAGACCTTTCTGCGATTGCCTTCAGCTCTCAATCGTTGCTGGAGTTCAACCAGAAGGCGCAGGTCGCGTTCAATGGTTTTCTGCGGCACGACCCGCGTACAGCGCGCGACCAAGTAAGCATCTTCTGGAATCGCGTAAGCGGCTCGGAGTGACTGACGGCTTGTCTGTTGCGGAGCCGGGTACAGATAGCGATTTGGGATGACGTGGTAGGTAGCAGACGGAGCCCAGGACTGCATCCGCTTCCGCATCCACTCGTTCATCACCGCGTAATGAATGTGTTCGCCGGTTTCGGGCTTTCGGACCCCTGGATAGGGATAGGCTCCGTAGAGATGTGGCTCGGCGGACCACATGAGATCGTGGTCCCTCCAGAGGACATATTTCCCTAGTTTCCGCCGAGCGCCATATTCGGCGACGGCTCGATAGATGGCCTCGGTAAACAGAGGGTTGTCAGGGAGTGTGCCGTTCTCTACGATGAGAAAGCGAAGGTTCTCTCTGAGAAATGTTGTTACCAGCAGCTTCGCCAAGTCGCTACATACGTCGTCATAAGCCCTGGACATGCCGATGCTTGTGCCACCTATCACGCGATCTCGCGCTTCCTTGACGATCTGACTGGAATAACCTCGCGGGCGCGTGCCGCCGATGCACCGAATTGGTTCGACCCAATGGGGGAAGAAGGCGCAATCTAACTCCACCGTCCTTCCAGCGGTAATGTCAAACCCAAGATCAAAGAGGACGCGAAGCTTGTCGCCGCGGAGTACAGCAGCTAGATTCAAAAATCCATTTACGATTCCGGAGACCGCAAGTCCATCAAACGAGATGCCGATAATGCTGGAAGGACCTTCGGGCGTAGATGCCAGCGGCACGGATAATTCCTAGTTATCTGTACTAATCCAACAATCGTGGAGCAGAACCTAGGCCGATATCTTTCGTTCGAGGGGAAGGAAGCAATTCTCGTCTAGTTTCGCTTGAGAGTCAAGAATCCCTCATTCTTCTCCCCCCGGAGAGCATTATCGAAATCTCGCCTTCGTTTGGAACAGAGTTCTCGCGGCCTGTCGTGAGGTCGGTGCGGTTCGCGCGTGGCTCGCAGAGATTAGCTGATTATTTGCCGATCACTTGCTCTTAGAGTAAGCAGTTCTTCACGCACGCGCGGTATCATCGGCCTTTATGGAAATGACGTTTCCTTGAGCCAAGAGGATGGCAGCCGGTGCCGACATTGGCGTTCCTGGTTTCAACAGCAGAGATTTGCGTTGATTGCCGCCAACTAGGACGAGTGGACTTATGCCTTCTTAGACTTCTTCTTAGCAGCCCACAGGGCTTTTTGTTTCACGCTCATTGCCTTGCGCTCTGCCTCTGTCCACTGGTGCCCGTTTTTCTTTTTCTTGGTCGGCTTGGCGGCGGGTGCTGCCGGCGTGTCCGATTCCAGGAGTGCGATAACCTTGTTGAGCCTGTCCCGCTCCTGCTTTGCT
>DATNNE010000192.1:0-10524 GCA_035601995.1 Terriglobales bacterium
TTTCGCGCAGTCGATGTCGTTCTGCACTGTGGGCGCACCGCTCAGCCCGATCGCCCCGACAACTTCTCCGTTCACCTTAATGGGAAACCCTCCACCCCACGCCGCCATACGCGCAAGCGTGGGGATGCCGGCCAAAAGCGATGGGTCGCTCTGGATAAAGTTGAAAAACTCCTGCGTGGAGACGCCGAACAGAGCTGTGTATGCCTTGTTCTGGGCCATCTCAGTGGTAGGGATCGGGGCGCCATCCATCCTGCCAAAGGCCTTGAGATTTCCGCCGTCGTCGAGAATCGCTACGTTCTCGCTAACGCCAAGTTCTCTGGCTTTCGCCACCGCTGCATCTACCATTTTCTGTGCTAGCTCATAAGAGATGCTGTATTTCTTCACCACATTAGCCATTGGTCACCTTCCTCCACGTGATATATGCGTGTCTTCGGACCTGCCTATTCACTTCAATGCCTCCATTCGCAACGTGACTTCGAGGGCGTTGCTTCAGGCGTTCATTCCGCCATCCACGGTAAGATTCGCCCCGGTAATGTACGAGGACTCCGGACCGGCGACAAACGCCACCATCGCAGCGATCTCATCCACACGCCCGTAACGATCGAGCGCTGTGGCGGCCTTCTGCGGCACCGCCCAATCACCCGAGGCGGGATTTAAATCCGTATCGATCGGACCCGGCTGCACGTTGTTGACCGTGATGCCCCGGCTCCCGATCTCTCTGGCCAGCGCCTGAGTGAACATCTTGACGGCCCCCTTCGTGCCCGCGTATGGCACAAGCCCGGGTGCCGCAACACGTTCGCCGACGGCCGAACCGATCGTGATGACGCGACCGCCGCTCTTCATGTGCTTCAGCGCCGCCTGAGTCGCGACGTACACGCCACGGACATTGATGTCGAGCACACGATCCATCTCCTCTAGCGTCGCCTCTTCGAACGGTTTCGGAATGGCCGTGCCGGCATTGTTCACCAGCACATCCAGTCGACCGAAGGTGGCAAACGTCTTTTCGACCGCGGCTTTAACGGCTTCGGCGTCCGCGGCGTCCGCCTGAATTGCGATCGCCCTTCGGCCTGCGCGTTCAATCTCCTTGACGACTGACGCGGCCGCATCGGCACCTTTCGTGTAGGTGATGGCCACGTCCGCTCCGTCCGCGGCCAGACGCTTGGCGATTGCGGCACCAATGCCGCGCGAGCCGCCCGTAACGAGTGCAATCTTTCCTTCCAATTTCTTTGACATGTGGCTCCTCCTAGAATTAGACGTATGCTCATCAGGCATGAGCCGAAATCTCATTGCTCGCTCAACGAATCCCAATCACCTCGTTAGATTAGAATGTTAGCCGTTAGTCGCAGCTTGGAGCATACCTTGTTAAGATGGGAGGGATGCTCTACAAGCATGGGAGTGGGGAATGGAATTACGACATCTACGCTACTTCATCGCGGTTGCCGAAGCTGGAAGTCTGACGGTGGCAGCACAGCAAACGCTGCACACGTCACAACCTTCGTTGAGTAGGCAAATTCGGGACCTTGAGGACGAGGTAGGCGCGCAACTCCTGACGCGCCGCGCTCGCGGTATCGAACTGACACCCGCGGGTCGAGCGTTTCTCGAACACGCCCGCTCGGCGCTATCGCAGGTTGAAGCGGCAACCGGAGCTGCTCGCCGAGTCGCTCATCCCGCCAAGCCGTGCTTCTCGATAGGCTTTCTCACCGGACACGAATTGACGTGGATGCCCGAAGCGTTGCGGATCTTGCGCGACGAACTGCCCAACATCGACGTGATGATATCGAGTCAATACTCGCCACAGCTCGCCGATGCTATTGTGAAGGGAAACGTCGATGCAGCTTTTCTTCGGCGTGAGCAAGGCGTGCCAGAGTTGGCATTCCGTCCTCTCGTCAAGGAGCCCTTGGTGGTGGTTTTGCCTAGTGACCACCGTCTGGCTAAGCGCAAAGCCATCAGTCCTGGGGATCTACTGGGCGAGACATTCGTGGGCGTGTCGCACACGGCTCCTGTGCTGCGTGCGGTCATCGACGATTACTTGAAGCGGGCCGGAATCAATATCACGCCAGATCACGAGACGGAGCACGTCGTCATGGGAGTGTCCTTAATAGCGTCGACGGGCGGCGTAGGGCTCTTACCTGCTTACGCCAAGAACTTTCTCACCCGGTCTGTAACGAGCCGTCCTCTCAAGGGAGACACGCCGACTGTCGAGCTTGTCCTCGGCTACAAAAAGTCGAACGCGTCTCCCATCCTAAAGCTTTTGCTTTCGAGATTGGACGAGTTGGTCGCTCGTGTCTCGAAGAAGGCACATTAAGGCCTTCGTATGTAGAACGGTTGGATCACGTGTGCCGCAACTCGCCTTCCGAAGTCTTGTTCGAATAACGGGCTGCTCGGAAGTAATGGACTTCTCGGTAGAACACGGTTACAGCCACTTGCGAATTTTGGCCGGGAACGAAGAGCAGTGTCCCAAGTCAGGTTGTCTTTACTTACTGCTGCAAAAGCAGGGGCGTCCTGGAGTGAACCCCTAAACTGAGACAGGTTCTGTATCTGCCCCACGAATACTTCCGAGTTGCTGACAATCCCGGGAGTGGGTCAATTAATGACCACAAGCGCGTTTATCGTTACGTATCTGGTGAAGCTTCGTACGGGCGGACTTCTGTCCCGGAATAATTTCCGTATTGCCCGTTATCCTCCCGCAGCTGCATGACGCGTTCACGCCAAACGTTCAACGTATCCACAACGACCGAGGGGTTGTCGGGCTTGCACGCCTCGACGAACGATTTGGTGAGGGTGATCGAGTCGGAAGATTGTAAGCGTCTGGTTTGAACCGTCTGGACGAAGTGAGGGCGAATAAGTAAGGGTGATCGTGGGCACTAAAGAAGTGCCCACGAGGGCTAAGTGGACACGATTGGTAAGAGACGGCGAAGCTGGACGGTCGAGGCGAAGCGCAGGATCACAGAGGAGAGTTTTGAGGGCAAGATCTCGGTAGCGGAGCTGTCACAGAAGTACGCGGTGAACGCGAACCAGATATTCCAGTGGCGAAAGCAGTATCGCGAAGGGCGTCTGGGAGACAACGGCTCATCAAAGTTGCTTCCTGTGACGGTGTCGAAGGAAATCGTAGTACAGGCAGCAAACCCGCGCAGTTCATATGGTGAGTCAGCAACAGGAACCCTGAAGCTCGAACTTCCCAAGGGAAAGGTACGCATAGCAGGCCGTGTGGACGTAGAGGTTCTGCGATTCGTCCTCGGGTGTTTACTGGGATGATCGGGATGCCGGCAGGAACACGAATCTGGATCGTGGCTGGGGTAACCGATCTGCGGCGCGGGTTCACGGGACTGAGCGGGATGGTGCAGACGGCGCTTGCGGAAAATCCGTTCTCCGGTCACGTATTCGTGTTTCGTGGCAAGCGTGGGGACTTGATCAAAGTTCTGTGGTGGAGCGGAGATGGGCTGTGCTTGTTTGCGAAGAGACTGGAGCGCGGGAGATTCATCTGGCCGCAAGCGGCGAGCGGAGCGGTGTCTCTGACGCAGGCCCAGCTGTCGATGTTGCTTGAGGGAATCGACTGGCGGCGTCCGGTGCGCAGCTATGATCCGCAAATCGCGGTGTGAATGAAAATATTTTAGTTTTTTCCGAGCGATTTTAATCACACTGTAAAACAACTGCGCTATATTTTCCTGCAATGAATCACATTCTTCCCAACCTGGAAGCGCTCAATCCCCGTGAACTGAAAGCTCTGATCGTAGACCAGCACAGGCAAATCCTGCTGCATCACGAGCAACTGCTGTCCCGCGATGCGGAGATCGAACATCTCAAGCTGCTGCTGGCCAAGCTTCGCCGCATGCGGTTCGGACGATCTTCGGAGAAAGTGAATCGCCAGATCGAGCAGCTGGAGTTGCGGCTGGGAGAACTGGAGCAGAGCCGAGCGCTGGAAGCGGAATCGCCTCGAGTGATCGCCGAGGAAACCGTTGCGGCACGGCCGGCGCGGCGGCCGCTGCCTGCGCATCTGCGGCGTGAAGTCGAAACGTACCTGCCGCAACAGAAGGCTTGCCCGGACTGCGGCGGAGAACTGAAACATCTAGGGGAAGATGTCACGGAAATCCTGGAATATGTGCCCGAGCGAGTCAAAGTGATCCGCCAGGTTCGCCCGAAGCTAGCCTGTGCCGGTTGTGATCGCATCGTACAGGCTCCTGCGCCGAGCCGACCGATCGAGCGAAGTATCGCGGGGCCGGGACTTCTGGCGCATGTGCTGGTCTCGAAGTATAGCGATCATCTTCCGCTATATCGTCAATCGGAGATCTACGCGCGCGAAGGCGTGGAAATCGATCGCTCGACCCTGGCGGAATGGGTAGGTGGAACGAGCCGGCTGCTGGCGCCGCTGGTCGAAGCGTTACGAGCACACGTGATGTCGGGACACAAACTTCATGCCGATGACACGCCGGTTCCGGTGCTGGCGCCGGGGTTGGGAAAGACCAAGACGGGACGGTTGTGGACCTATGTACGCGATGACCGGCCGGCAGCCGATAAAACGCCACCGGCGGTCTGGTTCTGCTACTCGGCCGATCGCAAGGGCGAACATCCGCAGCAGCACTTGCGTAGCTTCACGGGAACACTGCAGGCCGATGGATATGCCGGGTTCGATCAGATTTACGAAACGGGACGGATTGAGGAAGCGGCCTGCTGGGCGCACGTGCGCAGGAAATTTTACGATCTGGTGGAAGCGCACAAATCACAGACCGCAACCAGGGCCCTGGAACGAATCGCTGAGCTGTATGCCGTAGAAAAAGAAATCCGGGGACTTCCCGCACAAGAGCGACGTGAGATCCGCAACCAGCGTAGCCGGCCATTGCTGGAATCGTTCCAGCAATGGCTGGAGGAGACGCTGGGGAAGCTGTCGAGAAAATCGGATACGGCGCTGGCGGTGCGCTACGCGCTAGGACGCTGGAAAGCGCTGCTGCGCTACTGTGATGACGGCGCGCTCGAAATCGACAACAACGCGGCGGAACGAGCCCTGCGTGTGGTTGCTCTGGGCAGAAAGAACTTCTTGTTCGCGGGATCGGATCGAGGCGGTGAGAGCGCGGCCGCCATTTACAGCTTGATCGGAACAGCCAAACTGAACGACTTAAATCCGGAAAGCTATCTGCGAGATGTTCTATCGCGCATCGCTGCTCACCCGATCAACCGTATCGACGATCTCTTGCCTTGGAACCTCGCAGCAGCATCCGCCGATGAACACGTCGTCACCGCCTAGCACATCGCCATCGTCAAGACGGTTCTCACCGGACGCTTACGCTTGATGGTTGAGGAGGACCCATGAAGTGTTCAGTTTTCTCTTTTATGGCAAGCCCAGCAATCCTTTCCCATCGTTCCTTCGGGATGGCATCCTGCGCCTTACCCTTCCTACTCATGCTGATGCTGTCCCTCTCGTTCGCTGCAGGACAGGCGGGGGCCCAGTGCGGTAAGTTAGTTGGTCCTTCGACAACTTGGAGCGATGGCACCGGCTCTTGGAGTGTTGCCGGTAACTGGACGAGTGGCACGCCGGACGCTTCAACAAATGCCTGCATCTTGGATGGAACAAGTACGGTCAGCGTCACCCTAGGCACAAACGGGAATGCTGAGGGCCTGCAGCTTGCCAGTGGCAATGGTTTGAATATCGGCGCCGGGGCGAGTCTGAGTCTGGTTTCTGGTGCAAGCTTCAACTCCGGCACTATCACCAACTCCGGCACGTTCAACAATACCTCTGGCGAAGTCCTTTCCAACATCGGCACGCTCAACAATATCGGTGGTACGCTTTATATCGATTCCACCAGCACGCTCACGAACTCCGGCACTTTCAACAATACCGCTGGCGGCTACCTTGCCAACTCCGGCATGCTCAACAACTCCGGTGGCACGCTTTATATCGATTCCACCAGCACGCTCACGAACTCCGGCACTTTCAACAATACCGCTGGCGCCAACCTCGCCAACTCCGGCACGCTCAACAATATCGGTGGTACGCTTTATATCGATTCCAGCAGCACTCTTACGAACTCAAGCATTCTCGACAATGCCGCTGGCGCCAGCCTTACTAACGCCGGCACGATCAACAACGACGGCAGCCTCATCAACTCCGGCCAACTCACGAATGGCGGCACTATCAACAACTCTGGTGCCAACCTTTCCAACTTCGGCACGATCACCAACTCTGGTGATCTAAACATCTCCAGCGCGCTAACCAACATCGGCACGATCACCAACTCCGGTGGTAGTTTGATTTACGGCAATTTCACCGCTGGTGGTGTATACATCGGTTCCACCAGCACGCTCGCTAACTACGGCGGGATCACGAACACCTGTGGCTCGTGCCAATCCTCCTCCTTCGCCTTCTTCACCAACGCCGGGACGCTGAATAACTACGGCACGCTCACCAACGGCTCGGGCCTGTTCATCGGGGATCCCCCCAACACCAACAGCATATTGAACAACAGCGGCACGATCACCAACTACGGCACGCTGTACAATATTTATGCTGGCAACTTCAACAACTACGGCCAACTCACCAACAGCGGCACGATCGTCAACAGCACTGGATTCGCCGCTATCGAGAACTATGGCACGATCACCAATAACTCCGGCGCCATCCTTACCAGCTCTTATCTTGCAGGGCATATAAGTGACCGGTCGCGGCTAACTCCTGATTTGTCGCGTAATCGGAAACTGAGTGTCAGTTTCCGGCAAATGCATTCATCAGGCGTTCAACCGAATCAATCGGTCTTTTTAGCCCCCTCCATCAAAAACATGGCGAAGTCCGTGGCGAGGGGCTTAGCGGCGAGCTGCCGCATCATTAGCGCGACTTGACCCCGATGATAAGTGGAATGGTTCGCCAAATGTTGCATGAGGTACGCCAGACTGATTTGTGTGGTGCGAACGGGAAGCATCCTTCCCAAGGATTCGTTTGTTACGCGATTCACGAACTCGACTTGTTCTCTCTCGACTTCCTCCCACTTTAACTGCACCGCAGCGAGATCAGGAAACGCGTTTGGATTGAATAGGGCGTCGCGCCGCGTCCACACGGAATCTGTGACGAAGGAGGAGCTGGGCGAGGGTTCCTTCCAACACGTTAGCCAAGCCCACTCGCAGCCGATGATGTGCACGAGCGTATCTCGCACCGATCGGAGGCTGCCGCCCAGATCACGCGTGAACTCCTCAGGGCGGAGAGTGGAGACCGCTTGCAAAACACTGTTGTTCGCCCAGCGGTCGTATTCGTAGAGCAGCTGAATATCATCTTTAGTCATCGTGGTGGTCGGCCCACTCCTTTGGGAGATCTTACCTTGCCACGGGAATTCGGCAAGACGCTACATGCGGCGCTTCTGCGCCCTTGGCAATTATTTCCGAGCGACAGGCGACTCGGAAGTAATTCCTTCAAAATCAATTCCACTTGCCTGGTTAGTCGCGTAACCGGAAACTGCGAAAATCCACTTCCCGGTAAGCGCGTTAACCAGGAGTTGAGGGGCCCAAAGCCTGTTTGTGCACCTGCCTGTAACCTTTCCCCGCTTGGTGGATACCTATAACGACAGCACGCCGACGCGCAGGAATTGACCTATCGGCTCTGACCGGAAATACGTGTATTTCTTGAAGGAGAAATAATGGCAAGCATCGCGGTAACCATAAATGAACCCCTCGTGCCAACACCTGTAGGCCCGCCTTTGCATGCAGTGCTCCTGATCGCACTATTCCTCGGGCTTGCGGTGGGTGGGGCGTTCTTTCAACGGCACGCTCATTCGCAGCCTCAAATGCTGCAACAGCATCCCGAAGTCGTGCCCCTTTATATTTCGCTGATCGCCATGGAGTGGGGACTGGTCATTTACGTTTGGAGGGGCGGCCTTCGCAAGAGCGGGACGAAGCTCAGCGAACTGATCGGCGGGAAGTGGGTCAACGCGAAAGACGTACTCACGGATTGCGGTCTTGCGATCGGCGTCTGGGCGGTTTGGATGCTCGTCCAAACAGCGTGGGTTCGTTGGCTCGGACCAGAGCACGCAGCGTCCATCCAGCCATATTTGCCGCAGCGAGCGATGGAAATTGTCCTTTGGATTGGCGTTTCCGTCAGCGCTGGTTTTTGCGAAGAACTGGTCTTTCGCGGTTACTTCCAGCGCCAATTTGAGACGTTCGCGCGCAGCCGGTGGATTGCGTTGTTCCTGCAAGCCATGCTCTTCGGGATTGCGCACGGTTATCAGGGCGTCGAAGCCTGTGTCAAGATTGCATGTTTCGGCGTTCTGTACGGCTTGCTCGCACTTTGGCGCAAAAGCTTGCGGCCCGGAATGCTCGCCCACGCGGGGTCGGATATTCTTAGCGGGATCTTCGGAATCTAGTCGTGCTAGACCGCGGTTCCACTGCTATAACGGTATCGCCAACGAGCAGTGAAAGCTAGACACCCACATGACAGACTTCACCTCGCTCTACAAAAAGTATGCGGCGGACGTGTACCGGTTCGCGCTGTACTTGTCGAACGAGCGAGGCGATGCCGAGGACATCACGTCCGAAACGTTTGTGCGCGCCTGGACTTCACCTGGACCGATCGTGATGGCAACGGTGAAAGGCTATCTCTTCACGATCGCGCGCAACCTGTTTCTCCAGGGTCTGCGGCATAAATCCCGTCAGGCCGCCCTCGATGAAGATCTGCGCGACCCACAGCCCGGACCCTACCGGCAAGCCGAGCAGAGACAAAAATTGGCTTCCGTAATGGCTGAGCTTCAAACAATTCCGGAGGCCAGCCGGTCAGCACTGCTGATGAGCGCGGTTGACGGAATGGCGTATGAAGAGATCGCGCAAGTAATGGGCATTTCTCTTGCAGCGGTGAAAGTAAAGATTCATCGCGCACGTCTCGCGCTGGCCGGATTGCGAGGCGCATAACGATTGCGCACGACTGGATGAAGGGAGGCGGACAAATGAATGTGACGCGAGAAGTGATTCTGGACCTTCTGCCCGTATATCTAGCAGGTGAGGCCAGCCCCGACACGCGCGCGCTGGTGGAACAATATATGGAGCAAGACAAGGAATTGGCACAGCGCATTCGAGTGCAGTGGGCAGATAACCTCGAAAAAATCACGCCGGCGGCGCTTCCTCCGGATCTAGAACTGCGATCGTTGCGCCGGACGCGCGCGATCATCGGCTGGCAAAAGTGGCTCTTCGGTTTTGGAATCTGCTTCACCGCAATAGCGCTCACGAGCCAATTTTCCTTCGAGAACGGACGCATTAAGGATTTTCATTTCCTGATGCGTGATTTTCCCGCCCAGTTCGGATCGTTCGCACTACTGGCCATCGCGTGTTGGTCCGGCTACTACGCAATTCGCCGACGCCTCCGCACCCCACCGCCGCCCAGTGAATGAGTTTGGGGCGGCTCTATCCACTGTGCAAATCGCGATCTGTCACGGCGTGCATGCCGCGTCCCAACCGCGCGCTACACTGGCTTTCGGCTTGGCACAAAAGGCAGGATACACAGTGAAGCCCACCACGAAGAGCGATTCGCGAACGAGTGTCACACGCGAGCAGCAACTTGCGGGCGCACGGCGACGCAATCGACCGCGGCGTGCGACCAGGCCATGGCGATCCAGCACGGCATGGATGGTACTTTTGGCTGGGCTGGGAATACCGGAGAACCGACGCAGCAAGCGCTCACGGATTTTGCGAGCACCCCAGCTGGGGTGCTCGTGCTTTACGTTCAAGATGAAGTTTTCCACCTGGAACGGAAGTCGGTTGGCGTAGCGATACGGGCGTCGGCTTCTGTCCGTCAGCCCCTGCACGCCGCATTCCTGATAACGATCGAAGATCTTATAGCCGGTCTTGCGGGGGAAATGCCAAACTCCCTGCAAAGTTCCGCCATCGCCTCGCCGGCTAGCCGGCGAGCCACAAACTGCAGTCTTTCATCCATTGCCGAACACTCCTTCCAAGGCATAACTCCCTACCCATACGGGGAGAAAGTGTCACCCATGTGTCCGGTACAATGTGTTACCTATGTCTCAGGCCGCTCAGTGGGGCATTTCATCGGCGTGCTTCGAAATCAAACGAGAGCGAGCCAGCAGTCCTATCCTGCTGGCGACGTGGTGTCGGAAACGCGGCGGCGATGTTGTATAAGGATCGAGGTGAGGGCGCTTTGAAGAACGTTGAAATTGCGATGGCTGCTGCGGAATTACTGCGGGGGGCGGGGATATTGATTACGCCTGAAGAGCAAGGGCGGATGGAAGTGGCGGATTTTGGTTTGGGCGAGCTGGCGACGACGGGTTTGCAAATACTGACCTATGTGAATACGGAGCGGGTGTGCGCGAAGGAGTTGGTGATGATTCCGGGGCAGACTTGTCCGGAGCATTGGCATCCGACGATTGGCGGGCTGCCGGGGAAGGAAGAAACTTTTCGCTGCAGGTGGGGAAGTGTTTCGCTTTATCTGCCAGGGGAGCGGACTGTGGGGCCGCGATGTTTGCCGCCGGCGGGGTCGGAAGATTTCTATACGGTAGGGCATGAGATCCATTTGGAGCCGGGGGAGCAGTACACGATTTATCC
>DATNNE010000193.1:0-7448 GCA_035601995.1 Terriglobales bacterium
CGGTCGCTTCGCTCTGCGGCTCGGATTGCTCTACGCAAGAGGACTGCGGCAAGAGGTGGGAGAAGCGTTAGTTCATGCACGCGAGAACCGAACTTTTGAGTCCATCCACGATCTCGCACTTCGTGTACCAGAGTTACGCAAAAACGATCTCACGATGCTGGCGAAGATCGGTGCGCTGAATTGGCTAGGGGAGAACGTCCATCGCCGCGATGCGCTCTGGCAAGTGGAGTATGCTGGCCGCCCCACGGGTCCTTTGTTAAGCGAAATGCCAGAACAGGACGAAGAATCGCCTCTTGCCCGGATGACGGTCGATGAACGGTTGGCCGCCGATTTCCACGGCACTGGCGTCACCGTGGGGCCACATCCGATGGCCTATCACCGGGCTGCTCTCTCCCGTATGGGCATCGTTTGTTCCAGCGATTTACAAAATCTCAAAGATGGGCGAAAGACTCGTATCGCGGGATGCGTGATTGCTCGCCAGAGGCCGGGAACAGCCAAGGGATTTGTGTTTTTGAGCCTGGAAGATGAAACGGGGATCTCCAACGCAATCGTTACTCCTGCCGTCTACGAGCAGTACCGCCGAGTTGTCACATACGGCAAATTTCTCCTAATCGAGGGCAGGCTTCAAAATCAGGAAGATGTAGTCTCGGTGAAGGCGGATGTCGTTCGACAACTCGAAATTAGCGAAATGGATGTTCGATCCCACGACTTCCACTGACCGCCCCAGAACTGCTGATGAGTACGACTTGGAAAATGGACTTATGATTTCATCGTTTCCTTCTCTATGTGTGCCTTCGGCAGGGTTATTTCCGGGTACCCGTAATCGAGAAAAAAAGCCGAGCTGGTACTATGGCTAATTCGCCTATTGGCCGGGCAGTTCGGCAATACGTTGGTGGTCAAACACCTAAGTAGCGAACGGCTTGATTCTTCTTGAGTCAGATCTGTCCCTGAATCGAAGGTAGCATCTCAAACAGCGAGAGAGCTGGTATGCGTGAACGAACACAGTCGGGTCCCTGATGTACACAACGACAACTGTCAGCTCATCGGAGGCGTTCCGTGTTGTTCAATCCAGTGTCGCTACGACCGATGGGTGTGTGGTAACTTCTCATGCCCGAGCAACTACAGTTCGACTACGACGTTTTCATCTCCTACAGTAATCACGACAGGACCTGGGTACGGGGCGAGTTGCTGCGGCGAATCGAAAAAGTCGGTCTGCGCGCCTTCGTTGACTTTCGTGATTTCAGGCCTGGCGTGCCGAGCATCAAGGAGATGGAGCGCGGCGTTACCTCGTGCCGCGCGACGCTCTTGGTACTTACTCCGGATTACATCGACAGCGCATGGTGCGAGATCGAAAATGTCATGCTGCAGACGCTCGATCCGGCGAATCGCAACCTCCGTCTCATTCCGCTGCTTAAGATGGAGTGCAAGAAGCCCCTTCGGATCGGCGCGCTCACTCATATTGATTTCACTGTTGATGCGGACATGGACCTTGCATGGCACCGGCTTCTCACGTCGCTCAGCGCACCTCCGGAGCAACCTTCCAACAGTGCTGTTCCATCCGAGATCCAGGCGGAACTCGACAGCGCCAAGACTTTCGCCGACGCCGACCGGTACTCCGAGGCAATACCGATTCTGGAAAAAGCGATGGGGGCCGCCGACGCATCGGGCCACCCTGCCGCCAGAGTCAAGGTTCGCTTAAGGCTTGCCTGGGCGATCTACGAAGCCCATGAGGATTACACGGCGGCAGAGCGCCTCCTGCGGGATGCATTGGTTTTGGTCCCGGTGGAAAACCTCGATCTTAAACATGGCGTCCTCCACGCATTGGGAGAGATGCTTGAATTCTCGGGGCGGCTCGATGAGGCAAGGGCGACAATAGACGTTACCCTGGTAGTTGCGAAACGGTCCGGCAAAACCGACGATCTGGCGGTATCGCTGATCTCTCTAGGACTGCTGGAGCGCGCTCTGGGACTGCACGAAAGCGCCGTCACGAGGCTCGACGAAGCACTGCGCCTGATACTCCAGGGCGGTCTTTCGCTCGCCGCGGACCAGAAGCTCGATCACGCCCACCTCCTTGCCGTCTGCTACATAAACAAGGCGTTCCTGTGCCGGGACGCCGGCGACCCGGACGAGGCCCTAGCGCTCTACCAACGAGTCTTAAAGCAGCCCGATGTTACGGGACTGGATACCGGCCGGGCGCTGCTGTTCAGCGGTGAGGTACATTGCGCAAACGCGGACTGGGAGAAGGGTCTCGACTGCTTCGGCGGGGCGCTCGAATGCTTCAAGCATGTATCCAATCCGCTCTGGGGAGCCCGCGCCCTTGAGCACATTGCCCTCCTCTACGCCACGCTCGAACAATGGGACGAGGCATGGGTAGCGATCTTCGGCGCTGTCGCGGGAGCCGAGGAGTCGGGACATCCCGGAGAGCAGATCCATCTGCTGTCTGCCGCTGCTGAACTCGGACGCGAGTGGAAGATAAAGAAGGCGAGGGAGAGTGCCGCGCGCCAGCTGCACACGTTTGCGAAGGCCGCGCCCGAGGAGGAGCAGGCGGCAGCCTTCTCGAACCTGTCGGCAAAGATCGGTGAGGTGCATGACGCCATCGAGAAGAGAGTCCGGGATGACAAGGAGCTGCGGGATCTGTTGAACCAGGCGAAGGAAATCGCGCAGAGAGAGCGCCTCAGCGAGCATATGGCCAATTGCCTTCTCCATGAGGCGCGCAACATGATTCCGCCCGAGGACGCCGAAGCGCGGCGTGGCCTGATTGCCAAGGCGGTTGAACTGCTAAAGGATGAATTGCAGAAGTCGCAGTTCCCGAAACGCCGGGGCCGCCTGATGGGGCAACTCAGTGACCTGTATGCGCGGCTAGGGGAACAACACCAGGCTGCGTCCTGGCTGAAGAAAGCCGGAGAGGTATTTGAAAAGTCCGGGGACGCCTTCGGTCTTGCAAATTACTACGGGGCGCTCGCCGAGATGCACCGGCGGGAAGGCCGACTCGACGACGAGATCGCGGGTTATAGAAGGGTGCTTTCCATCATTGAGGGACGCAGCTTCTATCATCTGGCGGCCGGTACAAGAATCAACCTGGCGGCGACGCTACGGCACCGCGGCGGATTCGACGAGGCGCAGAAACTCCTGAATGAGGCGGAGGCGCTCTGCGACAAGCATCACTTTAAGGAGTTTATCTCCGCGATTGCCCGGATTCGCAGCGACCTCGAGAAGGAGGTGCAGGCCGCGCAGGCCCCGACGCATACGCTTGAAGAACTGCTCGCGAGCCTCCGTGAGCTGCTCGAATACCGCCCGGAGTACGCCGTGGCCTATCTGCCGTTCTGGTATTTCGCGTGGAACACCGAGCTGCTCGCCCTGCTGCGGTCCGGTCCTCGCCTGTCCTTCATGGTTGTAACCGATGATGTGGAGCGGTTCATGAAGTTTGCTGCCCAGTTCCGGCAGTTGGCTGACCACTTCCTGATGGCCAGCTCAGGCGAGCCGGAGATCGGGGCCGAACCCGCGATTATCCCCATGCCTCCCGACTGGAAGTTTCCCGCAACATTCCCGTTCCTCTTCATGAAGCGCCAAACGGCGGCCTCGGAACAAACCGAGCGGAATGCGCAAGCGGCAGAGGATGACGGCCCCCCGAATGTTCGCTTGGCAGGACCGGCGATGATGTTTCCCCTTTACGTGCCGAGCAACGAGAAGTCCGGCGTGGAGGGTGAGGGACATATGATGGCTCTGTCGCCGCCGCGTCTGCCGCAAGAGGCAATCGACCTGATGATTCGCAGGCCAATTGAAGAGTTGATCGAACGCCGGGCGGTTTGGTTTCCGACCGCTCGATTCAGGAAGGAGGATCGGTTCCTTACGGACCTGCGAATCGGGCGTGAGCGCGGAGTGTTCCCAGTGTACTTCGACGGTCCGCCCGCCTCCGACGCCGTGGCCTCGTGCGGAGGTGTCGAAGTTGTTGTGCCAAACAAGCTCTTAAGTGGAGATCAGTCTTCTGTGGCTTCCAAATGGCGACGGGCATTGCTGAAGCTAACCAAATTGTCGAAGGACGAGGCCCAAACGGCCTTGCTCGACCTCCCGGAAGTGTTCGCTGCCACAGATGGCGAAGAAGCCGGTATCCGAATCGAGATTCGCTTGTTCGAATTCAAAGATCTTGGGCGTCAAGTATTCCACTCGGTCCTTCTCGTTAGGGAATGACCAAGGCTGAGCACCTGCGCGCCCCCGACTTCTCGTCCAGCATCCCTCGTTGGGGCACTCACCAGAACAACGTCTCGGGAGCATATTCTTCGGCGCAGGCTGGGTCGTCGACCTGTGCCGAGTTGACTCGTGCACTCACGCGGTAGCGGCGCATGGAATCTGCTGGGTACGGTTTGCGCAAATCGAGTATGTCATCGACTTGTTTGAATCCGGGATCAAGCCAACGATCATGGTCTTCACTCCTGAGAATAACCGGCATCCTGTCATGAATGTCGGACAGAAGTGGATTTGCCGAAGTCGTAATGATCGAACACGTTTCGATCAGCTGTCGCTCTGGGTTCTTCCATCGGTCCCAGATTCCAGCGAATGCAAAAACTGAGTCGTCAGCGAGGGTAAAACAGAAGGGAGACTTCCCCTTGCTGTATTTCGAGTCGAGTAGGGGACCAACCTTGCGTCTGGTCCCCCCTCTAAGAACCGTGCGTGAGAGTTTCCAACTCACACGGCTCAAGTTTCCCGGAACGCTCAAATCATGAACGCGCACGATGTGGAGCGAACGCGCGGCGTCGGGAGAGATACGGTGTCCAACTGGGATCATAAGGATTGAGGCCGGACCGAACCTTAATATACCTTACGATTTTCACCGAAGCCGCATGAAACAAGCGGAGACGAAGAGGCGAACCCTGCGTATCCGTCGTGTCACCGAAGAACCACCAATCGCGCGTTTTCACACGGTCGAAATACTTCTGCTTGATCCAGCCAGCCCCTTTGCGGGGATGGCGGGCTTGCGCCCAGTGCCATAGCATCCTGAATATCGCAGCATCGACTCGGGCGAAGATGCGCTTGGAGACGACATGCCGGTGGTAGTTGGTCCATCCCCGTATGATCGGATTGAGCCGATTAATAAGAAGATGGGCAGCTCTACCCAAGTGCTCTCGAACGGCCTCTTTCACCTTGGCGAGAACAGATACAACACTTTTCCGAGCGGGCTTGATAAACAGTTTCCCGTGTGGATAGCGTCGAACGTTCTGCCCAAGAAAGTCGAAACCTTTCTCTACATGCGTGATCAAGGTCTTTTCCGAAGAAAGAACCAAACCACGTTCAGCCAAGAAGGATTCGACCAGCGGCTTCACCGTCATTCTCAGCAACTCCTCGGAGTGGCCGGTAATGATGAAGTCATCCGCATAACGGATCAAGTGCACCTGCGCTGCCCGACCACGATCGGAGCCTTTACCGCGTACCGGGAAAACTTCTCGGAGGCGGCGTTCGAGGCCGTCGAGCGTGATGTTGGACAGAACTGGCGATATGATTCCGCCCTGCGGTGTGCCAGAGATCGTGTCGTAGAACACTTGTTTTTCGAGGTAGCCCGACTTTAGCCACTTGTGGAGGATCGCTTTGTTCATGGGAACATTGTCGAGCAGCCACTGATGGCTGATGTTGTCGAAGCAGCCTTTGATGTCGCCTTCTAGCACCCAGCTGGGGTTTTTGTGACAGAGCGAAGTGAAGCACTGTTCAATCGCGTCAGCACAACTTCTCCCCTGCCGGAAGCCATAGGAATTCTGATCCGCAGTCGTCTCGGCGACCGGGTCGAGCACCAGCAGATACAGGGCTTGCATGGCTCGATCCCGCATCGTTGGGATTCCTAACGGTCGGAGCTTTCCATTGGCCTTCGGGATGTAAATCCGCCGCAGAGGCATGGGGCGGTAACCCCGTGCCGTCAGCGAAATCACACCTTGAAGCTTCTTGTGTGGTGTGTCCCAGAGTTCGCCATCCACTCCAGGCGTTTTTCTACCGTCGTTCACTGTTACCCGGCGTACGGCAAGTAACTTGCCGCTGGCCGAGTGCGTAAGAAGATGTTGCAAGGCTTTCACCTTGTTCCATTTCTTTTGCTGCACCGCCTTCACGATACGCGCCTGGAGTCGGCGAACGTTGTCCTCGATGGTTCGCCAATCAACAGCGTCCCATACTGAACTCGTGTTTAGGATTGCACCAGCTTGCGCCGTCATCTGCCGATCCTATTGGGCCGATTTGCCAAGTTCTCTCGTGATCGGAAACCAAGAGGAAGTCTGCCCGCTTGCGCGTCGGATAATGTTGCAATCCGTATTCCGGCCATTACAGTCGGACGTTCGCTTTCTCCTCTATCCTCTACCCGCATCACCATTGCACGACCTTGCGGTCTCGCTACCCCGAAGGGAGTAATACGGGCTTACCATGTTCTGCATGCATGACTGAATGGTTTAGGTCCCTTTACTTATACCGGCGACTTTGATTGCCCACGACGGGTGAGAATGGAGCACCCGTTCCAGTCGCATCTACGGAGCCTGACAGCATCTTTGACCCCTTCTTTCTTGACGATACTTACAAAGGTTCGCATCTGCTGACCATGCCACTCACCCTAGCCCCGATCCGCCTCGATGCTGGCAGAAATACCGGTACCTCGCGGCTTCGGTACCCGTTTCTTACGACGGAGGGATACATTGTCCGAGGGCTTTTAGACGATTCGTTTCCGAAACGCCATACCTCGTAGGGTACTGCCAATGGGATGGCAGGTCCGGTCGGGTAGTGCTCGCCGGACAGTCACACATGCAACTTCATGTCGCACCCACTCGTAAAAGCCATCGGCGGGAATCAAACAGCGGTGCGACAGCAAGGGTTCGCGGAAAGCGGGCTTCTCGGCAATCGTCTCGGCCCTGGCGTTAATCATTTTGTAGCCGGCTTTAGCGTCCTTCGCCCAGAACGGAATTAGGCCCCAACGTATCAGCGAAACGGTACGAACGGGGCGAGTCGCGTCCTGGCGGATGACGGGCACACTCTGGCTGGGTGCAATGTTGTAACGAGGACTCCAATCGTCGTCATCCCCAACATCGAAGACTTCGGCCAGAATCTCCTTCTTCCGGGCGAGACGATAGCGTCCGCACATGGAGAGAGTATAGGACGAATGGCGCGGGTCGCATCCTGACGCGTCTTGGTTAGGCGCACTCGCGAGCCGTCTCACCCTGGAAGCCCCGATGCGTGCTTCTGTCAGCTTGCTCTTCGTCCGCCGCAGATTCCGCTTCCTTCTTCATCTGTGCTTCAAACTCGGCCTGTTCCTTCTTGGCTTCCCTCACCGGCAGAAGGTCCACGTGGCTGGGGGGGAACACAAATCTCTGGACAAAGCTCAGTCGCTCGGGGTTCAACCTTCGTCCGACAATCTCCCGGCTATGTTGCTTGCAGAACTCACAAAAGGCTTCTGCGTCAATGACCTGTCGCTGAACTCCAGTCGC
>DATNNE010000194.1:0-12580 GCA_035601995.1 Terriglobales bacterium
CAGGTTCTCGAACAGCATTTGCTGCTGGCCGGTAGAGAAGCGCAGGTCGAGCCAGCGGAAGATGTAATCCATGATCGATTTGGCGAAGCCGATGTCGGGATTGCCGCTCCAGCCGCTGGGCTCGAAGCGGGTGTGGGCAAACTTGTCGCACAGCAGTTTCAGCGTCACGCCGTGTTGCAGAGCGATGGAGACGGCGCAGGAGAAGCTGTCCATGAGGCCGCTGACCGTCGATCCCTCTTTGGCCATGGTGATGAAGATTTCGCCCACGCTGTCGTCGGGATAAAGTCCGACGGTGATGTAGCCCTCGTGCCCGCCGACGTTGAATTTGTGGGTGATCGAGCGCCGCTCCGCCTGCAGCTTGTGCCGCACCGCCCGCGGAGGCCCGTTGAGATTTTCTTCTTGCGCGGGCGCAGCCGCGGCAACTGCATCGCCCTTTTTCGAAAGCGCAGTCGAAGTGCCCGCCGCGCTGAGCGGCTGCGACTTCTTGCATCCATCGCGATACACGGCGACCGCCTTGAGGCCCAGCTTCCACGCCTGCAGATAAGCTTCCATGATGTCTTCGACGGAAGCGCTCTCAGGCAAGTTCACAGTCTTGGAAATCGCTCCGGAGATGAACGGCTGCGTAGCCGCCATCATCCGCAGGTGGCCCATGTAGGCGATCGACCGAGTCCCCTTCGCCGGCTTGAACGAACAATCAAACACCGCCAGATGCGCATCCTGAATGTGAGGTGCCCCCTCGATCGTGCCCGTCGCATCGATGTAGGAAACAATCTTGTCCGCCTCATCATGCGAGTACCCCAGCTTGAACAAAGCCGTAGGCACAGTGTTGTTCACAATCTTAATCATCCCTCCACCAACAAGCTTCTTAAACTTCACCAAAGCAAGATCCGGCTCCACACCAGTAGTCGCGCAGTCCATCATGAAGCCTATTGTGCCTGTGGGGGCTAGAACTGTTACTTGGGAATTTCTGTAGCCGTGACGTTCGCCTTGAGCTAAGGCCTCGTCCCAGGCTTGTTTGCTGGCTTCGTAGAGTAAGGGTGGGACATTGTTTTTGTTTATGTTGTTGACCGAGGCTCGGTGCATGCGGATTACGTCGAGGAATGGTTCGCGGTTGATGTACCAGCCGGGGCAGGCTCCTCCGGGCATCACGTTTGAGCCGAGATTCGTTTCGGCCAGGCCTTTTTTCGTGGGATCCGTTGCTGGGACTAATGCTGGGCAGAGCTCTGCGATCTTGGAGGATTGCAGATAGGCTTGGCCGCACATGATGGCGGTGACGCAGGCGGCGTAGTCGCGTCCGGCGTCGGAGTCGTAGGGTAGGCCGGCGGCCATCAGCAGGGCGCCCAGATTTGCGTAGCCCAAGCCGAGCGGGCGGTAGTCGTGAGAATTCTTGCCAATCATTTCTGTCGGGTAGCCGGCGTTGTCTACCAGAATTTCTTGCGCTGTGATCAGAACATCTACGGCGTGGCGATAGGCTTCTACATCGAACGTGCCGTTGGGCGCGAACTTCAGCAGGTTAAGGCTGGCCAGGTTGCAGGCTGAATCGTCTAAGAACATGTACTCGGAGCACGGATTGCTGGCGTTGATCCGGTTCGTGTTCTTCGAGGTGTGCCAGCGATTGACCGTGGTATCGAATTGCATACCGGGATCGCCGCAGCGCCAGGTGGCATCAGAGATTTTGTAGAGCAGATCTTTGGCTTTGAAGGTGTGCATCGGCCGGCCATCTTTCACGGCCTTCGTGCTGAACTCGGTGTCGCGCAGGACGGCGTACATGAAATCGTCCGTAACGCGGACGGAGTTGTTGGCGTTCTGGAAAAAAATGGACGAGTAGGCTTCGGAGTCGGGTGAGGAGCCATCGTAGCCCGCGGCTACCAGAGTGTGCGCCTTGGCTTCTTCTTTCGATTTGCACTCGATGAAGTCGATGATGTCGGGATGGTCGATGTTGAGGATGACCATCTTGGCGGCGCGGCGAGTCTTGCCTCCGGATTTGATTACTCCGGCGAAGGCGTCGAAGCCTTTCATGAAGCTGAGCGGGCCGCTAGCGATCCCGCCGCCGCTGAGACCTTCGGTCGACGAACGCAATGGGGAAAGATTTGTTCCGGTGCCTGATCCCCATTTGAAGAGCATGCCTTCGGTCTTGGCCAGAGTCAGGATAGAGTCGAGCGAGTCCTGCACTGAGTTGATGAAGCAGGCGGAACACTGCGGGGTGCTGTAGCCGGTAACTCCAAATTCGACGCGGCCGGCTACCGGGTTCCAGTGCCAGTTGCGGGCGTCGGAGTTGGGCTCGATGCGATCACAGCCTACGTTGAACCAGACGGGAGAATTGAAGGCCGCGTACTGGCGGAGCAGGATGTGGGCGAGTTCATCGTGGAACGTGGCGCCGTCTTCGGGCGTTTTGAAATAGCCTTGGGCTAGACCCCAGTCGCGGATGGTCTCGGCGACACGAGTGACCAGGGCGCGGACTCCCGACTCGCGCTCGGGCGTGCCGATGGTTCCATGCAAGTATTTCGAGGCCACGATGTTGGTCGCGGTCATCGACCAGTCTTTGGGGACTTCGACGTCCTTTTGCTCGAAGATCGTGTTACCTTGCGCGTCGGTGATCTGAGCGATGCGGCGTTCCCATTCGATCTCGTCGTAGGGCGAGACGCCGGGCTTGGTGAAGAAGCGGCGGAAGGTTAGACCCGGGGCTTTCTTGGTCGTGGGGACGGTCTCAGTGGTAGTGTGGGCTCCCTTTGCGATGACTTCCGACATTTCTTTTTCTCCTGCGGAGTCTTTGCTCCGTTTGTTCTTAAAGATTGTTGCGAAAACCTTTTACCTCAGCGGCTAAAGCCGATCATATTTGGCCTGGATCGCAGCGCTGGAAGCGCTGCGCCACCCAAAGGCCAAATCGAAACCATTTTTCGCCCCACTAGGGCTCTATCCGTCTCCAGTATTCCCTCCCCACGGCTTGCGCCGTGGGCTGCATTCTTTCGCCGCTTTGCGGCTCGGTACCCTTTCGCGCTTCGCGGCCTGGACGGGCGAGACGCCCTCGCTCCATTAATCATGAAACCACTTCTACTCCAGTCTCGAGTCTAGAGTACCTAGAAACCGGAGGGAATCGGCGCTGGGGGCCCGATTTGGGCCTGTTTATTTGATGATTTGGGCGGTGCATCTGGCGCAAAACCCGGCTCTGAGCCGGAGCTGGCCATCCCGGTCACGGCTTCTGCTGATGAGGCCATCCAACGCTCCAATGCTGTCAGCGCGATCTGGCGCTGGGTCGGATCCTCAATCACTACGTAACGGGCGAAGCAGCGGCCGCTGGCGAAGCGTTCGCGAGCAGGGCTGCCGGACAGGAATAGACGGCCCAAGGCCATGCCAACGTCATTCGCTTCGGAGATCTGGAATAGGGCCAGCATCCGTTTTCCGTCGCCGACTCCCATCTCGCCGGGGGCTATCACTTCTTCGGCCAAGGCGAAAAGGCCGGCTTTGCACGGAGCGAGCACGAGGCTGAAGCTGTCCTGGCAGCGAAACCAGTTCGACCATTGCAGGCGGCGATGATCAAAGACGGGCTCGAAACCATGGCGAACCAGGGATTCCGCGACCAGATGTGCCAGACCTTCCATTTTGGGCTCCTCCATATCACCTCGAAAGAAGAGGGCTGCGAGCCCTCTCTCCGAGGCATTTTCCACAACCTGGTTGTCAAACTGTTGTCGTTCCCCGTGGGGATGTTCGGGAGACCGAACCGGGAAACGGCCACCGCTCACCTTCGGGCTTCAGGCGTCTGGCTTCAGGGAAGCTCTGGCGTCTGGTTGATGTTGGCGGGGCGGCGCGGGGTCACCTCGGCCACGGCGTCCGCCCCTGTTTTCTTGCACTTACTCGTTCTCGCTTTTTGCATCGCTCCGCCTCCGTTTCCGGAGGCGTTTACAGCCTATGGGATGGCAACAGTACTCCCGCCCGTTGTGGCTGTCAAGAGGTAATCCCTATATATTGTATCCTAATGCAATTACTGCGCAGATGCGGGTTCGGGGACTGGTTTTCCACAAGTGGCGTGGATTCAGCGGCATCGGTGTGCCGGAATGTGTTTTCCGGGGCCGACATGTGGGAAGGTTGATGCCCACATTCTTGCGTGGCCTGATCCTCCCTTCTTGCTTACCCCAGGACTTGCGTCCTGGGCTATTGTCTGTCGCCCCTTACGGGGCTGGTGCTTTGGTAGTCCCAGCTTCGTCCGTCACCGTTGATTGAGCTCTGTCGGACGACCGAAGAATTTCCTGTGGCTCTTTCTCGATGCAGCCTGATTCTCTGGCCGGACCTGGACGTCCGGGCTAGGGCTGCTTCGCACGACTCGACGGGCGGCGGACGCCCGTACCTCTATCTTCCTAAGCTGTGGCTGCGGGACGAGTGGATATCCGACGTTTCGGAGCCTGCAGCGCTACATCGGGCTCCAGTCTGGGCGTCCACCGATCGTCGGCTGGACCCATGGCGACGTAAACGTCCTCAAAGATCAGCCGGGGCGCGATGCGTCGAGCGCCGTCGGACGACTCGACCAAATAGTCGCCGGGCTGGCCGCAATGTTCCCGGCCGAGTGCGTCGACGAAGAGGAGAGGTTGGGTGAGTTGCCGGGCTTTGATCAGGAAGCGTGTGCGATAGATTTTCCATGTTGCAGTTTTTCTCACGTTCATTACCCTTCGGGGGGAGGGAGAATGAAAAGGCGTTTTCGCTTTGCGACTGCCGATTTCGATTTCTGCTCTCTCCAGCTCAGCCTCGTTGCCGGAGGCGTTGTTCATTTTGTTGGCTGAAATGTGGTTGAGGACGAGGACGAATCTACGCGTGCGAGTGGTCGAGGTCAATTACACATGTTTGGTGCAGTAGAGGAAAAAGTTGGGGCGGATTTTGCGGGATGGGTGGCGATCAAAGAATTTTCGACGTGGTTGACTTCAGCTATGTGGCGTGCGGTTTTTCTGGTCGATTTGAATCGGGAAGAAAAATCTGGCGATCTCGATCAAGATAATTTCCACAGACTGTGCACAGGAAATGCAGAAAGGCAGTTGTCAGTTCTTGGTTCCCGGTTGTCAGTTGGATTTCTGCCGACGACACCAACCCGGCCACGGATTCTCGTGGATCTAGTGGGCCGGGTCTTAGAACCCGGCCCGGAATATTCCTATCGTCCCGCTAGGGCTGGTTCGTGATGACTCTGGAATGTTTTGAGGCGCTGGTTGATTTCGTCCCAGTTCACCACGTTCCACCAGGCCGCCAAGTATTCAGGGCGGCGATTGTTGTACTTCAGGTAGTAGGCATGTTCCCAGACGTCGTTGCCGAAAATGGGGAACAGGCCCTGAGAGATTGGGCTGTCCTGGTTGGGGGTGCTAATGATTTGCACTTCGCCGCCCGGTTTGCCCGCCAGCCAGACCCAGCCGCTGCCGAATTGTTTGACGCCAGCTTCGTTGAATTTAGTTTGGAAATCTTTGAAGTTGCCGAAAGTTTTCTTGATGACGTCGGCGATTGCGCCGTTCGGGTCGCCACCACCTTTGGGCTTCATGATCTTCCAGAACATGGTGTGATTGACGTGTCCGCCGCCGTTGTTGCGGACGGCGCCGCGAATGTCCTCGGGGACGGCGTTAAGATCGCGGATCAAGTCCTCGGCACTCTTTGATTGCAGGTTCGGATATTTTTCCAGAGCCGCGTTGAGATTCTTGACATATGCCCCGTGATGCATGTCGTGATGCAGTTTCATGGTCTGAGCATCGATGGTGGGTTCCAGGGCCGAATAGTCATACGGTAGATCGGGTAGCTGATGCGCCATTTTGTGCCTCCTAGGCTTACTTAAGGATGATCAGGTTGGGTTAAACGATGCACGGCCTAGCGATTTTACCGCAATCCGGGGCGCGGCGGGTTATGGGCGCCTGCGGCCAAGCGCTTATTGCTTCTGCTGGTACATGCACGTTCTGTCATTGAGCCGCTGACGCACTTCTAGGAGAATCAGAGACACTCGCAGGCTTGGCAGAATCGGAGGGGACGTGTACTCGCGACGCGTGCTGGCCATCTTCTTCTTGTGCTTGGGCTGGACAGGGCTGGCTCAGGGCAAGGACCTGGCGCTCATTTCCAACAAATCGAATGAAGTAGTGGCGGTCACGGTGCCCGAATTGGTGAAGGTATGCAAGGGCCAGGTGAGCCGCTGGCCGGATGGCAAGCCGGTGAGCTTTATCACTCGCGATCCGACGGCGCCGGAAATGAAGCTGCTGTTGGAGAAAGTCTATGGCATGTCGAAGGACGAAGTGAAGGCGACGATCGCAAGCGCCAATCATAGCCGAGCGAATCATCCGGCGATTGTGGTGGTTGACTCCGACGACGCGGTGGTGAAGAAAGTGGAATCGACTCCTGGTGCGGTGGGCTTGGTGGATGTGTATTCGATCAGCGGAGGGGTAACGGTGTTGAAGGTTGGTGGGAAGCTGCCGCTGGAGCCCGGATATCCGTTGCACGGGAATTAAAGTCGCGGCGTGGCGGGATCAGCCAGGCGGAGGTTTTTATCTCCAATTCGAAACCGGCTAAGCACAGCGCACGGCGATTTCCGCGCTATCAGGTCGACATGCGGATCGTGGTGCAGATCTTTCGCTCGGGTGAGACGACGTCGTTGTGGGGACGTTCGAATGAGTTGGGCGAGGATGGGGTTGGGGGAACGCTGACCGGAGAATTGGAAGTCGGCGAAGTGGTTTCGATGGAACTTTCTTTGCCCTTGGCGGCGTATCCGCTGAAGCTTCGCGCGCTGGTACGCTACCGTATCGGATTGCTTCACGGTTTTGAATTTCTCGCAGTCAACGAACAACAGCGCGACGTGCTGCGACGAGTGTGTGAAATGCTGGCGACTGGGCAGTAGCGGCGTCGTCCGATAGTGGCGCTGATTCCTTTCTGGAATTACCTCCGTAACTTTCGAGTAACTGTGGCGTCCTCTACCATCTGAATCGGCTCTGGTTTTGAACCGAGGGGGATTCCAATGGGTGACCACATCACCCAGCCAGCGACGTCGGCTGAGCTTGCACGCGCGAAGTTTCTCAGAGAGGCTCTGCAACGCCGAACTCTGGCGCCTCCGGGCCAATCCGAAAGCGTCACCGCAACCACCGAAGCGATCACTCCCAGCTTTGAATTCGACAGCCCCGAATTACAGCGAGCCTACCTCGAGCAATTAGTGGAATGCGCGCCGGAGGCCATCAGTATTCTGGATCCGGAGTACCGGATTACCCGCCTCAACGGTGAGTTCACTCGCATTTTTGGTTTTGGGCCGGCGGAGGCCCTGGGACAGCGTATTGATTCGCTGATCGTACCGCCCGACCGCAGCGCGGAGACCCGCTGGATTGGCGAGTTGCTGGTGAAAGGACAGAAGGTCGTTCTCGAAACCAAGCGTCAGCGAAAAGACGGAACGCTGCTCGATGTTTTTATCTCGACCGCTCCCATCGTGAACGATGGGAAGCAAGTGGCGATGTGCGTTCTGTATCGCGACATCACGGAGCAGAAACGCACGGACGCACTGCATTCGGCGTTGCACCGCATTACGCAAGAAACCAGCACGGCGGAAGATCTGCCGCAGTTCTACGAGGCGGTTCACGGCATTGTGGGCGAGCTCATGTATGACCGCAATTTCTACATTGCGATCTACGATCCGCTGACCCAGCTGCTCAGCTTTCCCTATTTTGAGGATGAGATGGATTCCCGCCCCGCACCGAGGAAGCTGGGCAAAGGTCTGACCGAATATGTGCTGCGAAATGGAGATCCGCTGTTGTGTACTCCCGAGATATTTGACGGTCTGGTGAAACAGAACGAAGTGGAGTCGATCGGCGCTCCGTCACTGGACTGGCTGGGGGTTCCGCTGAAGGCCGGGAGCAATACTTTCGGTGTGGTGGTGGTGCAGAGCTACAGCGCCAATGTGCGCTTTGGCGAGAAGGACAAAGAGATTCTGACCTTCGTCTCGCGGCAACTCGCCAGCGCGATTGAATATAAGCGCCACGAGGAGGCGCTGCGACGTTCTGAGGCGCGCTACCGATCGCTGGTGCAGAGCGCGGTTTACGGCATTTACCGGTCCAGCCTGGAGGGCAGATTCTTCGATGTGAATCCTGCCTTGATCTCCATGCTCGGATACGATTCTGCGGAACAGGTTCTCGCTCTGGAGCCAGAATCCGATGTATTTCTCGATCCCAGTGAACAGGAACGCGTGATGCGTGAATTCCAGCGCGGCGCGCGATTGGACAACGTGGAAGTCCGGTGGAAGCGGAAAGATGGAAGTGCGATCACGGTGCGCTTGAGCGGCCGCGTAGTGAATAACCCGGGGGAGACTGCCGAGGTTGTGGAGATTATCGCTGAGGATATTACGGAACGGCGGGTGCTGGAGAACCAATTCCGCCAGGCTCAAAAGATGGAAGCCGTAGGACGTTTGGCCGGAGGGGTGGCCCATGATTTCAATAATCTGCTGATGGTGATCAGCGGTTACGCGGAAGTTTTGCTGGAGCAGACCCGGAAAGGCAATCCTCTCTATCCAAAGATCGAGGCGATTCATCAGGCCGCCGATCGCGCCACAAATCTGACGCACCAACTCCTGGCTTTCAGTCGCAAACAGTTGTTGGAACTGAAAGTAGTGGATTTGAACATCATCATCGAGGACATGCAGCGCCTGTTGCGTCCGTTGATCGGAGAGAACATTGAGTTGCAGACTCAGCTCGCGTCCGACTTAGGCCGCACCCGCGCGGACGCGGGCCAAATCGAGCAAGTGCTCATGAATCTGGTGGTCAATTCCAAAGACGCCATGCCGCAAGGCGGAAAGATTACCATTCAGACCGCCAACGCGACCTTAAACAATGAGGATCTTCGGCGCGAATACACCTACATCCAACCGGGCTCTTACGTCGTGCTTTCGGTCTCTGACACCGGCGAGGGCATGGACAAGGAGACCCAGTTGCGCATTTTCGAACCTTTTTTCACCACCAAGGAAAAAGGAAAAGGCACCGGCCTGGGGCTTTCGACGGTGTACGGCATCATTAAGCAGAGCCGCGGTTATGTGCTGGTGGAGAGCGAACTGCGACAGGGTACAACGTTCCGGATCTATTTGCCGCGAGTCGAAGATGCTCTGGAACCGGCTGGCGGGGTCAGCGCTGCGCGATCCCACGCGTGCGGGTCGGAAACCGTGTTGTTGGTCGAGGACGAAGAATCGGTACGCCAACTGGTCCGCGAAACCCTGGAATCGAAGGGATACAAAGTTCTTGAGGCTGACAACGGTGAGGCAGCGCTACAAATCGTTGCCGGACATTCTGGCAAGATCGACATGCTGATCACCGATGTCGTAATGCCGGGAATGAGTGGCCGCGAGTTATCCGCCCGGCTGTGTGCGTCGTGTCCGCAAACCAAGGTGCTCTACCTTTCCGGATATACCGAAGACGCCATCGTGCATGAGGGCGTAGTCGATCCCGATACCGCTTTCCTGCAGAAGCCGTTTACTTTGCAAATGCTCTCTCGCAAAGTGCGGGAAGTCCTGGGCGAGCGCAGCTGAAGAGCTCTCGACCTTTTAACGCCTTCCCGGCATCTTTCCGCCATCCTTAGCTGTCGCACGCTTCCGAGGACGATTGGCAGACTTTCCGCGGAGTCTGCTTGCTTTTGCCGGCCTGCCTTTTACGGATTTCGGGTGCGGCTTATGTTTCGCAACTGTCAGCTTTTTCACGTAACACCGCTCGTGGACGGTCTGCCCGTCCTCATCCGCAGCCGTGTCGGCGGTGAGATCGACGGGCTGGTTGCAGATGTGGCAGCGTATTCTTGAATTGGTCTTGTTATTCATCATTCACGCAATGCCTCCACTACTCCGCGCCGCAGGGATTGCTGTCGCATCAGGGCGATGCACGCCAGGCTCCGAACCTCCCTTAATTCTCTGTAATAAATGCCATCGGCTTCGTTGGGGCATTGTTTATAGGCGGAAAGCTTCCAGAGATCGTCCAAGTTCTTTTCACTAAATCGCATTCGAGTTAGGCAGTGCTTTATAGCACATCCACTAATCGAAGTCTGTTAGGTAGCGCACCTTGGCCTCTTTCGGGGCTACAGCTCCACGTCCGCCGGGCGCGGCTTTTGCGGCAACCGTGTAACTTTTCTTGCCAACCCGACTCCTATGAACAGGGGTCGCTCACCCGCGGTCAATCCAGAAAGGGACGGCTCCCGTACACTTAGGTGAGAGCACCTCATGATGATCAAGAAACCGGCTGACATTCAATCGTCGGAGATCACGCCGAAAAGTTTGTATCTGAACCGCAGGAAGTTTCTCGCGGGTGCAGCCGCCGCTGGCGCTGCGGCGATCGCGGGTTTGAGCCTGGGCGAATTGGTCTCCCCTTCAACGATCGTGCAAGCCGACGCCAAGATTGAGGGCATCAAGAAAAGCTCGTTCTCGACCAACGAGACCATTACGCCCTTTAAAGACGTCACCAATTACAACAACTACTACGAGTTCTCGACCGATAAATACGAGCCCGCGGGCCTGGCCAAGAATTTCAAAACGCGGCCGTGGACCGTAACCATCGACGGTGCAGTAGACAAGAAGCAGGTCCTCGACGTCGACACGATTATCAAAATGGCCGCGCCCGAGGAGCGGATTTACCGCCATCGCTGTGTGGAGGGCTGGTCGATTGTCGTACCCTGGGTGGGCTTCTCGCTGAGCGAACTGATCAACAAAGCCAAGCCAACCAGCAAAGCGAAATTCGTCGAGTTCACCACCATCGAAGATCCCAAACAGATGCCGGGCCAGCGAGGCCGAGTCCTCGATTGGCCCTACGTCGAGGGCCTGCGCATGGACGAAGCCATGCACCCCTTGGCTCTGCTCTGCTTCGGGATGTATGGCGACGCTCTGCCCAACCAGGATGGCGCTCCATTGCGCATCGTGGTGCCCTGGAAGTACGGATTCAAAAGTGGCAAGGCAATTGTGCGCATCCGCTTCAGCGACAGCCAGCCGCAAACCACGTGGGCCGAGATGTCTCCGCGCGAGTACGGCTTCTATGCGAACGTGAATCCGAATGTGGACCATCCTAGATGGAGTCAGGCTAAAGAACGACGCCTGGGCGAGTTCTTGAAACGTCCGACACTGATGTTCAACGGTTACGATCAGGTAGCGAGCCTGTACACCGGCATGGACTTGAAAAAGAATTTCTGAGCGAGCAAAAATACGTAGGGGCGGACGTGGTTCCAAGCAACTGGTTTCGGCATGATTCGCTGGTTCAAACCCGTGGTCTTTCTCGCTTGCCTGATCCCGCTAGCGCTTCTCGGATGGAAGGCTTATAGTGGCGCCCTCGGCGCAAATCCGATCGAAGTCATCACCCACGCAACCGGCGACTGGACGCTGCGCTTCTTACTCATCACATTAGCCATCACGCCCATTCGCAGGCTCACCGGCAAGCTTTGGCTGATCCGCTATCGCCGTATGTTTGGACTCTTTGCCTTTTTCTACGCCACGCTGCATTTCCTGACTTACATCTGGCTGGACAAGTTTTTTGATGTGCACGAGATGCTGCACGACATAGCCAAACGTCGGTTCATTACCGTCGGATTTGCTGGATTCGTTTTGTTAATCCCGCTGGCGCTGACTTCAACGAAGGGATGGATCCTCCGTCTCGGAGGGAAACGCTGGCAAGCGCTGCATCGTCTGATCTACTTCAGCGCGATCGCGGGAGTGATTCATTATTGGTGGCTGGTCAAGGCCGACATTCACAAGCCGCTGGAGTACGGAGCCATTCTCGCAGTGCTGCTGGGCTACCGCATCGCGGGATGGGCGGGCCCGAAGCTGTCTGCGAACAAAGCAAAGTCTCTCCGCGAGCCCCGGTTCGAGGTTCGACAAGGATGAGACAAAGCAGTCTCGTGATATTGGGAACTCGTCCGATCAGCTTTGAACCGAGGCACCCTACTTGAACTGCACATGCAGCTGGCGCAGTCCGACCTGGCCGGCGGCCGAGCCAGCGTTCAAGACGACGATGCGTACCATGTAATCGCCGTTGGCCCCCGTGGGCAGGCCCTGCCAGCTACTCGAGTAGAGTCCGTTCGGCGTGGTCACAGGAACTTCTCCGGACAGCGGGAACCAGTTCGTCCCGTCAGGCGTGTACTCGGCTTGAGCGTAGCTGCCGCTCGGTAGAGCCGATGGCCCGATCGTGGCAATGCAACGGACTGAGATCGCATTGGTCATGTCAATTTGATTGCGATCGGATGTGCCTGCGACTTCAACTGTACCCACGCCCGCCTTGTATCCGGTTCCATAATAGAAGCTGTAATCGGACGGAGCGGCCATGGTTCCAGCTGGGCCTTGTGGGCCAGCCGGACCCTGCACTCCAGCGACTCCCGCAGCTCCAACCGCTCCGGCGGGGCCAATGGGTCCTATCGCGCCCGCTGCTCCTGCCGCTCCCACTGCTCCTTGCGCGCCAACCGCTCCGACGGCTCCGGTAAGTCCAATTAATCCTATCGCGCCGGTCGCTCCCGCGGCTCCCACGGCTCCTTGTGGACCAACCGGCCCCACTGCGCCTGTGAGTCCAACCGGACCTAATGCTCCCGTCGCTCCTGTGGCTCCGACTGCTCCGGTCAGACCAGTTGCTCCTTGTGGACC
>DATNNE010000195.1:0-33768 GCA_035601995.1 Terriglobales bacterium
ATCCACGAAATGAATCTCGCGCGGTTGTTTGTAGCTGGTGAGACGATCGGCGACGAATCCGCAGAGTTCTTCCTCTAATTTTTCGCAAGAGACAAAGCCATCGCGCAGAACCACAAACGCTACGGGTATCTCCCCGGCACATGTGTCCGGGCGCCCTACGACGCCGCAGTCCCGCACCGCCGGATGCTCCAGGAGCAACGCCTCCACTTCGGCGGGAGCAACCGGAAAGCCCTTGTACTTGATCATCTCTTTGCGGCGGTCGACGACGTAATAAAAATCATCGGCGTCGCGGGTCACAATGTCGCCCGACCAGAACCATCCATCGTGAAGCACGGCTGCGGTGGCTTGCGGATCCTTCCAGTAGCCCATCATGAATTGTGGGCCACGCATTACGAGTTCGCCGGGCTCGGCGGGAGCAACTTCGTTTTCGTTTCCGTCGATGTCCGCAGCGCTCACCACACGGCATTCAGTTTGTGCCAGCGGCTGTCCGATGGATTCAGGCTTGTAAAGTTCAGGCTCGAGGTAGCCGACGTGCGTGACCGGCGAAGCTTCGGTCATGCCATAGCCCTGGCAGACCAGAACTCCCGTCAGATCGGTGAAGCGGCGAGCCAGTTCGGGGGCGAGCGGCGCAGCGCCGGATTTCACCCATCGCAGATGATGCTGCTTGGGGAACTGTCCGGCCTCGGCGGCCTGGCAGAGCGCGTTCAACGCGGGCGGCACCGCTGGCATCATCGTGACACCCTCGTCCACGATCAGAGACAGCAGGTGGGAAGCGTTGAAGCGCGGCATCAGCAACAGCGTTCCTCCCAGCGTGAGCAGCGGGTTCAGGGCCACATTGAGGCCGTAGATGTGGTAGAGCGGCAGAAAACAGAGCATGACATCGTTGCCTGAAATCTCGCTGGCGTGCGGTCCGATGAACTGATAAACGTTCGCAATCAGATTGAGGTGCGAGAGCATCACACCCTTAGGAAGACCGGTGGTGCCACTCGAATAGGGAAGTGCGGCGATGGTTTGATCGGAAGGCTTATCAGGGGTGGGCCACCCCATCGTAGCCGGGTACAAAAGATTGTCAAATGATTCCGCCCCGGCTGCCGCGTTTCGCGTGGCGTAGACGCGGCGCAGTTTGGGAAGATTCCCCAGATTGACTCCGTGAAGCAAAGGGCCATCGCTGATGAGCATGGTTGCGCCTGAGTTCTCCATCTGGTAGCGGACTTCGCGCTCGCGATAGCTCGGGTTCAGCAGGGTGGGCACGGCACCGGCCAGGGTCGCCGCGTGATAGACGGCGCAAAATTCCCAACTGTTGGGCAGGTAAATGGCGATGACTTCGCCGGGCGCGAGGCCGGCGGCGACGAGTCCGCGAGCGAGTCGCTCGATTAGCTCTGCGTACGCGGAGTATGTGATGCGGCGGTTGCACGAGCTTTCCTCACAGGATGAATCAATGATCGCAGTTTTGTTGGGGAAGCGGGAGCAGGATTCGAGGATGACGTCATGAACGAAGTGGCCGTGTGGGTCGGCGTAGAGGCGGGTGCGGAGCATGCGAGTGTGATTCTAGCGCGAAGCTTCAAAGTGTTCCACGTGGAACACTTTGCTCAGCTGGCGAGTTTGCGGAGGAAGTCAGATTCGTCCATGCGGTACTTGAAGGCTTTGCGGCCGTCGATGAAGACTACGGGGACTTCATCGGTGAACTGGCGGCGGAGTTGTTCGTCGCTGTCGACGTCGATATCTTGCCAGGTGAAACCGCCACGGCGGTGCAGTTTGGTGAGGGTCTCTTTGACGATCTCGCAGAGGTGGCATCCCTTGCGGGAGTAGACCACGACCTGTCGGGGCTCGGACATTGGGGTGAGTTTAGCAAGGGTGGGAGGGGTTTTCCAGTGGGTGGCGCCGCGAGGCGAGGGCCGGGGGTTGACGTACTGCGCGCGAGATCCTTCGCGGACTTTCGTCCGCTCAGGATGACGACGTGGGTAGAGGTACAATCCGGTTATGCGTAAGACATCGGATAAGCCTTTACAGGGGAAGACCGTCCTGATTACCGGCGGGGCGCGGCGGTTGGGGCGGGCTTCAGCGCTGGCGATGGCTGAGGCTGGTGCGGATGTGGCGATCACTTTCTTGCACTCGGCGCGTGATGCGCAGCATACCGTCATCGATCTGAGTAGTTTTGGAGTGCGGGCCGTGGCGCTGCGCTGCGATGTTACGGACGAGAAAAGTGTCAGGGCTGCGATCAAAGAAACTGGCAGGGAACTGGGCGGCCTGGACATTCTGGTCAACAATGCGGCGAATTATGAGGCGGTCGAGTTCGAAAAGCTGAGCCTGAAGCAGTGGGACGCTATTTTCGCTTCGAATACACGGGGACCGTTTCTGGTGTCGCGCGAAGCTTTGAAACTGCTTCGCGAGCGGCGGGGGAAGATCATCAACATGGGTTCGTTGGGTGGGTTGCAACCTTGGGCCAACAATGCCCATTATTGTTCGTCGAAGGCGGCGGTGCACATGTTGACGAAAGTCATGGCGAAGGCGCTGGCTCCGGCGATTGCGGTGAACTGCGTGGCGCCGGGCATGATCGATGTGGGAGAGAAGTCGGGGGCCGGGTTTTTGAAGCGGATGGCGAAGCAGACTCCGATGCGGAGGAATGGCACCGGGGAGGACGTAGCGGCGGCGGTGATGTTCTTTGCGACCGCGCCTCATTTTATTACTGGGCAGATTATGGCGGTGGATGGCGGGCTGGGTTTGTAGCTGGGCACGCGGACGCTGCGTCGCGGCGGTCTTGGTTGTCCTGTTCCTGGCTTTCCTGTATGTTGCGAACTTCGGTATTCATCTGCATGAAAAAACGTCTTATTGCTGGCGTGCTGCTGTTGTTGAGTTCCATGGCTTGGGCGCAAATGCGTCCGGAAGATGGTGGGCATGAGGTTCAGGTATGGACCGGCGGCGGACCTTCGGTGCCGGGGGGAACATCCGATACCAGCGTCTGGAATGTGGGCTTACGCTATGGATGGATTTTGACCCGGCCACATGGTCCAGGATTTCTCAAGGGAAGATTTGAATATGCGGTCGATGCTGTGCCAGTCTTTATGGTCTTCCAACGCTACAACACGGCATACGGTGCGGGATTCAATCCGCTCGGGTTGAAGTGGGACTTCGCTGCCCGTGGGCGGATCGAACCTTACCTCGAGTTGGGTGGTGGGACGCTGTTCACGAATCATCAAGTGCCGATCGGAACTTCCGCGGTGAATTTCACTCCGTCGGCGGCGCTGGGGATGCATGTGCTGGACGACAAATATGCTTTCAGCGTAGAGGTCCGGTATCTGCATATTTCGAACGCGGGATTAAGCTCGCCCAACCCAGGGGTTAATACGGTGGAAGTGCGGGTTGGCGTGGGGAAGTTCTTCGGGAAGTGAGGGAGCCAATCACCGGCCTTGGCCGCTCGAGATATTTGGGTTCAAGGGCCCACAGAATTCCCGCGCTATCTCCGCGACCTCTGCGGCGGTTCTCAGCGAACTCCACGATTTAAGATTTGGGTTTGTCCAAGCCGATTAAAACCTTAAAACGCAGAGACCGTGGAGAACTGCCGCAGAGTGCGCTGAGAAATTCTGTAGAGCTCATTTAAACGCTCCCAGATGTCTCACGAGTTGCGGCTTCGCTGGCCTGCCAGATATCCTTCTCGCTTATGTCAACTCTAGTTGAATGCGTTCCTAATTTTTCGGAGGGGCGGGATAAAGCTAAGGTCGATGCCATTGTTGGCGCCATGAAGATGGATGGCGTGTATCTGCTCGACCGCGAAATGGATGCTGATCACAATCGTTGCGTGATCACTTTAGTGGGCGAACGGGAGGCGATTCAGGAGGCTGCGATTCGCGGGGTGGGCAAAGCTGCAGAGCTGATCGATCTGAATCAACATCAAGGAGCGCATCCGCGGATGGGGGCGGCGGACGTCGTGCCGTTCATCCCGATTGATGGCGTGACCATCGAGGATTGCGTTGCGATGGCTCGGCATGTGGGAGCGGAGATCTGGAAGCGATATCAGATTCCGGTTTATTTGTACGAAGCTGCGGCGGCCACGCCGGAGCGGCAGAATCTGGAGAACATTCGCCGGGGGCAATTTGAGGGCATACGGGCGGACATTGCGACCAATCCGGCGCGCAAGCCCGATTTTGGCGAGCCGCGGGTGCATCCGACGGCTGGGGCAACGGTCGTGGGAGCGCGCAAGTTTCTGATCGCGTACAACGTGTTCCTGAACACGCCCGACGTCGAAATTGCGAAGAAGATTGCGAAGGCGGTGCGCTTCTCGAATGGCGGATTGCGCTTTGTGAAAGGTGCGGGATTCCTGGTGCGTGGGCTGGCACAGGTTTCGATGAACTTGACTGACTTTGAGCAGACGCCGATTCATCGAGCATTTGAGTTGGTGAAGCGCGAGGCTGAGCGTTACGGGGTTTCGCCGCTCAGCAGCGAGATCGTGGGATTGATTCCGAAGAAAGCTTTGGAGTCGGCGGCGGAATGGTTCCTGCAAGTGGAGAATTTCGATTCTTCCCTAATTCTGGAAAATCGGCTGAGCGCAGTGATCGGCGGTAAAGCTGCGGTCGGAGGGTTGCGAGCCGGCGTCGAGCCTTTCGTCGAACAGCTTGCCGCACCCACGGCAACGCCGGGAGGTGGGAGCGCATCCGCCGCCAGCGCGGCCATGGCGGCGGGGCTGGCTTCGATGGTGGCTGCCATGTCGCGGGGCAAAAAGGCTTATCTACAATACGAACGCGAGTTGAGTGAGGCGATTGCCCGGCTTTCGCAATTGCGCGAAGAATTGAAGGCAGCGATCGACGCGGACGCGGAATCCTACAACGCGGTAATGAAGGCCTATAAGCAGGCCAAGGAATCGGCGAATGCCGATGGCCTTATTGAGGCCGCTTTGAAGCAGGCCACCAGCGTGCCATTGAGCGTGGCCGAGCGGGCAAGGGAAGTGGCGGGGATCGCGGAGAAGCTCGGACCCATCACTAATCCGAACATGAAATCGGACCTGACCACCGCGATGGCGTTGGCGAGGGCGGCGATCGAGGGCGCCTTGGCGAATGTGGAGATCAATCTGGAGTCGCTCAAGGACGCAGCTTTTGCGGCCGAAGTTCGCGCGAAGGTCGCAACTCTCTCGGCTGGGTAGTGTTTCCAATAATGGCGACGTCCGGCTTGCCTGTTTTGCCAGGCGGCGGTCGTACTTTCGTTCCATACCGGGCTGAGTGCGGTTGGAATACAATAGGTTAACGATGCAAGTTTACTGATTGGGTTCGTTCTGCATCTAAACAAGGTATTCGAGAGACACTTTCCTTATGAAGCGATTGCAGGGTGTTTTGTGGGTTTTGCTATTTTCGAGTGCAACGGCATGGGCGGTCGCAATGGGCAGTTCCGCAAGGGGTGTGATCCCTTCGGAGGTGCAACAGGTCATTACCGTAGACTACCGGACGCTGAAGAATTCCAGCACCGCGATGGCGTTGAAAGACCAGGTGCTTCCGCCTAGCCTGAAAGCATTCGAATCGTCGTTGAAGGGCGTCGGAATCGATCCTGAGAAGGATGTTGATCAGCTCACCTTCGCTTCCTACCGGCACGGCAAGGAGGGAATCAAGGTCGTCGGAATCGCGCAAGGTTCGTTTTCCAGCAAGACGTTTCTCAAGAAGGCGAAGCTGAATAAGGTAAAACCGATCAAGTACCGGGACACGGACATTTATCCGATGAGTGAAGGCATGGAGATGACCTTCCTGGACGACAGTTCGCTGCTGTTTGGCGATGGTATGGCCGTGAAGGGTGCGCTGGATGCGCGTGACGGTTATACGCCCGCGCTCGACTCCAACAGCCAGGTTACGGATATGATTGGCTCGGTGGAATCGGCTACAGTGTGGAGTATTCTCGATCAGCAGGGAACACAGAACATGCTGCTCTCGGCGCTCGGCGATGCGGGAAAACTAGCGGATTTCGATACGGTGAAAAAGCGCGTGCTGGGCTCGCGCTATGCAATGAACTTCAACAGCGGCGTGAACTTTGATCTGGATGTCGTGACTTCGGACTCGGTGACCGCGGCTACGCTTTCCTCGCTGGTGAAGGCAGGCGTGCTCTATCGAAAGATGACAGCGACTCCGATTGAGAAAGTCGCGCTGGAGAATGTTTCGATCAACTCGGACAGCTCTAATTTGCAAATGCACTTCAAGGCGGATGACAAGCAGTTTCAGTCGCTAATGCACTCGGATCTGTTTGCGGCGGTGTCGAAGTAGCTGGCTGTTTCCTTAAAAGACATCCAGCCGCAGAGACGTAGCTAGCTACGTCTCGACAGCCCTTCCCGAGACAGTTGCTTCATTCTTCATGTAAAATCGATTGCGGCGAGTACAGATTCCCAGCCCTAGACACTACTCCCGAATTCTTATTTAGGATTCTCATTTCGTCCAGGCCGCCGGCCTGTGGGACAAATTTTGCCAGGAGATGAATGATGGCCAAGATTGCAAAGACAGCAGATCGTAAGAAAGAGATGGACACTTCCAAGAGCACGGATTGTCCAAAGTGCGGCAAGCCGACGCGGATCGTAAAGCGGGTGAAGGACCGCGAACGCGGCGTCCCGGGCGGAGTGTTTATTTCGTGCTCGGTGTGCGAATTCTTCGAGAAGCTGTGAGGAAAAGCGCTTCTGGCTTCTAGCTCCTAGCTTTTAGCTTGAACGTTTCTTGAACTGCCGCAATGGTAGAGAGATCCCATTGCGGCTTTCTTTTTGGGCGGCGGTTTGCGCGGCCCTCAGAAGCTGATTTGGCCGAGAATAGCTCTGGCTTCGCTGGCTGGATCGGCGGCTCCGGTAATTGGGCGTCCCACCACGATGTGACTGGCGCCGGCGGCAATGGCCTCGGCGGGCGTGACCACCCGGGCTTGATCGTCGGGGGACGCGCCCGGCGGGCGTACTCCTGGAGTCACGATGGCAAAGTCTCCTTCGAGCTCGCTTCGCAACGCGGAGGCTTCCTGGGCGGAAGCGATAACGCCTTGGCATCCGTCGGCAATGGCGAGCGCCGCCAAGCGCAGTACTTGATCTTGTACCCGGCCGTGCACGCCTAATTTGTCGAGATCGTGATCATCCAAACTGGTCAGGACGGTGACGGCCAGCACCATGAGGGCTGCATTGCTGTTACGTGCTGCCTCGGTTGCCGCACGCATCATTTTGCCGCCACCAGAGGCATGGACGGTCAACATGCTGACGCCCAGTGCAGCCGCTTCGCGGACGGCGGCGGCAACGGTGTTGGGAATGTCGTGGTATTTCAGATCGAGAAAAACGCGGCGTCCAGAAGCCACCAGGTCGCGAACTATGCTAGGCCCCTCTGCCGTGTAGAGTTGCATCCCCACCTTGTAGCAAGAGGCGGAGTCGCCCACGGCCGCCACAATCTTCTGGGCGGCGGCCGCGGACGATACATCCAATGCGACGATCAGACGCTGGCGCGGATCGTACATCCCTTTGGGAGTGTAAAACGAACGTGGCTAATACGCTAGTGATTGAAGCATGGCGAGCTGCTCGGGTGCGGCTTCCCGCGGCGAGGCCAAGTCAAGGCGTACACGCTGCAGGCCCTTGTTCTGGAAATGGAGCACTGAGGCAGCGCCATATGATAGGTCAATAATCCGGCCCGGAACGATTGGTCCCCGGTCATTGATCCGAACGTAGACGATTCGTCCGTTGTGAAGGTTGGTGACGCGAACCCAGCTGCCGAGAGGCAGAGTCGGGTGAGCCGCGGTCAGATCGTGCATGTTATAGGGCTCGCCGCTGGCAGTGGCCCGGCCTTCGAAGTATTCTCCATACCACGAGGCGGTTCCTACCTGATACGGCTGATGATGGTTTGTCTTAGCCTGAGACCCAGATTTGAATCCCGTGGCTGCGTTTCTGGGCGTTGTACTTTGGGTGTCTTTCGACCCTGAGCTGGTTGGCCCCTGAGCCGCCCCCAGGCTGACGACCAATAACACGCTCGCCAGTCCATGAGCTATTCGATTTCGCATTCAGTGTCCCCCTCTTCTCTAAAGTCTTTTCATCCGAAAGTCGTCCTCCAGCGACCCAGTCCGTGATGTGATTTGACGATGCTATAGGCGGCAGGTTGGGTCTGTCAATCAGGAATTGTCGGTATCAATGTTACGAGATAGTTATGGATATCTTACGTAACTTGCTGTACAACTTGAGCAAAGATACATATGTTACTGTAGTAGCAGCAAGTTAGATGTTTATATAATGGTAAATACCCAAGGTTACCGATGGTGTGCAGTATTTGCACTGCTTTTAGTTTCATGGACTTAAGACCATCTTTGTTGTCAGTCCATGATTTCAAGTCCTTATCGCGGAAATTCCGTGCTCTTCGCGCGTAATCGGCCGATCACAAATCAGAGCATTTCGAAACGAATTTGCAAAGCATAGGGTTTCCGATACATTTCGATTATGGCTCTCAAGCCACCCGTCGTTCTCACTATCGCGGGTTTTGATCCCAGCAGCGGAGCCGGGATCACGGCCGATATCAAAACCATCGCAGCTCACGGCTGCTACGGTGTAGCTTGCATTACCGCTCTGACGGTGCAGTCGACTGCTGGTGTGCGGCGAGTAGAGACGGTCGACTCTGGACTTGTGACGGAAACTCTTGCGGAGCTGGTCGCGGATGTTGAAATTGCAGCGGTGCACATTGGAATGCTTGGGTCGGGCAAGATGGTTCGGACGGTCGCAGACTTCTTAGCTACACGCAAGTTGCCGAACGTCGTATTGGATCCGATCCTCAAGAGTTCCTCTGGAGCGGAGTTGCTCGATGCCGCTGGAGTGCGCTCGCTGGCCGAGAAGCTGATTCCTCTGTCCACAGTCGTAACTCCAAATATCGACGAAGCGTCCGCCTTGACCGCATTGCCTGTGACCGATCCCGAACAGATGCGGGCGGCGGCCAGGAAACTCCACGAGATGGGCGCCTCGGCCGTGGTAATAACGGGTGGGCACCTTGAAAAGGCAATCGACTTGTTGAGCTTCACCAGCAGGCGCGGCATCCAGCAGGAACTGTTCAAGTCAGCCCGGTTAAAGTCGAACTCCACTCATGGCACGGGATGCGCCTTCGCCACCGCCGTGGCCTGCCATCTGGCCCTAGGACGGGGATTACCGGAGGCCGTGTTGCTGGCGAAAGCTTATGTAGCGGCCGCAATCAGCAACGCACATCCACTAGGGCGTGGCATTGGGCCAGTTCATCATCTTTATCGCATGCAGCAGCAGCGTAGGGTTATCGCGGCGGACCCCGAGCCAGTCAGTTAGCTCCCCTGGCAAGCTGAGCCAAACTCTCCCTGGAAGCGAATCCGGGAAGGCAGAAGCTCGCCGGCATCGCAAGCTTTCGGCAATGGCTTGAGTTCATTCGTGCCGCAAGGCCCTTGAAACTAGACCCGAAGTTCAGTCCCTTGGCCGCAGGCTGCTCGCTCCAATTTGCGTCTGCACAAGCTGCAAGAAAAGTTAGATCAGCCTCGAACCCTCTGGAGTATGATACCGGGGCTGCGAATCCCGCATCCTCCCCGCCGAAACGGCTGGTTTCAGCAGGAGTTGGTTACAGTATGAGCCAGACCAGATGGTTTTTTCCCATTACGCGAACCGCCGCAATCTTTTTGGCCGTTGCGATATTTGCCAATAATCTTTCGGCCGCCGAGTGGAAGGAGAAAGTGCTCTACAGCTTCCAAGGTGGCACAACCGATGGTGCCCTGCCCGCAGGCGGAGTTGTGTTTGATACTGCGGGCAATCTCTACGGAGCGACGGATCAAGGCTTTGGCTTTTGCCCTCCGGGACAGTGCGGATCGGTCTTTCAGCTCGCGCCACCCGTGAAGCAAGGCGATCCCTGGATCGAGACCGTACTCCACGTTTTCACCGGCACCAGCAACGGTGATGGAAGCAGCCCGGCTGGCGGCTTGGTGATCGACAGCGCAGGCAATCTTTACGGCACCGCCGCTTACGGCGGCGCGGGAGATTGCGTTCTTCTAGGCACCAAGGTGGGTTGCGGCATTGTGTACGAGATGACGCCGCCGCGGACCAAGGGCGGCGTATGGACCGAGACCGTACTGTACAGCTTCCAGAGCGGCAAGGACGGCTACCTTCCCGTCGGCAATCTTACCTTCGACAAGGCGGGAAACCTCTACGGAGCAACGTACTACGGCGGCGGTTATGGAAGCTGCAACTCACCGTACTACCAAAATTGCGGCACGATCTTCCAATTAACTCCGCCGCAAACGAAAGGCGGCAAGTGGAAGGAGAAGGTGCTCTACAGTTTCAAGGGCGTCGCCGCAGGCGAACAATTCGGTGATGGAGCTAATCCGAACGGCGGATTGGTTTTCGACAGTGAAGGCGCGATTTACGGCACGACATACTTCGGCGGCAACAACCAAAAGGGAGTTTGTGAGGGCGGAAGCGGAGGAACTGGCTGTGGCATCGTGTTTGAGGTCTCTCCGCCGACGAAGGACGGCGGAGCATGGACCAAAAAGTTAATCCATCAGTTCGATGCTAAGGATGGCGGCAATCCCGCCGCAGGCCTCGTCTTCGACGGAAACGGCAAGCTCTATGGCACAGCGTCTGCGGGGTCTAACAGCGGGAATGGTGCTGTATTCGATTTAGCCGCCCCGCCGGGCGGCGGTGGGCTTTGGAAGGAAACTGTGCTTTATCGCTTCACCGACGGCAATGACGGCACCAGTCCCCAAAGCCCTCCCATCTTCGATGCAGGTCACAAGCTTTACGGAGTCGCCCTTGGCGGAGGAACTCATAGGGGCGTGGTCTTTCGCCTTAAGCCTCCGAAACGTGGGGACTCCTGGCCCCTCACTGTGCTGTACAATTTCGCGGGCTCCCCCGACGGAGACCACCCGACGGCGGGTCTGGTTTTCGACAGCAAGGGCAATCTTTATAGCACGACAGAATGGGGCGGCACCGGGCAGGCATGTCAGGGCGGCTGCGGCACCGTGTTCGAGGTCTCGCCCTAGGACTACAGATAGCACTCTCGACAAGAGACATTGGCCTGGTGGCCCAGGTTCGCGCCGCCCTTTGATGTTGATTCTCGCCACATACATCGGTTGGGCGCTAACCTGGGTCTCGTCGCACGCACCAGTACTTCGTCCCGCACCCTACGAGCCGTCATCCGCGTAGCCTCGTTTGACCTTGACCGAGTGCTCCAAATCGGATAACCTGATACAGCTTACATTATCTGTAAGATAATCATCGATCCTTGACAATCTAATCCGTGGGCGCCTTTCGACTCCAGCACCAATATGCCCCCTCAGTTTCAAAATAGGATGTGGCGCATATCCGTAACTCCAATCCTCTCTGGATTTTGCCTGCAACTCCTTTAACCTCTATATTTTGCGCGCAGTCAAAGTCGTTAGTCCTTTGCTTTCAAGATTTTGCATCGCCAAAGGGGAGGGGGGTAGATACTACTCAGTAAACTCGAGCCCGAAACGGGAAAATGCGAAAACGGTAAACCACAAGCGTTTCGCAGCAACTTCGTTTATGCGGTTGGCGTAGAAGAACCTCGCGGCAGGGTCGATCGGGCGGGCCTGCACTACTTTTCCTTGGCACCAGCTTGCTTGAGCAATATGCCGGCGACGAAAGCCGCTAGCGCCGCCAGCAGCCATTGAATCCGCCAGGACTGAATCGCTTGAAAATCAGCCAAGCTCTGAACCGAGTAAATAGCTCCCACCGTGATCGCTGCCAGAAGGCAACCCAGCCCAGCGAAGAAGGCGATCAGCGAAGCCGTCGAAAGGCCGAGCCATTCCTTCACATTCTGGAACTCCAAGACGCGAAGCAGCCGCAAAGCGCGTGCCCAAGTGCGTCCACCGGTGGAGGCGGCTCTGGCTTGGCGTACGGCTCCGCAACCATAGCAAAATCTTGCGCCGACCATGAATTCGGTCTCGCAGCGGCCGCAAGCCTCAACCATGGTTGGCACTGCGGATTCGGTTGGGGCAACCGGAGGACGCCAGAACTCCTGCGGCGCGTTATCGATGACCTCTGACATATGGATCTCCCCAAGCGACCTAATGGCAAGCCAGTGACCAAAGCCAGCGCGCGGTTAAGTTCTTGCCACGCATCAGCTTTGGAAACTCCCAATTCCTCTCCGCACTATAGGCTGGGCAAGAATTACTCCGTCTCGGGCAAAGATGGCCACTTTGGGGAATTATCCCGTCCCCTGGCACATTTCTAACAGACAAATGTCTTGGCGAAGTGATGCTCTTGGTTCCGGCGTTTCAAGCACGCGCGCATCAGATAAACTCAAGACACTAGACCGAATTAGAGGAATGCCCATTTGTTTCGCCGCACCCTTCCCCATTGCCATCTGCTGCTCTGCGTTGCGCTGGTGCTGACCCATGCAACTGCCGCCCAGACGAACCCCCAAGCTGGACACTCTGGGGACGGCCTGTCGTTCCGTCCCAACGACGCACTGAACCGGGCAGCGTTCGACCACTTCTACAATCTTGATTACGACCATGCAGTGCAGGAATTCGATCAAGTGCTGCAGAGGCATCCCGACGATCCTTTTGCGGTGAATCATTTGTTGACGGCAGTCCTGTTTCGCGAACTTTACCGCATGGGCGTGCTGAACACGGGGGAGTACGCGAACGACACCTTTATTCGTGCGGCGCATCGCCCGGGGGATCCCAAGGTGAAGCAGCAGATCAAAGACCTGGTTCAAAGAGCCACGCAGCTCGAGGAGAACAGTCTGGATGCAAATCCCAAGGATGTGGACGCGCTCTACGCCCGCGGAGTGACTCGCGCCCAATTCGCAGCTTATACCGCGATGGTCGAACACGCCTGGTTTTCGGCTTTGCGAAACGCCGTGGGAGCGCGCCGCGATCACGAACGCGTGCTTGAGCTGGCTCCCCAGGACACTCCCGCGAAGCTCATTGTCGGCGCTCACAACTATGTAATGGGCAGTCTTCCGCTGGCACTGCGGGCGGGCGTGACTATGCTTGGAATTGGCGGAAACAAAGAATTGGGATTGCAGGATCTTCGCGAGTGTGCTGAGGGAACAGGCGACACCAGCACGGACGCAAAGATTCTGCTTGTCCTCTTCTTGCGGCGGGAACGTCGTTACCCGGAAGCTCTAGGCATTGCTCGTGGCCTAATCGAGAGTTACCCGCGCGACGTGCTCATGGCGGTCGAGGAAGGGAATTTGCTTCGGGCCGAAGGAAATGATCAGGAGGCTGCAGCCGTCTATCGAAGGGTTTGGCAGGCTGGGCGGGAAGGGCATTATGACGGCCTGCATTATGAGATCGCGGCACTCAGCCTGGGCGATCTGCTTCGCAGCGAGAAGGATTACGCGAACGCGGTCACGGCGTATGAGCAGGTGACCGAAGTTCCACAGCCCGATCCGGAAATACTGCAGAAGGCAGATCTCGCTGCCGGAGAGATGTATGACCTGCTGGGCAAGCGCGATCTGGCGGTAAAGAAGTACCAGGCGGTCGTGGTTGTGGATGCGTCGACGCCGCTGGCGGAGAGCGCCAACCGATACCTGAAGGATCCTTATCGGGGAGAGTAGAATTGGAACGATAGAGAGCGCCGCGACGTATCTAGAATTAGGCGACGAGGAGGCAGACCATGTATTGCAACTACTGTGGGAAGGTCATTCAAGACGATGCGAATGTCTGCGCCTACTGCGGCATCCGAGTGGGGGCGGTGACGGCGCGAAAGCGGCTGGTGCGTCCACGCGCCGACCGAAAGATTGCTGGCGTGTGCGCCGGATTTGCCGAGTATTTTGACCTCGACGTGATCCTGGTGCGCTTGGTCTGGTTATTCGTTGTTCTGGTCGGAGGCACCGGTCTGCTGGCCTATGTGATCGCATGGATTGTCATGCCCGAGGAACCGCTGCGGCTTCCGGCTCCGGTTGGGGCGCAGCAAGTGATCAATCCTTAGCGATTGTGATTAAATCTGGCGATGCCCCGAATCACCAGCGACGATGCGGACATATTCTACGAAGTCCTAGGCAGCGGCCCACCGGTCGTTCTACTCCATCCTTTTCCGGCCAATCATGAGCTGTGGAAGCCAGCAGCTCAGGCACTGGTGGCGCGTTATCGCGTCATTCTTCCCGACTTGCGCGGGCATGGGGAGTCCGGCGTTGGTGAAGGTCCGGCAACGATGGAAAAGCATGCTGCTGACATCGCTTGCGTGCTCGACCACGAAGAAGTGGGACGCGCTGCGTTCGTGGGAGTTTCGATTGGGGGTTACGTGTTGTTCGAGTTCTGGCGCAGATACCGTGCGCGGGTGCAGGCGCTGGTTCTTTGCAACACCAAGGCTCAGGCCGATACTCCCGAGGCGCGGTCGGGACGGCTGCAGGCCGCGACCTTTGTGTTGGACCGTGGCACCGAGCTGTTCTTCAAGGACATGATTCCAAAGCTGATGGGAAAAACGACACGCACTACGCGTCCGGACCTGGTTGAAGGAGCGCTGCGCATGATGCGGACAATGTCGCCCGAAGATGTGGCGCTGGTGCAGCGGGGTATGGCTGAGCGTCAGGATTCCGTGGAGACGCTGAAGACAATCAATGTGCCGACCATGCTTGTGACGGGAGACGAAGACATTCTTACCGGCGTCGCGGAGGCGGAGTTGATGCGGCAAAACATATCCGGGAGTCAAATCAAGGTGATCGCCAAGGCGGGGCACTATTCTCCTTGGGAGCGGCCCGAGGAAGTAGGGAAGCTCCTGCGCCAGTTTCTTGATGCGATTAACGGAGGCTAGCGAAACGCGGTGAAGTTGATTTTGTTACAATTCTCGCGCCATGATTGATAGCTTCCTGGTTCCAGAAAAAACGGTGGTCAACGCTAAGGGCGATGGTCCGGCAGTCGATGTTAGTAGCGCGGCGAACCGGGTTTTTCTTCTGAGCCTGAACATTACCGACATCGTTGAGCAAGAATCGTTGGACGTGAGTATCCACGGATCAGCAGACGGTACGACGTGGAGCCCAAAACCCGTTACCAACTTCCCTCAGAAGTTCTACCAGGCGCAGCATCCTCTGCTGCTGGATTTGACTGGGCATGCGGACATCAAGTTCTTACGCGCTCACTGGGAAGTGAGCCGCTGGGGCCGGGGAAGTGAGACGCCAATGTTTGAATTCCATGTGACTATCAAAGAAGTGCCAACTGAAATTCTCAAAGAAGCAACCGCCGAAGCCAAGGCGATGGTGTAAAAAACGGTCGGCGGTTCCGACGGTTCCTTGATCCTTCCAGCTAAGAGTCGACGCTTCGCTCTCTCTTTTTCCATTATATTGAGTGACAGATGAGCACTCAGACGACAAACTCCACAGTCGTGATCCGTCCTGCGCGAAACATTGCGGGCGCGCTGCGCTTGCCCGGGGACAAATCCATTTCTCACCGCTACGCCATGCTGGCTGCCATCGCTGAAGGGACCACTCGGCTGGAAAATTTTTCTACCGGGGCTGATTGCGCAAGCACGTTGGGCTGTCTCGCCGCGCTGGGAGTCGAGGTGCAGCGCGACGAGAAGGCGGTCCTGATTCACGGACGCGGGCCTAACCTGCGACCACCGAGGATGCCGCTCGACTGCGGCAATTCGGGATCGACCATGCGCATGTTGAGCGGCATTCTGGCTGGGCAGGAATTTACTAGTGAGCTCATGGGCGATGAATCGCTGTCGCAGCGTCCCATGGCGCGAATCATTGCGCCCCTTGAATTAATGGGCGCCAAGATTGCCGCAACCGATGGAGGCCTTCCTCCGCTACGCATTGCCGGCACGCATTTGAAGGCGATTGATTACAACATGCCCGTGGCCAGTGCGCAGGTGAAGTCCGGGTTGCTCTTCGCGGGATTGTTTGCCCAAGGCGAAACTCGCGTGGAAGAACCGGTTCGTACGCGAGATCACGGAGAACTGGCGCTGCGCGCCTTTGGTGCGGAAGTGAGCGTGCACGGGAACCAGGCGAAGATTGTAGGCAAACAGAAGCTTCATGCGATCGATGCGGAAATTCCCGGCGATCTTTCCAGCGCTGCTTTTTTTCTCTGCGCTGCCGCACTATTTCCGGGATCCCGGCTGCTAATCAGCGGTTTGCTGATGAATCCGACGCGCGCCCGCTTGCTCGACATCCTGATATTGATGGGCGTCGGCATCTCGGTTGCGGAATTGGAAGACAAACACGGAGAGCTGGTGGGGAGCGTGGAAGTTGACGGACGGGATTTGCGCGGAGCAACAATTGCGGGCGCAGACACCGCTGCGCTAATCGACGAGATTCCGGTACTGGCCGCAGTCGCGCCTTACACCGCAAATGGAATCGAGGTCCGCGATGCCAAGGAGCTACGGGTGAAAGAGTCCGACCGGATTGCCGCGATCGTGACGAATCTGGGAGCCATGGGGGCGCAGCTTGAGGAACGCGAGGATGGACTGAAGATTCCAGGCGGACAGAGTTTGCACGGCGCGGAAATAGATTCCTTTGGCGATCACCGGATCGCGATGGCGTTTGCGGTGGCCGCTTTGCGGGCGGAAGGCGAGACTACGATTCATCGAGCCGATGCGGCGGTGATCTCATGCCCGGGATTTTTCGCGGCGCTTGAAGCCTTATCCCAAAGGTGACAAGGCGTGGATCCCAGCGGCTGAAAGCCGCGCATTCATTGGGCGCGAGCGGCACGGCTAAAGCCGTGCCCTCCCGCCATCGAACCAAACTCAAATCATGTTAGCGCTAAATTTTCAGATATGTTCGGTTTTTCCGTCGTACTTGACGGTACCGTTTTTCTGATTTACCTGGTCCACGTCTTGATTGGTGTACGTGCGCCCCGCCTTCTTTGCGCCCGTCGAGCTCGCCATCAGGTTAGTCGCACTCTGGCTGCCCTGCCATGACGCGACGCCGACGTCAAATGCATGCGCTCGCCGCGCGGGCCTAGCCTCAGACACTGGTTCCGTTGCCGTCTCCACAGCCGCGGATGGACCGAACCCGCTCGGCTGAGTGTATGGTGGGGACCAAATCGCTTGGGTATACGCCCCGGCAGGAGGTTGTGACACAAACGAGAGAGTGGCATTGGTTGCGCCTGCTATGTTTCCAAACGTGGCGTTACTGGCTCCCGCCGCTGAGGGCGACACTGTCGCGAGAGTCACCGATGGAGTTGTAACCAGAGGCACGAACGGCGCTGCATAGACGCCGTAAGCAGGAACCCAGTTGCTGGCAGTCCCACCCATTACGGTCGCTTGAGCGGCTGCCAATCCAGACAACAACAAAATCACAGACAAAGTTTTCAGTGAACGCATTGCATCCTCCACAGACTTTACAAAAGCATCATAACCCGAAACCTGGCTCTGGGCGCGGGTTTTATTAGGATCCGACGTAGCGGGCATAGAGACTTCTGGCTATAGTCTTATCGGTTGTTCCCTTGATGATGGCCCTGCCGTCGGGGAACAACGTCATTTCGTAAGGCTCGTGCCAGAACTTCAGGACGAAGTCATTGTGGCGTACAGTGCCAAGCGGCTTAAGGCGTTCGCTCATCTCGGCCAAGTCCACCGGGCGGTGGCGTTCGTGAATCTGCACGGAGTTGCGTCCACATAACGTAATATGCGGACGGTCTGCGCCAGCGAGGTGGGGAAATTCGTGTTCCCCGCAGACTCGACAACCCGGACGCGGCTTGTCGGCCGCAACCTCAGCGCGTTCATTCCGCCACACATCGAAGGAAAGGAGCGTGTGCCGAAGGCACTCGTCGGCACCGACCAGCAATTTTACGGCTTCGGTAGCAGCGATTGAAGCGACGAGGTTGACTGCCGAGTTTAGAATTCCGGCCGTCTCGCAGGTTTCAAACGTCCCTTGCGGAGGATTGGAGAAAATGCAAGCCAGACAGGCAGTCTTGCCGGGCAGCACGTTCAGCGTCACGCCGTAACTGCCCACGGCAGCGGTGTAAATCCAGGGCACGGAATTCTTCACCGCAAAATCATTGATAAGATAGCGGGTCTCGAAGTTGTCAGTGCCGTCGAGAATCAGCTGTGCCCCTTCGAACAGGGCTTCGATGTTCGTTGGCGTCAGATCGGCGATATGGGGCTCAACCACGATTTCGGAATTGAAAGCCGCGATTTTTCTTGCGGCAGCAATTGCCTTTGGCAGGGATTCAGCGGCGTCGGCTTCGTCAAAGAGGGATTGACGTTGCAGATTACTGGGCTCGACATAATCACGGTCAATGATTCCAATTGTGCCCACGCCCGCACGGGCAAGCAGGGAAGCGAGCACAGAGCCTGTGGCGCCGCAGCCGACAATCGTAATGCGCGAGGCGCTCAGCTTGCGTTGGCCCTCAACTCCGATGCCGCGGAAGAGTACCTGCCGCGAATATCGTTCGTCCCGTTCCAAAGAGGTCATCAGTTCCACGCGTACAAACCATTATGATAGGTGGCACGCAGTTTTCAAAACGGAGCGGAGGCGGGTTCCAATGCCTTCTTCAGGGTCTCAAAAAAAAATGCCCTGAAGCCCTGGCGTGAAATACAACATTGATTTGTACGGATTCATCGAACGGATTAGCCGACCACATATCACAGAGGGAGCCGGTTTGCAGCTGAGGGGGACTTTGTCGACATCCCTGATTGCACTGGCGCTCACGGCGCTGTGGGCCGTGCAAGCGTCTGGTGAATCCCCCATGCGAGCGGAAGGGACGCAAGACCAGAGTCAGTCCGTCGAAACGCAATCTCCGCCTGCAGCGGCCGAGGACGCTATGGTGCGGTACCAAGGCCTAATCGTGGCGGACATACGCTGGCCGGGCATCTCTTCCGAAGTCGACCAGAAGCGTTGGCGCGAGCTTATATCTGAAAAAGTAGGCGAGCCGCTGGATCGCGAACTCATCCGCGAAAGCATTCATAAGCTCCACGCCACCGGGCGCTTTGCGGACATCCGAGTAGAGGGCGAACGAACCGAGGACGGCAAAGTTGTTATATCGTTCTTTACGGCACCGAATTACTTCGTCGGGCGAGTTGACGTTCAGGGTGTCCCCAACCGGCCCACTGCCGGGCAAGTAGCGAATGCCTCCAAATTTCAATTGGGAGAGCTCTTCACTTCCGACCAAATCGATCGCGCTCTGACCAACATCAAGCAGCTCATGCAGGAGAACGGCTATTACCGTTCCGCGGTGCATGAACAGGAACACAAAGATCCAGCGAGGCAGCAAATCGACATCCTCTTTCAAATCGATCCAGGACCGCAAGCTCACGTGGGAAACGTGACCGTGTCGGGCAATCCGGGATACTCGTCGGGGCAGATTCAGAACATTGCGAAAATGCGCACCGGGGATCCAGTTTCTGTGCTGCGTGTAAGTAATGCGCTGGATCGATTGCGCAAGAGATATCAGAAACAGAATCGGTTAGTAGCCCAGGTTTCGGTATCGAAAAAGTCCTACCGCGAGGAAGCGAACGCCGTGGATTACACCTTTGACATTGTCCCCGGACCCAAAGTGCAGGTGACGGCGGAAGGGTTCAAGATCAAACGGGGCGCGCTCAAACAGAATGTCCCGATCTTCGAAGAAAATGCGGTGGATGAGGATCTGTTGAATGAAGGCCGCCGCAATCTGCTCAACTATCTTCAGAGTCGAGGCTACTTCGATGCCAAGATCGGAATGAAGGAACATCGTGATACTGCCGGAAACGAGCTGCAAATTATTTATGTGATCGATGCAGGTGCGCGCCACAGGTTGGTAAGAATTGAATTTACGGGAAACAAATACTTCCTAACCGACCGCCTGCAGGCCCGCATGCAGGTGCGTGCAGCCCAGCGGTTTCAATCCCGGGGCCACTACAGCCAGGCATTGCTCACCAGCGATATTCATGGGATCGAGGACCTTTACCGGGCAAACGGCTTCCAACAGGTAAAAGTCAGCAGTACGGTTACCGACGATTACGGAGGTCATGAAAATGATCTTGTCCTTAGGATTTCCGTGGACGAGGGTCCTCAAACCCTGGTGGGAGCATTCCACATGGAGGGCAATCAGGCCTTCTCGGAAAAAGACCTTGCGGCCGAGATCAATACTGCAGATGGTCAGCCCTTTTCCGAATACGACATTGCGCAGGATCGGGACAATCTTCTGAACTACTATTTCAACCACGGGTTTCCCAACGCCACCTTCGAAGCGTCGGCCAAACCGATGCCGGGCGAACCCAATCGCATGGACGTAACCTTTAAGATCCAAGAAGGAGAGCAGGTTTTCGTGGACAATGTGTTCGTGTCAGGATTGAATTACACCAAACCATTTGTTGTGCAACGCGAACTGAGAGTTAAAGCCGGGAACCCGCTGAGCCAGATCGACATGTTGCAAACTCAACAGCGGCTCTACGATCTCGGCATTTTCAGTCAGGTAGGCACGGCGGTGCAAAATCCAAACGGTACAGAGCCAGAAAAGAACGTCCTCGTGGATGTTGAGGAAGCCAAGCGCTACACATTCAGCTACGGCGTGGGATTGGAATTCCAGACCGGTCAACCTTCGGCGGTCGGGACCAACCAGGCGAAGGGGCAAACCGGAGTTAGCCCGCGCGTCTCGCTGGCTGTGACCCGTCTGAATTTCCGCGGTCGTGACCATACGCTCACCTTCAAGGCCGACGTAGGCAGCCTGGAGCAGCGGGGACTGGTTAGCGCGACCGTGCCACGCTGGTTCAGCAGTCCGAAATGGAAGCTATCTTTGACGGCTTTCTATGACAATACGATTGACGTCACGACATTCACCTCGCAGCGTCTGGAAGGATCGGTGCAAGCTGAGGAGACCATCAGCAAAGCTACCACCATGGCGTATCGCTTCACCTATCGCCGTGTGAAGGCATCGGACATTGACATCAGCCCCGACCAGATTCCCTTGCTGTCCCTTCCGGTGCGCGTGGGCGAGCCTGGATTCACTTACATTCGCAACAAACGCGACAACAATCTGGAAACTACCAAGGGCAGCTACACTACGGTCGACGCCGGAGTGGCGTCCGGCTATTTCGGCTCGGAGGCAAATTTCAGCAGCGTCCTGGCCCAGAATTCCACTTACTACGCGTTCGGCAAGAACCGCCCGCAAGACAAGAAATTCGTCTTCGCGCGTTCGTTGCGAGTCGGGCTCGAGAGCACCTTCGGCAATACTGTTATCCTTCCGCCTGGGCAAGCGTGTCCGAACCCAACCCAAACCAGTTGTCCCGATACCACGGTCATCCCGCTAGCTGAGCGGTTTTTCACTGGAGGCGGCAACTCTCATCGCGGATTCGGGTTAAATCAGGCAGGTCCGCGCGACCCAATAACTGGGTTTCCCCTTGGCGGGAGCGCGCTTTTCCTAAACAACCTGGAACTGCGTTTTCCGCCAACGACCCTGCCGTACGTTCAGGACAACATGAGTTTCGTTGTTTTCGAAGACGCTGGAAATATCTTCACAAACGGACGGGATATGCTCGACAACCTGCTGCGCTGGCGTCAGAAAGACCCTCAACTCTGCTTGCAGCAAAGCACTGCCAGCCAATGCGATTATAGCTATATTTCCCATGCGACCGGGGTCGGGATCCGCTATAAGACACCGATCGGTCCGGTGAGTTTTGATTTCGGGTACAATCTTAATCCACCAGCATTTCCGAGTACCCAAACGGTCACCAATAGTGCGGGCCAACAGACGAGCGTTTTCGTGCCGCAGCACACGTCTCATTTCAACGTTTACTTTAGTATTGGACAGAGCTTCTGATGAACCAAAAGAGTTGGATTTTTACTGGCTGTATCGTGTTGCTCGCGATCGCCTCGCCTGCAAGGGCGGGGGATGTTTTGGATCGCATAGTCGCTACCGTGAACAACCACATCATCTTGCAAAGCGAGTGGCAGGATGCCGCGCGCTACGAAGCGTTCGTCGCTGGCCGCGCGCTCGACCAAGTGCAGGCGGCGGATCGCAAAGCGGCGTTGGACCACCTGATTGATCAGGAGTTGCTTCGGGAGCAAATGCGCGATTCCGGTTTTCCGCACGCCAGCACCGAAGAAGTGGAGAAGAGCATTCAGGAGATTCGCAAGCGCTATACCTCTGCTGACAGTGATGCCGATTGGGAGGCTGCGCTTAAGCGTTACGGATTGACTGAGAAGGAACTAAAAAAGCGAGTCGCTCTGCAGGTCGACTTACTGGGTTTGGTGGACTCCCGGCTACGGCCCAACGTCGTGATCGATTCCAAGAGTATCGAGAGTTATTACAACCAAGAGCTTCTTCCTCAACTTCGGCAATCTGGAGCCCAACAAGTTCCACTTGCTCAAGTCACACCAAAGATCAGGGAGTTGCTCACCCAGCAAAAGATGAACGAATTGCTGGTTGCCTGGTTGCAGGATCTGCGTTCGGGTAGCCGGATCCGCACGGAGGCCGGGTCAGCGGAGTCCGGCGCCGAGTTGCGATGAGCGAGTCCGGCGCCAAGCCGCGTTGGCGCAGGCTCCGCAATTATCTGCTGCTCGCAGGGTTTGTCCTTTTGCTCTCCTTGGGTGGTCTGAGTTGGTATATGACCACCGATTCCTTCCAGGCCTTCGTTCGCCGCCGCGCAGTCGCTGAGTTAGAGCGGATCACCGGGGGCCGTGTAGATCTGGGCGGAATTCACACCATACCATTCCGCTTCCAGATCGAAATTCGGAATCTCACCATTCATGGTCTAGAAGCTGCCGGCGAAGTTCCATACGCCCACGTGGACCGGCTGGTCGCGCGGGTCAAACTTATTTCGATCCTGGAGACTGAATTTGGTTTCTCGTCTCTCGTGCTCGATCACCCCGTCGTTCACATCGTCGTTTATCCCGACGGCACTACCAATCAGCCGGTGCTCAAGTCGAAGATGTCAATCAAAACGTCGATAGCGCAACTGTTCTCTCTTTCCATCGGTCAGCTGGAGGTGCGCCAGGGAGAGTTCCTCTGGAATGACCAGAAAACGCCCTTCGATTTCATCGCTCACGATGTGTCAGCGGATGCGAGTTATTCTGTGCTACATCGCCGCTACAATGGCAATCTTCTGCTGGGGAAGATTGACAGCAGATTCCAAAACTATCGCCCGGTGACCTGGATGACGGAAATTCATTTCAGTTTGGGTCCCGACAGTCTCGATGTCGAATCATTCAAGGCAACTTCTGGACGTTCGCGGCTACAGGCCAGTGGGCATCTGGTCAATTTCAACAATCCTAGCATCGTGGCCAAATACGACGTTACTCTTGATCTGGGCGAGGCCAGCGCGATTGCGCGTCGCGCTGAGGTACGCCAAGGCCTTCTCGAAGCGACCGGGGAAGGCTCGTGGTCTGCGGCAGTGTTTTCCTCCTCAGGCAAACTTTCACTTAAGAACTTCGATTGGCGCGATAAGTCCGTCGGGTTGCGGGGTGTAGCGGCGACCAGCGACTACGCGATCAGTTCCCAGCGGCTGACGTTCTCCCGACTTCAGGCGAAACTGCTCGGAGGAGATGTAACTGGTGATGCCGAAATTATCAACTGGCTCAATGCGGCGCCGGTAAGCAAGAATGCGAAAGTAAACGCTTCTAATGAGCAGACGGGAAGCGTTCGCCTGCGGCTGAAAGATGTTTCCACTTCTGAAATCGCGGGCGCTCTTTCCACCTCGGCGCGGCCGTTCCAGCGCGTCAAGTTGGCCGGCGCGGCCAGCGGCACCGTCGAGGCGAGATGGCGGGGATCTGTCGCCAACGCGGAGACCGCAGTCGCCTTAGAGGTCGTGGCTCCGGCTCAGTTAAGAACGGGAGATCTGCCAATCACTGCCCACATTCGTGCGAGCTACCGTTCAGGCTCTGGCGAGTTGCAGGTCGCAGAATTTAACGCCTCCACTCGCGCCACTCAGGTGCACGCCTCGGGTACGCTTTCTTCCAGCGCCGCCGTGAACCTTTCCATCACGACCTCCGACCTCAGCGAGTGGCAGCCGGTTCTTACAGCGGTCGGCTACCAGCAAAGAATTCCGGTCGTTCTTCAGGGACACGCTTCATTCAGCGGAACCGCCACCGGCAAATTGTCGGCCATCGCTTTTGCCGGGAAACTGCAATCCGAAGACTTCGATCTATTGATCCCGGCCACCGCTCACGGGCCGGAAAAAAATGTGCACTGCGATTCCCTGGTCGCGGATCTCCAGTTATCGCCACATGCCTTTGCCGCACATCACGGTAGGGTGCATCACGGAGGGACCACCGTAGCCTTCAGCCTCAACCTTGGCCTGCAAGAAAGACAGTTTACCGATTCGAGCCCGATTACGGCTCGCGTGGAAATGCGCGACGCCGATGTCGACGAGATTTTAGCTCTAAGCGGATATGACCTGCCGATCAGTGGAACGGCGAACCTCCTGGTACACATAGAAGGCACCAAGGCGGAGCCCTATGGAAACGGCCACATTGAACTCTCCGACGCAGTGATTCGCGGCGAGCCGGTTCAGCATCTCGACTCCAAGATAGAGTTCAACCGCGAGGCAATTTCTCTGGACGAACTTCATCTCGTGTACTACGACGCGCATGTCAGCGGCGATAGTACTTACAACCTCGCCACACGTGCCTTCCGTTTCAACCTGACTGGGGACAACTTCGACCTCGCCCGTATTCCGCCACTGCAGGACAGCCGTGTGCGGGTGGATGGCCGCATGGATTTCACCGCTCAAGCCTCAGGCACTCTGGAGCAGCCGGTAGTTAATGCGAACATTCGATGGCGCGGTCTTGCCTTTGACCACGAGCCTGTCGGTGACTATACATTCGACGCCGTGACCCACGGCTCGGACTTGCATGTCAGCGGACGCTCACAATTTAAAACTGCAGAGCTGAATATCGATGGCGACGTTCAACTGCGTGACTCTTGGCCGGCAACGGTAAATCTTCATTTCAACCACCTCAGTGTGGATTCCGTCCTCAGGGAATATCTGAAGCGGCGAGTGACCGGCCTGTCTGCGGTAGCGGGCGACCTGCAGTTACGAGGGCCTTTGCGTAGGCCGAGGGAGATCGAGATATTTGGCAACCTCAACGATTTCTTTGCTGACGTTGAGAACATCAAAGTCCGGAACAATGGCCCGATCAGTTTTGTCATTGCCAACCAATTTCTCACCATTCAGCAGTTCCATTTGATTGGTGAAGGCACCGACCTTTCGGTTGGCGGTACGGTAAGGCTGAACGGTGAGCGCGATCTCGACTTGCGCGCCCAGGGGCACGCGAACCTCCAGCTCATTCAGAGCTTGAATTCCGACTTCACAACCTCCGGCCAAGTCGCGGTGGATTTGACGCTTGCAGGCACGATCAGCAAACCTACGACCCAAGGCAGGTTGCAGGTCACCAATGGCTCGATCGCCTACAGCGATCTGCCCAGTTCGCTGAGCGCCATTAATGGATCCGCCGTATTCAATCAAGACCGGTTGCAGATTGAAACTCTTACGGCGCATGTCGGGGGCGGCCTCGTGACCTTCGGCGGATACGCTACCGCGTATAACCGTCAGATCAATTTCAATCTGACGCTGGAAACCCAGGACGTGCGCTTGCGCTATCCGCCGGGCATCAGTTCCATGGCGAACGCGGAACTGCGATGGGCGGGCACTCCCGCAGCCTCCGTGTTGTCTGGCGACGTCGTGGTTACGAGGCTGGCCATCACTCCCGGATTCGACTTCGGAGCGACTCTGGCGCGCAGCGCGCAGGCTTCGGCGCTCCCGCAAACCAATCCGCTGCTGAACCGCATCCGGATGGACGTGCACATTATTACGACACCCGAACTACAGATGCAGACGGCCGTGGTCCGGCTTACCGGAGACGCTGACCTTCATCTGCGGGGGACAGCGGCCAAGCCGGTTCTGCTGGGGCGGGCAGACGTGACTGAGGGCGAAGTGACGTTAAACGGAACAAAATATCGCATGGAACGGGGCGATGTTACTTTCACCAACCCGGTGACAACTACGCCGGTGCTCGACTTGCAAGCCTCTACTCACGTTCGCGACTACGACATCACGGTGAATCTCACGGGATCGGTCGACAAGCTCAATCTGACTTATCACTCTGAGCCGCCTCTTCCTATTTCTGACATCATCAGCTTGCTCGCGCTTGGCCAGACCCAGCAACAGTCGGCACAGCTGCAACAGTCGGGGACGTCGCCATTTGCGCAACAAGCGTCGAGCGCCATATTGGCTGAAGCTCTCAACTCCGCCATCAGTAGCCGTTCGCGAAGCTTGTTGGGGAATGGCACCATCCGGATTGATCCTCAGGGCTTGAACACGGAAACTTCTCCCACCACCAGCACACCCGCGGTCACCATCGAGCGGCAGGTGAAAGACAACCTCACCCTGACCTACACCACCAATGTTTCGCAGACTTCGCAGCAAATCATTCAGGCGGAATATAACGTGACGCGCAGTGTGTCCATCCTGGCGCTTCGCGACTATAACGGCGTGATTAGCTTTGAAGTACGAATTCGGCAGCGCAGGAAATAGCTTGATCACCTGTCGGATGCTCGCAGCACAAGCACATCTGCAAGTCTGTCCATCCCCGGCGTTCTGGTCAGTGAGAGACATGTTCGGTGCCATCTCACTGGAAAAGGAACGCACATGCATAAACAAAAGGGCTTTTCTCTAATCGAGCTATTGATTGTAGTAGCAATTATTTTGATCATTGCGGCGATCGCGATTCCGAACTTGCTGCGGGCCAGGATTTCGGCCAATGAATCGTCGGCCGCCAGTTCCATTCGAACCGTGAATACCGCCCAGGTCTCGTATTTGTCGAATTACCCAGCCGTGGGCTATTCGAATTCCCTTGCAGCGTTGGGTCCGCCGGCCGCGACCGGTTGCCCCCCAAGCGGCCCAGTCTCTAACAGCGCGTGCTTGATCGATTTCGGACTCGCCAGCGCCGGCTCTCCAGCAACCGCCAAGACCGGCTACTACTTCGGCATTGGTGTGCCATCCGGTGGTCCTCCAAATCAGGGCTACACTGTAGGCGGTGCGCCGGCCGCGTTCAACCAGACGGGGGTGCGTGGTTTCTGCTCGAATGAAGACGGCGTGATCCACGTGGCATCCTCGTGGAATGCCGCGCCCGCGATCGTCAACGCGACTTGCGTCAGCGCTCCGTACGTGCAGCTGCAATAGTCTGCCGGCTTGGAGCAGAAGAACTCGCTTCAACCAAGAACTGGCTTGTCTAACTTCTGGTGGCTTGCCCGCTTGGCTTTGACCCAGCCTTCTTTCACAATCTGTTGTGCCCGACCGATGGCGAGCGAATCTGGCGGAACGTCATCCGTGATGCATGAAGCGGCGGCGACGTAGGCATCCCGTCCGATTTTGACCGGTGCAACCAGGGTCGAATCACTGCCGATGAATGCGCCGTCTCCGATCACGGTAGTGTGTTTGCGGGCTCCATCGTAGTTGCAGGTGATGGTACCGGCGCCGATGTTCACGCCCTCGCCAATCTCCGAGTCTCCCAGGTAGCTGAGGTGATTGGCCTTGGAGCCCTTGCCCAGACGGGTTTTCTTGGTCTCCACGAAATTCCCGACATGCGCGTTCTCGCCGATCTCGCTTCCCGGACGAAGCCGCGAGTAAGGACCTAGGACAGCACCATTCATCACGTGTGCCTCGTCCAGTACGCAGGCAGGCAGGATGACAACGCTGTCTCCGATGACGGAGTTGTTGATTACGGTATAGGAGCGAATACGGCAATCACTGCCGATACGCGTCGTGCCCCGAATTTGCACGAACGGCTCGATCACCGTGTCGGCTCCGATCTCGACGTCGGAATCAATCACGCAGGTTTGGGGGTAGAAAATTGTGACTCCTTCGGTCAGGAGTTGCCGGCACTTAGCCATGCGCATGCGCTGGTCAATGTCCATCATCTCGGCGCGCGTGTTGCTGCCCAGAATCTCATGAGGGTCGTCGACGGCCACGGCCATCACGCTTTTTTTGGCTCTACGCAAAATCGCGGCCATGTCAGTGAGATAGAACTCGCCGTGCGGATTATCGTTCTTGAGTTCGTTGATGTATGCGAAAAGAAGTTTCGCATCGAAAGCGTAAAAGCCCGAGTTGATCTCACGAATCTTGCGTTGCGCCGGCGTGGCCGATTTCTCTTCGACGATGGACGTTACTTCGACGCTTTTTCCTCTGCGGATCACTCTTCCATAACCGCTTGGGTCGTGCAGTTGTGCAGTCAGAATCGTCATCGCGGGATGCTTCGAGTTATGAAAATCACGAAGCTGCTCGATGGTTTGGGATGTGATCAAGGGCGCGTCGCCCGAGAGCACGATGATCTGGTTATAAGACGCCAAAGCCTCCCGCGTGACCATGAGCGCATGACCCGTGCCGCGCTGTTCTTTCTGCACGATGAAGTTAATTCCTGTGTCGGCGACTGCCTGGCGGACCCGATCCGCTTCATGACCGACGATGGCATACACATCCTGCGCCGGAACCACTTTCGTAGCTGCAGCGATGACGTGGGCCAGCAAAGGCTTTCCGCCGACCTCGTGCAACACTTTAGGGTGTTTGGATTTCAGGCGCGTCCCTTTGCCCGCCGCCATAATTGCAATGGCAACGCGCGGAGCGCGATGTGAGTGGCTGTTCTTGACCTTTGGCATTCGATCCAATATACCGCGAGTATCTTGTCAGCCGCAGCGAATCCCGCCAAAGTCCCTTTAGCCACGATTCCGGCAAAGGAAGTCCGGGGAAGTTGGCTTTGAACCGGATGCGTGGATCTGCTACTTTTGCGAGTTATGAAAAGGCCAGTCCTCATCGTGATCGACATGCTGAATGATTTTCTTGATCGCTGGGATGAGCCGTCCAGAGGGCGTTTAACGAAATCAACTAACGAGCTGATCGGCACCATGCGCGAGGCTGAGCGACCGATTATTTGGGTTCGGCAGGAATTCGAGCCTGATCTTCGCGATGCATTTCTCGAGATGCGATCGAAAGGCATCCAAGTCACGATCAAGGGCACCCTTGGTTGTCAAATCGCGCCGGAGTTCGCCGTCAGCCCGTCAGATTTGACCATTGTCAAGAAACGCTACAGCGCCTTCCACGGGACAAACCTCGATGAAGTGCTCGCGCGTCTTCGGCCCGACGCAATTGTTCTAGCGGGGATCAATACTCACGCCTGCATCCGTATGGCCGCGATCGATGCCTACCAGAGAGACTGGCCGGTGGTCGTCGCGTCGGATTGCGTTGATTCCTATGACAAAGAACATCATGAAATATCCCTGAAGTACATAGCGGGAAAGATTGCATCGGTTATGACGAACGAGCAAATTCGTGCATCCCTGCAACTCATGTGAGCCGCCCTCCGATTATGTGCTTGTAGTATGGTGCTTCGAATTCGATCGCTGGTTAGCCCGCGCTCGCGTCGCCAGTTCCATTAAGTCGCGGGCGATCCGATCGGTAGCATGGCGAGCTACTTCGCCCTCGTCAAGATAATCGCCCATCACAGGGACGACACCCAGTTCTTTGATAGCTTCCTCATCGGCCACAACTTGGGTCGCCCCTTCGAGCGCATACTTCGCTCGTAGTTGGTCAGAGATCGGCGCAGAATTGAGAAGGGCATAGTCAAAGATGCGGGTTTGAGCGTGGCTATTGAGCGCTCGAATATGGTCAGCGGCTGTACGTCCAAGGCTTTCATTGGCTTGAGTCATCAGGTTACAAACATAAACTTTGGTCGCCGAAGAAGTAGCAATAGCCTGGGCAATGCCGTGTACCAACAAGTTTGGAATGAGGCTGGTAAATAATGAGCCGGGGCCGATCGTGATTAAGTCGGCCCGCGCAATCGCCTCCAAGGTTTGGGGAAGCGGTTCGACATCGTGAGGGATCAGGAAAAGTTCCTTGATGCGGCCCTTGCTCGCGGTAATTTTAGTTTCTCCACGAACCCGCGTTCCGTCCTCCATGAGCGCTTCCAATTCGATGTTGGCGGTCGTGACAGGATAGATGTGCCCACGAGTAACTAGAATTTCCGACGACAGCCGGACCGCCTCGCTGAAATCCTTCGTGATCGACGTGAGAGCCGCAAGAAAGAGATTGCCGAAGCTATGGCCCTGAAGCCCCGACCCTTTGGCGAAACGATGCTGAAACAGGCGGGAGAGCAATGCCTCATCTTCAGAAAGGGCAACGATGCAGTTGCGAATGTCACCTGGCGGCAACATGTTTAGTTCCTGGCGCAGGAGACCGCTGGATCCGCCGTCGTCGCTAACTGTTACTACCGCGGAAAGATCGGAGATCTCCGGCTTACCCGATTTCGTTGCGGAAGAATTGACGTACCACTTCAGCCCTTTGAGGAGTGTCGAGAGGCCGGTTCCGCCGCCAATCACAACAACCCGCAAACCGTCTTTTATTGTCGCAGGGGGCTGACGTCGCGACGGGTCGGCGTGTTCGTCAGAGTAGCCCATCAGGGCTGCCTAGCGATCCTCATCCGCATCGGCCTCGGAAGGCAACTCGGCTCCAGGGTCGGGATAAAGCAATTCCGTAAATCGCGGGTCTTCGGCCAGGTTCTGAAAGTCAGAATCGTTTCGCGCCTGAAAGCGCAGGCCTGGGTTCAGGCGGATGGCCTCGTCCAGATGGCGCAGCGAATCTTCGACGTGGCCAGTAAGGCAATCCAATGCTGCCAAACCATATGCGACATAGTCGGCCTTCGGCGCTTGCTTGGACAACTTGTCCAGGTGTTCGCGGGCGCCCACGTAGTCCCCAATGTTCATCAGGGAAATGGCGTAATCGTAGTGTTCTTCAGAATTCTTGAACTGCGCGACCACACGGTCCGTTTGTTGATTGCAGGCGTTCAAGTGGACCGACGCTCGATCCGCCAGTTCCTTGCTGCCTCCGCTAACAACCTTCTGGAGATACCCCTTCGCCTTTTCGAATTTGTGCTCTTGCATGGCGCGCAAACCTGCCTCGTAATTCTGCACAGCCTGTGCAAAACGAGGGTCGTCGCCAACCGATTTCTTGGGTGTGGTCTTTTGTGCCATCTGCAGAATTCTTCCTGTACTCTTCGTATGTATTCCTCTTATGTTGGGTTTAGATGGAATTTCATCAACCTCTTCCGATGGTTTTCGTCATACCCGGCCGTCGCTCTGTGACCCAAGGTCTCATGTGCCGATCTTCCGCCTGTGGAAAACCAATTTCTCGATGTGAGCCGTTTATACGCGGGTTCCAAGGACCAGTCAAATACGCTCCCGGGCACGACATCCGTCGATCTAGTTGATCGAATCTGCTGTTTCCAAGTTTACTTGCCGCCACTCACCCTGCACGATCCCCTTACGGATCTGAGATGCGGTCTTACCCTTCTTGTACTCGGAATAAGAGTAATACAGCTCCTTCAGGCAAATATCGCAACGCGCGCCGTGCGTGCTTTCAAAGCAGCTATGCAAGCTATTATGTCCCATTCGATCGCAATAGCAGTAACAGGGCTGCTGGTGCAGCACCGCCGGGATCTTCGCAGCTAGATCGTAGGCGTGCGACTGATAGGGAAACTGAGCATTCTCCGCCCACAATTGATCCTTTGCGAGAATGGCAGGAAGCTTCACACCTTTCGGCGGCGGACCGGCATTGTACGCCGGCACCGCACCCTCCTGCTGCGACGTAGCCCACGGGGCAGACACGGTCATGGTCACCAGGAAAAGAAAAGCGAGCGCCGATCCGCGCTTTAACATGGATCTCATTCCTCTGTTCGAGATTCTGTAGTATTGTAACCCGAATCCGGGAGTCGCAGTAGTCAAGGAGCCCTTCGGCGGACTCGGCGAATCAATCTCTACACGGTGCGCCAAATCCGTATAGAATTAGAACAATCATGCGGGGAGAGATGGACGTAACCGACCCGAGCCCGGTCCATGACAGCAAACCAATTCCTTCTCGCGCCATGGTGCTCTCCGTCTGGCTACGAGATTTGATCATCTCGCTGGCGATTTCCTGTTTCATCATCGTCTTCCTCTACCAGCCAGTGAAAGTCGAAGGCACCAGCATGATGCCGTCGCTCGAAGATCAGGAACGTATCTTCGTGAACAAGTTTGTTTACCGCCTGGAGCCGATCGAGCGCGGCGATATTATCGTGTTTCGTTATCCGCGCGATCCTTCGAAGAGTTTTATCAAACGGGTGATTGGGCTGGCTGGGGATCGCATCCAAATTGATGCCGGCCGCGTGTTCGTGAATGGCAAGCCGATCGAGGAGGATTACGTGCCGCGTGCCTACGAGGACGAGCGATCCTATGCGGAAGTTGTCGTTCCGCCGGACAGCTATTTTGTGCTGGGCGACCATCGCAGCTTGTCGAATGACAGCCGCGATTTTGGCCCAGTCGGTCAGAGCTATATTTACGGCAAGGCGGTCTTCGGGTACTGGCCCATGGACAAGATGGGGCGCGTCCGTTGAGCTGCGCTGGATCTCGCCAATGCGTTTGCACTTTCATCTTCGGCGGCACGCAACCAAGGGCGAAGCTGAAATCAACCTGCAGAGTTGGTTTCGCCTGCAGCATGAGGCTCACGATGCCGCACAGGCTGCAAACGCGTCGCGGAGCGAAGATGATTTGTTTTTCGATGTTGTCCAGTGCACCTCCGACGCCTGCGAGCGCCGACGCACTCCGCGCAAGCCCTCGGACGCGTATTGGCGTTCGGCGTAGTCCGTAGAACTACCGCGCGGTTTAGGCGATCCGAGAGATTTTCACAGACATTTTCTTTGGCTCATTTCGATTTGCCTGCTAGAATCTATAAAATCCACTCCCTGGAGCACGAATGCAGGCGATCCTTGCGCTGGAAGATGGCAGAATCTTCCGAGGCAAAGGCTACGGAGCCAAAGGCGAATGTTACGGGGAAGTAGTTTTTAATACTTCCATCACCGGCTATCAGGAAATTTTCACCGACCCTTCCTACGCTGGCCAGATCGTCGTTCTCACCAACCCTGAAATCGGCAACTACGGCACGAACCCCGAGGATAGCGAAGCCACGCGGCCCTACATCGAGGGTTTGATTGTGCGCGAGTTTTCCCGCGTCAGCTCCAACTGGCGATCACAGCAGGTCGCGGAAGAATATCTCGAGCAATTCAAAATCCCGGTACTCGGCGATATCGACACCCGCGCTCTCGTGCGCCATTTGCGCGACCACGGTGTAATGCGCGGAGTGATATCTACGCTAGAAACTGACACTGAGAAATTGATTGCGAAAGCGCGCGCTCTTCCGAAAATGGATGGCACCGACCTGGCCAAGGTCGTCACCACGAATCACACCTATGTTTGGGAAACCGGCGAGCGTTCCCATCTTCCGGAAGAAGTAGTCGGAGTGAAAGACCAACCGGAACGCTTTCACGTTGTCGCCTACGATTTCGGCATCAAGCTGAGCATTCTGCGCAAACTGCGCGGCGAGGGCTGTAAGGTCACGGTGGTTCCCGCGGAGACCAAAGCGGAGGATGTGCTAGCGCTGAAGCCCGCCGGCGTGTTTCTGTCGAATGGTCCGGGTGATCCAGAGCCGTGTACGTACGCGGTAGACAGCATCCGGCGACTCATGGGGAGAGTGCCGATCTTTGGCATCTGCCTGGGACATCAGCTCACAGGAATCGCGTTAGGCGGAAAGACGTTCAAGCTGAAATTCGGCCACCACGGCGGCAATCATCCCGTAAAACAGTTGAACTCCGGCAAGATTGAGATCACGGCGCACAACCATAATTTCGCCGTCGATCCAGATTCGCTGCCGCAAAGCGAAGTTGAACTCACACACATGGATCTCAACGACAACACGCTCGAAGGCATGCGCCACCGGAATCTACCCCTGTTCACAGTGCAGTACCATCCTGAGGCATCGCCCGGCCCGCATGATTCGCATTATCTGTTCAAGGACTTCGTGAAGCTGATGGAGGAGTGGAAAGGGTGAGAACTGCAGAGTGGGCGTTGGCCACGATCCTTTGTGCGACACCCCTCGGAGCCAACGAG
>DATNNE010000196.1:0-4152 GCA_035601995.1 Terriglobales bacterium
AAGGTTCGTCATGTTCATGCAAGGCCCCTCCACGCAGACCTCGGAAGAACTCTTGGACATCTGGTTGAGATAATCCAACTGAATCGCTCCGCCAGGCACCGCCCGTATTACGGGAGGATCTTCATGCCCTTCAAAAACAAATGCTCCCTTACCTGTTGCCGGATCGTTGATAGCTTGAAGCTCGAACGAGGTCACAACCTGCGGAGGGTCGGGCAATGGTGTGCCGATGGGTGGATGTATGGACTGACAATCTACATTTGCGGTCCAAATAATCGAGATTGCCGCCATCAACTCCATCTGATGTATCGCTCTTGAAATGTGTCTTGCGATCATAATCTCCTCCCGAAGAACACAGCGCTGTGGCTCCGACTCCCAAGTCAGAGGGGTAGCACGTTGCTGCAGCTCTGCTGCTAGTTAAGAAACCACTCAACCAGTCGTTCCAGAGTCACTTTGCCTCTCGCCATGCTCACTTTTGGTTCCTGACGATCCCGATTCCATCCGATGGCACGACTAGCGTTACTCATTCCTGCTTTTTTGCTTAGTCGATAAGAGCATTTGCAATTCCAAACGCTGCCGCGAGTAGAACCGTCAAAGAATCTCGTTATTGCAAGAGGTTGTGTTCCAGGCGCTCACAACTCCATCAGCAGCCCTCGATTCGCGAACGTCCACATGCCGACAAAGCGTTCACGTTGATGAACACTTCCGTTGGCGCTCTGTTGAACGAACTGGTCAGATCGTTAGGAAAAGCGGACCTGCGGAACGCCCATCAAGTTTGGAGACCCGCATGCAATGGACAGGAAGAGGAATTCGAACTGGCACATTGCCGAGTAAAACGTGGGAGGCGGGAATAAAAGTCATGGGAACGACGGCAGCAATAATCGACAGCACACTCATAACTGATCGCGGTTCCCGCGACAAACTAGGGCGGGAAATGGACGACGCTCTGTTGCGTTACCGGTCTCGTTTTTGCCGAAGCGCTTTTCGATACCTCGGCAATGCCGCCGACGCGGAGGATGCAGTCCAGGACGCGCTGTTGTCCGCTTACAAGCACCTAAGCAAATTCAGGGGGGAGGCACGGATATCGACTTGGCTGTCAGCAATCGTGATTAATTCCGCGCGGATGCAGTTACGCAGACGTTCGCGTCAACCACAAGTTCCGCTAGACGAGAGTCCAGAGCAGGAAAGTCATACGTTGTGCGATCGGTTGGCGGACCGTGGGCAGACGCCCGAGGAGGCATGTCGCGGGGCCGAACTTGCAGAGCACGTTCATCGGTTGTTGCGACAGCTCTCACCCACGCTGCGGAGAGCATTTCAACTGCGCGAACTGGACGGCCTCACCATTCGCGAAACCGCGAATGTTCTCGGCGTCGCTGAAGGCACGGTGAAGGCCCAGCTCGCCCGAGCACGCACGAAACTCAGATTCCTTATGCGGAAGAGCCTCGGTGGACGGATTTCGCTGCCCCGGGTATCCAAGAAGACGCAGCCCGAAGAGTTTGAGGAGGAGTGATGGCAGTACACAGATTGCATAGGTCGATTCTCTCGTTGAAGAGCTGGCTGTTCACGCCCGCGACGAAAGCCGATCGGTTTGGCCGCGCAGCAGAGGTACATGCCGACGCACTCATCATCGATCTCGAAGATGCGGTCGCCCTCTCCGACAAGCAGAAGGCTCGCACTGCTGGTCTTCAATATCTTCAGCAGCAAGCCGAAGGTAGGTTGCCGTGCGCGCTTCGAATCAATGCGCCCGTAACTCGCACGGGAATCGAAGACTTGCACTCGCTTCTCGAATCTTCCGCTGCGCCGGACTACATCGTTCTGCCGAAGTGTGATTCTCCTGGGTTCATCAGCATGGTGCGATCGCTGCTCGACCAAGCCGCTAAAGAAACAGAGATTATCGCCCTCATCGAATCCGCAAAAGGAGTGGAGGCTCTACCTGACATCGTCAAGAGTGATGTAAGACCGGTTGCCCTGCTGTTCGGAGCCGCGGACATGGAAGCAGACCTTGGCGCGAAGTCGGGTTGGGAAACGCTGTTATTTATCCGATCACGCATCGTCCAGGTTGCTGCGTCTGCGGGAATCGTAGCGGTGGATTCTCCCTTCTTTGACATCGCTGACTTGGAAGGGTTGAAGAGGGAAACAAAGGCAGCAGCGGATTTAGGTTTTCACGGCAAGGCTGCGATCCATCCAAAGCAGATCCCCATCATTAACGAGGTTTTTGTTCCATCGGCAGAAGAGGTCGCGAACGCTCGCCAGATCCTGGCAGTGAATCAGCAAGGAGTGGGATCTGTTGATCATCAGATGGTGGATGAAGCAGTTGCGCGCAAGGCAAGGCTCACTCTCGAGAGGGCGGCGACTGCGTCTGCGACTTTAGTGACTCGGTAGAAGACAGATCGGAATGACGAACCAACGGAGATCACCTGAAACAGGTAGAGGGAAACGTTATGGAAAAGACATTTCCGGCATATCGGCAACTGGGCCCAACCAGGTACCGGGAAACATCCGGTCTTTATTACGAGGATTTTGAAATCGGCGACACATTCGAGCACCGTCCGGGTCGGACCATTCTCGACGTGGATAACACCTGGTTCACCTTGCTAACGATGAACACTCAAGAGCTGCATTTCGACGCGGCATACGCGGCCAAGACCGAATGGAAGAAACCGCTAGTCGATTCGACCTTGACGCTCGCGTTGCTCACAGGCATGAGCGTGCGTACGGTCAGCGCAAAGGTTGTTGCCAACCTGGGCTGGGACAAAGTGAAAGCGACGCACCCCGTGTTCGCGGGGGACACGCTGTACGCAGAATCGACCATCCTGTTCAAGCGCGAGTCGAAGAGCCGGCCCACGCAGGGAATCGTGACCGTGACTACTCGGGGTGTGAATCAGGATGGGGCGGAAGTCATGAGCTTCGAGCGCACCATGTTGATCTACAAACGAGGCCACTCGCCCGAGCCTGCTGCGAACTATTAATGGGATCCGCATTTCGTTGACCGGAGAAGTGATGGCTTACGAAAGCAAATATAAAGCAATGCTTACTGATAGCCGCAGCGCTGTCGAGCAGATCGGTAGCGACAGCATCGTCGCCATCGGCCAGGCAGTGTGCCAGCCACCAGCGTTAATGGAAGCGCTCGCGGCCCGTGCGGAAGCTGCGAATATCGACAACGTGAAGGTGTACTACATGCACGCAGAAGAAAACATGAAGCGGTCGCTTCTGCGCTACGAGTTGATGGGTCGGATCAAGCCGTATTGCATGTTCATACAAGAGGCCGAGCGTGACCTAATCAAGAAGGGGCAACAGGATGGTGATCGCAAGGTCGTGTACTACGTTCCAAACTCGTTCAGTCAGTCGGTCCGCTTCTTCACGGAGCACATTCATGTCGACACGTTTCTGGTGACCGTGTCGAAGATGGATCGCAATGGGTATTTCACCTTCGGAACAAATAACGACTACACCAGCACAGCGGCGCGCTCGGCCAAGCGGCTGATCGTGGAAGTCAATCGGCATATGCCGCGCGTCTACGGTCGTTCTGCACTGCATATTTCGGAAGTGGACGCCATCGTAGAAAACGATGCTCCACTACTGACGCTGACTCCTCGACCGATTCAAGACCATGAACGACAGCTCGGCCAGCGTATTGCCGAACTCATTCCTGAACATGCTTGCCTGCAAATCGGTGTGGGCGGAGTACCCAGCGGAGTCTGTGAGGCGCTGATGAACCGTAACGATCTGGGCATTCATACCGAAGTGCTTAACCCTGCCCTGGCGCTGTTGATCCAGAACGGGGTAGTTACCAATCGATGGAAGAAAATCAACCCTGGAAAGTCCGTCTTCACCTTCGCGATGGGAGACGAAGCCTTCTATGACTTCATGAATGACAACATCGCGATTGAAAGTCATCCGGTCGATTACGTGAATGATCCCGCCGTGATCGCCCAGAACGACAACGTGGTGTCGGTGAATTCAACGATCGAAATGGACCTCACCGGCGCCTGCAATTCGGAATACGTGAATGGGCATCAGTTCACTTCCACCGGCGGACAACTCGACTTTGTCAGAGGTGCCTATGCGTCCAAGGGAGGAATGTCGTTCATCGCCTTCCAGTCTGCGATCAAGGAGGGCAAGATCAGCAAAATTGTGCCTCGACTCTCTGGTCCT
>DATNNE010000197.1:0-145624 GCA_035601995.1 Terriglobales bacterium
ACTGCGAGCCGCAGTTCCGTCGTAGTAACGACACGCCGACTCTGCACCATAAATACCGGGGCCCCATTCGACAACGTTGAGATAGATCTCCAGAATGCGCCGCTTGCCGAGGAACAATTCGGCCACCGGTACCAGTGTGAACTCGGCTCCCTTGCGGAGGACCGAGCGCCCCGTTCCGAAAAATAGGTTCTTTACCAATTGCTGGGTAATGGTTGAAGCTCCGCGAGTGCGATCGCCTTCCAAATCGTCTTCGGCAGCGATTTGGATCTCGTGCCAATCGAATCCATGGTGCTGGTAGAAGCGCGCGTCCTCGGCCGCGATCACTGCGTGCTGGAGATCAAGTGAGATTTGGCTGAGCGGAATAAATTTGTAACGTTCGTGATACGGAGTGCGGTGAATCCATGCCTGCAAGCGGCGCTGAATGTGCACCACTGTTGTCGGTGGATCGATCCACCGCGCGGCCAGAAGGGTCAGCGCTGCAAGCGACCAAACAAGCACGACGCCGATGGCAAGCCATCGAACAAAGGATCGTAGAAAATCCTTGCGAAGCGGTGCCTTGGGTTGTGTGTCTGGCTTTTCAGTCACACTTCAGAATAATAGCTTGGGCTGGGGTTGCGCTTATCGCTGATCTTGTGCGCGGACGCGAAGTGCTGCGTTCTGCTCATACCACTCGTGCCAAAGCCCTTTGTTTCTGAATTACATTGAACCGCGCTACAAAGAAAAAGCGGGACCAGTATCGAGATGCCCGGCTTCTCGACATCAATCGGTCGATCGCTGCTTGCGTGTTTGTTTAGGCACACTCTTTCTGCGCCCCAGGTAAGTGCGAGGTGGACTGAACATAACCGTCTTCGGCCAGCCGGCGGCCATTCTCGCGATACATGTTCGGATCGCTGGGGGCCCAAGTTGCGAGGCCGTCGACGTACCGGTTGTACATGCAGAAGGCGGCGGCAATCAGAACCGCATCGTGGATCTCTTTGTCCGTGGCTCCCTCCTCGCGGGCACGTGCGATGTCTTCCGTGGTCACCTGCTTGCCGCCCAGTTGCACTTTGCCAGCAATAGCCAATAATGCCTTCAGCTTGCCTGATATCGCAGCTGACTCAAAATTCAACTTTACGTCGTTTACGAGATTTTCATTTCCACCCAGGCGGTAAGCGGCCACAGCGCCGTGAGCGTGCTGGCAGAAGTAGCAATCGTTCTGCGACGACACATAGGCTGCAAGGATCTCCCGGTCGGCCGCGGGCAACGAATTCGGGCCACGGAGAAGCACCTCTGCCAGCGCGTTGAGCGGTTCTGCGGTCTCTGGACTAAAAGCCATCGGCCCCAAAATTCCAGGAATACCTTCCGGTAGTCGAATGTGTGCCATAAAGACTCTCCTTAGACTTCCACTTTGTCTTGTTTTGCTGCGAGTGCCTGCAGAGGCTTTTTGTAGTCTCGGCTCATGTAACCGAGTTGGGCCGTCTGCTTTCCAATTTCGCGATAAATTTCGGGATCGCGCGGCTGCCAGGTTGCGAGGCCATCGACGTATCGGTTGAACATGCAGAAGGCAGCGGCAATCAGGACAGTATCGTGAATTTCCTTGTCGGTTGCACCTTCCTGCCGAGCCCGCGCGACGTCATTGTGCGTCACGTGCTTGCCGCCCTTCTGAACCTTACCTGCAATCGCGAGCAATGCTTTCATCTTCGACGAAATCGCAGTTGCTTCGTAGTTCTGTTTAACGCGAGCGATGAGTTCATAATCTGCGTCGCTGCCGCCCAGATGTTGTGCCGCGGTGGAACCGTGGCAGCTTTGGCAGTAAGTGCAGTCATTCTGGGATGAAACATAGGTTGCGATCGTTTCGCGCTCGGCTGGCGTCAGACTGTGTGGACCGGTGAGCAAAACTTGAACGAGACCGCACAACGGCTTGGTCGTTTCAGGACTGAACACCATCGGTCCACGAATGCCGGGCAAGCCTTCCGGAAGTTGAATGTGAGCCATGGACGATCCTCCAATTCGCCGAAACTAAGCAGCCTCGCCTTTCTTTTCCCAGTCCGGCCGAACATAGCCGACGTGAGCCATGATTTGTCCCATCTCGCGATAATCGTTTGGGTCGGTCGGTTGCCATGTGTCCAAGCCATCTACGTAGCGGTTGAACATGCAGAAGGCAGCCGCGATTAGAACGGTATCGTGAATTTCTTTGTCAGTGGCACCCTCTTGGCGCGCCCGCGTGACATCTTCAGGCGTAACGTGCTTGCCTCCTTTCTGAACCTTGCCCGCGATCGCGAGCAGCGACTTTAGTTTGTCGGAGATTTCCGCCGTGACGTAGTTCCGTTTGACGCGATCGATCAAGTCGTAATCTCCACCCAGATGTTCGGCTGCTGCCGCTCCGTGTGAAAGCTGACAGAAACAGCAATCGTTCTGCGAAGACACGTACGTTGCGATCATCTCCCGTTCGGCGGGAGTCAAAGTATTCGGGCCGCGCAACAGGACCTCCACGAGTGCACGCAGCGCCTTGGTGCTTTCCGGACTGATCGCCATCGGGCCGAGAATGCCTGGGGCACCCTCAGGTACTCGAATGTGGGCCATGAGGTTGTTCCTTTCTGATATTTAAGATCCAAGAATCTTTTCTGCCATTGCTGTTCCCTCGATGCGGTTCTTTATTATTGCGAAGGCTGTTTCCCGCGACGTGGAGGTGTCGTCGGCAAAAGGCGAGAAGCCGCAGTCATCGGTTGTTCCCAGCGACTCCAAGGGAATAAACTCTGCTGCTTCCAGCACGCGATCTCGTATCGCTTCCGGACTCTCGATCTTTGGATTGATCGGGTCCGTGACACCGACGAAGAGCATCTGACCGGGCTTGAGCAGGTTTCGAATCGTGGTCAGAACGCGACGGCGGTCCCTTTCGCTGGCCAACTGAACATAGAAGCGGCCGACCTTCAGGTTGAACAATGCGGGTAGCAAATTCTTGTAGTCGACATCGGCGCTGTGGGTGGAGTCCCGGTCGCCGCCGGGACAAGTGTGCACTCCGATCTTCTTCCTGTCAGCATCCGAGAACTCATCGAGTACGCGGTTGTTCAGTTCAACGAACGCATTCAACAATCCGCCGGAGGGATCGAGCTTGAGCGCCAAGCGTCCTTCCGTAAAGTCAATTTGCACGCACGCAGCGTCGGCTTCCAGACAATCACGGATATCCCTCTCCGCATCCTGAACGAGGTCTTGCAAAAACGCTTCGCGCGGATATCCGTTCAGGCCACTCTGCGGATAGAGCAGGCTCAACGCCGATGCTGAAATCACGGCCTGTTTCACTGGACGCTTAGCATATCGCTGAGCGGCTTTAAGGTAGGTCACGGCATGGACACCGTAGCGGAACGGACCTCTGGTCAATCGCGGCAATCGCCGGGTGTGACCGTCAACAAAAGGAATGGTAACGCCATCCGGAGCGAGATTCTCAAGCCCGCGCAGGGGATAGGTTGCGAAACTCGGCTTGGTTTGCTCACCATCCGTGATGACGGGCGATCCCGTAACTTCAAAGCGGCTGATCGTATCGCGTAATGCCGCTTCTTCCGCCGCATGGAATTGCTCGTCCGATATGTCTCGGGCAGCATGAGCCCGCATCGCCAGCAACAGCTCTGGAGGACGGGGTATGCTGCCAATGGGTTCGGTCGGGATCGGCATAGTAAACGGTTCTTGACCTAATCAGAAGTTCAAGCGCGGCGCAAGCTGACTCGCCGCGTTTTGCCGGTTAGACAGGTCTCCTCTTCAATCCGACAGGCGGTTCTGAATGCGCCAAACCTTACTTGCGATTGCCGAATCGCGGCAATAGTAGAAAAAGATTAGAGATGGTCGTCGGATGATCCGTGTACCATTCGACTCCTGCCAAAATCGTCGCAGGCATGTTTGGCGTTAGAAGGAACGTGTGAACTTGGGTCCGCGCTCTCAAAGTACAAATACAATGCAACCCGCCGAATTGACGTCCGACCTTACTGAGTTCGATCTCGGCTATTACGGCTGGCGCGTAGTGTTAGCGGCGTGTTTCGGCGTAATGGCGGGCTTCGGCTCGCTATTCGTCTACACCTTCTCCGTTTTTGTGAAGCCGCTGGCTGCGGAATTTGGCTGGAGTCGCGAAGCCATCTCAAGCGGCTTCGCAATTGCCGCCATCACGCTGGGCTTCATCTCCCCATTTCTCGGCCGGTGGATCGATCGCTTCGGGCCTCGCCGCATCATTCTTGTCTGCATGACGATATATGTGTGCGCCATCGCCTCGTTGTCGCTGTTGCGCTCCGGATTGTGGCAGTTTTACCTGACTTGCTTCGTGCTGGGTGTAGTTGGAAACGGCGCAGCTCATCTGGCTTATTCACGATCGATTTCCACCTGGTTTCAACGACGTTTGGGAACGGCTCTGGCCTTTGTCATGGTGGGAGCGGGCTTGGGCGCCATGATTTTGCCCGTCTTCGCCCAGGCCATCATCAGCCGGTCGGGCTGGCGCGCGGCTTACGCGTCACTCGGCGGGCTTGCATTGTTACTCGGCTTGCCCCTCAGCTGGCGCTACATCCGCGAGCGCCGAGTATTCGGGGGCGAGTCTGCTACCGTTGCTCACTCTGGAATGACATGGCAGCAGGGCTTGCGCTCTTTAGCTTTCTGGATTATCACTGCCATCCTTTTCGTGAGTTCGATCAGCATGAACGGGGCGATCACTCACCTCTCCGCGTTGTTAACGGATCGAGGCCTCACCGCCGGAAATGCGGCGCTGTGTGCATCCGTACTTGGCGGATCAAGCCTGCTTGGCAGGATCGTGGTGGGATGGCTGCTAGACCGATTCTTCGGGCCACGGGTTGCGTTTGTAATAAACCTCATTGCCGCGCTAGGTATTTTTCTTCTCGCTCGGGCGAACAGTTTTCCAGCCGGTTGCTTTGCCGCTGCACTCATTGGCATCGGGGCCGGCGGCGAAGCCGCCATTACGCCTTACCTGCTAACACGTTATTTTGGGCTCCGTGCTTTTTCCACTCTTTACGGTCTCACCTGGACGTTCTATGCCGCTGCGGGAGCCATCGGGCCGGTGATCCTAGGGCGTGCATTTGATGCGACTGGCTCCTATTCCTCTTTGCTCATTCTCCTCGCTGCAACGCTAGGTCTAGCGGCCACAACGAACCTCTTGCTTCCACGCTATGTAGATTCGTTCGCAGTCGAAATTCACTGAGTTGAGATTCCAACGCGTCGAACTCATCGCCCTTATTCAATTCCCAACAGACGTTGTCTGGTTGAACGTTCCGGATTATTTGACTTGCTCTCTTACGCGGCCTAGTATTCTTTGGCATCGGACCCGACAGTGCAGGAGCAACGCTATGACGTGTCCAAAATGTGGAAGAGAATTCCAAAACGAATTCCAAAACGGCAAGTGCGCTTTCTGTGCCACACCACTGCTGATCCAAAAACAACCAGAAAAGCCGGGGGAGTCCAGAATGAGCATCGCTTCCAAAAGCCTCGGAATCTGCCCGGACTGCGGCACCGAGCAAACAGGTATCATTTACAAGATATCCAGTGTATTGGCGGAGTTCCTGAAGCCGAAACATGAGAATGTGTTTGTTCCAGACAAACATCAGTGCGGCAAGAAATCGGCAACGGGATAATTGACTGAGGTCAGCCTCACATGGAGAGTCCCGTCGTCCTCGTCAGAATCGTGCCTGCTACAGTTCCGTGTACTCGGGGATGTAGTCCTTAAAGAGACCTTTGCCTTCATACATTGTTCGTACCGGGACGCGATCTGCGTTCTTGCTGGTGCGGACCCACTCCCAGGCAGAATTCATCTCGGGGCTCGTGAAATAGCGGGTCTCGGCCTGAAGAACGGCGGTTCCCGCGAGGACCATAGCAACCACTTCTTCCCATTTGTCCGCCCCAACTACCCCCATTCGCGCGATGTGGTCGGTATATTTTTGGAGAAAGCGCATCTCATCCCAACGTGCCTTCCAATCCGCGCCCTCCATTTGCGAAAGATCTGCAAGGATCCCGATCGGCCGCGCTTTCCGTTCTGCGATGACGAATTCAATTTGTGGCTCAAATGCTTTCACTTCGTCGGCGGTAATCCTTCCGACAGCTTTGAACCCGAATGCCGCTCCCCGGCTCTCTTTGAGTCTTTCAATCATGGCCGCGCATCTCCATATTTCTCGTAAAGTTTATCCTAAATTGTGCCCATAGATTGTCTGATAGGCGCGTCGATCGCAAACAAAGGATGGTGCGCGCCATGACGCTCAGACAACCTACCGTTGAATGGGCATGACTGGCCAGACAGCGCGTCAGTGCTCATGCGTCAGATCAGCCGTCCCGTCGGACCACTTGGCCACCGGAACGAAAAATACCGTCAGCCGCTCCTGAGGATCCTCAGATGCCAGAACCGGGGAGCCCGGCAGATTTGCGCCCCAAGTTTGCGTGTCCGTTTGCGGCGCGAAAAACATCAGGTGAGGATGCCAGTGCCCGTCCTGATCGTTTAGATACCCTTGCCTTGACAGCATGTAGCCTATCGCGCCAGGTTCCTGCGTGGACAATTCTTTCTTGTCGAAAGCGGCTTTGATGTTGCCGAACATTTGAGCTTTGGATTGTCCAGCCAATACCAAGTGGGTCCGCTTGATGATGAACGGAAGATAGGATCGTGCGGCTGGCGGGTTCAAGCAGATGGGAGCACACAGCTTGGGATTCCAAAACTCGGGATCGTCGATTCCAGCGGTCCACGAGCGTTGCACCACGCACACGAAACCGTTTTTGCCTTTGACTGCAGTCTCGTAACCTTGTCGTCCGAGGACCATGACGTCGGCATCTTGTGAGATGGATTCCGGGGCAGCGGTCCTTGCCAGCGCTATCTCTGCATCTGGCTCCATCAGATATTGCTCAAGCGGGGCCATGCTCGGATACGGTGCTTTGGCGTCCTGTGCCTGCGCCGGCCACGCCGCCGCCAGCACAACAAACAGCGCAAAGCCTCTCACTGTAATCGTCCTGAGAGCCTCCCGCTTCATTGATTTCTCCTGAGATAGTGGGGTTATTCTCGTGACACAAGTTCGATGGCCGGCCATGGTGCCCTCCTCGATACCCTTTGACAATATACGTTCAATGTCACTCTTTCGTATTTCAACTGAATGATTCCCCTCTCACCGGCCCTGGTCCGAAGTCATCCTGGGAAACAACGGGTCATGAGCCGGCTTGAGGAACGCTCGAATATTCAATGTGTTTGCACAGCGTTCGCAGGCCAGTACGGCTTATCTGCGTCAGCTAAGTGACCATCCGCGTATCGATCGTGATGGCGAACCCATGACATCGTAAAGGGAAGGCTATCCTCGTCGCGGCCTTTGGGCACGTAGTCGAGATAGTTGTAAGTGTTTATGGTCGTTTCGCTGCCGCGTGCGTAGGCGGAGTAAGTGTGGAAGATCTCACCGTTCTTGTCCTTGTAAAACACGCTGATGCCGGGCGCTTCTGCGCTTGGGAATTCCCCGAGATCGAAGTTGTATTCCACCTTGCCTCGGGCCATCTCCTCCGGGGTGAACGAAGCGCGGTAATCGTAGTTGAAGTCGGTTCCAAACGACGAAACCCATGTAAACCGCCAGCCTAGACGCTTTTTAAAGGGTTCGATTTTGGACAAGGGTGCTCGTGAAACCGCTGCGAAGGAGACATCGCGTTGCGCCAGATGCACTAGCGCGCCATCCGTGTGATCCATGTTGAAGGAGCAACTAGGGCAGCCTTCGTTCCACTCTGGGCCGAACATAAAATGATAGACGATAAGCTGGCTTCTGCCGTCGAAGAGGTCGGCGAGGGTTTTCTTGCCACCTGGCGAATCGAAAACATACTTCTTTTCGACTTTGACCCAGGGAAGCTGGCGGCGTTCGGCGGCGAGAACGTCTCGCTCGCGCGTGAGCTGCTTCTCTTTAGCCAGTAGTTTCTTGCGAGCTGCAAGCCATTCATCACGCGACACTATTTTCGGGTTCTCAATCGTGCTCGTCGACATTTTCATTTCTCCTTATTATTGAGGTTTGGGCGATTTCTCCTACTGCGTTCTTTTTGCGAGACACCTTCACGGCCAACGCCGCCAGCCCGCTAGTAGAAGCTGCACCGGCAACAATTTGTCCCATGGTTGCTAAACAGAATGGACACATCGTTCACCTCCCGGGTAGCGAAGCTTGCGGCTAAGCCGCCTCTATAGGGGTGACGGTCAAGGTGAGTCGATTTCGACAGGGCCCACGGAAAAAACTATCCGCGCCTTTGGAGCAGGAACTGTCTTACCGCCGGGTCTTCCGCCAGGCCAATCGCCCGGTCGAAGGCATCCGCGGCCTCAGAGGTTTTCCCGAGTCGTTGCAAGAGGTGAGCTCGAACCGCCCAGTAGGGCTGATAAGTCGAGACAGCGCTTGGGTCGATTCCATCCAATATCACCAGCCCCGATTCAGGTCCCCTCGCTTCGCCAACCGCCGCGGCGTATCCAGTTTGCGTGCCGAGCGTCGGGGATAAGCGGACGAGCTGTTCGTAGAACAACACGATCGCATTCCACTCGGTCCGGCCGCTGCGCGCCCGCTCAGCGTGTACGGATTGAATTGCGGCCTCGAGTTGAAAGCGTCCGGTGCGGCCGCGACTCGCCGCTTCGGCGAGATGGCGTTCCGCTTCCTCGATTAAAGAAAGCGACCACTGCCGTGAATCCTGCTCTGAAAGAGGAACGAACCGGCCGTCTGGCCCGCGCCGAGCCGGTCTGCGGGCCTCACAGTGGAGCATGAGAGTCAGCAGACCGTGAACCTCTGCTTCGTTGGGCATGAGCTGTAGAAGGACGCGAGCAAGCCAGATCGCTTCCTCGGCCAGATCCCGCCCGCGCTGGTCGACGCCCACCATGTCATCCCAGCCAATCCCGAAGGCGGCGTAAATAGCTTCAAGCACCGCGTCGAGCCGCTCCGCCAGTTCACGCTCTTGCGGGACTTCGAATTGAATGCCGCCGTCGCGGATCTTCGTCTTGGCACGCACCAGGCGCTGCCCCATCGTTGTCGATGAGACCAGGAAGGCTTGGGCAATGCGAGCCGCATCCAAGCCCAGAACGGTTTGGAGCATAAGCGGTGTGTGCATTGCGGGATCGATCGCCGGGTGGGCGCACACAAAGAGTAGCTTCAACCTTTCATCTGGAAACTCCGGCGACAAGGTCATCTCGCGTTCCTCCCTCAGCAGTTGGAGTGTGGGCTCGCTTGCCTCAGCGACTCGTCGGTGACGGACAAGATCAATAAAGGAGCGGCGCGCCGCTGTCAGCAGCCAGGCCTCTGGATTCTGCGGCACGCCGTCTCGCGGCCAAGCCGTGAGGGCTGATACCAATGCATTGCTGAGAGCGTCCTCCGCCGTGGCCAGATCGTGCGTGTGCGAGGAAAGGTAAGCCACCAGACGACCGTAAGACTCGCGGGCCACTCTCTCGATCGTCCGGTGAGTGCTCTCCTCGCCGCTTCGGTTCATCCCGTAATCCGCCGCTTCATTTCTGGCGCGAGCGCTCGGACCTCCACGGCACCGAGAGCGGCTGCTGGGCAGCGAGCTGCCCAATCGAGGGCTGCGTCAAGCGACGGCAGTTCCAGGACTGTGAATCCTCCCAGCTGCTCCTTGGTATCGGCGAAGGGGCCGTCCTGCACACGACGCTTTCCTTCTTTAAGACGAACCGTGGTCCCGGTCTCTGGCACTTGAAGTGGATCGCCGGCGACGTAAACTCCCGCCTCCATGAGGGCCTTGTGGTATGCCCGCCAAGCACCGGTGTAGGTGTCGGTTCCGTCGCTAGTTCGTGCCGCAAAAGCTTCCGGGGATTCGTAGATTAGCAGAGCGAATTGCATCGGCTTTCTCCTTGGGATCAGTTGTGAGCGCCTTGGTGCGCTCGATCGTATGACGGATGGGAAGCAGGCCATTCGACAGATTCCAAGAAATCTACAGGAATTTCAAGCCGCTAGCATTCGACCGCAATCGGTGGCTCTTTGACAAAAAGGGGATGCCTTTCAACGGGACTGTAGTGGCGGTCGGATCGCGCTAATATCAGGCTCCAAACTCTTCATTGAGAGAAGATTTGAGCCTGTCGGATATTTCCAATCTGGTATAGCATCCACAGGACGGGGTTCACCATGACGACGAGCGCAACCTCACCGCGAAGTAACGCAAACACAGTGGCCCACCAACCGCAAGCCGCGAACGGTCTGGCGATCGTGCGCGTGACGATCGGCGCGATGCTCGTGTGGGTATTCTTCGAGAATCTGGGGAAAGGCCTCTACACCCCGGCGGGTTACGCCGGACTGATCAATTACTACATTAAAAACAGTCATTCGCCGGCCATATGGAAGTCTGTTATGAGCCTGGCGGCAAGCCACGCGGCGATGGCTGCTCCTATGCAGGCCATGACCGAGATCTCTATCGGTATCCTGCTCGTCATCGGTCTGCTTACCCGACCGGCCGCATTTGTGGCTTTCCTGTATCTCGGCAGCCTTTGGGTTTCGGAGTGGGGCACCTCGTGGATCTGGGAACTGCTGGTTCCGGTGATGGCATCGCTCGGGCTCGCTATCGGAAGCGCAGGTCGGAAATGGGGCGTGGACGCGTGGCTGTCAGAGCGGTGGCCATCTTCTCTTTGGTGGTGAGCGGACCTAGGTCTAGCTGAATGAATATCTCTTGAATCACGATCCCGTGCGCGTGTCCGTCATCATCCCTACCCATAATGAAGCGCAGGCGATTGCGCGCGTTTTAGCGGATCTGCCGTCCGATCTCACCACCGAGGTCATCGTTGTCGACAGCAACTCAAATGACGGGACGCCCAAGATCGCCGCAAGAATGGGAGCCCGCGTGGTTCAGGAACCGCGCCGCGGTTATGGGCGAGCGTGCCTCACAGGTCTGGCCTCGGCAAATTCGCCTGACGTGGTTGTGTTCCTCGATGGCGATTACAGCGATCGGCCCTCTGAACTTCCGATTCTCTTAGCGCCAATCACTGAGGGCCGTGCGGACATCACGATCGGTTCCCGCCTGCGTTCTGCTGGAGCGTTGCCCTGGCACCAGGCGTTTGGCAATCGTTTCGCCGCCAGCCTGATTAACATGCTTTATGGTTTAAAGATTAAAGACCTCGGCCCGTTTCGCGCTGCCCGCGCCGACGTACTACGCACGCTCGCCCTCGAAGAGACCACCTATGGCTGGGCGGTTGAGATGATCCTCAAAGGCGCCCTGGCCGGATTCCGCGTCGTTGAAGTTCCGGTGAGCTACTACCCGCGTATCGGAAAATCGAAGATCAGCGGCACGCTCAAGGGCACGGTCGGCGCCGCCTGGTTCATTCTCAGCCTCATTGTGCGCTATTATTTCCGCCATCGAAGGGCCGGAACACCACGTGCAGCGTGAGGCGCCTCTGGCCGATAAATGGAGCACAAACTAAATCATGAAAGATGCCACCCAACGTTCGATCTTTCTCTGGATTCACATTCGTCTTCAGCATTCCGAGATTCGGTTATATCTATAGCCCGTTTGAAAAGCTTCCGTGCTGCGCCCTCTTCCTCCCTGTAATGGTCCTTTCGGGATTGTGGATGTGGAAAGGCCATGTTCTTCGACGACTTGTTTCCGGTCGTGATGACAGAGTTGGGAGATCGTAACATCCCCAGTCAGGCCAGCACCGGGCTTGAGCCGGCCACCCGCCCCTTGTGAAAACTCGAGCCAGATGGGGCGCAATCTGTCCAACGGTCAAAGTCAGAATCCCCACCCTAACATCGCAAAACCAGAGTGAGACTTGGGATCGGACTATTTCCGCGCTCCTGGGATGGGGCACCCGGCACTGGTATTGCGGCTTTGCAGAAGTGCTGAGGCCTCCTGTGCTAACGTGGCTGTCTGTACGCCAACGAGAATAGATTTGAGGAAAAATGTTGCGCAAGCTAGGCTTCGCAATTTCGTATTTCATCGCCATCGTTTACTTCTTGGAGATTCTGCTGCCTTCTATTTACTGTCTCCAGCATGGATGTAGGGGACCGGAGGGCGATGCTTTTATGCCCGCCTTCTTTCTTACTCCGCTAGGCGCAATCGCCACAGCTGTCTCACTGTACAACGCCATACAACACATCAGAAAAAGACAATCATGGTCTTGGGTTTTCTGGCCTCTGGCAATTATTTTCGCGATTGTTCTGCTGGGCGCAATTGCTTTTATTGCGCTCTTGATTTATCACCTTACATTTCGTCGTTAAGGGAGGGGTTGCAGCCATCTCTCCGAACTGCGATCGCACCAAAGAAATTCTGGAACAGGAGAAATTCGGGGACGGACGCAACGTTCCCCAGCAATTAGTTCGCATCGCACCCCAAAGAGAACCGCAGGGCAGCACATACTTCATTCATCCGTGCGGCACTAAGCTGGGCCACACGTCTTCCTAACCGCAGTTGAGATACAGTGACCGCATTGTGCAGGTTTACTGCACAAGGGGACTTCATGCCGTCTTCCTCATGCAGAACGACTTCTGATGGGACGCCGCGAATGGTAGAAGTGATAGGCGCAACCGTGACCGTGGATAAATACGCGATGGCGCTGTTGCGGGTGAGCACGAGGGCCGGTCGTTTCTTGTCGGGCGCGGCAAACTGGTAGAGCCGAACTTCACCTCGGGCTATCTGGCCTCGGGCTATTCTTCCGGCCACGTGGCCTCCGATTCCCAACTCCGCGCTTCCGTGTCGGTTTGCGACTGTCGCGAGTAGCCCTCGCGGTCGCGTTCTTCACTGGCTCGCAGTTCTAACCGACTGAGATGTTCCCGCAGGGCCTCGCGCACCAGAGCGGACCGGTTTCGCTTAGCGCGTTTCGCGGCTTGGTCGGCAGCGTGTAACAGCTTTTTATCGAGCACGATTTGAACGATCTTCATATGTGGAATCTATTCCACAATATACTCCACATACAGGGTATTTTCAAAGGGGGCGCGACCGCCCTATCGAACCAAAAGGGGCTTCCACTTGCGGAGGTTGCAGGTTACGCTGAGCGCAGCTACATTAATTGCGAGAGTTGGAGGTACATATGAAAAAGCCGGTCGCGGTGGAATCTGCCTCTGCATTCATCTCTGCTTCTGCATTCATCGATGAAAGGATCAAGGAACTTGGGGACTGGCGCGGGAAGATGCTCGCGAAAGTACGCGCAATCATCCACGAGGCCGACCCTGACATCGTTGAAGAGCGGAAGTGGGTTAGGGCGAACTCGCCGGGGACTCCCGTCTTTTCCCACGGCGGCATCGTCTGCACGGGAGAGACCTACAAGAACGTCGTCAAGATTACATTCGCCAAGGGAGCTGCGTTGAAGGACCCTTCCGGTTTATTCAACTCCAGCCTCGAGGGGAATGTCAGGCGCGCCATCGACATCCACGAAGGCGACAAGGTCGATGAGGCGGCCTTGAAGGATCTCATCCGCGCTGCCGTGGCGCTCAATCTCAAGGGCAAGAGCAAACCAAAGCCCCGACGAAAATTTCCACGCTAAATTTCGCAAGGAATGTGAAATTTAGAATGGGGCATCCGGCAGCAAGCGGGCCGGCTAGCTTGATCGACCGACTCTCCAGAAGCAATCTGCTATGGAATCCTCCACCGAGAATAACGCACATTCGCCGAACCAGAGTCGAACGCTCGTTGTTATGGCAAAGGCACCCAGGCCCGGGGCGGTGAAGACTCGATTAGCCCAGGGCCTTTCCGTTGACGCCGTTACCGAGCTCTATCGCTGTCTCTTGGAGGATACGTTGGCGCTAGCACGGTCGTTGGGCGATGTGGAAGTTGCCGTCATGTGCCCGGATTCCGACGTGAACGAACTGACTCGCTTGGCAGGTCAGCGAGCGCGCGTGGTTGCGCAGAAGGGTGAAGGTCTTGCTGCAGGCCTCACTTCGGTGTTTGCGCACTTCGCGAAAAGTCATCAACGACGCATCATTGCCTTCAACAGCGACAGCCCACATCTGCCGCGTTCTGTTCTCGAAGACGCGTTCGAAACGCTGGCCGCCCATGACGTGGTCGTTGGACCAACGCACGACGGAGGCTACTATCTCGTCGGGGCAAAGGCTTCTCATCCTACGCTTTTTGCAGGCGACGCAATGGGCACCAGTAGCGCGCTGGAGAGACTCCTATCGCGCGCCCGAACTCTTGAGCTATCCGTAGGCTTCGCAGTACCTTTTTACGATATCGATGTAGCTGACGACCTGACCCGGTTGGCAGAAGAGTTGCGGCTAGCTCCGGCAAGGGCGCCACACACGGCGGCGTGGCTGAAAGAGTGCGAGCTTGCGGCAGCAAAATCTCGGACGAACACTGGAGAATAGTGAAGATCACGCCCGCGTGGAGAGTGTACATCCTTGGCGTCATCTTGCTTGTGGCGCTCACGATCTGCTCGCGCAACTTCGGCGATCGGGGTGGGCCATACTTCATGGCCTGTTTGACGGTTGCGGGCATCGTGTACCTATTAGCGATCCGTGAGTTTTTCGCCACGCCCACATTTGCCCGACGCGTGGTCGTCATTGGGCTCGTCCTGGCTGCTGCTTGGAACATTGCATTTCTTCGGGTGCCCTCTGGCACCGATGATGATATTCATCGCTACGTTTGGGATGGCCGCCTGCAGAGGCTCGGCTACAGCCCTTATCTTGTCGTTCCCAGCGATCCCGCCGTTAAGGGGCTGCATACTCCGGAAACCCGCAACTTGAACAACCCGGATCTACCGAGCCCGTATCCAGCGGGAGCGCAGCTTTTTTTCCGCGCAGTAACCGCGATTCAGGAGTCCACCTTTGCACTAAAAGTCGCATTTGTGGTTTGCGAGGTCGTAATTGTTTTCGTCTTGCTCGATGTCTTGCGTCGCACCGGCCACGGAGCGCACCTGGTTCTGGCTTTCGCCTGGAATCCGTTGTTGGCGATTGAAGTGGCGGGAAGCGGGCACATTGACATTGTTGGCGCGCTATTGCTGGTCGTGTCTGCAGCTGCGCTCTTGCGCCGATGGCGGGTAACCGCGGCTGTCGCACTCGGGCTGGCTATTGCAGTGAAGTTTCTGCCGATCGTACTCCTGCCCCTCTACTGGAAGCGGGTTCGCATTCGCGACGCGACGCTGGCGGCAGCCGTGGTCGGACTTCTGTACATTCCATTTTTGAATCACGGTCGCATTCCGATCGGCTCGCTTGGCACGTATGTCCAGACTTTCCGCTTTAATGGTCCCGTGTTTGCGATACTCGATCGAGTGGCGCCCCCACAGTTGCTGGTTGGGCTGGCAGTGCTCGTCGGATTAATGACTGCAACCTGGCTAAGAATAAGAAGTGCAGCGCCCGAGTGGTCTCCGAACCAATTTGCCTGGCCTATGGCAGCATCTCTTTTGTGTGCACCCGCCGTATTCCCATGGTATCTTCTCTGGCTGCTGCCGTTTTTGACGTCGGCCTCGACGCTGCCGATCATCGTTTGGACTATCAGTATTTTCCCGACTTACATCATGTGGCACTTGCGCACACTTGGGCATCCGTGGGGAGCGCTTCCTAGCTGGGTCATGCTGCAGGAATATGGATGCGTGGCCGGGGCTGCCGCAATTATTGCGTTTCGCCCGATCAGACGAACAGCCACTCCTCAGTGCTCAACCGACTAGCCGCGTCGGGTCTGGATTACGCAACCAAAGTTTTGCTAAAATACCATCCGCATCCTGAAGAACTCCTGTTCTTGATTGCCACGTCCAGTTGAATTCGCCTTTGAGGATCCCAATGACAGACACAATGGCGATCACGTAAATCGACAAACTTGTACCCAAAAGGAGGCCACCGTGACACAAACAGTCTCTACACAACAAGGCGGCAAACAGCCAGCTGACAAGAATGCAATTCGCCCGTTTCATATGAGTTTCCCGGAATCGGAGCTTACCGAGCTGCGCAAGCGCATCGACGCGACGAAGTGGCCGGAGCGTGAAACGGTTACAGACGCATCCCAAGGAGTACAGCTCGCGACAGTTCAAGCCCTCGCACGCTATTGGGCGACAGACTACGATTGGCGCAAGATCGAGGCGAAACTGAACGCCCTACCGCAGTTCATCACCGAGATCGATGGCCTCGACGTTCATTTCATTCACGTTCGTTCGAAACATGACGACGCATTACCGCTCATCGTCACCCACGGATGGCCCGGCTCGATCATCGAACAGATGAAGATCATCGATCCGCTGACCAATCCCACGGCGCACGGCGGCAGCGCGTCAGACGCTTTCGATGTGGTGATTCCGTCGATGCCCGGCTATGGTTTTTCCGGCAGGCCGACCACCACGGGGTGGGATGTTGCCCACATCGCGCGCGCCTGGGTCGTGCTTATGAAGCGCCTCGGGTACACGCAATTCGTGGCGCAGGGCGGAGATTGGGGCGCAGTCATCACCGAACAAATAGGTGTGGATGCGCCTCCGGAGTTGCTCGGCATTCACACCAACATGCCTGGCATCTTTCCAAACGAAATTGACAAAGCGGCTGCTTCCGGGGCGCCGGCGCCATCGGGTCTGTCAGCCGATGAGAAGGTCGCTTACGAGCGTTTGCAGTTTGTATATCAAAAGGGAATCGCCTACGGGTACCAGATGGGGCTGCGACCGCAGACGTTATACGGAATCGCGGATTCGCCCGTCGGCCTGGCGGCTTATTTCCTCGATCACGACGCGCGCAGCTACGAGCTGATCGCACGCGTCTTTGAGGGAAAATCCGAAGGCCTCACGCGCGACGACATCCTCGACAACATCACAATCGCCTGGTTGACGAACACGGCGCTTTCTGGCGCCCGTCTCTATTGGGAGAATTGGGGCAAACTCGGGTATTTCAATGCCAAAGGCGTCTCCATCCCGGTCGCCGTGAGCGTCTTCCCTGACGAGCTGTATCCAGCTCCACGGAGCTGGACCGAGAAAGCCTATCCCAAACTTATCCATTACAACCGGGTTGACAAAGGCGGTCACTTTGCGGCGTTTGAGCAGCCCCAACTTCTTTCAGAAGAGATTCGCGTGGGTTTCCGATCACTGCGGTCAGGTGCGGCAAAGTCAGAAGTGCCCCTCGCTAAAGCTAGCTAACTGTTCGCGAAGCAGCAGGAGAGCTTCGATGACAGAGGTTCTCCTGTTTCGACTCCAGACAGATATCACAGGAGGAAAGCACATGGCAAATCTGGCGCAAGAAATCCGTAGTAACGACGCGACCAGCGACGCGAGCGTCGCGAAAGTCGACATGAAGCTCGAGGTGGTCGTCATCCCCGTATCGGACGTCGACCGCGCGAAGGAGTTCTACAAAAAGCTCGGGTGGAGGCTGGATGTCACGCCGCCGGGCTCTTGGTGTTCGGTCCAATTCGGCAAGACCCTCACGACGGCCGCGCGCCCGGTTCGGCCAAGCGCTACTTGATCGTTTCCGACATCGTGGCCGCCCGGGACAAGCTGGCCGCCGCCGGCATCGAGGTGAGCGAGTTCTTCCACATTGGCCCGGGCGCACATCATGATCAACACGGCCCTCACGGGCGCAACCTACGACATTGACGGCGGGCAACAATTCGTCGCCGCTTAGCGAAAGGAGCACTCATGTCCACGATCCATCTGCACCAGACGACCACCTTGACACCCGAGCAGTACGTCGCCGGGCTCACCGACTTCGGGCCTGGCCGCTCGAAACTCTTTGGCAACAGCGGCGACGGGTACCTCAAGGTGCATCACCGTGGCCCGTCGGAAGCCGACGTCACGGAAGGCTCAGGCGGCATTTGGGAACGCCTGCACTACGACTGGTCCGATCCCAACCACGTGGTTCTCACGACGACGGACTCCAACCTGTGGGGAGGAACGTCTGGCCACGCCTACGCCTTCACGCGCCGGCCCGACGGCATGACCGACATTGATGTGGTCATCGTACGCGAGGGCAAGAACCTGAAGGGACGGTTGCTCGGCTTGGTTGTCGGAACCATCGGCAAGGGCGTTTTGGAAAAAGCGTTTGTAAACTCCGTGAAGGCCATCGAAGCCAGAAACGGTACGGTGAGAAAGGAAGACGCAGCATGAACCGGGCATCCGTATCGAAACTGATCACTGAGGAGGAGAACGAGCATGACAGAGCCCATTGCGAACGCCGTGTTCCTTCGCGGCAGAGCTGGAAAAAAAGAAGAGCTTGCGGGTCGGCTTGAGGAGCTCGTTCTAGCGTCCCGTTCGGACCCCGGAGTACTGATCTATGATCTGCACCGCTCCACTGCAGATCCCGCCGTTTGGTTCCTCTACGAGCGCTACGAATCGCAAGAACATTTCAACAAACATCGGGAGAATCCGGTCCTCCGCCGTTTCATTGCGGACGCCTCGACACTCTTGGACGGGAAGCTCGATGTTCGAACGTTCAACGTGATTGCCGATTTGCATGGCGCTTGAAGAACGTTGATGTAATTTCGGCCAGGCGTGCGCGGTCGACGTCTGTATCCGGAACGCTTAGACTGTCATCCTAGACAGAATTCGTGCAATTCACGGAGGAGCGAACTCTATGAGAAACAGCCGCCGTTTAACCGCCTTTCGTTTAACCATGATGGGTTTTCTGCTTTGCGGAGCGATGGTCCTTGCTCAAAACCCGCCGGCGCCGACGCGCTCGCCAATTCTCGATCAAGTCGCCAAGACCTACGGTGTCGATTCGTGGGACAAGGTTGAGGCCATCCGATACACCTGGAACGGTGAGATTACCGGACTCTTCAAAGCTGCTCATAAGTGGGAGTGGGAGCCCAAGACGAACAAGGTCTCGTACGAAGGGATGGACAAAGACGGAAAGCCGGTCAACGTTTCCTACGTGCGCACCGACCTTAGCAGCCAATCCGACGCCGTGAAAAATCAGATCGACCCGAGTTTCATCAACGACAATTATTGGACTCTGTTCCCGTTTCACGCTTATTGGGACAAGAGCGCCAGCGCGATCGATCAGGGCAAGTTTAACCTGCCTGTGGGGCCCGGCATGGCCGAACTGGTTCCGGTGAAGTATCCCGCGGATTCCGGTTACACGCCCGGCGATACCTGGGACCTCTACGTGGGTAAAGACAACCGCGTCGTGTACTTTGACTACCACCGCGGCGGGGCCAAGCCGCCGAGCCGCGTCTTCGCAACCTGGGCTGGGTATAAAAAGGCCGGTCCGATTCTGTTCTCAACCGAGCATCGCGGCTTCGCCGATGGCAAGCCTCTGCGCATCTTTCTTTCGGATGTGTCAGTGAAGCTGACGGGGTCCGACAAGTGGATCAACGCGCAATAAACGAAGAGCGAATTATCCGAACCGACGTCGTTCGTGACGAAACGACCACGGAAGTCCTGTCTCATTGATCCGTGGTTCGTAACCATGAAGCTGGGCTAAACGAGGCTCACCGCCTATGGAATGATCCGGAAGACTACGTTGCTCTTGACGGTTCCCCTAGACATTTGGACCTTCACTTTGCCGGTCGTTGCGCCTTGCGGGACAGTAGTCTTGATTTCCGAGTTCGAAACCACGGTGAATGCCGCTTTGGTGCCGTTGAAGGTGACGCTGGTCGATCCCCTCAGTTTGCTTCCCAGAATTATTACGGGCTTCCCAACTTTGGCTGCGGTGGGCCGCGTCTCGACAAATGGGCGAAACCCCGCAGACAGCCTGAAGACTGTTCCGCCATTAAGGTCACCACCTCCGCCTGTTACTCCGTAGAGATTTCCGTTGGTAGCTTGAAGTAATCCTGCATACACGAAAGAGCCGTCAGGGCAACGGGGGTATCCCTGAGCGCAAAAGCTGTACAGCGTCGTCAGCGTGCCTCCCGGAGTAATTTTGAAAAGAGAGCCCACCGTGTAAACACCGCCTATCGTTGTCGTTCCATAAAAATCTCCATCTGAGGTTCTTACCAATCCGCCTTCAGGCATTTGGCCGTCTGCACACTTCGAGAGTACGCAGAAACTGTAGAGTGTCGTCAAGACGCCTCCGGGAGTGATCTTAAAGACCGTGCCGGCGTTGTTAGCGCCCCCAATCGATGTGGTGCCATAGAGGCTTCCGTCAGTGCCGAAAACCACGTTGGCGAAAGGCTCAGCGCCATCGCTCGGAGACCCAGCGAAGCTGTGTAGTGTGGTCAGCGTTCCGTTGGGTGTGATTTCGAAGACGGTTCCACACGCATAGGTGCAGGCGCCGTAAGCACCACCATTCTCCGTTGTCCCGTAGAAATGCAAATTCTTGCCCTGCACCAGCGCCGAATTGGGCGCTGAGCCCTCGCCACTGTATCCAGTGAAGCTGTACAGCGTAGTGAATATCCCGGTTCGCGTGATTTTGAAGATGGTGCCGCATCCCCCTGAACACCACTGAGCATCCTGGACACCACCGTAAAATGTGGTTCCATAGAAGCTGCCGTCTGCGCCTTGAACCAACCCTCCGGAAGGGTAAATGCCATCGGTGCAGTTGGTCTGAGCACAAAAACTATAAAGGGTGGTTAACTTGCCCTTCGATGTGATCTTGAAAACTGTCCCCCCATGGCCATTATTGATTCCGCCCTGCGAAGTTGTACCGTAGAAGTCTCCATCGACCCCTTGAACCAGGCCAGCGTAGGGGTAAACGCCGTCAAGGCAACCGGCTTGGGTGCAGAAGCTGTAGAGGGTTGTGATGTCCCCGGCTGGGGTGATCTTGAAAACCGTTCCTAAGTTTGCGGTCCCGCCGAATTGTGTCGTTCCATAGAAATTTCCGTCGGTGCCCTGAACCAGGGGCGCGAAGTACGGGGACGAGCCGTCGGTGATATCGAAGCTTGCAAGTGTCGTAAACGTCTGCGCGCTTGCAGCAATCGTCATCATGGCACACAGCGCAAACAGGATGGCGGCATTCTTCCAACCATTTGGTTGTCTCATCGTAACTCCATCGCGAGAGTGTATAAATCGCGACCTGTTCGTTGAGGAGACGAAAACGATTCAGCTTCAGCCACGAAGGGGAGGCGACAGCTCGAAGGCCGAGAGCGGATGTTAGTTTCCCGGGGAGCTCACGGTCAAGCGAAAACTGCACAGCTGGCGAAATCCGGCCTTGTCACCCATTGTGAAACAATCGGTTACGCTGCTTAATGGACCCAAGGCTATAAGCCGTTGCTTCCCAATTTCCTAAGAAACAGGCATTTTGACACGAAAAGGAAGCACCCTCGCCAGGGCCGGGAAACCGCGCTAGGGTTTACACACAATGAGCGACTTGCGACAGCAGATAGAAGACCTCTCCGCGTCCGAGAAAGCCGAACTGCTGGATGCGGTTTGGGGAGCGGCGTGAACAAAATCCCTCCGATGCCATCCCCTGGGAGCAAGTCAGGCCGCACTTGTTCAGGAAACCGCGACGCTGCCGGTCGTCCGGATACCTGAAAGCAAACTACCTGGCGATCACGACGGTCGTGCAGGAACTGCTTATTTTAGGCAGATCACGATTCGCGGCCATGCGGATATTTAGCTGTGGGCGCGCGCCTCGAATAATTGGACAATAAGAATCAGGGTGTAGCAACGCGGCTTGCAAGCGCCGTCGTCCAGCACATCCACCGTGGCATGACTGGCGGAACTCGCAAGGCTGGCACGCGTCGGGAAGCGTGCGGGCTTGCTCGAATGGAATAGAGTCTAGAATGTCGAGCCCCATCGAGATCAAATCCGATAGCGGCTCGCCTGAGCCTGGCCAATAGACGCAAGGTTGTGTCGTGCCTCTTGGTGTCACTCGCACTGTGCTTACTCCACAACCTCCTCGGAGCGGCGGAAGTCCAGCCATCGCACGAACCAGCGGCTCGCTAATAGCGACTACGTCGGTCTCCTCAAAGAGGCGCCGGAACCCCTCCCAGTACTCTTCGTAGCTCAGGGCATAGGCGTCCGATCGCACAGCTTGGTAGACATTCACTCGCAGCGGAGCGTCAAACTGTTTGGCTACTCGCGCCACATCCGCTAGACGCAGATAGTTCGATTTCATCATCACAGCGACGATCGTTACTGGCACACTCAGCCGTACGCAACGTTCTGCCTGCTCGTGGATGAGCACCCAATTGCCATCCCCGCGCTGTGCATCCTGTTCGGCTTGCGTTGCGTAATCGAGTGAGAACTCGATGTCATGGAAGGCGCAGAGGTCATTGTCGTCCAGAACAGCAACGCTGTGTCCGTTGGAAGTGATGGTGAGCTTGACCGATTTCGTTCGCAGGTAGGCCAGTATGGCCTTGAAGTCGGGATGCATTCCGTTTTCACCGGTGCCGAGATTCACCGACCGCACGGGCAAGCGTTCCATGACGGCCTTCACTTGATCGAGGGAGAGACGATCCGCGCGAGTTGGATCGCGGTAGCAGAAGGCGCAATTAAGGTTACATTCGTTGGTAAGGCCGAGCCCTAGGGAAATACCGGCATCCGGTGTCATGCGAGATCCGGACGACGAAACCTGCGCTATGACGTTGTTCATGCACCGACCTTCATCGCCTGATCTGAGCGATGCGCGAGCCAATGTGTGTAGCGGGCGACTGCGGCAAACTCTGGTCGCTTGCCCAGTTTGCGCTCTAGCTCCAGAATCCGCTCGTAGTTATCATTTCGGAAAACACTCGGCGGCAAGTAATCCGACAGGACCCGTACGCCACGCGCCGCAGTTATCGCGAGTGACGCTTCGAGCAGCGCGGCTCGCAGGCTCTCCGCCGTAAATAGCCGCACGCGTCCTCCGTACAGGGACTCATTTCCCCACTCAGCGGTGAGATTATGCTCGGCCTCGGTCAAGTCGCCGTCGTGTATTGCGGCCTTTAACACTTCACCTGCTTGGTTACGCACCAACATCGAAATTATGCTGGACGGATCTCGCAAGGTGCGAGCTGCACTGCGCAATACAGCACACGGGTCGTCAATGTATTCCAGGATATTGTGGCAAAGAATTAGGTCGAACGACTCGGCGGGGAACAAGTTTGCTAGTTGGGTAGCATCGCCGTGTTTCAGCGCAATCCTCTCCGTAACTCCTGCTTCCTGAGCTGCACGCATCGCGAAATCCAACATTGGTATAGACGCATCGAGCAAAGTGATGTGAAGACCGAGTCGCGCCAAGCGCACCGCGATGGCACCGGTACCACACCCAAGGTCTAGAGCGTGCAAAGGCCGTGTGGTCTGCGGGAGAAACTCCTCCAAATTCGCAAAGGCGAGATCGAGGCGCAGCCGACCCTCGGGCGTCTCAAGGTAGGCGGCGTACTTCGCGGCGCCAGTCCGGAACCGTTCGAACTCGTCATTGGCGGTCGTTTCCTTCATTGCGCCACTCAGGCGAAGTCGCTCCGTTCGTTCGAGTCGCAGATGAGTACCAGAGCGTATACCGAAAGGATCGGGAACGACAAGTCAGCTTCCGGGAAGTACAAGTGCATCGAGTGATCCAGACATAAATTCCCGGAGAATGGAATGCGCGTTACCGGTTTTGGCGCTGCTGACATGTCCGGTTTCATTCTTTGAGTTCTCTCGCCCGAGGAGTTTAAGCTCGAAAGTCAGCTACGGAATCTCCGGAAAAAAGTGCGAATATCCGTTGCCAACGCTTCCGGCTCTTCCATCGCTGCGAAGTGTCCCCCGCTGGCGAATTCGGTCCAGTGCTGGACGTTGTAGCCACGCTCGATCCACGACCGTGGCGGAAATGGCGCTTCCTTCGGGAGGTGCGCGATACCGCAAGGCACTTCGATCCGCTCACCCGGTGCGAGATGAAGCGGGGACTTCCTTACTTCGAAGTACAAACGGCACGACGAGTGGATGGTTTCGCTCATCCAATAAAGCGTGACATTCGCCAGCAACTCGTCCCACGTGAACCGTGTTTCAAGGTCGCCGTCGCAGTCGGCCCAGTCTCTAAATTTTTCCAGGATCCAGGCGGCCAGCGCAACGGGAGAGTCGTTCAGTCCGTGGGCAACCGTTTGGGGGGTGCGAGACTGAATGTGATCGTATGCCCCAAATTCTTCCAACCACCGGTCCGCGCCTGCGAGAAACTGCTGCTCTTCTCGACTTAGGGCTGCTCCGGGCTGAAGGCCGGGCCGGTAGGATCCGGGACTGTAATTCAAGTGCAGCCCGATGATGCGCGCAGCGTGACGAAGTCCCAGCCAACTGCATACTTCGGCTCCAAAGTCGCCGCCGTGGCAGGCGAAACGTTCGTATCCGAGTTCCGTCATCAACTCGGCAAATAAGTCGGCCATTCGGGCGGCGTTCATCCCACGTTCCGTCGGTCGGCTGGAAAATCCAAAACCCGGGAGAGACGGCACGACTACGTCGAACGAATCGGATGGTTCCGCGCCATGCGCCGCCGGATCGGTGAGCCGCGGAAGCAGCTTACGCATTTCAAGAAACGATCCGGGCCAGCCATGAACCAACAAGATCGGGATCGGCGAGGGTCCCCGTCCGCGCTCGTGAACAAAATGGATGGACTGGTTGCCCGCGATGTATCGCAGGTGATGCAGGGACGCCAGCCGCCCAATTTCCGCTTTCCAGTCAAACTCCTCGCGCCAATAACGACAAATGCGTTGCAGATATGCGAGATCAAATCCGTACTCCCAGCCCGAACCAGAAATCGTGTCGGGCCAGCGCGTGCGCTGAAGTCGTTCCCGAAGATCCTGAACCGCACTCTCGGAATAGGGTAGTTGGAAAGTCTGGATTGCCATGGAACCTCCGCTCGCTGTCAACGCCATGTATCGGTAACCGCTAATCGGTAACCGCTAATATTCAATTAACTGGTTACATAGTAGTCGGGGCAGAGTAACCTGTCAATAAGCAAATACGAGTTACAATATTCCACATGGACTATGAATTTCTCGGCGGCAATCTGGCGCTTGATTTCACCAACACCGTGCACAGCCACGGCATGACCGATCCTCGCGACGATTTGAAGACCGCCAACGACCTGATGGAATGGGCAGCCCAGGCACGACTGCTTCGCGACACGGAGACTCATAAACTAGGAAGCGCTCATGCTGACCAACTGCGATTCCGGCAGGCGTTAGCGCTGCGCGAGTTGCTCTATGAAATCTTCAGCCGGACGGCAAAAGGAAAGAAGCCCCAGCCGCAGGCACTTCGGAATTTTCAGATCTTCTACCAGAATGCGATCCGGCGCGCCGAATTTCACCCAGTGGCCAATCACTACCGGCTGATGTGGCCGGCGGCGACCCATCCTTTGGAGCGCATCACGCAGGAGATCGCCCGTTCAGCCGCCGACCTTCTGACGTCAGAGGCGTTGACACGGGTGCGGCAATGCTCGGGAGAAAACTGTTCGTGGTTGTTTGTCGATAACAGCCGCAACGGGATGCGACGCTGGTGCGATATGAAAGCGTGCGGTAACCGCGCCAAAGTCCAGCGCTTTCGCCGTAACCTCAGTCGAGCTGTCGGAAAGTCTTTCCCGTAGGATAGCGAGAGTTTTGACTAGCAAAGAATCCGGTGGGCTCGAATGTCGGATCGTTGGGAATCCAGTTGCCCATCACGATGCCACCATGGAAAGGCTGCGTCCTCTTCTTCAAGTTTCCACGGGATCTTTGCCCAACTGCCTATCTTTCAGTTCTTGAAAAGTGAGCAATATTGAACAGTACCGGCAGCGAAGCTCTTTTACAGTATTCCCCTGTTCCTGGCATGATTAGTGACACCCTTTGAACTTAATCCAGCGGTCGTCTATCTATGATGTTTGGAAACGGCAAAACAGGAGGCCTTCAAACTGGTTCTGACGGGTGGTGAGAATGCTGCACAGGCAAAAGCGAATGGCAAAGGGCACCAAATGCTTCCCGAGCCCAGCGCCTGTGCGTTCATTCGCATCCACCGCGTTTCCCGCATAAAACTCGTGTTCAACTGTCACAGACATCGAAATGCAAGCGGGAGAGAATACGCTCTCATGATTTTAGATTTCCGATAAAACTTGGGCGGCGGTGGCAGCAAGTCTAGGCTTCCGCACCAGATTTGGTTAGGGACCAAGCGAGACGCCCTTTCGATCGGGCTGCTTGCAAGAAGCAAACGGTGCAGTCTGTCAAAAAGGGGCGTGCTAATGCCAGAAAATTGCAGGGGCTGTCAACGTTTTCTCTTCCTGGCGTTATTTCTCATCTCGGTCTTTAGTTTTGCTCCCGCCCAGACAACGGCGCCCCAGACTGCGGGAAAGACCGCTCCGTCCGCAAGCGCGCTCGCACCCAACGCGCCTCCCACCGAAGTCTCCAAGTACGTGGGAGCGGAGACCTGCAAAACCTGCCACGAGGAAATTTATAACGCCTGGGAGAAAACCCCGCACTGGAAGACCACATTAAATAAAGAGGGTGGCCCATCCAAACAAGGCTGCGAGGGTTGCCATGGTCCGGGCGCGGACCACGTGGCGGGCGGCGGTGACGTAACCAAGATATACATGTTCAAGGACGCTTCCGCGAAGGAAATCAACACTCGCTGTCTGAGTTGCCACGCCGGCGGACCGCAGCACATGGACGCGATCAACTCAAGACACACGCAAAACAACGTCAGTTGCACCTCCTGCCATTCGCCGCACCACGCGCAAACAAAGGAATTTCTGTTGACCAAGGCGCAACCCGAGCTTTGTTACGGTTGCCATTTGCAACAGAAGGCCCAGTTCGAAATGCCGTTTCATCATCGTGTGAATGAAGGCCTGGTCCAGTGCTCAGACTGCCACAACGTGCACGGCACGGTGGGGCCAAAGCAAGTACGAACCTCATCCACGCAGAATGCAGTTTGCTTCACCTGCCATACCGACAAGCAGGGGCCGTTTGTTTTCGAGCATGAGCCGGTAAAAATCGAAGGCTGCTCGTCTTGCCATATTCCCCATGGAGGAGCCAATCCTCACATGCTACGAGTAAGTAACGTAAATCTGCTCTGCTTGCAATGCCATACCAATTCCGCTCCCAACGGGAAAACTGGCGGGGCGCCAGGCGCGCCTTCGTTTCACAGCCAGGAGACTTTCTTCAAGTCGTGCACGCTGTGCCATAACCAAATCCATGGCTCCAACTTCGACCAGACGTTCTTCAAATAGAGATCGCTTATGAGCTACAAGCAAGAGCGCAATTTTCGTAAGGCGGGAAGAAACGTCCACAGATATTTTGCGACTGGCCGTGAGCTCAGCTTTTTGATTCTCGTCGTGGCGCTGTTGAGTTCTTTGCCACTGTCTCGTGCACAGAATGGTTCGGGAGAAACCAAGGGTATTGATTCTGGAAATTACAACATCCAGCAGTCCATCGAGGCGGGCTACCGGAGCACATGGATCAACGGGAACACCAACACCTACGATACATTCGTGAATCTCGGATCGGGCCTTCGTCTATTCGATTACACGCTGAATATGCGCTCGCTCGACCACAACGGACTTTTGTTCGACAGTCTCGATTTCAGCAACTTTGGTTACGGCGGCGATCCCAATGACGTGACCCGCTTGCGGCTCGAAAAGAACAAACTGTACGACTTTCGAGTGCTGTTTCGCCGGGACAAAAATTTCTGGGACTACAACCTGTTGGCTAATCCGCTGAACCCTTCGACTTCGACTCCTGCCGTGGGAATCGCAACTTCGCCCCATTCACTGGATCTGGTTCGGCGCATGCAGGATTACAATCTGACGTTGTTTCCCCAATCGCGGGTGCGCCTCCGGCTGGGTTTTTCGCATGATCGGGATGAGGGACCCGGGTTCTTTACCACCGACGGCGGCACCATCCCCCAGTTCAATCAAACCTATAGCTACGCGACCAACTCCTATCGCGCTGGCGTAGACTTTCGCATCTTGCCCAGGACAACAATCTCTTATGACCAGTTCCTGAGTTATTTCAAGCAGGACAATGTTGTCACCGATAATCCGCAGAATTCCGGTTTCCAGCTTGCTAACGGTACGCCGGTCGACCCGGGCATTATCTGGAGCACAAACGGGCCAGTTGAAGTTCTGCCCTGTGCCGCGCCGATTGTGACCGCGCCAAACATATTCAATCCGAACTGCAACGCATATCTGTCGTACAGCCAGGCAAGCAGTCCGCGAAACTTCATGCCGACTGAGCGTCTGCGTTTCCAGTCCAATTATTTCAAGCACTTTGAGACCTCGGGCTCGCTGGGATACAGCACGGCGAACAACTCGGTCCCGAACTTCAGTGAGATTGTGAACGACTATGTCAGCCGGGATGGTTCGCGCGGCAGCACCGCGGGTGGCCCAGCGAACGCCAAGCGTGTCTCGGTGAATGCCAATTGGTCAGGAGTTTATTCGGTCACCGACAAGTTTCGCATTCTCGATTCGTTTCGTTACGACAACTGGCGTACTCCCGGGCTGTGGGACACGGCAGAAACCAATATATTCGGCCAGATGCAGCCCGGCCTGCTGGGTTTGGCGCAACCGCAATCAGTTTTTACTGCGGCAACATTTCTCTCTCTTTGCCCCGCGCCGTACACTGCGGCCACTTGTCCGAGTCATAGTACGAGTTCGTCCGCCGACGTGGTCAACGGGCCGACGTACAGTTTTCTCGGACAGAACATCCGATCCAACACCTTCGAGCTCCAATACGACTTCACGCCTCGTCTGACCGGCCGCATCGGCTATGAGTACACGGCTCGCACGATTGCCGATTTCGACGCTACGTTCTATTCGGCGGAAACCTTTTTCCCGGGCGGGACCGGCGGAACCGCTGCGAACGATTTCTTCGCTGCGCGCGGAGACTGCATGGTGCCTTCTGCCTGTACCGAGACGGTGGATCCCACGACCGGCCAGCTTATTTCGCTGACTTTTAGCGGTCCCGCGGCGGGCAATGACACCTCGCGGAACATCACGGAGATTCACGAGAAGACTTTGGTAGCAGGCTTGACCGCTCGCCCCACGGACAAGCTGGAGATCACAGGAGATTTCGCATTCGGTTACAACGATTACTCCTTCACCCGGATCAGCCCGCGGCAAGTGCAAATCTATAAGGTCCACGCGAACTACAAGCCGCGCACTTGGGTCAACTTTGACGCGGCAATCGACCTCCACGAAAACCGGGACAACGTCGCCACCGTGAACGACCTCGAGCATGGCCGAAGCTACAGTTTCGTCACCACTCTCACCCCGAACTCAAAGGTGTTCTTCGATCTTGGTTACACCTACACCGACATCTACAACCAGGCGCAGATTTGCTATTACGCGAATGCTTTCGGTCCGCCACCCGCCACTCAGTGCCCCGCCAGTCTGGGCTACACGCCGCCCGCGATTCCCGGCTTAGGTGTGTACTCCAGCAAGCAGCACTTCCTCTACGGAGACATCATGTGGAAGCCCATTCCCCGAGTTACAACTGGCGTCGGATACGCGGGAACCTTCGTCGGGGGTAACACGCTGGCGATAGATCCGCTGCAGGTGCCAGGGACCCTCGCGTTCAACTATCAGAAGCCGTATGGAAGGATAGTTTTCGACTTATACAAAGGTCTCAGTTACCGCATGACCTGGAACTACTACGGGTATAACAGCAAGGGGCAGGCGTCGAACGCTATACCGGGACTGGCGGCAATTCCCATACAGGATTTCAACGGCAGCACGACCGAATTTGCTTTGCGCTACGCGTTCTGAAGTTCCTCCTGAATTATTACTAGACCCTTCTGGCCTCGTCTGTCGGTGAGCTTGATCACGAATGGGAGTTCAATTTGCAAGAGCACGAGCAAACGTACGTTGACAGATTGAATTTCCGCGGCTACCGTGACTTCGTCCACTTATCCCCATCCAGCGCTTGGTAAAACCAGCTCTCGTCCCCGGCGAAACCCCACCAAGGCGGGGTTTCAAACCTGCTGACCTTCACTTCGTATTATGATCGGGCATCTAAGCCGGGGGTCACTCGAATAAGCCTCATGCGCTACTCCTTGAGTTCAAAGCTAATCCGTTGGCTGGCGTATTTGGCCGGCTGGACTCTGTTCGCGCTTTTCTTCATCAGCCAGGATGCAGGCCGTCTTCTGTATCAAGGCCACAGCGTCCAATGGCACGGCTATCTCGTGGTATGGCTAACCACCGCGTACGCCTGGGCTTTTCTCAGCCCATTCGTGTGGTGGCTGGCTGGGCGTTTTCCCATCGCGCGAAAAACCTGGTTGCGTAGCGGCGGACTCCATCTCATATCGAGCTTCTCTTTTGCACTGATCGAGGGAGTCCTGTTCGCCGCCATCACGCCGATCTTTGGCCTGCCATCGTTTCCGCGGAACTTTGCCGCAACCTTTCGGTCTGTCCTTCCTATCGACTTTCATCTGAACGTGATCATTTATTGGTCGATCGTCGGAGTTCAACATGGGGTGAGCTACTATCGCAAGTTTGTGGAACGTGAAAAATTGTCGGCGCAACTCGAGTTGCGCGCAACTCAGCTCGAGAGTCAACTCACACAGGCGAAGCTGAGCGCACTTAAGATGCAGCTCCATCCCCATTTCCTTTTCAACACGCTCAACGCGATCGTTGTCCTGGTGCGGCAACATAGAGTGGAAGAAGCAGATGAGATGTTGACCAACCTCAGCGAACTCCTGCGCCAAACCCTGGCGGGATGGGAAATGCAAGAAGTTCCGTTGCGTCGCGAGGCAGAGTTGATCAACCTGTACCTCGATATTCAGCGGGTCCGATTTCAGGACCGCTTGACCGTCGAAATGAATCTCGCGCCAGCGACGCTGAATGCTCTGGTCCCGAGCCTGTTGCTTCAGCCGCTGGTCGAGAATGCAGTTCGCCACGGCGTATCCAAGAGTTCGGCGCCGGTCAGGATCGAGCTGAAATCAAACTTGAAAGATTCGCTTCTGGAGATTCAGGTTTGCGATGACGGACCCGGAGTTTCGGCGGAAAGCTCCGGGAACGGTGTGGGATTAAGCAATACGAGAGCCCGTCTACAGCAACTATATGGCGAGGGCCAGTCGTTACGTCTTGACGGCCTCGCCGGCGGCGGAACTATCGTGACAGTTTTGCTCCCCTATAATCCGCAGGAGGGCTCAATTGATGAAGCGACCCGCTAATCACCAGACTGAATCCGGGGAGATCCGCGCGTCACGCGGCGGACTGCGGGCTCTGATCGTGGACGATGAAACCTTGGCGCGTCAGGGGATCAGGATGCTCCTCGATCAGGATGATGAAATTGGGCTGATCGAAGAGGCCAGCAACGGAAAACGGGCAGCCAAATTCATGTTGACTGGCGGGTTCGATCTGATTTTCTTGGATGTGCAAATGCCGGAAATGGATGGCATGGCCGCGCTGCGGCGCGCCGGAGCGGAATGCTCCGGCGCCGTGATATTCGTCACCGCTTACGATGAGTACGCGGTCGAGGCCTTCGAGGTGAACGCCGCTGATTATTTGTTGAAACCATTCACGCCGCAGCGGTTCCGCCAAGCTTTGCAACGAGCGAAAGACCGAATTCACAATGGTGCGCGTGGGAGCGATGCCCGGGCGCTTGCGGTCCTGGAGCGGATTGCGAGCCAGCCAAAGTACCTCAACCGGATCGCGGTGCGGGGCGTGGCAGGCACGAGCTTTGTGGATACAAAAGACGTGGACTGGCTGAAGGCAGCAGAGAACTACGTCGAACTGCATGTGGGGACGGAGTGCTATCTCGTCGAGGTGACCATGGCAGAGATTGCAAGACAACTTGATCGCGCCTGTTTCGTCCGAATTCACCGTTCCGTAATCGTGAATGCCGAACGCATCCGGAATGTGCAGTCCGCATCCCATTCGGAGTATCTGGTAACTCTCTCCAACGGCATTCAGCTTCGCTCCGGACGAACCTACCGAGAGACGATGCAGAGATTGATCTCGAATCCGTTTTGACCGCGGGGCGTTCCGGTTCGTCAGGCGATACGTCCATCTGGTCATAAAAGTGTTTCGCACAGGAATGAGATCGGCTACTGTGCGGCTCCATGTGGCGCCCTCTGATTCCGTTGCTGCTCTTGTCGTGTGCTTTCGCCCAAACGTCAATCGATGCCACCGAGTACCAGACACGTAGGAAAGCCGCTCTGGAAAAGGTTCCTGATGGAATCATTGTCCTGCGCGCATTCTCCGGGTTGAAGCACTGGGATGAGTCTGGTTTTCATCAGGACGCAAGCTTCTACTACTTCACCGGTTTGGCAAATCTCCACGGGGCGATCCTGGCGCTGGATGGTGTGCAGAAAGAGTCCTGGTTGTTTGTCTCGCCGCGGTTGGGATCTTTTGGCTCAGATCTCCATGGATTCGATTCGGTCTTCATTGATCCCGGCGCTCCGACTGAAGCAGAACTGAAGCTTGATCACGTCGTTCTCTGGGAACAGTTTGTTTCTTTCATTGAATCGCGTCGGAAAAGCAATCCCAAGCTGATCTTGTACTCTGATAGTGCCGGTCAGACCGGACAGATGTCCGGCGACGCGAAGATCCCACCGGGCCTGGGCCCGATGGATAATCCGCATCAGGTGTGGTCGAACACGCTGCGACAACACTGGAGCGATCTAGAGGTAAAAGATGCGTTCATAATCCTCGATGAAGTGCGATCCGTGAAGAGCCCGGCGGAATTGGCCCGGATGCGTAAGGCGGCCGCAGTGACTGCGGAGGGTTTCTGGGCAGGCGCACACGCGATTGCTCCGGGAAAAACGCAGCGCCAGGTCGAAGGCGCGGTGCTGGACGCCTGTCTGCAGGCCGGTTCTGATGGCCCATCCATGTGGCCTTGGGTTCGCTCCGGTCCTTATGCATTGACGAATACGCTATTCGAGGCTTTCGTCGACTATGACAACTTAGGTCGGACGATGCAGGCTGGTGAAGTCGTGCGAGTCGATCTCGGCTGCGATTTCGAAATGTACAAAGGTGATTTCGGAAGAACCATCCCCGTTTCTGGACATTTCGATGAAGGACAGAGTGAAACGATGGAATTGTTGAATGGCGCCTACCTCGCCGGAGTGAAGCAAATGCGGCCCGGCGCAACTGCCAAAGACGTTTTCAAGGCAACGACTGACTACATCGAGCAACATCAGGCTGAGTTGAAGTCGGCAACGGCTAAAGAGGCGGCGGCAAACTTCCTGAAGCAACCAAACTTGCCACTACACGGTCTGGGGGTTGATATGGCGGAAGGCGTCCCTAAGAGTTTCCAGTCAGGAAATGTTCTTTGTTACGAACCCATGCTGACGGCTCGCAACCAGGCTTTCTTCGTGGAAGACACGTTTCTGATCGTTCCGAAAGGATATGAAACTCTGAATCCATCCTTGCCGTATTCTCCAAAGGACATCGAAAGCGCGATGGCAAAACGTCAGCCATAAGGAGAGCGGCACAAAAACGTTCCCAACAGCTTATGAGAAACTTTGCCGGGATCGCGACGAAGCTACCGTTATTCCTACTGACGGTTGCTGCACTGCAGTGCGCGGGAGTCGCCCACTCCGCGCCGGCAAAGGAAGTCATCGGCATTTGGCAAGCGACCCGGAATTTCGGACCTGTACTTCGGGGTCCGCTAACTATCACTCGCAGCGAAAACGAATGGCTAGCTGAAATTGCGGGTCAGCGAATTCGTGTAGACACACAGGGCAACGCAATCAGTGGTGTGTTCCCCGGAGGCCTAGGCGAGTTCCACGGTGTTCTCAACGCCAAGGCTGACGAAATTCGTGGCCACTGGATCCAGCCGGCGACGGTCAGCTCCATGGAGCGGTATGCCTCACCGGTGACGCTCACGGCTTATGGCAAGAACCGCTGGCGTGGTCAGGTCGTACCCCTGGAGGACGAGTTCACTTTCTTTCTGGTTACCAGCGCCGGCGAAGACGGAACCGTGCATGCATTCCTGCGAAACCCTGATCGCAACTTTGGGGTCTTCCTCGATGTCGATCTCGTAGTGCGAGAAGGCGACGTGGTAAAGCTTGTTGGCCATTTACGAAATGATAAAGCGGAGCAAGTTTTGGCTGGGGGCACTTACCGTCCGGGGACTGATCGCAGTCAGGATGTCCTCTCTCTTTATTTCCGGACTTTGGGTGCAACCTTCGACTTCTCACGGGCAGATGTTGCCAGCTTCTTCTATGCCCGCGCCAAAAACGCCGGTGAATACCACTACGTGCAGCCGATGCCGGAGGACGATGGCTGGCCCATAGGCAACCTTGCGGAAGCGGGCATCTCCGAAGCTCCGATTAAGAAGCTGATCGAAACGGTCGTCGATCCTCCTGCTACATCGGTTCACGATCTCTATATTCACGGCATCCTGATCGCCCGGCGGGGCAAGCTGGTTTTCGAAGATTACTTCTACGGCTTCAATCGTGAGAAGCCACATGACACGCGCTCCGCCAGCAAGAGCCTCACCGCCACTCTGGTTGGATCCGTTATCGACCATGGGGCGGCGCTAAGCGTATCCACTCCGGTTTACAAAACCATTTATGGAGACCACCTTCCCTCCGATCTTGATCCGCGTAAAAGGGCAATGACAGTTGAGAACCTGCTGATGATGACATCCGGCTATTTTTGCGACGATCGAAATCCCGCTGCGCCGGGCAATGAAGATGTGATGCAAAGCCAAACTGCCGATCCGGATTGGTATCACTACACCCTGAACGTGCCGATGATCAGCAATCCGGGCGAGCAGCCGGTCTACTGTTCCGCCAACCCGAATCTGCTCGGCGACGTGCTTAGTCACGCAACTGGCAAGCCGTTGACTGAACTCTTCCAGGAACGCATTGCCGATCCGCTTCAGATCAAGCGTTACTACCTCAACCTCAGTCCCACCGGAGATCCGTATATGGGCGGCGGAATCTATTGGCTCCCCCGCGACTTCATGAAGCTTGGCCAAGTCATGCTCAACGGTGGAACGTGGAACGGACAGAGAATTGTGAGCCCGGAATGGGCGCGCCGGGCAACCGCGCCCCTGGAGAATCTTCGCAAGCTGCAGTACGGATATCTATGGTGGAACATCGCCTATCCGTACAAAGGTAAGACGGTGCGCGCCTTTTTTGCCGGAGGTAATGGAGGACAACTGGTGATGGGCATCCCCGATCTCGACCTTGTGGTCGCTTTCTACGCAGGCAATTACTCCGACCCAGTGCTGTACAAGATTCAAGAAGAACTCGTGCCCCAGTACATTCTGCCCGCGATCGATGCTCAGAACTAGATTCGATTCTGCGTGAGGCGGGGCCTGGCGATTTGGAAATGAGAACGATCTTTGTGAAGCCGATAACGCTGATCGCTCTTGTCGCGATTCTGTTGAGCACAACTGCCCACGCAGGCCCGCCGACGCCAAACTACGCCTTTGTGAACGGGCGATGGTGGAACGGATCCGGCTATGAAGAGCGCACGGTTTACACGGTGGACGGCGTGCTTAGGTCGAAGCGACCCGTCTACATCGATCAAACTTTTGATCTTCATGGCGGGTTCGTGATTCCGCCGTTGGCGGAAGGCCATACTCATTGGATCGAGCCTTCGAAGGTCGACGACTACAATGCGTGCTATCTGGCCGACGGCGTTTATTACGCCCGAGACATGGCGAACATCCCCTTCCTGGTAGATCAGTTTCGCGACAAGGTCAATCTTCCGACGAGCGTTGACTGGGTGAGCGCAATGACCGGGTTCACCGGCCCGGGCGCCCATCCCGCGGAGATACTGGAGGGATTCGTACGCTTTGGACTTCTCCCCAAGGATTGGAAACCAGATTATGACAAGCAAGGTGAGTTCGTGGTCAGCACAGAAAAAGATATTGATGAACGTTTCCCGCTATTACTGGAACAGCATCCGGCGTTCGTCAAGGCGTTTCTGCTTTTCTCCGACCGCTACCAGGAAAACCTGAACGACCCAAACGTAAAGCCCGACGCCCGGGGCATGGATCCCACGCTCCTTCCTCATCTGGTCAAGCTGGCCCACGCCGCCGGACTCAAGGTGATCGTGCATATCTATTCCGCGGCAGACTTCAGAAATGCGGTTGCCGCTGGAGTTGATGAGCTTGCCCACTTTCCCGGAAACGGATACGGAGTGATAAAGTCACCGGAGCTGTTCCAGATCACGGCAGAAGACGCCAAGGCTGCGGCGAGGGCGCATATTCCGGTGACCACGACCGTGGCCTGGCTGGGCGAGTACAAGGAAAAAAATTCGCCGAGCTACCAGATCACCAGAGATCAAATCTTGATCCCGAACATGAAGTTGCTGAGAGCGGCCGGGGTCCGAATCCTGATTGGAAGCGACAAGTTTCGTCGCGACGTAGTGCCGGAACTCCAATCCCTACGTCTTCTCGGAATGTTTCCCGATGCTGAGTTACTCCGCATGGACACGGAGACGACTGCGCAGGCGACGTTTCCTCACCGCAAGGTTGGGAAATTGCAGGACGGTTACGAAGCCAACTTCCTTGTGCTGGATCGCGACCCGGCTGCGAACCTGGATAACCTGAGTTCGATCTCAATGCGTGTGAAACAAGGCCGGAGAATCTTTGTCCCAGCGTCTGCCGTTTCGCGTCCAAGTCCCGATTGCACGCAGGGCAAGCCTTGAGGTGGATTCTGGCGCGCCGAAGATACACTCTTTCGACGTTTGGAGTCAGAGTGAAACGGAGTTTCAAGATTGAGATGCAATAGGCTACTCTGGATTGCAGGTTTTCTTGTCGCTGCCGTAACGACCTCCGTTGGAGACGCCAGTGACCAAATGGTCGTTACGTTCAACTCACGCCGGTCTTCAACCTCCGTGCCTTTCAAATTAGTTGATGGACGCATTTTCGTAAGCGTCAGAGTGAACGGGGAAGGGCCTTTTGCTTTCATTTTCGACACGGGCGGCAATGGTGTCATCAGTGCCAGCGTGGCCGAACGTTTGCATTTGCCCACCGGCAAGACCGAGACCGGCACTGGTGCGGGAGAGAAGCTTGTAACTGCAGTCGATACGACCGTGCGAGAGTTGCAAATCGGAGATCTGCGGTTGTCGAACGTGGCTTTCCGCGTGATCTCTCTGGACGATGCTCCTGCCGTTTATGGAAAACAACCGCTGGATGGCATCATAGGATTTCCTATTCTCGAGCAGTTAATCGTTGAAGTTGACTATGAGACGAACCGGTTGAAACTGACGTCGCCTGCCGCCTATGAGCCGCGAAATTCGGGAAGCACGCTCCATTTTCAGCGGCCGCGTTGGGTGCCGCTCGTCGAGGCCACTCTGGATGGCATTCGCGGAGAATTTGGAGTCGATACGGGAGCGCGCTTGTCACTTCTGCTTTACGGTCCGTTTGTCGAACAGCATGATTTGCGAACCAAGTACCATCCTGAAGTAAGCGGTGTCACCGGCTGGGGGCTGGGCGGGCCAGTTCGCACTCAGTTGGCTCGCGGCAAGCTATTTCTGCTGGGCGATCTGCCAGTCCGCGATCCATTGGTTCGGTTGCCACTGCAGGCGAGCGGCACGCTTAAATCTTCGGATGATGCAGCTGGGCTGATTGGCTCCGATATCTTGCGTCAGTTCAAAATCACGTTGGACTACGGCCGTAAATCGATCACGTTTCAGAAAAACCATCACTACGGCAAGCGTTCCAACTTTGACCGGGTCGGTATTTGGCTCGGCCAGAATACGGCCGACGTTGGTTTCAGCATCATTGATGTAGTTCCCGGGAGCCCGGCAGACAATGCCGGAATCAAACCTGGTGACAAAATACTGGCCATCGACCGCAAACCCTCCGAGTCGCTCGATCTTGCAGAAGTACGTGAACGTTTTCGAAACGATCCCGTAGGGCGAAAATTGCGCCTGCGCGTGCAGTCTGGCTCGGCAGTGAGAGAGATCGTTCTTCGCTTGCGCGAACTTGTCTAGCTTTACTATTATCCGATTCCTGGGAATGAGTAGGATGCCTACGCTAGAGAGCACCCGGACGATGGGTGAAACTTAGCGCCCGCCGTTGCTCTTTGCGTCTCTTATTAGCACCAGGTCCGATGGCGAATCTCCGCGTACCAGCGCGAGGTTCTTGCCGTCGGGGGACCATTGATAGGAATAGATTTTCAGGGAAGTGAAGTTCGTCAGCTGCCGCCCCGGACTGCCATCCAATGGCTGCAGGTAAAGATTGTCCACGCCTTTGTCGCGGATGGGATAGACAAATCCTTTTCCGTCGGGGGTGAAGCGCAGCGCGCCCTCGTGGCGAGGATCGTATTCGAATTTCTTGACCATTTGCCCGGTCTCCAGCGAGAACAGTAAAATCGTAGGCTTCCGCGCGTTAAAGTCGTAGCTTCCCAGCACGGCCAGCTTGCCGTCGCGGGTTACGTCGAAGCTCGCACGACTTTCGGCCATCGCCTTCAACCACAATTCCGGCGTCCCACCACTGAGCGGCACTTTCATGTACGCGGCATGGATCACGTCCGTATAGAGGACCCACTTCCCGTCCGGAGAGCAAGCAGCCCGGTCCTCATACTTCCCAGTAGTAAGTTGGCGGAGTCCGGTGCCGTCTGCCGCGCTCACCCAGAGATTCCGCGTGCCTGTCTTGGCCATGGCTCGAGTGAACACCACGAGGCCATCGCCACAACCATGCGGATTCTGGGAGGTCGTGTCCTTTTCCGTGGGCAACGAATTGCCGGTACCATCCAGCTCCATCAATTTGATGGTGGAATCCTGCTCAGCCAGGATCTTGCTGTCTCCACTCCACGAGACCGTCCATAAAAGTTCGCCCGAACTCACTTGTTTCGCGTCCGAGTAATCCGGCTTCGCTCCGTTGCTCACATAAACGTCTCGTGTAGACTGGCGCATGACGCTGGCGATGGTGGAGCCGTCGGAGGAGACGCTGAGACTCGAATAATCGTTCGTGTCCGCCGTGACCTGCCGGAACTGCATCTGCGGATAACTCATGATGCCAATTTGTTGCTGCCGGAAAAATGTATCTGGGCCGGCGAAAATCATCGCCAGTCCGTTTTGCCGGGGCAACCACGCCTGGTTATTAATCACGATATCGTTTGCTCGATATACGGTTTTCTGACTTCCGTTCGCAGGGTCAATCATCACTAGAGAGGTCATGTCGCCCTCGGTCTGCGGATACACGAGGGCCGCAATCACCGTCCCGTCGGGCGACCAAACTGGCGCAAACAGCGGGACCGTCTGCGAGCCGGTGAAGATTGTTTTTTCGCCGCTGCCATCTGAGTTCGCTATCAGGACGAAGTATTTGCCCGGCTCCGGGTCATTGGCGCGAAGGAATACGAAGCGTTGACCATCGGGAGAAAAACTCGGAGTGGAATCGATGTCCTTGATCAGGAGTTGCGGATTTCCGCCCAGCACCGGGGTGCGGTAAAGATCATAGTCTTGCGATGCCGGACCGCTGGCCAATTCGGTGTGCGTAAAGTAGATGTAACTGCCATCGAGGGAAAAGCACATGGCTTCGAAGTGAACGTGCTCCGGCTTGACAATTTGTACGTTGCTTTCCGTGGCCATGTGGCGCAGCCACAAGGATTCGCTGCCTTCCTCGTTAAGGACATACGCCAGATATTTGCCGTCGGGCGACATCGCGCCCAGGCGTGCATTGTGGGTGCCGCTCACTTTCGCAATCTTGATGCTTTGAAATGGCACGCTGCGATGAGAGAAGAACAACGAGTAGATTCCAAACCCGGCGGCCGCTATTAGGAGCAAAGCCACGGCAACGATCACGCCCAAACCGGTTTTGTGTTCTCGCGCCGCCGTTGCCAGCGACGAACTACTGGATGTCGACGCGGCTGCCGTCGGTACGGTTCCGCTTGGGTCCGCGGTTGGTGCCGGACTTGCCTGCGCAACGTCGCTTCCCGAGGGCGACACCGAGCGCCCCGATTCCGTATCCCGCTTGAGCCGCTTCAGATCGCTTCGGACTTCCGCGGCCGACTGATATCGCAACTCACGGTCTTTCTCGAGCAGCTTATTAATGATCTCTTCCAGCTTCACCGGAAGTTGCGGATTCAAACGACCCGGCGGTACCGGATCGCGATTCAGAATGGCGTCGAAGATAATCGCCGATGTCTCGCCCTGGAATGGCAGCCTGCCTGTCGCCATTTCATACAAAACTGCTCCGAAGGAAAAGAGATCGGTGCGCGGGTCGAGTTCTTTCCCCTTCGCCTGCTCCGGCGACATATACGCCACCGTCCCAACTGCTGTTCCCGGGCTGGTGAGCAGTTCCGGGTCCGCTGTGGCCGCGGTTATTCCTTCCGTGGCATTGCCGAGCGATGACTTTACTTTGGCTAGCCCGAAGTCGAGGATCTTGGCGTGCCCGCGCTTGGTTATGAAAATGTTCGCCGGCTTGATATCGCGGTGCACGATTCCTTCGGCATGGGCCGCATCCAACGCCTCGGCGATTTCAATCGACAGCGGGAGAATGTTTTCCAGATCCATAGCCCGACCCGCGATCCGGTGTTTCAACGTCATCCCATCCAGAAACTCCATGGCGATGAACGCGTGGCCGTCGTGCTCGCCGATGTCGTAAATGGTGCAAATGTTGGGATGATTCAGGGCGGATGCCGCTTGGGCCTCACGCTGAAAACGGGTCAGTGCCAGGGCATCCTGCGCGACCTCATCGGGCAGGAACTTCAGCGCCACAAAGCGATGCAGGCGGGTGTCTTCGGCCTTGTAGACCACACCCATACCGCCGCCACCGAGCTTCTCGACGATGCGGTAATGCGAAATAACTTGGTCGATCATTCAGAAGATACGCGCAAACAATACGCGGCTGCGAGCCGCTCCATCTTAAAGGCGGGGCAAGTGCTAGTCAACGAAGGACGCTTCTGAGGCAGCCGAACGAAACTTGCCGACTACCGTAGTTGCCGAAGCAGCCAGCTCGGCCGTGCTACGTCGAATTGCACGTATGACCCGATTTATGAGCTGACGTAGGCGGTCCAAAGGGCTACGACCACTGAGAGCTACAGCTACAACAGCCTAGGCAATAGACTGCTTGGGATGCATCCGAATAACCGTATCCGGTCCAGGGATCTGACCTCGGCGCCGAACGGCAGCTGCGGGAAGACGCTCGCGTGGTACTGGGGACTCACTTCTTCGAGACTGCATCTTTCCGCTGTGCTCCTCATTCTAGCGGTTTGTGTTGGACTGGTGGGTTGCGGCACGAGTTCGTCCTCTGGAAAAGGCTCCGCGCCGACAATCAGTTCTTTTTCGGCGAACCCGACAAGCATAAACTCCGGCGCAAGCAGCACACTGAGTTGGGCGGTAACCGGAGCGAGGAGCGTTGCCATCACACCGGGGACATTCAGGTCCGCATCGGCAAGCGGTACGACGAGCATGAGCCCGACCGCGACGACCACCTACACGCTGACAGCAACCAATACCGCGGGCTCGGCGACGTCTACACTAACCGTTACGGTAGGCACGTCAGGCAAACCAATAATCAGCTCTTTCGCTGCTAGCCCTTCAAGTATCACTTCAGGTTCGAGCAGCACGTTAAGTTGGGCCACGACGGGGGCAACGAGCGTTGCCATCACGCCGGGAACTTTCACGTCCACATCCGCGAGTGGTTCGACGAGCGTAAGTCCGACGGCGACGACCACCTACACGCTGACCGCGACTAATGCGTCTGGATCGGCCACATCTACGGCGAAAGTCACAGTGGGAGCGTCGGGTGGTCCGTTGGCGATAACGACCACTTCATGCCCGAGCGGATCCCAAGGCGCGGCGTATGCTGGCTGCACAATCGTCGCCAGCGGCGGCTTTCCGCCTTACACCTATTCCGTAAGCACCAATTCCAACTTTCCTCCGTTGCCTGAGGGACTATCTCTGAATGCAACAACGGGGAACGTCACCAGCTCGCTGATCGGCGGTCAAGGTACCTACGCGCCCGTCTTTGTAGTTACGGACTCGACCAATGCGCAGGCGACTCAGAACATCAGCTTTGCCATAAACGGCAACAACGCGTTCCTGGCAAACATCTTTCCGTCGACTTCGATTTTTCATCATCGCGTGGACGCAGCTACCACAAACTTGCCCGTAGATACTTCTCCGGCAGCGCCGATGTACAGTGGCTATTTGCCTGCGACGGTTAAGCCATTCTTCGGGAACAATTCGAATGCTCCCTTTCCGAATGGAATACCGGCCATTGAAGTTCCGTACAACCAGGCCGACGTATCGGTTACGACCACCTTGTATCAGTCTTACTTCACCTCTGGTCCGATTCCAGCGAGCGCTCCGGTGGAAGGCACCAGCAACTCGCAGGGAGATCGACATGTTCTCGTCTACCTGGAAGCGGGCGGTGGAAAGAACCCTGCCCTCTATGAGATGTGGCAGGGAATTTACGAAGGCGGTCCCTGGACCGATTCCTCGAACGCGCTTTGGCCCAACGTATCTTCGAATAACTTGACGCCGCAAGGCAATGGAACATCCGACGCCGCAGGACTTCCGGTAGGTCCGCTGCTCGCCAATGCCGACGAGGTGATCGGCGCGGGCACGCCCAGCTCACCGAAAGGTACGATTCAGCATCCCATCCGATTCACACTCAATCATATGTTGAACTACTGGGTGTGGCCGGCTACGCAAACCGCGGGCGTCGGGAGTTGCACGGCATCGGGAGGGGGTACGATTCCCACGGAATCGGAAATTTCGCAATCCACTCCTCCCGCAAGCTGCACAATGTCGGGAGCCGCTGGCGAGATCTATCGACTGAAGGCTTCGGTGCCGACTCCCTCTTGTGCCTCTGCAAGTCCACAGGCGGCCATTATCATCACAGCGTTCCGAAACTATGGAATTATCCTTGCTGACAACGGAGACAGCGGCGGACTCATCGGCACACCCGACGCTCGCTGGAACGATAGCGATCTTGAGTGCCTTACAAGTCTCACCTTAGGGGACTTCGAGCCGGTGAACGTCTCCAGCCTCATGGTCAGTAATGACAGCGGGGCCACCAGCCATTAGACGCTCCAGCGACTAGGACGACTTGCGTTTGGGTCGACTGGCGTTCTATGAAGAAAAAGCCGCCCAGAGACTGAGCGGCAATTCCGTTCCGGTTGACTCGCTGCGCTTGCCTAACTGCGACAACCTTAGCCCTATTTTTCCAAAGCCTGCTAAGTATTAGTACTCGATCTGGACGCTGGTGAAATTGACGCCGTCGTTGTCCGGCACTACGACTACGACGAAGTATTGGTTCTGCTTGTTGACGATGGTTGCATTCGTGATGGCCGTGGTCCTGAAACACTGCGTCTGGTTGGACGCGCCGCTGCTTTCAATACTCGCCATCGAGACCGCGGACGGGAATCCGCTCGCCGCGGTGAGAGGAATGCTGTCTAGCGTTGCTGTAATTGAGGAGCCCACCTCGTTGAAGTTGCCGCACAGGGTGAGAGCCGCCACCACGGTTCCCCCGGGAAGGTCGACATTGGCCACCCATGTTCCCTGGGCGTTCGCAATGAAGCCCAGAGCGGGGTCGAATGTCGCTTGGGGGCAGCCCCCTTGCGCAGCATTTACACAAATGAACGCCGCTCCTGTGAGGTTTAACCTCTGCCCTTTAACGGGGGCGGCGGATGCAGCTTGAAGTGACAGAACCAACGACAAAAATCCAATTACTACACAACCGATTCGGTGCTTCATGGAAGTATCTCCTTTTAGAAATTCTGCGAATTTTGGTTTGGCCGCCATTTGTTCCAAACTCGGCCTCTATCTAGTAACGCGAAGAAACGGTCGAAAAAGGTCCAGATTTTTTATGACCGGCACTTCTGGTCTCGGGCGCCAGCAAGCTCCAAATAACCGAAAACAGCGAGGCAACGAAGCGCCTCACCTGTGACCGGAACAATGGCCCCAGAGCTCGGGCGAGCGCTGGGGCCATTGCTGACTGCTCAACAGAATGCAATCAGTCACCAATATCTCACGCAAACCATTCCTCAGCGGGACACACGGCCACGGTGAGTTCGTGCGTCGTCATGTAGCCCAGGGCCTTGCACCACGGCTTGGCCGGCGTAAGTGCACGTCGACGCCGGATTCCCGGAGATGACCATGGTCGCATTTTGAGTAGCGGTGGCGAATTGCGCCGTGATCAGATCCGGAGTCGACTGGTTGGAGAGCTGTGTGCCTCCGGTGCCACTGGCGAACCCAGTCGCACCTCCGTTTACGAACCACAGTGCCCCTGAGACCGCTGGAAAGAAAGCTATCCTGGACAGGCTACTGTCGCAGTCCACTTTTACTGTCCCCAGGTTCGGAATAGTCATGAGTACAGCTTGCGCTCCGTTGGTGGCCACCAGTTGATATCCAAAGACCATGTTGGTGTTGAGAACGGCGTAGGAACCGGCGGGCTGGAACGCGCTGGCGGAGGATCCGCCGAGCAGACTGGCGTTCAGGTTTGGTACCTGCGTGGTTGAGGCCACTTGTAGGGGAGCCGTGCCTTGCGCGACAGTCGAGACCAGCTGCGTGGCGGTCACATTGCCATTCACCGTCTGATTGGCGGTAAAGGTGTTGGCCGCGGCCAACTGGGCAAAGGCGCCCGCAGCCAGACCGCCGAGCTGGCTAGCATCTACGTTGCTTAGTCCCGAGCCGCTCTGCCCAGTGGCGAACGTGATCTGTCCGTTGCTGGCAATGTTCAAACCGGTCTCCGCAAATTTGCCGGTCCCCTCGGCAAACAGCAGGTTCAGAGACCCGCTGGCGCTGCTGGTGTCATTGCCCACCGGCTCGGCTTGCCATTGAAAAGTCTGCGTCACGGGCGTGCTGGTACTCCCGTTGAACACTGAAGCCGCCAGATCCATGGGTTGCGAGTTAAAGCCTGCTTTCGCCGTGGCTGTGCCGGTAGTCGGCAAGCTAAACAACCCGCGGATCGTGGTTCCACCCTTCACATCCAAAGTGGATTTTGGTGTCGTGGTGCCGATACCTAGCTTGGCCTTTGCTCCTGTGCCCGACTGGAACAGCACCGAACTCCCCAGCGTCGTGCTGTTCGTCCAGAGAGGCAGAAAATCCGTTGTGCCACTCCCGCTGACTGGGGGCGAGACTTCATCCGTAGCCGACTCCTGCGCCTGGCTCACCAAGCTGCACAGCAGCACCAAGGCTGATAGCATTACAACGTGAACTTTTTTCATAAAGCGCCCTCCTTAGTTTTCTTTTGCAATTTTTGTTAGCGCCGCTGCAAGATCGCGTGACCTTTGTTGTTTACTTCCGTCTTCCGGCCTGCGATCCAAACTCGGCCTCTATTTAGGTAACGCGAGGAAACCAGGGAAAAAGGTCCACATTTCTTTGGTGTAATCCGCCAGCAGCGCTGGTTTTCGGCGAGCACAAGCCATAACGCATTGGAAACAAAGGCGTAAACCTCCGTTCGTTTTGCATCCGACTTGGGGTATACTCTTGGCCTTTAGAGATCGCGATCTTTTGGGGTGGGTTGGGCACGGTCGCGACCTCATATCCCCCGCTTAAGTCTTTTCCTTTTTCTTCTTTCCCAAATTCGAGTGGCTGCGACTGGGAGTTCTCTTGGGTTCCGGTGGTTCCAGTCACCAGGCTCCAGGTCCTTATGGATACGCCAACAGATGTGACCGCTCTTCTGGGCGAACTCGATATCGGCAATGACAAGGCAGTGGCCGAGTTGGTCGTGCTGCTCTACTCGGAACTGCACAGTCTGGCGTCTCGTTACCTGCGGCGCGAGCGCAGTGATCACACTTTGCAAACGACTGCCCTGGTGCATGAGGCCTATCTTCGCCTGGCCGATCAGAGAGAAGTTCGTTGGAAGAACAAGGAGCAGTTCCTGGGCATTGCTGCGCAACTGATGCGCCGTATCCTGGTTGACTACAGCCGCGGCCACGGCGCACAAAAACGCGGCAAAGGCTTTGAGAAAGTTTTTCTCGAAGAAGCAGAAGGTGTTTCCAAAGGGCAGGCGGCGGATGTCATTGCATTGGATGAGGCTCTGACCCGACTGGCCGAATTCGATCCACAGCACGCCCACCTTGTGGAGTTGCGTTTCTTTGGTGGTCTAGACATCGATGAATCAGCCAGTGTCCTAGGAGTTTCCCGGACGACCGTTAAGCGCAACTGGAACGTGGCAAAGGCGTGGCTCTCTCGTGAGCTGCGCAAAGGCGATCAGAAAGATGCCTGAAAAGTGGGACCAAGTAAAGGAGCTGTTCACGCTAGCTCTGGAGCGAGACCCCGAGGAGCGAAGCCGTTTCTTGCGCGAGGCCTGCGCTGGCGACGACTCCCTGCGCACCGAAGTAGAATCTCTGCTATCGAGTTTCGATGGCGCTTCCACTTTTCTTGAAGATTGTCCCGCCGCTGATCTGATGTCGGCGCAGTCGCATGCGATAGCGGGGAGAAGAATCGGGGCGTACCGGATCACTCGTGAGATTGGTCAGGGCGGGATGGCAGTGGTTTATTTGGGCGAGCGCGACGACCAGAACTATCGCAAGCAAGTGGCAATAAAAATGGTCAAGCCAGGAATCGACACCGAACAAGTCCTGCAGCGGTTCCGCAATGAGCGACAGACACTCGCGGCACTGGACCATTCCAATATTGTGAAACTCCTCGATGGCGGTAGCAGCGAGGATGGTTCTCCGTACCTGGTCATGGAACATGTGGAGGGCCTGCCCATCGACCAATATTGCGACACCAATAAGCTTCCCATCGACGATCGTCTACGCCTCTTTCGAGAAGTCTGTTCTGCGGTGCAGTACGCGCATGAAAATCTAGTGATTCATCGCGATCTTAAGCCCGCGAATATTCTGATCACCAAGAGCGGTGTGCCCAGGCTCCTCGACTTTGGTATTGCCAAGTTGCTAAATCCCGAGTGCTTCCAAACTCCCCTCGTCACTCGAACGGACTGGCGTCCCATGACTCCGGAGTATGCGAGCCCAGAGCAGATCCGCGGGCGCTCAGTCACGACCGCAACTGATATCTATTCCTTGGGCGTATTGCTCTTTGAATTGCTGACTGGCCATCGGCCATATCGTTTCGCCGGCCAGTCTCTTTTAGAAATCGAGCGTCTGGTTTGCGACACGGATCCCGAAAAACCGAGCGTTGTCATTCACAGGAAAGAAGAAAGGGTATCTCACGACGGCGAGGCGCGAACTCCAATTACTCCGGAGTCGGTGAGCGATCTGCGCGGCTTGCAGCCGGCTGAATTGCAGCGCCGACTGCGGGGCGATCTCGACACAATAGTAATGAAGGCGCTGCGCAAGGAGCCCGAACGCCGCTATGGTTCGGTCGAAGAGTTCTCGCGGGACATCGAACTCTACTTGACAGGCATGCCTGTCAAGGCCCGCAGATCCACCATCGCCTATCGTGGCGGACGATTCCTTCACCGGCATAAGGAGTCGTTGGCTGCGGCTTCGGTCGTCCTCTGCCTAGTAGCGGGCATAGCGGCCTGGGAAGTGTATCGGCTCTCACGTCAAAATGCTATCGAGCCACAAACCCAGAAAGCTCCGGCTCAAGCGCGGCGTTCCGTGGCCATCTTAGGCTTCAAGAATCTTTCCGATCGCTCCGACACCAAGTGGGTGTCAGGTGCTTTGTCCGAGATGTTGGCGACGGAACTTGCGGCCGGAGAAAAGTTGCGCACCGTTCCCGGAGAAACTGTTGCGCGCATGAAAATTGACCTCGGCCTTCCCGACACGGCAAGCCTCGCTCCCGAAGTCCTTGCGCCGGTCCGGAAGAATTTGGACAGCGACTTCGTCGTTGTAGGTTCCTATTTTGACTTGGGAAAGGACTCGGGAGGCCAAATCCGGCTTGACGTTCGTCTTCAGGACACGGCAAACGGAGAGACTGCTGCTGCCGTTTCGGAAACCAGCACCGAGGCGCAGTTGCTGGATCTCGTCAATCGCGTCGGAAGAAAGTTGCGAGAGGACTTGGGAGTTGCAGAAGTTTCCCAGGTTGAATCGGTAGGAGTTCGGGCAGCAATACCTTCCAACCCGGTGGCGATGCGCCTCTACTCCGAAGGCTTGGCGAAGCTGCGAACTTTTGATGCGCTCGGTGCCCGGGACTTGCTGACTCAGGCCGTGAGCTCGGACCCTGCTTACCCTCTGGCTCACGCAGAACTGGCGAAGGCATGGATGGCCCTCGGCTACGACGCGACTGCGCTCCAGGAAGCCAAGAAAGCTTTGGATCTCTCCGGCAAGCTTTCCCGTGAAGATCACTCATTAATCGAAGCAGGCTACTACGAAGTCAATAAGGATTGGGACAAGGCGATTGAAATTTATCGAGCGCTATCCAACTCCTCTCCCGATGACATCGAATATGGCCTCGCTCTCGCCAATGCTCAGATCCAGGGAGAGCGGGCGGGCGACGCCTTAAAATCGATCGCCCGGCTGCGCGGGCTTTCAGCGGAATTGAAAGAAGATCCCCGTCTCGATTTAGCAGAAGCGGAGGCCGACCGTTCTTTGTCTGATAATAAAGGGGCGGTGCTCGCAGCCGATTTGGCATCTCGAAAAGCGGGTTCACTGAATGCGAAGCTTCTGGTCGCGCGGGCAAGAGTTTTTCAATGCCGGGCCCTAGCGGGTCTTGGGCAATCAAAACAGGCAACCGCCGATTGTGAAGAGGGTCGGCGAATTTTCCACGAAGCCGGAGATTTGGCTGGCGAGTCAATGGCGCTCCATGACCTGGCCGAAGTGCCGTTCAACCAAGGCGATTTGGAACAAGCGAAAACATTGTATGGACAAGCGCTCACACTAGCGCGACAAACCGGCGACAAGAAAGCCCTATCTCGGGAACTCGGAAACATTGGAGCAATTTATGCACAAGAAGGGGACTTTGCAACTGGCCTGAAATTCTACCGGCAAGCCCTCGAAGCTGCCCGCGATATCGACGACAAGCACATAATGGCAGTAATCATCGGCAATACTGGCGACATCCTTCACGCGGAAGGGCGACTGGGAGACGCGTTGGCAGAATACAAGGACGCGCTGGTATTGGCCCGCGAGGTAGGACATAAGAGTTCAGAAGCAATTGACATTCAGGACATGGGAGATGTCCTGGCCGACCAGGGTGATCTTAACGGCGCAATGCAAATGTACCAGCAGGCCGTGAGCATTCAACGCGAAATTGACGACAAATTTTATTATTCAATTTCCCTCATGTCGATCGGAAGGCTAAAGCGGCAGAAGGGAGACGATGAAGGGGCCAGGAAAATCTTCCAGGAGGCTTTTTCCTTGCGGCAGCAATTGGGCGACAAAGGCTTAGAGGCCGAGGCACAAGTGGCTCTTGGAGAGCTGGATTGCGACTCTGGTCAAGCCGCCGAGGCAGAGACTCTGGCGCGGGCGGCCATCGAAGAATTTCGAGCGGAACGGGAGGTAGACCCTGAAATCCAATCTGAAGCCTTGCTGTCGAGGTCGCTTCTACAACTGGGAAAGTTCGAAGATGCGCAACAGGCGATCGCAAGAGCACTCATTCTTTCCAAGAAGAGCAGCGATGTTACTATCCGCCTTCCGCTCGCGATCCAAAATGCGTACACCCAGGCCGCGGCAAAAGACTTGCCCGAAGCCGAGCAGCTTGCTCGAAATGTTCTGGTGGAAGCGCACAAGCTGGGCTTGGCTCGAATCGAGTTAGAAGCCTCCCTTGCCATCGGCGAAATTCAACTGCAAGGGAAAAATCCTACGCTGGGTCGGAAACGGCTTGAGGAAACAGAAAGAAATGCGCGCTCCGAAGGCTTCGAGCTCATCGCACGGAAAGCAAGTGCTGCAGAACACGCGACTAACCGAAGCTGAAGAAAGACCAGCCGAGTGGATGAGGAAAGACAAGAAAAATTCCGCCTCCGTCCAGTCCAAGATTCTCCCAAACACCGAGCCGCACGGGAGAAGGAGCATCTGCTGGCCGGACGCGGAATCTTTAGATCGCCAGTGGCAGTCACTCTAACCGCGACCGACAGCGGAAGCGGCGTGGCTTCGACTTGGTACAAAGGTCGACGCCAACGGTTTGCGCTCCACGACGCCGTAAAGTCAAGATTCATGCCAGAGGTCTGCGCCACGGACGCGCGCCATTATAGTCCTACGTGCTCATTTTGCAGGGATCCTGCGATCTTTCCTCCGCGACTTAGCATGTCGGGACTCGTCGACGACTACTTGAGCCTTCTACTCCTGAGACTTAAAGGTTGACCTGTTCGTGCGAGCAGCTTAAGATGCTTCCTCGCCCGCGATTTGACGGGCAACCTCCCCTAAACGCGGTCTATTTGCGTCGCGACGAATCTGCACAATCAGGAGCGCCGTTCATGGCGGCCCGAAGGTCACTGTTCGCCGTTCCCGTGGCGGAATTTGCTGCGGCCTTGCTGACGCGGCCGGAGGTGGGCCCACGCGCCCAAATGATCGCTGAGCAGGTCGCGCAATTGCTGCCAGGCACGGCGGTGGTGGTGTACATCGTTGAGGATCTGGACAATCCCGCATGGACCCGGAAAGCTATCGCAGGCGAGGTCGAGGTCGCCAGCACGATGGAGTTTAGTGCAGGCACGCTCGGCGCGGTGGCAGACAGTAAGACCCTGGTCGTTTTCGAGGGAGCCGATCTGCAGCGCGAAGACTATGCTCACCTTGATATCCGCCGCACGGTGACTTCTCTCGCATATGTTCCGCTCCTCATGGACGACGTCCTTTTCGGCGCCATAGAACTGGTCAGCTATGAGCAGCCGTTTCCGGCGGAAATGTTGGAGGCGCTGCAAGACGTCGCCGAACTCGCTTCCCCAGCCATCGCCGCAGCCCGGTCATACGAAAGCGAACGCAACGCCAGTCTGCATTCGATCAGCCGCGTAACCCAGATGTATGACCTCGAAAAAGTCTTCAACTCAACCCTCGAGATGGATGAGTTGCTGGAGATCATTGCCAAGAAATTCCAGGAGGTCATGGCTGTCCAAGGCGTCAACCTCTGGATGGTCAACAACGATGCTCTCGAACTGGTGAGCCGTGCGGGATTCGATCCCACCGTCGAGCTGGGTACGGTGCAGAAGCCGGGAGAAGGCATTGCCGGAGATATCTCCGACAACGGCGAGCCCGTGCTGATCGACGATCCCGCCGACGAGCGTCTGCAGAAGCGCAACGCCGGACACGAAGATGAGGCTGTATTCTCCCTCGTCGCGGCTTCTCTGATTGAGCACGAAAACCTGGTGGGCGTCGTCGAAGCAGTCAATCGCCAGGACGGCGCGCCGTTCGACGAGGACGACCAGTTCCTTCTAACCAACATCTGCGAAACGGCCAGCAATGCCCTGCACAATGCCAGCCTGCTGCAGTCGGAGCGCAAGGTCGAAATCCTGCAAACCCTGGTTCAGGTAAGCGGCGAGATTACCTCCACGCTAAACCTCGACCGCGTGCTGCAATCGGTCGTGAACCATACTCAGGCCATCATTCCATTTGAACGCGCTGCTATTGCCCTGGAACAGCGCGGCTCGTTGCAGTTAAAAGCTATCTCGGGCATGGCGCAGATCAATTCCGCCGACCCGGCCGTTACTGCGTTGAAAGAAATGCTGGAGTGGGCGTCGATTTCGAACGAAGAAACTCACGTCACCCAGCATGACGAGCAGATTGACGATCCACGCCCCGAGACCCGGGCGAAGTTCGCGGACTATTTCTCGGCCTCAGGAATGCGAGCGTTCTACGCTCTTCCACTCATCGACGATCAGGGGCGCCTGGGCGTGCTTTCCTTTGAGAGCAGCGATCCCGACTTTCTCACCGTGGCTCATCTGGAAATAATCAAAGTGCTGGCCGGTCAAGCCACTGTCGCCCTGCGCAATGCCTCGCTCTACCGCGAAGTCCCGTTCATCGATCTCTTGGCGCCGCTGTTGCAAAAGAAAAAGCGCTTCCTGGCCATGGAGAAACGGCGTCGAGGGCTCATGATCGCACTGGCCATCGCCGCTGTGCTTTTCCTTATTCTTTGTCCGCTGCCCATGCGTGTTTCTGGAGAGGCAACCGTAGCGTCTGCACGTACGGCGCAAGTACAGGCTGGCGTTGATGGCGTGGTGAAGAATGTGTACATCCGCGAAGGTGATCACGTACAGCGGGGCACTGTGCTGGCTGAACTAGAAGACTGGAACTATCGCGCTGACTTGGCTGCCGCCGAGGCCAAGTACGCCGAAGCCACGGAGGCGATGAATCGCGCGCTGGCGCAGAATGACGGAACCCTGGCGGGAGAGGAGCGAGCAAAAGTTGACTACTCCAGGGCTGAACTGGCTCGCGCCCGCGAACGACAGGACCGCGCCATCATACGGGCTCCTTTTGATGGGGTCGTGACCACAACTCAAGTTCAGAACTCCGTGGGCCGCCGGCTCATGCACGGCGATACCTTCGCCGAGATTATTGACACTTCTCATGTCACGGTTGACGTTGCCGTTCCCGAGGATGACGCCACGCTGCTCGGTAGCGGTGAGCATGCGTCCATCAAGCTCGAGAGTTTTCCGCTGCGCATTTTCCGAGGGGACGCAACCGTCATCAGTCCGCAGGGCCAGGTGGAGTCCGAGCAGAGGGTCTTTATTGCGCGCGTGAATGTGCCCAACCCAGACGGGGCGATCCGTCCCGGCATGCAGGGACAGGGCAAGGTGTCCGTGGGCTGGCATCCCGCCGGATACGTCTTGTTCCGCGGCTCAGCGATGTGGCTCTGGGGCAAGTTATGGTCGTGGTTTGGTTGGTAGGAAGAAATTGATTTTGGGGAGTCGGTTATGTGCAAATCCGGTTCAGTGTTGCTTGCTTTGTTTGGGATAACTGTTTTGCTGTCCGGGTGCAGTTCCAATGCCCCGATCGCGGCGGAGGCAGCGCTCGCTCCAAAACCCGCCGCTGAAGCAACCAGTCTGCCGCAATCGGCGCCCACAGACTACATCGCTTCGGGACCAATCGTGGTTGAAGACCAGGTAGACTTGGCTGCCCAGCGGGACGGAGTGGTGGCGGAAGTTTTCGTCGAGACCGGCACACTGGTAAAGAAGGGTCAGCTTCTTGCCAGGCTCGACGACCGTCAGCTCACAGCCGATCGGGACGCTGCCGCCGCCAAAGCGCGCAGTATGGAAGCGGACCTTAAGAATTGGGAGGCGGGCGCTAAAGTTGCGCAAGCCGAGCGCGACCGGGCCGAGGAGATGTGGAAAGCGAACATCATCGCGAAAGAACAGGAAGAGAAGGCGAAATACAAATACGATGCAACCGAGTTTGAGGTCGAACGCCAACGAGAGGACATGAAATATTCGCAAGACACTCTCAGGTCGCTGGAACTTGAACTCGAAAAAACCAGGATCACAGCCCCTTTTGATGGCGTCGTCGCGCGACGCTACCTTCGTGTGGGCCAGGAGGTGGCAAAGAATGATCGCCTGTTCTGGATATCGGCTGTCGCACCTTTGCGCGTGAAATTCGCGCTGCCCGAAGCCTACATGGGTCGCGTGCGAAAAGGCACTGATCTCATCGTGGTTACGACGGCGACTCCCGGCGAAACTCATCAGGCCAAAGTCTTGCTGGTAAGCCCGGTCGTGGATCCCTCCAGCGACACCATCGACGTCACCGCCGAACTGCAGGGGACATCTGCCAACCTGCGCCCGGGAATGACCGCCAACATCCGCTTGCGGAACCCGCAATGAATCTCTCCGAAGTCCTCAACGTCGCGCTTCCCGAACTGCCGGCTCGCAGAATCGGCAAGAGTTTTCCGCGACTGCATCCCAAGCTGATCGCACGCGAGCAAGTTGAGAACGGTGTGCCAGTTATGGTCGCGATGGTTTCTGGTGGGAAGCATATTCTTCGATTTAGTCGGGAGCAGTGGCAACTGGTCCAACTGTTTGACGGAGTCCGGTCTTATAGCGATATTGCCGAGACCCTGCAACAGCAGACCGGCATCGAGCTCGACGAACAACAGGTGCGTGAGTTTGCTGACTCCCTTCGCGAAGCGGATGTCTGGCATCAAACGTCGCTGGAAAAGAATGTCACCGGTACCGAAAAGCTCGCGGATCAGCGTCAGCGGCGCAAGAACCAGAAAAAGATAGACCTGTCGTTCATGAGTCTCTCCGCATGGGACCCTGATAAATATCTGACCAAGCTGCACGAGGTCGTAAGTTTTATTTACACCCGATGGTTCGCCTTTCTGACCTTAGGAATGTTCGCGATTATGGCGCTCATCTTCGTGAGCGGCTGGAGGGAAATATGGCGCGACACGATGGAGTATTACACCTTTACGAATAAAGGAGCGGCGGATCTGGCGGAGTTCTGGCTCTTGTTCTGCGGGCTGGGGTTCTTCCACGAGTCCGCGCATGGACTGACCTGCAAACATTACGGCGGCGGAGTTCATCAGATGGGATTCATGCTGATCTATCTGTCGCCTGCGTTCTGCGTCGATGTTAGCGAAGTGTACGTGTACGGAGGCAAGTGGGCACGAGTGGTGACCATCCTCGCGGGAATCTTGGTCGAGCTCATGTTCTGTTCCGTGGCCGCCATCGTGTGGTGGGGAACCCCCGCGGGCAGCGGGATACACGACTTCGCCTACAAGGTCATGATGATTACGGGCGTCGCGGTAGTTCTCATGAACTTGAACCCGCTCATCAAACTGGACGGCTATTATCTCTTTGGCGAACTCGTCGGCGTACCGGCGATGAAAGAGAGTTCGACCGAATATCTTTCGAGCTGGGTGCGGAGAAGCATATTCCGGCTGCCGGTGGAAGTTCCGTACCTGCGGCCCTCGCGACGCTGGTTGTTCGTGAGCTACGCCGTGATTTCCGGGTTGTACAGCTATGCCCTTCTGTATACGGTAGTACGCTTCGCGTATAACGTCCTATCTCGTTTCAGTCCCGACTGGGCATTCCTACCCGCACTCGCGCTGGCAATCCTGATTTTCCGGTCGCGACTGCGCGCAACGGTGAGATTTATGAAGGATTTCTACTTGGACAAACGACAAAGTCTGTTCGCGTGGTGGACAACACTCCGCAAAGCCCTAATCGGGGCCGTAGCGCTGTTGGCGCTGTTCGCGCCAATTTGGCACGAAACGGTTAGCGGCCGGTTCATTCTCGAACCGGAACAGCGCGAAAGTGTGCGCGCCGCCGTGCCTGGACAGATCGCCGAGGTTCTGGCCGACGAAGGGACGCCGGTCGCTGCCGGCGCCCCACTACTCCGCTTGCGCAACTTGGGACTCGAAGCTGAGGCTGATGACGCCCGGGTAAAGCTCCACACCGCCGAAGCCGAGACTCGCGAAGCCCAGATGAATTATGCGAATCTCGGAATGGCACGCTCGGAGCAAGCGTCCCAGGCCGGACGCTCGCACTCTATTTTCGAGCAGGTCGGCGCCCTCCAAGTCGTAAGCCCAATTTCAGGCGTGATCGCGACGCCCAGGCTCCGCGACCGGGTGGGTTCGTTCGTCCAGGAAGGAGACGTATTAGCCGAGGTGGATGACGTCAGGATGCTCAAGGCGCGAATCTTCATCCCTGAATTCCAGGTCCAGCGGATGAAGCTCGGCGCTCCGGCCTCATTGAAGCTGGAATCTCTGTTTCAGCCTATTCGTGGCCGGGTAAGCTCGATTGCCCCCGCTTCCTCGCAACTCGCTCCGGGTCTTTCGCAGGAGGAAGAGAAATATAAAGGCCTTGCTCCCCCGAGCTATTACGTGGCAACGGTTTTGGTTTCCAATCCTGGAGGAATGCTGCGCTCGGGAATGTCGGGAGACGCTAGGGTTCGCGTCGCACGGCGCAGCATGGCCGAGATGGTATGGAGGAACGTCAGGGAATTTATCCAGCGCAAGTTTTGGTAAGTGATAAAAGCAAAAAGGGATCGCCTAATGCGATCCCTCTTTCGTTCGACGAAGCTTCTACGGCGGTGCCGCCAGTGCGGCGACTTGGCCGGGCGCGTTAAGAAAACCTAGATCCGCTTGCCGAGCTCGATCCGCTTACCAAGCTCAATGCGTTTGCCAAGCTCGATCCGTTTGCCGAGCTCTACCCGCTTGCCCAGTTCCACTCTCTTGCCGAGCTCTACGCGCTTTCCGAGCTCTACGCGCTTTCCGAGTTCAACGCGCTTCCCGAGTTCAACGCGCTTTCCGAGCTCTACCCGCTTGCCCAGTTCCACTCTCTTGCCAAGCTCTACGCGCTTCCCGAGCTTAGCTGCAGGAACAGCACTTGCCGTGGCAACGTTCGTGGCAACGATGGCCTTCTTGGCCGCGGTCATATTACCGATCAAGGATTTCTTTTGAATCGCCATTTTCATGTCTCCTGTTTTCGTTTTGTGCTGCTCGGCTTTGTATAGAGCAGGTGCGATGCCAAACCAGGCGAATCCCCGCTAAAAGTCCAAATCCACATTCCCATCACGCACTTAGGAGTTGTTTTGCAGAAGAGGCCGGGGGTTTAATTTCGGGGCCAGCTCAGGAGATGGATTAATAATTTATCTACTGCATATTAAGTTTTAATCCATCGAAGGCATCGGATTAAGTTTTCAATCTTTCCCGATCTGATACTTGCGGCAAAGGTAGTGCATTTTTTGCTTATCGACCTGCAACAGCCGCGCCGCGCCGATCTTGCTGCCGCCAGAGCGCCGGAGCGCCGCCGTCAGGTAAGCCACCTCGATCTTCGCGATTTCCTCATCGAAATTGACCCCGGCTTCAGGAATCAGCAGAGATTCTTGGCTGGCTGCGCTGTTATAGAGCAGGCGCTGCGGCAGATGTTGGACCTTGACCACCGGCCCGTCCACCATGAGCACCAGCCGTTGCACCAGGTTTTCCAGCTCCCGCACATTGCCCGGCCACGTATCCTCCTCCAGAATCTGCATGACTTCCGGCTCCAGACGCTTCAAAGGGACATTGTTAGACGCACAGTAGGAGCGCAGAAAGTGGTCCACTAAAATGGGAACGTCGCCCGGCCGATCCCGAAGCGCCGGCAGTAGGATGGGCACCACGTTGATGCGGTAATACAGATCTTCGCGGAAACGGCCGGCTCGTACCAGCTCCTCCAGATCTTCGTTGGTAGCCGCAATGAGCCGGAAGTCGATCTTCTTGGCGCTCTGTCCCCCAATCCGGGTCACGGCCCGGTCTTCCAGCACGCGCAGCAACTTGGATTGCAAGGCCAGACCCAGAGTCGCAATCTCGTCCAGCAACAGAGTACCGGTGTGCGCCAGTTCAATATGACCGGCGCGTGCTGACCGAGCGTCGGTAAAGGCGCCCTTTTCGTGTCCAAACAACTCGGTCTCGACTAGGTTCTCCGGCAACGCCGCGCAATTGATGCTGACAAAGGGCTTTTGCGCCCGATGCCCCAGCGCAACGATGGCGCGCGCCACCAGTTCCTTGCCCGTGCCGCTTTCTCCCCGGATCAATACTGTGCTGGTGCTCTCCGCAACCCTGGTGATCGCGTCATAAACCCGGCGCATGGGTTCGCTGCCGCCGATCAGATCGCAGAATGATTCCGGCTGGCTCTGTGCGCTTTGCCGCTCGCGGCACTCGACCTCGAGCGCCCGCTTCTCCAGCGCACGGTGCAATACATCCCGTACTTCTTCAAAATTGATGGGCGCGACGAAATATTCGTCGACCGTGGCAGCGACGGCCTGCAACCGCAGGTTGCGGCTATTCGAGCGCGTCAACGCCACCAGCACCAGGTCCGGCCCCAAGGCGCGCAGTTCGGCCAGGGCGGTGATTCCGTCCTTGCTGCGTTCCCCCACGGTATCGAGATCGAGCAGGATGGCGTCTGGAGGCTGCTGGTTGATCAATGCCGTCAGTTCATCCCAGGTCTGAAGCACGAGCAGGTCATGCTCGCCTGCCAGATGGGTCTCGGCCTCGGGACGCACCCGTTCGTCGGTGGTGACGATCACTAAGACGAAGCGGGCCGGTTCAGTCCGCGGACTGGTCGTGCGCATATGCCCTTCCCCGCAGGATTATGTCAAATTTTTCGACCCTGCGGTATGAAATATTTATATCCATCCGATTCACCGCTTTTCTGCAGCGGCGTCCGCCAAACTCTTTTTGGCCTTCCCAGAGTGATCGCAAATTTGATCCCAAACCACCCATAGACTTGCAAAACCGCGCCGCTTCCCGTAACTTGGGACGCGCTCGGAATCGCCACTTTCTCGCCCGTGGCGGCCTGGGCTTCGTCGGAGGACAGTTTGGACATCAACGTCCGCAAGCGTTCGCAAGTGCAGGTCGTTCAGCTTCGGGGACCTCTCAGAATGGGCCCCGCTGTGGACAGCTTGCGCCAAACCATGGAGGAGGCAATCGGCAATGGCGACACTCGCATGGTTATCAATCTCGCCGAAGTTTCCATGATTGACTCGAGTGGAATTGGTTTGCTGGTTCGCTTTTTGGCTTCGACCAAGCAGCGCGGTGGGAGCATTAAGCTCACACAGCCCTCTAAGTTTGCGGTGCAGACCTTGCGCCTAGTGGGCGTTCTCAACCTGTTCGAGATTTTCGATAACGACGATGCGGCGGTTGAGTCTTTCGCTTAAATTGCCAATCCTCGATTCGGAAACGAAATGAGCCCGCATGACAACTGAGTTTAGCGGTGGCCCCGACAACAGCGCATTATCCGAATTGCTCGACCGCAACATGCCTGCGAATTCCGAAGCGATCGCTACTGTTGTGGACGCCATATCCGAAACCTTAGAGCGGCTGGAAGTCCCGGAGCAGAAGCGATTTGAGATTGCGTTGGCAGTTCAGGAAGCGCTGGCCAATGCGGTCGTGCACGGTTGCGGCAACGACCCGTCGAAGCAGGTCCGGTGCCGCGTTAAATCTGATCCGCGCGGCCGAATCGTAATAATCGTTACCGATCCCGGTCCGGGATTCAGTCCAGCGGCTTTATCCGATCCAAAACGCGGCGAGAACCTGTATGCCGACCACGGACGCGGCGTTTACCTGATCCGCCAACTCATGGACGAAGTGCAGTTCGAGCGCAATGGAAACGAAATCCGGATGTGGAAATACTAATTTAAGGTGCGCGGCCCTCGCGTCCGTGTAATGCGAACGCCCACCGTGTTCCTCGTCACTTCCCCGAGTCGCGGATGAGGAATAGCGGTTCGAACTTTGTCAGGGCGGACTCAGAAACGCTTCACTCACAATGGCAGTCTTCTTTGAACGGCCGCTTACGGAGTATTGCCAATCCCGGTTACTCCGAAATCATTCTTAGCCATGTGGTCGGCGACGCGTATCGCCTGCGCCGCAATCGTTAGTGCCGGGTTGACTGCCGCAGAGGACGGAAAGAAGGAAGCGTCCACGACGAACAGATTCTCATGCTCGAAAGAGCGACAGAACTCATTCAACGCGGCTTTGCTGGGATCGTTACCGAAGCGCACAGTCCCGCATTGATGGGATACGGAGAGGCCTCCCATGTGTTTGGCGATATTCAGGGCGAATCCGATCTGACTCATCAGCGAGCGGGCTTTCGCGACCAGATGCTTGTGTCCCGCTATATTATTTTCCGTGTAGTGCAGCCGAATTGTGTTCCCCTGCAGAAGCACACGGTTTTCAGGGTCCGGCAGATCCTCTGACATAATCCACCAATCCACGCTGCGCTGGGCCATCCGGTCGCCTAGAAATTTGGGAAGAAATTTCTGTTTGGCCGTAAGCATTCCAGTTTGCAGCTTGCCGAGACCTTGAATATTGCCCATCGGGTGCTTAAAGTCATGGTCCCCGAAGTAAAAATCGTTGATGCAAATGGTTTTTTGAAACTTCGTGTCGTTGATCTTCCAGCCGACGCACATGAGAGCCGTATTGTTGTGCGCCATGTAGTTGCGCCCAACCACGCCAGAAGAGTTTGCAACGCCGTTCGGGGCCTTGTCGCAAGCCGAGCGAAGCAGCAACACCGACGAGTTGACGGCGCTGGCTGAGAGCACGATCACGGGTGCAGTGATACTTTCGATGCGCCCGTTGCTCTGGTACTCGACGGCGTTCACGCGCCGGCCATCGTTGGTGAGCAGCAGACGTGTTGCTAAAGCATTCGTCTTGAGCGTCAGCTTGCCCGATGCCAAGGCAGGCCTGACTGCTGCAATCTCAGCATCGGTCTTGGCATGAACCTGGCAGGGAAACCCGTCACAGGTTTTGCAACGGATGCACGGCCCTCCTGGATGGCGTTGCACGGCAACCGGAAGCGGAAATGGCTTGATCCCCCGAGTCTTGAGGGCGGACGCCACTTGCTCGATCACCGGTTCGTGCTCGAGCGCAGGGTATGGATAGCGAGGAATATTGGATGGTTCGGTTGGATCGATGCCAACCTCGCCATGGATTCCGTATAGTTGTTCCGCAAGATCGTAATAGGGAGCGAGCTGACGATAGGTAATCGGCCACGCAGGCGAAACGCCTCCGGCATGCTCGAGTTCCTGAAAGTCTTTCTCGCGGAGTCGGAGCATGGCAGCGCCAAACATCTTGCTGCTGCCTCCAACGTAATAGTAGGTGCCCGGGCGAAACGCGACGCCATGTTTGTCGAGCCAGGTTTCGGTAGGCACATACCTCCAGTGAGCGAAAACGGCATCGACGTCCCAGTTCTCGCGCTCCTGCGGCAAATAATCTCCCCGTTCCAGCATCGTCACGGTGAGACCGTGTTGCACCAGGCGGTTGGCAAGCGTGCCACCACCAATGCCACTGCCGATAATGACTACGTCGGGAGAAGAAGGCAAAGCGACCTCCAGTTTAGCTTCCCTTTTTTGAGAACAACATTCTAGCTGGTCAGCAGCAAAATAGGAGGAAGAATTAGATTACGCGGACCCTGCGTTACAGGGGATGAAGCCGGCGTGGAGATTCAAGCAACTTCAGGTCCACAGTTGAGCTAGAAATCGCGCCCTCATTATTTTGCGATGACAACTGAATCGGCAAACTTTTCCCCGCTGTTCCCGCGGGTAGGAAAATATTTTCCCTTGAACTCCAGTGTTGTTCCCACTGTCTGATCGTCTATGGATAATCCGTAACAGAGATGAAGGTTACTATCGTGCCAGAGGGATTTTCGTGAAAGCCACATTCTCCAGCGGCTCAGCCCTCAGCTAAATGCTTTCGTTGGTATTAATTCCAGCACTCCGTTACCGCCGCAAATAGAACTTTCGCGGCTACCGTTTCCCAAGATCGCTAGTGGCATCGCGATTGCCCCATACCTTGCACGAGTGGGGAAACCTTTCGTGGAGGGAACTCTGTTTACATTATTGCCGTCGCCGCAGTCACGTTGGAAATCATTCGTGACGGGCTGGAGCGTGCAAGCTCTATCAGTAGTCGGTCTTCTCGTTGTGAGTGTCCGATTCCACCAAAGCCTGATTCCGCCAGCAGACTATCGAGTTACGAATCTCGTGTCTTACGAACCGTTGGTTCTCCACCAGCAGCCACCTGTTATTCCATCGGTGTTAACGCGATCTAAGCCTGCCCTGGAAAGCAAGCCATTGCCGGAAAGCGAACCAGCTGTGGCCACGCTTGTCGTCACTCCGCAGATCCGCGCGCTCCCCGAACGCAAACTGCAGGAGCCTGAGCGCCCAGCGCCGGAAATGAAACTTGCCAACAGAATGCCCGACATTCCAGCCGCGCCGACGTCGAAAGTCGTGGCCGTGGGTACGTTTTCCACCAACAATCCGGTTGCAGCCACAGCCGCGAATCCCGATGCGTCAGTGAGGCCTGGCGGCTTTGGCGATCCGAATGGCATACCTGCGTCGTCGGGGCATCACGCGCCCGCCAACATCCGCGCGACAGGATCGTTTGATTTACCCACCGGATCGGGTCATGGCAATGGGGCCGGAGGCACAAACTCCAGTGTCGTGGCGAGCTCCGGATTCGGCAACGGCGCGATCGTTGATCCCAGCAGCGCTGGCATGTATACCAAAACCGGATCGCGCCAAGCGACCAACGGATCCAATACTCCCGTCGAAATCACCTTCAAGCCCAAACCCGATTACACAGATGAGGGACGGAAGCAGAAGGTTAACGGAGAAGTTCGCCTCGAAGTGTTGTTCGGATCCGACGGGCGAGTCCACGTGGTACGAGTGTTGCAAGGGTTGGGCTACGGACTCGACGAGCAAGCGGTAAAAGCCGCCGAACAAATCAAGTTCAAACCGGCCTTGCATGAAGGCCAGCCCATCGATTCGATGGCTCAAATCCACATCATTTTCGAACTTATTTCGTGAGGAGCGTTATGCGCAGTTTCAGATCTATCGTTTTCTTGCTGCTTGTATCCGCGACAGCAGCTGTTGCGGCCGATAACCCGAAACCTTCGTCGACTCTGTCCTTCGACCAAACCGTCGACCGAGTGGTAGAGCGCGAACGCGGGTTCGTCGTGACCATGAAGCGTATGCACCCACTCGCCGAAACTTATATTCAGAATCTTCATGAGGACAGCGATCACAACGTCGAGCCGGCCAGTGATCAGTATTTCCTGGGGCGGCTTGACTTGAATGGTGGTATCCGCGATGCACAGTTCCAGCGGCAGCGCGAGGGGTTCATGCATCACGTTATGAATCCCATCTCCGATGCTCTGGCGTACAAGTTCTTGCCGCAAGGCTTCGCACAGATGGCGGTGCTCGATTCCAACTTCCAGAAAAATAACTATCACTTCACGTTTGTGCGACGCGAGTTTCTTGGCGAAGCGCGCTGCATCGTGATCGATGTCCAACCCGTGAAAAAAGGCCGCGAAGGTTTGTTTACGGGGAGAATCTGGGTCGAAGACCACGACTTCAATATCGTCCGTTTCAACGGGACTTATGCCAATCATTCAAACTTTACGCATTACCTGCACTTCGACAGTTGGCGTTTTAATCTCCAAGCCGATGTGTGGCTGCCTTCCTATATTTACGTTGAAGAGTCAGGCACAAAACGCAACAGCCCTCTATTCCACGATTTGTATCTAAAAGCTCAGACACGTCTCTGGGGCTACGATCCAGAACAACTGAATCACAACGAAGAATTTACGCAAATTAAAGTTGACAACTCGGTGGATGATCGCCCAGTTGCCAAAGACAATGGCCCGGTCGAAGCTCAGCGTATGTGGGAACGGATGGCAGAAGACAACGCGGTAGACCATCTGCAGAAGATTGGATTGCTCGCGCCTACGGGTGATGTGGACAAGATCCTGCAGACCGTGGTCGACAATCTCATCATCACCAACAAACTGCAAATTGAGCCTGATGTACGCTGTCGCGTACTGTTGACCCTGCCTCTGGAGTCTTTCACGATAGGCCACACGATCGTCATCAGTCGCGGTTTGCTCGATGTATTGCCGGATGAAGCATCGTTGGCAATGATTCTGGCTCATGAACTCGGCCATATTGTGTTGGGAGACCATGTCGATACGCAGCTCGCTTTCAGCGACCGCTTCTTCTTTGCCGATGTGGCCGCTTTCCAACGTCTGCATTTCGAGCGGGATGCCACCGACGAGCAAGGTGCCGACAATAAAGCTTTAGAGTTGCTGGGAAACTCGCCATATAAGGACAAACTAAGTAATGCAGGACTGTTCCTCAAACAGTTACATGATCGCGCGCCAGTGCTCTCCAGCCTGATTAGCCCGCGGCTGGGCAGCAGAATGGCGAGTGGGAACAACACCCGCATGGCCGCGCTTTTCACCTCCGCGCCAGCTCTGGAAAAGCAGCGCATCGATCAGATTGCCGCTCTTCCGATTGGCAGCCGGGTCAAGCTGGACCCGTGGAGCAATCAACTGACGATGATGAATGCGAAGCCCGTCGCGCTGGTGTATCCAAGAGAGAAGATGCCGTTCGAGGTCACGCCATTTTTTCCTTTTCTAAGCTACAACCAGACGGACAGAAAGCTTGTGGCCCAGGGTTCTTTAAATCCCTAAGCCGATTCTCGGACAATGTAGGTTGTCCGTTGGCCATTGGAAACTAAACCTCTCCCTAAATTTGGTACCGCCCATGAGAAAGGATGTAATGAGAAACGCAATGAGGACGATTGGCAAGGTCTATTTTCTCCTGTTCGCGATGGTGGCGCCCGCTCTGGCGCAAAATCTGCAGTCGGCGCCGTCCCCTGCAGTCGCAGGACCAGCTTTCGATTTGAGCGCAGGCTATAGCCACGTGTCGATGCCGATTCCATCCGCCGGGCATGCGACTTTCAACGGGCTGGATTTTAGCGGAAACATCGGTCTGAGCCCGCGCTGGGGCGCGACGCTCGATTCGAATTATCTTTATACGCCCGACATCCTCGATACTCACCACCAAGGCTACGTCTTGAGCCTTCACACGGGTCCGGTCTTTTACCCCATCGAGCGCGGAAATACCCGCGTGTTTGTTCGCGCGCTGGCCGGCATGGGCTTGGTCGACGGCGCAGTCCCAATCACCGATGTCCGGAACTACCATGGTTGGTTGGTGCGGCCGTCCTACGTATTCGGGGCAGGAATCGAGCACGCCGTTTCGAGCCAATTAGCCCTCCGCTTTAATGGGGATTACCTGCACACGTCGTTTTATGATTCCGTCGGTGAAGTGCAGCCCCAGGATAGTCTTCGGTTAACCGTCAGCTTCGTCTTTCGCTTGAAGCAGCATCCACGCAGATCCAGCGCACAACTGTGGTGATGGAGTTTCTGTCGCAATAAATTCGGAGCGCAGGCCTACTAAGCGGCTTCGAGTCGTCTCCCGTGTTCGACGATGAGCCGCAGCAGAGCATCGATCTCTTCCTCAGACGTGGCCGGATTCATGCACGTCAGCTTGAGCCATTGCTGCCCCCGCACGCGCGTGTGTCCGATGACCGCGAGCCCACAGTCGAACAGACCTTGTCGCAAAGCGCTATTCAAACGGTCTCCGTCGATCTTCGAGCCGGAGGGACGATAGCGGAATACGACACAACCGTATTCCGGCTCGACGAGCAGCTCCAGCGGGGGGCTGCTCTGAATAAGCCTGGCAGCATGAGCAGCCAGTTCAATCGTTCGGTCGACCATCTTCCCGAACTTTTCTCGCCCCAAAAGCTGAAAGGAAAACCATAGCTTCAAAGCATCGAAGCGTCTTGTGGTTGACAGTGACTTGTTTACCAGATTCGGAATGCCGGCCTCTTCATCGGTCTCCGGATTCAGATAGTCGGCATGGATTCTGAGATGCCGCAGCTGTCCGGCGTCACGAACCAGCAGCGCCGCACAACTGATGCACTGCCAAAACTCCTTGTGAAAATCCATGCTGATCGAGTCGGCGCCTTCCAGCCCGCGCAGTTTCTCGCGATGCCGATCAGAAAGCAGCACAGCGGAACCATAAGCCGCATCCACGTGCAGCCAAGCTCCCGCCTGTTTCGCCAGAGCGAAAATCTCTGGCAACGGATCGATCGAACCAAAATCGGTCGTGCCCGCCGTCGCCACGACCGCTGCGGGAATCAACCCGCTTTCCCGTAGCTGCGCCAGCGATTTCCCCAGGGCATTCGGGATCATGCGAAAAAACCGATCCACTGGCACTTTGATAACAGCGCTCGTGCCCAGACCGAGTTGGTACGACGACTTCTCGACGGTGAAATGTGCGACTTCCGAACAAAGAAAGCGAAGCCGGGATGCATCCGCGGGCAGGCCATCCCGCTGCACCTGCCACTTCCACTTCGAATTGATGCACGCATCACGCGCAAGCAGCAAGGCCATGAAGTTCGATTGCGTGCCGCCCGCAGTGAAGATCGCATCCGACCCAGACGGCAGTCCCGCTTCCTCACACAACCAACGTGTGACCGCCAACTCCAGCATGGTGGCAGCGGGAGCCTGATCGAACGAATCCATCGACTGATTCAAACCGGAAATGATCACCTCGGCCGCCAACGAAGCAATCAGAGGCGGGCAGTGGAGATGAGCGATGGTGTTGGGGCGCGTCACGGCGACCGAATGCGCAATGATCGTCCGGGCTTTTGTCAGCACCTCGTCGATCGGAGATCCACTTTGCGGTAGGACCTTCCCCTCAACCAGCGCAGCTAGTTCCGTCGGACTCTTCCCGCTGTACGGCTGAGTTGGGAAGGCATCCAGCAAAGCTTCCACAGCTTTCCCAATACTCTCGCGATAGGCTGCCGCGCTTCTCGGTGTGAGGAATTCCTCGGCGAACCTCGGTGCGCGGCTCATCCGAGAATCATAGACGCACCGATGCGAAAGCGCATTTACGCGGTAAGAGCCGATGGGCATTAACCAAGATGGAACTCAGCCGGTGCATCGGACGGCTTAGCTGCCATGAACGAATTCCTCATCGGCTTCGGTGAGATTCTCTTTGCCCGTTTGACACCCCCCGCAGCCGCTCCTATACTTGCTCCGCGCCGCGAAACCCGCGTCTGGAGAGACTTCTATGCTGAAACGTTCGCTGGCTGTTTTCCTGATTGCCGCCTCCGCAACCCTCGGCTTTGCAGAAGATCATTGGAACCACCCCAAACTCACTCCGCAAAAGAGCGGCACTACGCAGCTCCTCATTGCGGTCAGTCCGGTGAACGACCGAGTGGTCTGGGCGGCCGGGACCGGCGGTACCTACACGGTCACAACCGACGGCGGAAACACTTGGAAATCCGCTGTCGTGCCGGGAGCCGAACATCTGCAATTTCGCGATGTGCAGGGTGTAAGCGATAAAGTCGCATATTTAATGTCCATCGGAAACTACACTCGGAGTTTTCGTATCTACAAGACGGTCGACGGCGGCGCGACCTGGACGATCGAGTTCAAGAACGAGCTGGAAAACGCATTCTACGATTGTTTCGCCTTCTGGACTCCAGACCGGGGCGTTGCGCAGAGCGACTCAGTCAACGGAGTTTTCCCCGATATTCGTACCACCGATGGAACGACCTGGCAGAGCATCGCCAATAATATGCCGCCGGCGTTGTCGGGAGAAGCCTCGTTCGCTGCCAGTGGAACCTGCATCACCACTCTGGGTGAAAACAACGCCTGGATTGCCACCGGCGGCGCAACCATCGCAAGGATCCTCGCCACGACCGATGGGGGCGATACCTGGAACGCGTATGACACTCCGCTAGTGAGTTCATCCACTGCGGGCGCGATCAGCGTGGCCTTCCGTGATCCGAAAAATGGGGTTGTCGGCGGCGGTGACCTGGCCTCAAACAGTAGCGCGGACATGGCTACATCGCACGACGGCGGCAAAACCTGGCAACTGACCAACACGCCTCCCGTAAGCGGAGCCATTTTCTGCCTGAGCTACGCGCAGGGCACAGGCCACGGCCACGTTAAAGAAGGAGACAACCACGGCGACCGCACGGTTGTAATCACCGCCGAGACGGAACCAGACTTCAACTCAGGATCAGGGGCGTGGACTCCCGATGAAGGGCAAACTTGGTATACACTCCCCAAAAAAGTGAGCGGCTACTGGGCTGTCGCGTTTGCCAGCCCGCAAGCTGGATGGTTCGTAGGCAACGGAGGTAAGATCCTGAAGATCAGCTTCTAATTCCAATCGGAGGAACCGCGCTGCGTCTCAGCGCACTGATAGTGAGCTTTATTTCGGGTCCGCCTCAACGATGTCCAAGCCGCGCCCGTCTGAAAAAATGAAAAAGTGGTCGGGGTCGGGAGCGTAACACGCAATCGGACCGACTGCTTCCTTCTGCGCTTCATAGGCGGCAAGTTTCTGGCCTGTCGGGGCATCGACGACGGCATAGGTCGAACTTCGGCAAGAGTCAGAATCGGCAACCTGGGCTTATACAGCAGGCGGGGACTCACTCCGCACTTTACCGTGGCGCACGTCGAGGCCCACGAGGAAGCAGGAGCGATCATGGTCGCTACCGGCAAAGCAATTTTCATCGGCGCCGGTGCTATTGTCACCCGTTCCGTGCACGGAATAGTTCTGGCTTCGGTTGGTTTGAATGAAGCCGAAGCCAAGATCGAAGTCTACATGGCGTGGCGAAGGGACGAAGAATCGCCCGCAGTATTCTCCTTTCTTGATTCTGTGCGCCGAGTCCTCCGGGAGCCGGGTAGTAAGCAAATTGCTTAGTCCTAACTACCCGGCTCAGCCTGCTTGACCTGCGTGGGTTCCCGAAGAAAAAGAGTTACCAGGAAAAGCAGCGCGCTTCCCCCTGCCGCCAACCACATGCTCAGCGCAAGGCCGTGTTTTTCTGCCAGCGTGCCCGCGAGGATGGGTGCGGCCGTGGCGCCCATAATTTCGCCGACTAGAGTTGCGAGGCCGATGGATGTGGCCCGAAATTGCGGCGGAACACTCTCCGTAGGCACCAGTACCAGGATGAGACTGGCTATGCCCTGACCGGTATTGGCTATAAAAACGATCGCGGCCAACAAAAACGGGTAGACGTACAGCACGGGTACAAGAAAGGCGAGAGGTACAACCGCGGACATGACTGCCATCAGCAACAGCACGGGTTTTCGTCCTATTCGATCGGACAGAGAAGGTAGAAGGAAACCAAGAAAAAAGCTGCCAAGGCCGCTCGCGCCCAGCAAGAACCCCGCCGTAGTCGCAGGTTGATGCGCCACCTCAGTAATGTAGAGCGGCGCGAATACGTTCAAAGCGAACAACCAGGACATGAACCCGGTCGCTCCCAAACAGCATAACCAGATATTGCGATAGCGCAGGATCGAAAAGTAATCGATCAATGAAGGTTTCGCGTGCCCAGTGCCGCGGTCGCCGGCAGGCTCTCGCACCAACTTCCAAATCAGAAAACCCATCAGCAATCCCGGCACACCAGCGACAAAGAAAGCCGGACGCCAGCCCCAGCGCGCCGCGACTTGAGTGGTCAACACCGGTGCCGCAGCCAGACCCACAAGCGCGGCGGCACTGACCACTAAGCCGATGTTGCGTCCGCGGCGGCTGGGATGGGAAGACTCTTCGATGAGTGCCGTCATGATGGACCAAGTCGGACCTTCCGCCACTCCCATCAGCGCGCGGATCAAGAGCAGTTGATGAAAACTGTGGGCCAGACCCGTCATCCAGGACAGGATCGAGAAGATGAACACGGCGGGAACGAGCACCAGCTTGCGGCCTACGCGATCTGACAACGCGCCGAAGAAAAAAGTGGACGCAGCCCACGTAATCGCGAGCACCGATGCCAAGCTACCGATCTGCTGATGACTGAGATGAAATTCCGGGGCGAAGTAGGGGGCCAGATAAAGCTGGGACATGCGGTCGAGAAAAACCGTGCCCCATGTGAAAAAGAGAATTGCGACTAGCGTATTCTCATAGCGTCGCGACAAGTCCATGCCGTCGCATCATAGCAAAGATGCGTCGATTCCTCGCGAGAACAAGCAACTCTGTCCCACACATTCTGATGTCAGCCTTTATCCAGGAAATGTATATCGTCGGGAGTCTATCGTTCACTCGTAGCGCAGCGCTTCCACCGGATCGAGGCGCGAGGCTTTCATCGCGGGATAAATCCCGAAAAAGAGGCCAACGCTCATCGAAGCCGTCACCGCGGCGATGACCGACCATAGCGGCACGGCCGAAGGCAGACTTGGCAGCAGCTTGTTGATCGTGAAGCTAATCGCCGCTCCCAATGAGACGCCGATGATTCCACCAGCACCCGTCAGCGTCATGGCTTCGGTGAGGAACTGGCGGATAATATCGCTCCGTCGGGCGCCGATGGCTTTGCGCACTCCGATTTCGCGGGTGCGTTCCGTCACCGACATGAGCATGATATTCATCACGCCAACTCCGCCGATAAGCAATCCGATGGAACTGATCACGACTACAGCAATGGCAATCGCCCCCGTGATCTGCCGGAATTGGCGCGCGATTCCCTCCGAACTGGAAATCGCGAAATTATTCGGCTTGTCGATCCCAACCCCTCTGCGCCGTCGCATCAGCCCGATGATTTCGTCTTCCGCCTGCGCCTTTCTGCCCGGATACGCTTGCGCGCCAATGAAGTTTTCGTCGTCCTGCGGGTTGTGTTTGCGGTAGGCCCCGTATGGCACCACCACAACTTTGTCCGCCGATGCATCTTTGAAGAACTGGCCTTTGCGCTTCTCCAGCACGCCCACGACCTGGTAAAACGCGCCTGCGACCTCGATGGACTTGCCCAGCGGATCTTCCTCGTGAAACAGTCCCTCAGCCAGGTCGTGTCCGATGACCGCCACATCCATGCGATGCAGGTTTTCGGCTTCGCTAAAGAAGCGTCCTTTCTCTGGATTAGCGTTGTAGACCCATTCGTACGAAGGAGTGGTGCCAGTAAATTGAATCCCGTAAACCTCGTTCCGTTTATAGCGCGCCGGCACCACGGTGATGGGCTGGCCCGGTTCCAGCCGAGGGGAGACTTCGACAGTTACATCCTTCACGTCGGGGCACTCATCCCGGATTGCCATCGTGTCTTCCCAAGTCAGCGGTTTGCGGTTGCGTTCTTCCGACGTGAGGTTACCTCGAAAACCGAAGTCATAGCGAAAAACAAACAGCGTGTCGGTGCCATACTGATCGAGAAATCCGCGAATATCCCGGTCCAAGCCGACCATGATGGAAGCTACGGCCACGATGGCCATGATTCCGATGACTACGCCCAAGACAGTCAATAGCGACCGTGTTTTGTGCTGGCGAAGCGAATCAAACGCCAAGCGCGTGCTTTCGCTGATTTCAAGTCGCACAGTTGAACCTCGTCACAGCAACACACTTACTAAATCTCGAAGCGCAAAGCCTCAATTGGATCCAACTTGGAAGCCCGGCTCGCGGGATATATCCCGAAGAACAATCCCACGATGGTCGACACTGCAAGCGACAAAATTACCGCTCCAATCGGCACCTGCGACGGCACGGGCGTAAGCAGCCTCACCAGCGTGGAAAGAAGATAGGCAATAGCGATGCCCGTCGCGCCTCCAACAGCTGCCATCACTGCGGATTCCACCAAGAACTGCATCATGATGTCGCGCCTGCGCGCTCCGAGCGATTTGCGCACGCCAATCTCCCGAGTGCGCTCCGTCACGCTAGCCAACATGACATTCATGATCACCACGCCGCCAATCACGAGGAACACCGAAACCACTCCGACCATGGTCGCGGCAATGGCGCCGGTCAGGTTCTTCCATAAGCTCATAATTGTGTCAGACCCCAAAATACCAAAATTGTCATCAACCTTGGGATCAAGATGCCGTCGGCCGCGCATCATCGTACGGGCTTCATCCTGGGTCTCCAGCATCCATTCCGGGCCTCGCGCCTGAATGTTGATGGCCAAGTCCAGACTCTGCCCGTGTTCGCCATACCGTTTCAAGAACGTCCGGATCGGGATGTAAGTAAAATTGTCCTGGGATTGTCCGAAGACGGTTCCGATCGGCTTGGCTACGCCAACTACCTGGAAACCCGCGCCATCGATGTAGATTGTCTTGCCGATGGGATCAACCGTGGGAAAAAGCTTTTCCGCCACGTCTTGTCCGATGAACGTGACCTGCGCTCTGCCGTCATTGTCAGCGTCCGTTATGTAGCGGCCGGTTTCGGGTTCCTCCACATCCATGTCAGCGATGTTGGCCGTGACTCCACGAATATTAATGTCGTCCAGCGCCTGTGTTCCCAACCGAACCTTGCCATTGGTTCGCGTCTCCAGGCCGACTGCCTTAGGCAGCCTCATACCGTCCCGCAGAGCTTCGAAGTCTTCCCAAGTGACGTTCCGATTGCGACGCATTGCTTTGAGGAAGTCTTCTTGATTCGTGATGATGGGGAAGCGCATCACCAGAAAAACATTGGATCCGAGATTGGCGACCCGATTCTGAATGTAAAGGTTCGCCCCGGTGATAATCGACACGACCAGGATGAGGACTGACACTGACAAAGTAACGCCCAGGAGGGTCAGCGCGGAACGCAGTTTGTGCGCGCGCAACGCTGCCAAAGCCTCAAACGCAGGATCGCGGAAGGCGGTGCCGTAACGCCTGATTCGTTCTCGAACTCGCGTGGCGTCGAGCTTCCGAGCCGTTTCCGGCGGAAGCGCGGCTGCCGTCGTCGTAGGCTCCATCAGGTCCACAGTATAGTCGTATACGAGCCAGGGCCGGAAATGGTTCCACGGACCCCAACTGGGTCGATTTCCAGACCACCAACCTTGCAGTGTGTCCCCTAGGAAGCCTCGGAAAGGGTCGAAAATACGATTCTCCGCAGCTTGGCTCGGGGTCGTGCTTTCGGGTGGGTGTGTCCGCTGATAAAATCAAACCATCGTGTGATGCATAGGTCAGAATAGGCAGTATGAAAGCCGAGCCAGACGTAATCGAAGCCCCAGTCGCTCTCTCGCCGCGCTCGCGTTTTCGACTCGCCATGGTTCTGGCCATAGCGGCCGATGCACTTCAAATCATCGTGTTCCCCTTATTCGCCGAGGGCGCGTTGTCACCCGCGGATGACGTGCTCGACTTTGCGGTCGCAGCCATCTTGGTTCACCTGCTCGGCTGGCACTGGGAATTTCTGCCCACGTTCTTTGCCGAACTCGTACCCGGCGCCGATCTGGTTCCCTTCTGGACGCTCGCTGTTGCCAACGTCTATCGCAAATGGAAGCAGATCCCGATCACCACAGAAGAAGCTCCCGAGCAGCGCCGGGCGCTTCCCGGGCCGCAGGATTAGGTCTTCTGTCACATCAGCGGGACTTATAATATTGCGATGAATAAAGGACGAGCCAATATGTCCCTGCGAAAGATAGCGGCGGCGCTCGTCTTTGCCATATTCGCGGTCGATCAGGCCGTCGCCGCGACATGCGAGAGTCTGGGGTCGCTCAAGCTACCAGAAACCACGATCACGGCTGCGCAGTCGATCCCGGCAGGCACTTACACCGCACCCAATGGCCAAGTCTTCACAAGTATGCCCGCGTTCTGTCGCGTAGCGGCCACGCTTACGCCGACCAGCGATTCGGATATCGGAATCGAAATATGGATGCCGGCCTCGATCTGGAACGGAAATTTCGAAGGCGTCGGAAATGGCGGCTTTGCCGGATCGATCGAGTACAGCGCTCTGGCTTCCAGCGTCAAACTCGGGTACGCCGCCGTCAGCACCGACACCGGCCACGTCGGGTCTACCTACGATGGGTCGTTCGCTCTTGGGCATCCGCAAAAGATTATCGATTTTGGATACCGCTCGATCCATCTGATGACGGTTCGGGGCAAGCAGATTTCGGCTGCCTTCTATGGCGACAATGCGCAGCATTCGTACTTCGACGGCTGCTCGACCGGCGGGCGACAGGCGCTGATGGAAGCGCAGCGCTTCTCGAATGATTATGACGGAATCATCGCTGGCGATCCCGTTGCCTACTACACGCATCATCACGTCGGCGGCAATCTGTGGGTGGTGCGGCAGATGTTCAACAACCCTGCCAGCACTGTTTTCACTACGCAGGACACCCTCCTCGGCAATGCGGTGAACGCAGCGTGCGACGCGCTTGATGGTGTGGTGGATGGCGTTCTGAACGATCCCCGGCTCTGCCATTTCAACCCCGAGAAACTCCTGTGCCAGGGATCCCAAAAACCTCCGGACTGCCTGACGGCGGAGCAGGTGAAAGCAGTCAGCAATATCTGGACTGGCCCTGATCAAATCGTGCAACAGCACGATTACTACCCGCCGTTTGAACGCGGCGGTGAAGCGGATGGCTGGCCTCTTAGTATCTCTCCACAACCGCCGCCGGAGCGGCAAACCGACCATCACGCGGAGATTGGCATTCCATTTTTCCAGTACTTCGTCTTCGACAATCCCAATTGGGATTTTCGAACTTTCAACTGGATCTCCGACCCAGCTTTCGTGGACAACAAAGTGGTAGTTACGGGTCAGACGCTGGCGTCGGTTCTGAACTCGATCGACCCCGACCTGACGCGGTTTCGAGCGCAGGGCGGCAAGCTCATCCAGTACCACGGGTTTAGCGACCCTGAAGTCCCTCCGCTGACCAGCATCAATTACTTCGAAAGCGTAGCGAATTTTCCCGGCGAGTCGTCTTCAGGCAAATCAATGCAATCGACGCAAGAGTATTACCGGCTCTTTATGGTACCCGGGATGAATCACTGCAGCGGCGGTCCCGGCGCAAATGTATTCGACATGCTCACCCCGCTCGTCCAGTGGGTCGAAGACGACGACGCCCCAAATCGGATCATCGCAACGCACTACGTCAACAACAATCCAACTCAAGGCGTCCAGTTTACGCGTCCCCTATGCTCCTATCCCCAAGAGGCCGTCTATAAGGGCGGCGGCAACACCAACGACGCAGCCAACTTCGTCTGCAAGTAATCCAAAGCGAAAATCCGTTAAACAAACTGAACGGCTTTGAGAGGGCGCGTCCTCACGTCGCAAAGCGACGCTCAAGCCACAGCATTGCTAATAGAACTTCCGCGGCACACTACAACCCTAGAGATGCCGCTCTCAGCAACCGCCTGTATGGTAATGAAATCGGCGCTCGGCTTTAATAGCGTCCATGAGTTCAGCAGACGCTCAACAACTCTTCGCAGCCGCGTTCACGGTTCTAGAACGCAAACAGTCTTCCACTCGATGCACCCGCGCCGAAGCTATCCTGGAACGCAGGATGCCTTTGCGTGCGCAGTTCGAAACTGAAGAATGCCGACAAAAGCGCGTCCTCGAAAACGCAGCGGAGGCTTTGTCGAAGTTGTGGAAGCGAACCCCGTAAATATCGGCCGGTGATGCGATTTCTCTGATCCCAAAAGCATCATTTACTCGCTTTAAGAATGCTTTTTATGCAGGGTGATGGCGGATCGTGGTGCAGCCTCCGAGTTCGCCGCTCCAGGTTCGCCGCCTCGCCTTGACGAAGTCCCCAGATGGTGACACTGCGCTGCTAGCTTTTGCACATATTCTGGTGCAGAAAATATCTCAAAAAAAACTCTTAATTTTGCCTAAAATATAGAAAACAAAGGACCGAGATTTTTTCTTCCCGCTAGATCTATGGTTCTTAAGGTAGTTAGAGGCAAAATCTTGGAAACATTGGAGTTAGCGTGGTTCCCTGCTGCGCGTGGTTCCGTTTTGGCACTGCGTGTCAAAGGTGTATCGGCCGCAATTCAGCGGGTGAGCGCCGCAGGTCCGCTCCCGCCGTCAGGTTGTCAAAGATCGTTGATTAGCCTGCAGATAACTTCTGCGCTTATATATTATCGGAGCTGGTGGGGTGAGTTCAAGAACAAAGTAAATCGATCGGGGATCTGGTTCCCAATTTGGGAGTCGCGGAGAAAAATCCCCGCCCAAGCGAAGCTTGGATGGACCACCCTCGGGAATAAGTGGGCGCGGTAGTCTGGGCCACCGTTTGAATCGGCTGGATTGGGAGGCGGAATTTCCATTCTGGATTATGGTCGATGGAGATCCACGAGCACCACTTCCGAATGTTCCTGCACTCGTTCGAGGACAACTTCAGGGCCGTTTGCGGAAATGTCGAAGTCGCGAATATCAAAGTCCGCAGGGAGGTAAGTCAACTGCCGTTCCGCGCCCGTCCCCATCTCCATTGACCAGAGATCCTTATGTCGAATATCTCCTCGCAGGAAGACGAGTTCGCGTCCTCCGTGCAGGAATGCCAAGCGGCGTGCCCCTCGAGTCAGTGTTAAGGCAGGCAGGGGATACAGCGCGCCGTCAGCAGTGGCGGCTTTAACCGCAAATGAAGTACCGATGTCAGCTCCCGAGTACACAACGAAGCGGCCGTCGGGCGCCCAGGCAGGATCGACAGAGTACTCTTCGACAAATGCAGTGGGCGGCCGGCCATCGAACGGCACGCGGAAAAGGTGTGTGACGCCATGATCTTCCGCCGCAGACATTATCGACTGCCCGTCGGGTGCCCACGCGGGATCGCCCTGCAGGTTAAGCGAATTGGCCACCATTCGCACGTTCGTGCCGTCACCCTGCATTACGTACAAGAATGTTTCTCCGTGTTGGCGGACCGAGAATGCAATGTGATTTCCATCCGGGGCGATTGCTGGGCCGCCAAATACTTGCGCTCCCTGGCCACTCCACAACTCCGTGGCAGTCCCTTCGGCGAGCTTCCAGATGCTCTCGCTCGTACTCGTCGCAGAAACATACAGAAAGAAATTTGGACCGAGTCGTGGAGAGGAACCTCTGCCAGTCGTCAGCGAGATTCGAGCGGGGAGCGGCGCTTGAGCGGATGAATCGGCGATCCGCGACCGCCAAAGTGTATTCATCGGACTTGCGAGCGTGACCACCAGACGGCGACCGTCAGCGCTGGCCGCCAGGGACTTGTACCGCTCAAGGCCAGAACTTAACCGGTGAGGAATGCGGCGTTCGACATCTATGCTATAAATCCACGCCCCCGTGCCTTCGGGATCGCCCACCAGGTACATCAAAGTGTGTCGGTCAAGGAAAACAGGATGACTCACTTGCCCAGAGTGGGACGTGATCCGTTCAGGGGTTCCGCCGGATGGAGGGATGCGCCAGATATCTAATTTGTCGGGGAGAGCCCCCTGGACGAAGTAGATAAACCGATCGTCGGGCGACCACGACGGAAAGTGCGCGTGGATCCCGGCCGGTGCGGTGAAGATGGGCCGCGCCTTGGCTTGCCGGCCGCCATCTACGACGAACAACGGATCTCCGGGTCCGGCCGTGTGGTATGCGAGTCGCGAGCCGTCGTGCGACCAGTCGAATTCTGCCGCGCCTTCAAGGTACGGCATGGGCTGTCCTCCCAGTGTCGGGACCGCCCAAATGCTGATGTCACCTTCGCCCGAAGCGTCTTTCTTGCGAACCCAAAATGTAACCTGAGAGCCATCCGGCGAGAACCCCAGAGTGCGGACCGATGGATTGACCAGTTCGGCCTGGCTCCCGTGGGTCAAGTTGTGGAACCGCCCCGAACCCACCTGTGTAACCCAAACGTCCATCGGCCCGTCCCGATCCGAGAGAAATGCCACAAACTGTCCGTCGCCTGATACTGCGGCGGCCTGCTCCACGCCCTCGAACTCCGTGATCGTCTGGAATCGCGCCGCTGCGATCGGGTCTCGCCAAAAATACTCCGTCCTCTTAAGCCACAGGCCTGCGCCTACCGCCAGTATGGCTGCTACCGCGAGCAGCACCCACAGGCGGATAGAAAGAACCCTCTTTTGAGTAGATAAAACCGCTAGCTCGGAAGGTACCTGAACTGCCGGTGGCGGCTGTGCTTGCGGATTCGAACCCCCATTGTGACAGGTCACCGGGGCGGCAAAGCGGTATCCCTTCCCGACTACGGTTTCTACGAATCGGGGCTTCTCAGAGTCATCCCGCAGCACCACGCGGATTTTGCGGACGGCAGTGTTGATGCTGTGATCGACATCAAGGAAGACGTCCTTGCCCCAAAGGCAGCCGGCAATCTCTTCGCGTGAGACTAAATCGCCACGGCGTTGAACCAACAAGATCAGCAACTCCATGGGGAGCTTCTCCAGGCGCAGCAAACGTGTACCTCGTTGCAGCCGGTAACGCGCCTGATCGAGGGTGAAATCTCCGAAATGGAATTCTTGGGGCGTAAATCCTCTAAGTATTTCCTGCCTTGCGTCGCACGAGATTATGCGCCAATAATCCGACAAGAAGCAACCGCACCAGCTACTTAGGGGGTTATCTAATCTTTATCTCTTCTTCATAGCACGTGCATTGCTTCGCGGACAGTCTTTGAGCGATAAGCGCGCGAGGAATTACTCAGACTTGGAGGTCTGCTATGAAGAGCAAGCATTTGCTGTGTGCGGCACAGATTGGGCTTCTCGTGCTGATGGTAAGCGTCGGCGCGCTGGCCCAAAATCGGGCGACCGAAAGACTTAATTTCAATGGGGTAATCAATGCCTATTCGCCCCAAACCACCACCACAGGTCCCTATGAGGTTCGAGGTCCATGGAGCTTGCACTTAAAGGGAAAGTCGGGCAAGGCGGATTTTTCGGCGGCGCTGAACATGGTGCTGTCTGACGGTTGGGTCTTGACGTTAGGAGATGGCAACTTCGATCCGAACGGCAGGGGCGCCCATACTCACCACATAACCATGCTCAATGCCGATGTCACGCCGATTACAGGCGGATTTAAGATAAACGGCACGGCCAGGGTCACCCTCAATGGAAGCCCCGCGCCCGTTTCACCTACACCCTTGGAGGTGGACGTTACAGGTGGCACGAACGTGGAATTTTCGAATGTCGCATTGACTTTTGGGGTGCCGGGCTCCAACCATTTTGGAACCGAGCCTCTCCCCGGCGTAATTCTGAGACCCTGAGAACAAAAGTAGTGGAACCGGGCGGGTGGCGACTACGGGGTCGGGCCCAAACTTTCATCGCACACAAAAGCTGATGCCCTGCCTTGCTCGCGTTCTCTGCGGGATGGCGGGGCTTCTAGCTGATATCGCGACGACGGACTGCCGGATACACCCTGAGCTGATCACGACGAAGGGCGGTCCCAGCGCGATTCGATCTTGACGACACGTTTCTTCCCGGTTGCACGGGCCTGCGACCTGGTAGAAGTGCAGGGATCCTTCGTTGGCATGCCTTCGCGTTGCGAAGGCATGCGCTTTCTCAGGATGACAACGGAAAAAGGGACGCTCTAAAAGCCCCGCCCTCTCGCAAAGAACGCGAGAAGGACCGGGCACCCGCTTTTGTACACCCGGTTTTGTGATAGAGAAAAACTGTGCCAACCAACCGCCCACTCTCCGTGGCATGGCACTTGGGGTTCATTGACGGGCTGGTTGCCGCGTCCGTAAGATGAAACGACCTGACGGACGGGCGTTTTCGAATGATTGACGAACGATTGATTGGCCAGACCATTTCGCATTACCGCGTCGTCGAGAAACTTGGCGGCGGCGGGATGGGCGTGGTTTATAAGGCTGAGGACACACGGCTGCACCGCTTCGTCGCGCTCAAGTTCTTGCCCGAACAGGTTGCTCATGATGCGCAGGCACTGGCTCGTTTTCAATTCGAAGCCGAAGCCGCATCGGCGCTGAACCATCCGAATATTTGTACGGTGTACGACATTGGTGAGCAGGATGGCGAAGCGTTCATCGCCATGGAATTTCTGGACGGGATGCCCCTGATGCACCGCATTGCCGGGCGTCCGCTGGAAATTGAAGCTCTGCTGTTACTCGGAATCGAGATCGCGGATGCGCTGGACGCAGCGCACACGCATGGCATTATTCATCGCGATATCAATCCGGCAAACATTTTTGTTACTAAGCGCGGCCACGCCAAGATTCTTGATTTCGGCCTGGCGAAGCTCACGGTTGGAGACGAAGCCAGCGTCAGTGGTAATACTTTTGGGGGCGTCACGCAGTCACCGGAAGATCTGGCTCGCATGGGCTCTGCTCTGGGAACCATTCATTACATGTCGCCGGAGCAGGCGCTGGGCCAGCCTTTAGACTGCCGAACAGATTTGTTCTCGTTCGGGATCGTGCTTTATGAGATGGCGACTGGAGTTCTGCCCTTCCAGGGACAGACTACGGCTGCGTTTTTCGAATCCCTGATTCACAGCGTGCCGGAGGGACCTCTGCGATTTAATCCTGCGACGCCGGCGGAGCTTGAGCGGATTGTCACAAAGGCTCTTGAGAAAGATCCTAAGCTGCGATATCAAACTGCGGCTGAAATGCGGGGCGATTTCCAGCGCCTGCGCAGGGAGATTGAGGCGGGATCGGCTGTCACCGTTGGGTCGGCTGCCAGGCGGGTGCCGGATTCGAAAGATAGGATCCGTGCCATGTTCGCGGCAGCGGCAGCGGCTCCTAAGCCTCAACCTAAGGCAAATGTGGTGAAGTGGGTGACGTTGGGGCTGGTCGCGGCTGCAGTGTTGGTTGCAATCTTCTGGTTCGCCAGATCCCCGGAGTCGCCGCCAGCGGTGATTTCGTCACTGCAGATCACGAACGACGGCACATCGAAACGCTCTCTGGTCACCGACGGTGCCCGGCTGTATTTTTCCGAACATCTGAGCGGGCACTCGGTCCTGATGCAGGTTTCGACTTCTGGTGGAGAGACAGCACCTGTACCGACTTCGCTGGCGAGCGCCGACATCTACGATTTCTATCCGGGCCGCTCTGAACTGTTAGTGAAAGGCGTGGCGGAGGGTTCGGAGACGGAGTGGCCGGTTTGGGTGTTGCCGGTCCCTGCAGGGACGATCCGGCCGGTGGGCAACATCCTCGCCCACGCGGCCACCTGGGCGCCCGACGGTCAGCACATCGTGTATGCCAAGAACTCAAGTTTATATCTGTGCAATGTGGATGGGAGCGATTCGCGCGAACTTATCACTGTGCAGGGAGTTCCTTTAGCGCTTCGATTTTCTCCCGATGGGCGCCGCTTGCGTTTTACCATACGAAACACCAACCAACGTACTTCGTCGCTGTGGGAGGTATCATCCGACGGCAAAGGTTTGCGTCCGCTGCTGCCGGAGTGGAACAGACCCGCGCAAGAGTCTGGTGGAACGTGGACACCGGATGGAGAATACTTTCTGTTCGAATCGACTCGCGATCACAGCCAGAATATCTGGGCGTTGCGCGAGGGTGGGGCACTGTTTCGCAAGACTGCTGCAGAACCGACGCAACTCACGGTTGGACCGCTCATGTTCAGCAATCCGACGCCGAGCGTGGACGGAAAGAAGCTGTTCGTGATCGGGCAGCAGCGCCGGTTCGATTTGATGCGTTTGGATGGCAAGTCGCAGTTTTCCATCTACCTGCCTGGAGTATCGGCGGGTGAAGCCGACATGCAACGGAAGGGCGAGTGGATGACCTACGTAGCGCATCCGGAACTCACGCTGTGGCGAAGCAAACGCGACGGAAGTTCCCGGACCCAACTCACGTATGCGCCGATGCAGGTGCATTCGCCGCGTTGGTCGCCGGATGGAAGCCAGATCGCGTTTATAGGATCGAGTCCGGGAAAGCCCTGGCAGGTTTTCGTGATATCCGCTGAGGGCGGCACGCCTCGCGACGTGACCGTGGGAGAGCGCAACTATGGCGATCCAACGTGGATGCCCGACGGAGGTTCGATTGTGTTCGCGGGAATTCCATGGCTGGAATACGCGCCTGCGGTTGGTCCCAACATTCACATAGTTGACTTGAAGACTGCGCAAGTGTCGGCTGTGCCAGGGTCGGAAAATCTTTTCAGTCCGCGCGTTTCGCCGGATGGACGATATGTGGCAGCGCTCTCCGCAGATTCCACGAAGATGATGCTTTACGATACTGAGAAGAGGAGTTGGTCGCAGCTCGGGCAATCGCTTTTCGCTTTCGAAAATTGGTCGCACGACGGAAAGCATTTGTATGCGGAGGATTATTCCGACAACATCGACGACCTAGTTCGAGTGAGTGTGGCCAGCGGCAAGGTGGAGCACTTATTCAGCTTGAAAGACATTCCGCGCGGCTTCGATCCTTGGGAGTTCTGGGTCGGGCTGGCGCCAGACGACTCGGCGCTTTTGATGCGGGATCGAAGTACGCAGGAGATTTACAGCCTGGATGTGCGCTTTCCGTAGCTTTGCGTCCGGAGTCTGGTCTTTAGATCGGCATGATTGATTTCAATCCTGCATTCTCAATCGATTAGATTTAACAGGGTGAGTGTCGCGACGTAGCTGGCGTTCGCGAATCAGCCCGACTTACGCCGCCGAGGTTTGCTGAATGGCGCGGCAGATCGCCGGTCCATCATCATCAAAACAACAATCGAGCGCGCCCGCATTGAGCGCCGCGGTCCACATGAGTTCGTCTGGGGTGTGGTGGGTGCAAATGATTTGCATGCCCAGTTGAGTGCGTAGGCCGACGATTTCCTGAAGGGTTATCAAATCGAGGTCAAGAACGCCGATTTGAATGGGAAACTGCGAAACCAACGTTTGTAGTTCCAGCAGCGACTGCACAATGAACACTGCCTCAGAAACCGATTTGACCTTGGAAACCAAATTCTCCGCACGGGTGGGGTTGTTCTGCAGGATCACGATCGCGTTTTGCATTCGGCAACTCCTTCCGTCTCGCCTACGAAGCGAGACTTAGCGCGGAGACGCTCCGCTCAACTGCATCACCAGGAGGATCTCATCTCACTCGATGTGCCCCCGGCCGCGGGAACGTAGCATTTCAAGGTGTAATCCATCACCATGCGATCGGCATTGAAGCGCCAGCCGAGAGTGCGAATGGTTCGCTTCATGCGCTTGATCCAGCCACGGGGCAGGCCGTCACGATCACGCTGGTAGTAGAGCGGAATCACTTCTTCGCGAAGCGCGCGGCGCAAGTCCTCGGCGTCGCGGGTGTCATGGACGTTGAGGTTGGAATGCGTTCTGCCTGTCCCGATGGCGAATCCATTCATGCCGTCGTAGGCCTCAGCCCACCAGCCATCGGGAACGGAAAGATTCAAGCCGCCATTCAGGACCACCTTTTGACCGCTCGTGCCCGACGCCTCTTGCGGACGCCGTGGGTTGTTCAGCCAGACATCGACGCCCTGCACGAAATGACGCCCGACGTTGATGTCATAGTCTTCGACAAAGACGAACTTATCCGCGAACCGCGGATTGCGCATCAATTCCGCAATCTGTTGCAGAACCGTCTTGCCCGGCTCATCGTTAGGATGCGCCTTGCCAGCGAAAACGAACTGCACCGGACGTTTGGGATCGTTCACCATTGAAGCCAGGCTCTCGATGTCGGAGAGAATGAGGTTGGCTCTCTTATAGGTCGCGAACCGGCGGGCGAAGCCAATGGTCAATGCATCCGGACTGAGAACCTTACCGAGTCTCGCCAGAACCTCTCGCGGTTCTCCGCGGCGTTCGGCTTGTTCTACGGCGCGTCGACGCACAAACTCGAGCAACTGCGATTTCAAGCTGAGGTGCGTCTCCCAGAGTTCGCCGTCGTCGACGTTTTCGATGCCCTCCCATATACGCGCCTCGCTGCCATGCTGGTTCCAGTTGGTGCCCAGATGACGGTCATAGAGGCGAAACATCTGCGGAGCGAGCCATGAAGGAACATGAACCCCGTTGGTAATGTGTCCGATGGGAACTTCGTCTTCCGGCTTGCCCGGACAAAGGCCAGTCCACATTGCGCGGGACACTTCGCCGTGCAGGGCGGAAACTGCATTGGCGCGCCGCGAGAGTCTGAGGCCGAGCACGGTCATGCAAAACGTCTCGCTCTGGTTGTTCGGATCTTCCCGTCCCAGCCCCATTAAGCTCTCGGGAGAAAGACCCATCTGTTCGCGCAGAGGTCCAAGATGTTCTTCGATCAGATCGGCATCAAAGCGATCGTGGCCGGCAGGCACCGGAGTATGAGTAGTGAAGACCACCTCGCGAGAAACGCGAGGCACGGCGGCGTCGAAGCCAATGCCTTCATCGTCCATGCGCATGTGGATCGCTTCCAGCACCGCGAATCCGCTGTGCCCTTCGTTCAAATGAAAAACGCCCGGCGTGATACCCATGGCTCTGAGGGCGCGGGAGCCTCCAACGCCAAGCACCAACTCCTGCCGGATGCGAGTGCGCGCGTTTCCGCCATAGAGGCGGGAAGTCAGTTCGCGGTCGTCGGGAGTGTTGCCTTCGACATCCGAATCGAGGAGGAACAAGTCACAGCGTCCAACTTTCACCCGCCAGACTTTGGCGTGGATTGAGCCACTGCGAGTTTCGATTTGCACCACGACCGGACGTCCGTTCTTACCGATGGCGACTTCCATGGGCAATTGAGTGACGTCCGTCTCCAGATATTCTTCTTGCTGCCAGCCTTTGCGATCCAGGCGCTGGCGAAAATATCCTTGTCCGTAAAACAAGCCGATGCCGACCAGCGGGATGCCGAGATCGGAGGCACTCTTAATGTGGTCTCCGGCAAGAACGCCGAGCCCGCCCGAATAAACTGGAAGTGATTCGTGCAACCCGAACTCCGCGGAGAAATATGCCACCGGACAAGGCCGCAAGACTCCAGCGTGCCTTGTTCCCCAAGTGCGGTCCGCCTGTAAATACTCCTGCAACCGCCGACAAGCGTAGTTGATGCGGCTGTGCAGCACGAGTTCCGCGGCGCGACTTTCCAGCTTCGCCAGCGGAAACTCCGCCAGCAGCGAAACTGGATTCTGGTTCAGCTGCCTCCAGCGCACGGGATCAAGATCGCGAAACAAGCTGGCGGCATCATGGTCCCAACTCCACCACAGATTGCGAGCCAGCGCCCAAAGACGTTCCTGGGCAGGAGCGATGAAGCGATCCAGCGTGCGCGCTTCGCTCACCACCGGCGCTACCTGAGCCGCTGCCTCGGCCAGCATGCGAATCTCTTCTTCGAGAAAAAGCCGAGGCTCCACGGTTTGAACCACGAGAACGCCTTGCAGGACCCCTCGGTCGATAAGTGGAACCCCGAGGAACGATTGGTAGTCATCTTCTCCGGCTTCGCGGAAATACTTGAAGCGTGGATGACTGTGCGCCTGTTCCACAGCCACGGGCCGCACTTGTTCCGCCACCAGACCCGCCAATCCTTCGTTGATTGCCATTCGGAGATTGCCAATGCATTCCCGGCGCAGGCCGACAGTCGCTGCCAGCACCAGATTGGCACGGTCCGGCTCCAGCAGATACGCTGAACAAACCTCGGTCTCAAATCGCTTGGCAATCAAGGCGACGACATTCATCAGGGTTTCAGCGGGTTGGCCTTCCGCCGCTGCAAGGTTGGCAATTTCCTCGAGAGTGAGGACATGGGTGACATCGCGGGCATGACCGGTCAGATCCAAGTCTTGAACCTCGATCCGATTCTCTTCTAATTCCAGGCTCTCTGGTTCCATATTTTATCCCCGCTAGTATCTAAGGTCATCATCCCGTCAACATCTGACAGCGCTTCAGCCTCATCGCTGGCAGATTTTATTTGGCCTTTATCGGCGAAAACACACATCCGCCATCGAATCGCCGGACCTTCATGGATACATCGGCCGCAAAGCAACTTTAGGTGAGTCGGCAGGTCGAGTCCAATTGAAATTATTGATGCTGGAGATAACCTTGATGGAAGTGTTACCTGGAAAACGAAAATATGCCGCCATCACCGGCATGCGGAAAAACGAGAGTCGGGCAGAGAAATTCTCGGCAACGGGGAACGAAAGAAATCTACCAGAAGTGGCTGGTGCGGGATCTTAAACCGATTGTGCGGTACGGAGGGCGCGGCGCCGTTTCCGGGAGGCTAAAAAGCCTGCGCACAAGGCGACACTGGAGAACATCAGATAAAACAGAGAATTCCCACCCTCGGGAACCGCCATATAATTGAAATTTCCCTGTTTCCACCAATTTTGGATCGATCCACTCGCCGTGAACTGATTCGTCTTGGGATTGTAGACGACGTCGTAGGTGATCAGATCCCCGTTCTTAATCGTCTGCCACTGAAACGACCAATTGCCAGTCGCGTGGTTGTAAGTTCCGTTTATCGAGCCGAAGTCACTGGCATTAACGTTGCCAAACACGCTGCTCACAAAAGAGACAGAGATATCGGAAAACTGATGGGTAGTACTGTTGAAATCGAACGTGCCCGATACGTCGCCGCCGTGATGGACGCCGGTCAGAGTAGCGTTATGAAAACTGTCGTTGGAGTTGGCGTACGCGGATAACGACATAGCCAGCAAAAATAACGCACAAACACTCGCCAATTTCCCAAAACGCTTCATAAACACTTCTCCAGCGTGAATCAAATGCTCCGGTGAGTCTAGACCTCGCGGCGGCTTTGTCAAGACTGAGAATTTTTGCAACCGGTTGCAAACCCTTGCAACATCGACGTAAGACGCTAAATAATAATGGCTTTACCTTAGATTTCTCTGCTTGGGCCGGCTTAGATTATTTTGGGATTGGTTCAATGCAGACTTCGCGCTCAGAGGGCAAAATCACATTGTAAAGCTGTAGCTATTCAGCGAGAGCCTCCTCGAAGCGAGAATGTTTATGACCATAAGTCAGCCTGCATTGTCCAGCGGCCTATCCTTAATTTCATTTCAAATAATGAGGATTCTGCGATAAGGTGGATTGCCCGCGCGACAACTGTGACCGCGAGTAACAGAGAAAGTGGCAAGCCGTTTTCAACAGACTTACGACGCGATTGTTGTGGGAGGTGGGCACAACGGTCTGACCGCCGCAGCCTACCTGGCAGGCGCCGGAATGTCGACCCTCGTCCTCGAACGCCGTGAGATTGTAGGCGGCTGTTGCGTGACAGAGGAAATTGCTCCGGGCTGCCGGGTGTCCACGACTTCCTACGTCGCGAGCATGTTGCGTCCGGAGGTGATCAGCGATCTCAAGCTCCAGGAACATGGACTTCGGATGGTGCCGTGCGATCCAGCCATCCAAGTCGCCTTCCCTGATCAGACAGTAGTTCCTTGGTGGGCTGATCGCGATCGCGCCGCCGCGGACTTCCGCAAATTCTCAGCCAAAGATGCTAAGACATTTATGCGCGTCGACGATCAGCTCAAGAAGTTAGCTCGCTACTTGCAGCCGTTTTTCCTGGAGCCCCCACCGGAGATCGATACTCGGAGCGTGCAAGGCTGGTCGGATCTGTTTCGGGTGGTCAAACGATTCCGATCGATTTCTGCTGCTGAAATTTCGCAGCTCATTTCGTTTCTCACCGGCAGCCTGGGAGAGTTTCTCGATCGCAACTACGAATCCGACAAAATCAAAACATTGTTCTTGGCCAACAATGTTTACGGCAAGCACGGCGGCCCCTACCAGCCCGGCACTGCGATCGGACTCCTGTTCCATTTATTAAGTGGCGGAGAGCACGAACTGCAGGGGTTCTACGGGCATGTGATAGGCGGAATGGGTGCCATCACGCAAGCGCTTGCGGCGGCGGGGCGCAAACTGGGAGTGGAGATTCGTACTGCTGCTCCGGTGGCGCAGATTGATGTGCGGAACGGCCGGGCTCGCGGAGTTGTGCTTGAAGATGGATCTGAAATACGTTCCAAGTTCGTCCTTTCGAATGCCGACCCTAAGCGCACTTTCTTGAAGATGGTGGCGGCCAGTGAACTTCCTGAAGATTTTGTGCGCGCAGTACGTGGCATCAAGATGGACGGGCCCTGCGCAAAGTTGAATCTGGTTCTCGCTCAGGAACCGCGGTTCATGGGAACGCCTCCCAACGCCACTCCCTTGGAGCGCACCTTTTACACGCTAGTTCCCTCGCTCGAATTCGCGGAGCGCTGCTATAACATTGCCAGATCGGGCGAGATTCCGGAGGAGCTCTGGGTGGATTGCGTGGTTTCTTCGAATGCGGATGATTCGCTAGCTCCGGCGGGCAAACACATCCTGACGTGCTTCGTGCAGTACGTTCCCTATCGCCTCAGAAACGGCTCGTGGGATGAAAATCGCGATCTGCTGGCCAATCGCGTGATAAAGAAAATCGGCGAGCACGCTCCGAATGTGCCGAACGCAATTCTGGCGCGGCACGTCCTGACGCCTCTTGACCTGGAACGAACCTATGGGCTGACGGAAGGAAACATCTTTCACGGCGATCTGACGCTGGAGCAGTTATTCTTCATGCGTCCCGTGCCCGGTTGGTCGCGATACCGAACGCCCATTGCCGGCTTGTATCTGTGCGGGGCGGGAGCACATCCGGGCGGCGGAGTCACTGGTGCTCCCGGTCATAACGCTGCCCATCAAGTTTTGCGAGATGCGAAGATGCGGCGCTTCGCCGGGTCTGCATGAATGGCAATGTATGAGTATAAAGATGACCGAGGAGCAGGCATGAAGAAAAAAGGCATACTGGAGCGTTTGAAAGAAGGACCAGTCTTGGGTGACGGCGGTTATTTGCTGGAACTGGAGAAGCGCGGATGGGTACGCGCAGGTCCGTTTACGCCCGAGGTGGCGTTGACTCATCCGGAGGCGCTCCGCGAACTGCACGTCGAGTTTCGCGAAGCCGGGGCTGAAGTCTTGCAGGCGCTCACGTTCTACGCCAGCCGCGACAAAATGGCGACAGTTGGTCTGGAGGACCGGTTGGAAGATTTGAATCGCGCGGCGGTGCGCATCGCGAAGGATGTGGCCGGAGACAAGTGTCTCGTCGCGGGGAATTTGTGTCTGACATGGATGTATGAACCGAACAGTCCGGCGGCGGCGGATCGGGTCCGCAGAACATTCGACGAGCAACTCGCGGTGCAAGTGGACGAAGGAATCGATTTCATTATCGGAGAAACTTTTTCCTGGCTCGGCGAAGCGCTGATCGCGGTCGAGCGAGGCAAAAAGACCGGACTGCCCACGATGGTCACGATCTGTTTCGAGAACAAAGACGAGACATCCGAGGGAAAAACTGCCGCAGACGCGGCCAAAGCGCTTTTCGACACGGGGGCGGATATTGTTGGTATGAACTGTTTGCGGCCGCCCGAGCATATGTTGCCTTCGATGGAGCTGATGCGGAAAGCAGTGCCCGGCTACATTGCGTGCCAACCCGTCGCTTATCGCACACCCCAGACCAAACCGGATTTCACCAGCCTGACTGAGTTTCCCTACGCGCTCGATCCGTTGCAGCTGACCCGCAAAGAAATGGCCGACTATGCGCTTCAAGCACGTGAGATCGGGGTCAACTACATTGGCGCGTGCTGCGGCGCGGTCGCCATTCATATACGCGAGATGGCTCGAGCACTGGGTAAGGTATCCGAAGATTCACGTTTGTGGAAAAAGGGTGGTGAGAAACCAATGTCGGCGTATGAGTATTACGGGCACGATCAAGTGGCTGGAGGCGAGAAGAGGTAAACGGCACGAGGGCAGGAACTAATCGAGTGGACAACCAACCGCCTTCGGGCGAACCACCAGAGATCGCGCTCACCGGGCCGGACAATTCGCTTGCCGCTGATTCCCGCCGCCCCCGTCGCGTACTCGGCTTTCGCGATTTGCTCTTGTTCTACGTGGTCACCGGCGTCAGCCTGCGCTGGATCGCTACCGCCGCTGCTGCGGGCCCGAGTTCGGTCGTCATTTGGATCGGCGCCTGGCTCATTTTCTATACGCCTCTCGCGCTCTCGGTAATAGAACTCTCCTCGCGCTATCCCAACGAGGGCGGCCTGTATGTCTGGAGCAAACGCGCTTTCGGCGACTTCGCCGGATTTATGTCGGCGTGGACTTATTGGACTTGCAACCTGCCCTACTTCCCTGCTGTTTTGTATTTTGCCGCCAGCAATGCGTTGTTCATGCGACCGCGCGCGTGGATGCATCTCTCATCCGATCGTAGTTACTACATTCTGTTTTCCATCACGGCGCTCGTGGTTGTGGCTGGCCTGAACATCATCGGCTTGGAAGTGGGCACCTGGCTGCACAACCTGGGCGCGCTCGCCATGTGGGTACCAGTTCTGATCATCGTTGGCATGGGTCTGATTGCGTGGCATCGATTCGGTCCAGCGACTTCATTCGCTCCGGCTGCTCTGGTTCCCAGCTTCCGGCTTAAGGACGTTCTCTTCTGGTCCGTTTTGATTTTTGCGTTCGCCGGCTGCGAAACGGCTTCCTTTATGGGGGACGAAATCAAGAACCCCCGGCGCTCCATCCCTCTTGCGCTCCTTACAGCAGGGCTCACAGTCGCGTTCTGTTACATCGTGGGAACCGTTGCAGTGCTGCTTGCGCTGCCTCAATCTGAAGTAAGCAATCTGCAAGGGCTCATGCAAGCGATATCGAGGACGGCGAACCGTATTGGCTTTGAAGGTATGAGTCCCTTTGCTGCTTTCCTAATTGCGCTGAGCAATCTGGGGGCGGCAGGCGCGTTTCTCGCAGCTGTGGCGCGCCTTCCATTTGTCGCTGGTCTCGACCGTGCCCTTCCGCCTATTTTCGGTGCGCTTCATTCTCGGTGGCGAACGCCCTGGTTTGCGCTTTCGACGCAAGCCGCTCTCGGTGTCGTCTTCACGTTACTGGGGCAAGTGGGCACCAGCGTGAAGGGCGCCTATGACGTATTGGTGAGCATGGGCGTCATCACGTATTTCATTCCGTTCCTCTATCTTTTCGCGGCCATGTTTAAGTTGCAGGGAGAACCAGCGGGTCCGGGCGCTATTCGCGTTCCCGGCGGCAAGCCGGTTGCGCTCATGGTGGCTGCGGTGGGATTCTGTACCACGCTGTTGACGATCGGTTTGTCGCTGATTCCCGCAGCTGATGAACCTAACAAAATACTGGCCGTGGCGAAGATCGTCGGACTTACCGGACTGGTGCTAGTCGCTGGCGTGGTGTTGTATTGGCTCGGCAAGAGAAGCGCGAGGCGGTCGGCGCATTTGTTAGCCGCTGAGTAAGCGGAGCGGATCAGTGGCTACGCGATTTTTGTTGGTTCTATGCTAGCTCGACGTCGATTTTCTTCGCTGCTGGATCCAGTTTCGTGATTCGAAAACTGCGCACTTGCCCTGCCTGAAGTTCTTGTGGCTCCGCGGATTTCGCAACCGCGCCACCTTTCCAGCGCGTTTGCAACATCGAGGTCAGCGATGCAAGATCCGTTTTTGTTCCAGCGGACTCATTCGTGCCGGAGGATTGCTGCTTCACTTTTTCGGCTGAGATCCGGCACGCTGCGTGGATACCTTCTCCCAACTCCACTCGCGCTGAACCCTTTGAAACTTCCACGATGCGTCCGCTGACGAGATCGCCTTCATGGTGTTCCTCGAGATATTCATCAATGCTGGTCGGTACTAATTGTTTCATTCCGAGTTTCAGTCTGCGCTTCTCCGCGTCGACCTCGAGCACTTGCGCCTTCACGGTTTGCCCTACCTTCAGCATGTCTTGCGGATGATTGATACGTTTCTCCGCACTCATGTCGCTGACGTGAATCATGCCCTCGATACCTTCGGCAACCTGCACAAAAGCGCCGAACTTCGTAATACTCACGACAGGGCCTTCTGCCACAGAGCCAACGGGAAACTTTTGCGCGATGTCGGCCCACGGATTTCCCAGCGCCTGCTTCAATCCCAACGACATACGCCGCTCACTCGCATTCACTCCGAGGATCACGGCTTCAACCGTCTCGCCGGGTTTCACCAGATCGCTCGGCTTCTTTACTTTCTTGACCCACGACATCTCGGAGACGTGAATTAATCCCTCGACTCCGGGATCGAGTTCCACAAACGCGCCAAAGTCTGTCACGCGAGTTACGGTGCCGCGCACGCGCTCTCCTGTTTTGTATTTGTCCGCAACCGCGTCCCACGGATGCGGCTGCAGCTGCTTCATCCCCACCGAAACGCGGCGCTTCTCAGGATCAATTTTGAGAACTTTGACCTCGATCGGCTGTTCTACCGTGAGCACGTCCGCTGCTTTATTGATGCGGCTCCAGGAAATATCACTCACGTGCAACAAGGCATCCACGCCGCCGATATCGACGAACGCTCCGTAATCGGTCAGACTTCGCACTGTCCCGCTCACGGTGTCACCTTCCTTGACTTCGGAGTAGCGACGGTCCTTGACCGTCTGCTCTTCTTCTTCGGAGACGACTCGGCGATCCACGACGATGTCTTCGTCCGCGGCATCGAGTTTGATAATGCGACATCGAATCTCCTGCTCGACCAACTTCTCCATCTCGGCGGCATCGCGAGCGCCACTGCGGGACGCTGGCATAAACGCACGGACTCCCACATCCACGCTCAAGCCACCCTTCACCACGGCTGTCACCGTCCCCACAATCGTCGTCTTGTCTGCGAAGGCCTTTTCCAGCGCTGACCAGTCCGTGGGGCGGGCAGCTTTGCTAAGCGTCAACTCGAAGTAGCCCTCGGGAGCGCGGCCTTTGATCGTAACTTGCAGTTTGTCACCTGGCTTCACAGCCTCATTTTTATTCTGCAATTCCGCAAGCGGCAAAACGCCCTCCGACTTGAACCCGATGTCGATGAACACTGAATCCACCGATACGGAAACGACTGTGCCTTCTCGGGTGCCTTCTGTCCGTCGGACCGTGTGGCTCTGCTCGAATTGCAAAAGAATGTTTCCGAAAGACTCGTTCTGGTCCTCAGGAGTGGAAGGCGCTGGAATATTTGGATTGGACATGTTCGACAACCTTGTGGAAGCGCAATCTTTCAAGGATAACATCGCGCCGGAAACAGCGGTCACAATCAGGTGTCTGAGGGCGACTCGTTACGACCTCGTGCGCCCTCTCGCGGCTTTCTTGGGTGACTTCGTCCGCTTCACGGATTTCTGATCTTCCTTGCTGTCCGACGCCGAGGCTCGCCGGGTACCCGGCACTTTGCCGATTCGAGGATCCCGAGCAACGACCAGGTCGCACGCCAGCAACGCCGCCTCTTCGAAATCCGGCGCATCGGCGGGAAGAACTTGCCAGCCCGTGACTTTTTTCCCCAATACCTTAATCGATCGCATGTTTGGAAAATCGCGGCGGAGACTTTCGTGGTGCTCCTCAGTGGTGGCGAGCCAGACCCCGTTGTCTGCAGTCTTATCGCGCTTGTCCCGCAGTATGAGAACAATCTTGTCCTCAACGTATATGGCAAGACAGCCGAACATCGGCCGCGTCAACGGCGACAGCGGAGCAATCGCGTCGAGCACGAACTCATGTGGAACGGACTTGCGCTGCGTGCCGCCGAAAAAGGCTCCCTCCAACTGGTACTGGACGGTATTGTGCCGACGCTTCGACATCAGTCTTAATGATATAGCCCAATTGAGGTAGTATCGGTTGAGTTTTGTCCGGAAACCGAGGTTCATATCGCAGTCCGTAACCAAGATGTTCGTCTGCCAGAGAACGCGGAGCCGACGCTCGGCATGGCGATTCCTCGCCACCAGGGGCGGGAATGGTTCTAAAGGGCCGGTTGCTGACGTTGCTAGTGAAGAGGGTTGGCTAGAGTGACTCGCCTCGCGCTGGTTCGCCACGGCGAAACCATCTGGCACGCCGAGAACCGTTATGCCGGCAGCACCGACATTCGCCTGAACCCGCGAGGTCTAGAGCAAGCCGAGCGGCTCGCCATCTGGGCAGCGACGGCGGATCTTGCCGCGATCTGGGTATCGCCATTGCGGCGGGCCCGCGAGACGGCTGCGCCATCGGAGCGTGCCACCGGTATCGCGGCTTGCGTCGACGACCGGCTCAGGGAGATTCACTTCGGTGAAGCCGAAGGGCTAACGAATTCTGAAATCATGCAATCGTTTCCAGATGCCTTCGCGGCATTTCAATCTGATCCCGTCGCCCACCATCTGCCCGATGGCGAGGACCCGCGCGATGTCGTGCGGCGAGCAATGGAGTGTTTCAACGAAATTCAGATCGCGCATCCGCGGGGGCGCGTTCTGGTCGTAACCCACAACACCGTGATCCGGCTTGCACTTTGTCAATTGCTGGGCGTGCCGCTCTCCAAGTACCGTTCCGCGTTTCCGGTGATGGCCAATGGTGCACTGAGCGAGATCCGCCTGCACAATGGCGAAGTCTCTCTACTAAAGCTCAACTCGCCGCTGGAGTCCGATGTCGCCGCCCTTACCCAGGCTGACGAAGCGGATGCTCCCGACTCATCACCTTAGAGCAGGCCGAACTAATTACAGCAGCGATGGGGTAGAATACGCGCCTGGCGCGGGATTTCTGGTTTCTGCGAATTATCGCTATCTATGACGCGAATTATTCTTATCGGAGCTGGACGGGGTGGACGGGCGCTTGTCGAACTACTCCGCCAGGATCCGAGCGTCGAAATTGTCGGCGTCGCTGACAAAGACGAAGGAGCGCCCGGCATTGTTCTCGCCCGCGAACTCGGCTTACCGGTTGCCGCAAACTACCGAAAATTCCTGAAAGCCGACGCAGCCGATTTGATCATCGATGTGACCGGCGATCCTGACCTTGGCCGGGAAGTTTACCGCTTGCGGCCTGAGGGAACGGAAGTCGTGGGTGGCAAGACAGCCCGATTTATCTCGGAATTTGCCGCGAGCAAAAATCGAGGAGGCACGCTCCAGGATCAATACCAGTTGGCCCTGCGCGAACTGGAAGCGCGTTCGGAAGGCGAGTTCATCATCGGCAGCAACCTGAAGATGAAGGAAATCTCCGGACTGATTTCCAAGGTTGCGCCTACTCCCACGACCGTTTTGATTCGCGGCGAGAGCGGAACCGGAAAAGAGTTGGTGGCGCGCGCCATCCATCACAACAGCATGCGCAGCGATCATCCGCTGGTCACTTTGAACTGCACGGCGTTGTCTCCAGCTCTGCTCGAAAGCGAACTCTTCGGCTACAAGCGCGGCGCATTTACGGGTGCGTACAACGACAGCAAGGGATTATTCGAAAAGGCGGAGGGCGGAACGATGTTCCTCGATGAAATCGGCGACATGTCTCTCGAAATCCAGGCCAAATTCTTGCGCACGCTGCAAACCGGAGAGATTCGCGCCGTCGGCGACATGCGGACACGAAAGGTTTCAGTAAGAATTGTTGCCGCCACCAACCGAAATCTGGAGACTGCGATTCGCGACGGTACTTTCCGCGAAGATCTGTTCTACCGGATCAACACCTTTTCCATCACTCTGCCGCCTTTGCGCGAGCGGATTGAAGATATTCCCTTCCTCGCGGAATATTTCCTGCTAAGGGCGAGAGCTAAGGTGAACAAGAAAGTAGACAGGATCGCTCCCGAGGCGCTGGCTTTGCTGAAGAACTATTCCTGGCCGGGAAATCTTCGCGAACTCGAAAACATTATTGAACGAGCCGTGGTATTGACTTCATCTTCGGTAGTTGAAGCTGAGCACCTTCCGCTCCACGTACAAGAGGTTGTGTCGTTCAAGCCCCAGCTCGGATTCATGCCAAGCAAGGCGCAGGCGATCGCGCAGTTTGAACGGGAAGCCTTGTCGAGTTATCTGCTTAAGGCCAACGGAAACATCTCCAAGGCTGCGAAGTTAGCAAAAATACCGCGCCGCACTTTTCATCGCTTGCTGGCCAAGCATAAAATCTCTACGCGGTCGTCGCGCGGGGTTAGCTGAGATAAATTAGTCTCACATGCGTGACAGCCATATCCACATCGACAATTGTTACTTAACTATTTTATATCACATAGTTAGAACTATGACTCCCGCTTTTACTGAGACATTAATGTCTCTTGTGCAGGAAGCTCGGGGGTCTTCCCGCCTACGACGATCCGCTCTCGCGTTGCAGCCCAAGCAAAAGAAAGAACAACTACTTACGAACTCGACACCGTCCGTAGCAAACCTCTAAGCGGTATTGGAACCGGAATTGCCATAACAGAATTCAATGAAGTTAAGAGCCGGCTGAAACAGCCGGAGGAACTTTGAAAGTGCGCGTTGTAAAAAGTATGAAGCAACAGATGTGGCCGGGCAAACAGCCCGGCCACCGTCTGGAACCGCGCGTCCGCCTACCGCAATCTGTTCAAAAGCATTCGTCGTTCAAATTCGTCGTTGCGCGAAGCCGCGTTTCGACCAGATATTCCGCGCTTGTGTCCGCAGTGGCAAATCAGTAATTCGTGAGGGAGAGAGAAATGGCTGGTAACAACAACTCCGGCAAGAAGAAGAGTCGATGGGCCGCAGGCATCACGCCCTACGCGGAAATGGGCTACTACGACGCCGACTATGAGCCAAAGGCTACGGACATTTTGTGTGCCTTCCGCCTGGTTCCGCAGTCAGGGGTGGATCCGGTCGAAGCGTCGGCCGCGGTAGCCGGTGAGTCTTCGACAGCAACATGGACGGTGGTCTGGACCGATCGCTTGACGCCCTATGAGCATTACCAGGCGAAATGCTATCGGGTCGATCCTGTTCCCGGCACCGATCAGTACATCGCCTACATCGCTTACGACATCGACCTGTTTGAAGAAGGCTCGATCGCCAACCTGACTTCTTCGATTATCGGAAACGTGTTCGGCTTCAAAGCGCTCAAATCTCTACGCCTCGAAGATATGCGGATTCCTCCGCATTACGCGAAAACATTTCAGGGTCCGGCTCACGGCATCGTGATGGAACGCGAGTATCTGAATAAATTCGGGCGTCCGCTGCTGGGCGCAACCGTAAAACCCAAGCTCGGCCTTTCGGCACGCAACTACGGGCGCGTTGTCTACGAAGCGCTGCGCGGAGGGCTCGACTTCACTAAAGACGACGAGAACATCAACAGCCAGCCTTTCATGCGCTGGCGTGACCGCTTTTTGTTTTGCATGGAGGCAGTGAATCGCGCCATCGCCGCTACAGGCGAGATCAAAGGACATTACTTGAATGTCACTGCCGGAACCATGGAGGAAATGTACGAGCGTGCTGATTTCGCTAAGGAACTCGGCACGGTGATTGTGATGATCGATCTGACCATCGGCTACACCGCGATTCAGTCGATGGCCAAGTGGGCGCGCCGCAATGGCGTGATTCTGCACTTGCACCGCGCGGGTCACGGAACTTATACGCGGCAAAAGACGCACGGTGTGAACTTCCGCGTCATCGCGAAGTGGATGCGCCTGGCGGGAGTCGACCATATTCATGCGGGCACGGTGGTAGGCAAACTGGAGGGTGATCCCAACGCGATTCGCGGCTACTACAATACGTTGCGTCCGAACAAAATCGATGCCGATCCAACGCAAGGATTGTATTTCGAGCAGGACTGGGCGTCGTTGCCGGCGACAATGCCGGTGGCCTCCGGCGGTATCCACGCGGGTCAGATGCATCAGCTGCTGCACCTTCTCGGCGAAGACGTCGTGCTGCAGTTCGGCGGAGGGACGATCGGCCATCCGGATGGGATCGCTCAAGGCGCGACCGCGAATCGCGTGGCCACGGAAGTGATAATCCAGGCCCGCAACGAAGGCCGCGACTTTCTCAGCGAAGGACCGGAGATTCTGAACAAAGCTGCGCGCTGGTCGCCGGAGCTGCGCAAGGCGCTGGACATCTGGAAAGACGTCAGCTACGACTTCGAGTCAACCGATGTGCCCGATGCCGTCGGAACCGTCACAGTAGCATGACCCGCGCGTTCACGTTTTGAACCTGGAAACGAATTATGCGAATTACTCAAGGAACGTTTTCTTATTTGCCCGACTTCACCGAAGATCAAATCAAAGCGCAGGTGCGGTACTGCTTCGATTGTGGCTGGGCCTTCTCGATCGAGCACACGGATGATCCGCACCCCCGGAACTCGTATTGGGAGATGTGGGGCCTTCCGATGTTTGACCTGCAAGATTCGACCGAAGCCATGGAGCGCCTCGACGAATGCCGGAAGGCCTTTCCCAACCAGTACATTAAAGTGAACGGGTATGACCGCACCAAGGGGCGGCAAACCACGATGTTGAGCTTCATCGTGCAACGGCCCGCGGATGAACCAGGATTTTGTCTGGAGCGCACGGAGGCAGCCGACCGGCAGATCCGGTACACCATTCGATCGAAAAGCAGCTCGGCGAACTAGAACGAGAGAAGAGCCATGCACAAGTTGGATACAGAATCCGTCGTAGATGCAGCGCCTGTCCGCGAGCCCGAGGAGAACCTCGTGGATATTGGGGCAGCGCATCGGGATTCCAATCTCGACGAAATTCTGGATGAGCTCGATCGCGAACTGGTTGGTCTCAACCCAGTCAAAACCTATATCCGGCGCGTCGCATCGCTATTACTGGTAACTCGGTTGCGTGAACAGGTTGGGCTTTCCACCGAGCGCCCGACTCTGCACATGTCCTTTACCGGACACCCTGGCACAGGCAAGACTACGGTCGCAATGCGCATGGCGAAAGTACTGCACCACCTCGGCTACCTGCGGCGTGGCCATTTGGTGGTTGCCACCCGCGACGACCTGGTCGGCCAATACGTTGGCCACACGGCGCCCAAGACGAAGGAAATTCTCAAGAAGGCAATGGGAGGCGTGCTGTTTATCGACGAGGCATATTACCTCTACCGGCCCGAGAACGAACGCGACTACGGCCAGGAAGCGGTTGAGATGCTGCTGCAGGCGATGGAAAATCAGCGCGAAGATTTGGTTGTGATCCTGGCCGGCTATCAAGACCGGATGGCAACTTTTTTCCAGTACAACCCAGGATTTCGCTCGCGCGTGGCGCACCATATCAGCTTTCCCAATTACACGCTGGAAGAACTGACAACGATCGCCGAGGTGATGCTGCGGCAGCAGAACTACAATTTTGACGACGAGTCGCGACAGGCGTTTATTGAATACCTCAAGTTGCGAATCGGGCAACCTCAATTTGCCAATGCCCGCAGCGTGCGCAACGCCATCGACCGGATAAGACTGCGTCAAGCCAGCCGACTGGTCTACGAGGGCGGACGCATCGGCAAGGAGGAGTTGGCTCGCATCGCCGCTGTCGACGTGCGTCAGAGTCGGGTTTTTCAAGGAGGGTTGGACGGAGAAACTGAAGCGGACACAGCAAACGGCGCGCCATTGGTGCGAGGCAAGGAGGAGTGATGAAAAGGCGACCAATCCTGCTAGGCATCGTGGGCGACAGTGCCGCCGGCAAAACAACGATAACCCGGGGTTTGACGCGGCTGCTGGGCCCGGAGCGCGTGACCCACGTCTGCGCCGATGATTATCACAAATACGATCGCGCCGAGCGGGCCCGTCTGAACATCACTCCGCTGCACCCCGATTGCAACTTCCTTGACATTCTGGAGTTGCACCTCGAACGTGTGCACTACGGGCAGGCCATGCTCAAGCCGGTCTACGATCACAGCACAGGCTCACTGGTACGGCCCGAGTACGTTGAGCCGCGCGAGTTCGTCATTGTGGAAGGGCTGCTCGGGTTTCACACAACCGCGATGCGGCAATTCTATGACGTCAAAGTTTTTCTTGACCCGCCCGAGGACATGCGGCGTCTTTGGAAGATCAAGCGGGACACAGCCAAGCGCGGTTATTTGCCCGAGCAAGTCTTAGCTGAAATGGAGAGGCGCGAGCCGGATTCGCGGGACTTTATCCGCCCACAGCGCGAATTCGTCGATATCGTCGTGCGCTTTCATCCGGAGAGCGCCGTGGGATCGGATCAAGCCGACGGGCACTTGAATGTCCACTTAGTCTTGCGCCCAACTATCCCTCACCCCGACCTCACTTATCTGGTTAACCATCAAAACGGCCAGCCCGCCGGCATTCGCCTTGAACTCGGACGCGACTCTGGACGGCCTGTCGAGTTTCTTGAAGTCGATGGCAACGTGAGCCGTGAGCACGCCGCCCAATTGGAACAGGCGATCTGGAAACATCTCCCTGATCTGCGTCCGCTGCGCGCCGATCAGTTCGGCGATTACAACGATGGCAGCGAAGTGCGGCATAGCGATCCGCTGGCCCTCACGCAACTGCTGATCACCTATCACCTGTTGCGCGCCTACAGTAAAGACAGCCCCATGCCGTTCGCGCGGCCGGTGGCGGCCCTGAGCCGGTTGAAGGCGGTTCGGGAGGAGTCGTCGGTGGAGGCCGTCACCAAGTCGGTGGAGGCCGTCACCAAATAGTGAAACCTGTTCGTTAGTCTTCACTGATCTTCCGCAAGGCACTCGTTCGGATTTCTCCAGTCTGATCAGCATCCTCCCCTGCCGGAATCGTTTACACTCACGCTTTGAGCACAATCCGCTGGCTAAATCGACAATCAGCTATTATGACGGCAAGCGTGCCGAGCTTTCGCGTGGATGGGGCACGATCAACGTAGAGTTCGAGGAGACAGAATCGTCATGCGCGTTGGAGTCTTCACTCCCCTGCTGTCGCAACTTTCGCTGCACGCAGTTCTCAAGAAACTCAAGGCCCTGGAAATCGACACGGTCGAACTCGGCACCGGCAATTACCCTGGCGACGCGCACTGCAAGGTCTCCATGCTCGAAGATGCCCTCGCCCTCGCCGAGTTCCAGAGGGTGCTCGCAGATCATGGCACAACTATCAGCGCTTTGAGTAGTCACGGTAATCCGCTGCATCCCGATAAGGCTCGCGCGCAACATGATCGTGAAATAAGTCGTAAGACTATCCTGCTCGCTGAAAAGCTCGGCATTCACGTCGTAATCGATTTCTCAGGATGCCCGGGCGACTCGCCCAACGCCACTGCCCCCAACTGGGTCACCTGTCCGTGGCCGCCGGATTATCTCAAGGTCCTTGACTGGCAGTGGAACGAAGTGGTCGCGCCTCACTGGATCGAGCACGCGAAGTTCGCCGCCGATCACGGCGTGAAGATCGCAATCGAAATGCACCCCGGATTCGTAGTCTATAGTCCGGAGACGATGCTTCGCTTACGCTCCATCGCCGGACCCAGCGTGGGTTGTAACTTCGATCCGAGCCATCTCTTCTGGCAGAGCATCGATCCCATCGCAGCTGTCCGCGTGCTTGAAGGTGCTATTTTCCACGTCCATGCCAAGGACACGCAGATCTATCCCGTCAACCTTCCGCGCACCGGCGTGCTCGATACGAAGCCGTACACTCAAGAGCGCGAACGTGCCTGGATTTTCCGTACTTGCGGCTACGGTCACGGAGCTGAATGGTGGCGCGAATTTGTCTCGACTTTGCGCATGTTTGGCTATGATTCCGTGCTATCCATCGAGCACGAAGACAGCCTGCTCTCTCCGGAAGAGGGTTTGACCAAGGCCGCCAATTTCCTTAACAGCATTGTGATTCGCGAGCAGCCGGGCGCAGCGTGGTGGGTGTAGAACGGAGCAAACCGGAAACACGATGAAACCGATCAGAACGGCAATCTTCGGCACGGGCTTCATGGGCCGTGTGCATCTGGAAGCGGTGCGGCGGCTGGAATCGGTCGAAGCAACCGCGATCGCGGGGAGAAACACGGATGCGGCCCGACGCCTGGGCGCGGGCTTTTCCATCCCCACGATTACGACCGACTACCGCGAGATCCTGCGTGATCCGGCGATTGATGCAGTTCACATTTGCACGCCCAACGCGCAGCATTTTGCCATGGCCAAGGACGCCCTCAACGCCGGCAAGCATGTGATCTGCGAAAAGCCACTGGCCACGAGCGTCGAGGAAGGCGAAGAGCTCGTCGCTCTCGCGACTCGGCAAGGAGTGCGCAACTGCGTCTGTCACAATTTGCGTTTCTATCCCATGGTGCAGCAGATGCGCGCCATGCGCGAAGCCGGGGATCTAGGTGAAATTCTAGTAGTCCAAGGCACGTATTTTCAGGACTGGCTGCTCTACGAAACCGATTGGAACTGGCGGGTCGATGCCAAAGCCGGCGGCCCTTCCCGCTGCATGGCCGACATCGGCTCACACTGGTTTGATTTGGCTGAGCACGTTACCGGACGGCGAGTGACTTCCCTCTGTGCCGATCTCCAAACGTTCCACCCTATGCGCAAGCAACCGAAACATTCGGTCGCGACCTTTGCCAACAAGCTACTTGGTCCCGAAGACTACATTGAAACTCCTGTAGATACGGAAGACTTCGGCGCCGTCATATTTCGCATGGGCGCGCGCACGCGCGGCAGCGTCACTGCAAGTCAGGTTTCCGCCGGACGCAAGAATCGCTTCAACATTGAAATTTACGGCACACGATCTTCGGTCGCGTGGAACCAGGAACGTCCCGACGAACTATGGGTGGGCCACCGCGATACCGGAAATGAAATCTTTATTAAGGATCCATCTCTGCTCAAGCCCGCGGCGCGCAGCTACGCCGATCTTCCCGGCGGACACAGCGAAGGCTACGACGACACATTCAAGCAGATCTTCCGCCGCTTCTACGCTTCGATCGGCACAGACGATGCGCCCGAGTATCCGCAGTTCCTCGATGGACTGCGGCAACTGACCATCCTCGATGCCGTGCTCCAGAGTCATCGGACGCGAGCGTGGATCGATGTTCCCGCACCTGGTTCTGAGAAGTGAAACCGGCAATTGAAAGGAACGCTACCGCGTGTTGATCCTCGCCGCCATTCTCGCCATCTTTGTCTACGGGCTGATCGCCGCCATGCTCGGGACGATCCTGCCCGACCTGTCGGATCGCTTCCACCTCTCGCCGAGTCAGAACGGCACCATCGCGTCTGCGCAAGCGCTGGGGCTCATTCTCGCCTCGCTCGGCGTCGGCCCACTGCTGGATAACGAAGGCAAGAAACTCGGCATGGTCCTCGGCCTCGCCTTCATCTCCATCGCGCTATTCGCCCTGCCGCGCTCGCCAGGCTTCCGCAGCATCTTACTTCTTCTGTTCCTGCTTGGGGTCGGCGGCGGCACGGTTGTGACCGCCGCGAATGCTCTGGTCAGCGATGTCGGCGAGGCCCATCGCGCCAGCGCATTGAACTTGGTCAACCTCTTCTTCGGGCTCGGTGGACTTGCCACACCGTTCATCGCCGCCAATCTCTTTAAGCGGAATTGGGTTCGTCTCTGCTACACCATCGCCTCACTTACGGTCGTGACGCTGGTGATCGAGATGCTCACCCAAATGCCGGGCCCCACAGGCACCGGCCGTTTTATTCTTGCGGATGCGGCTCCCGTGCTTGGACGGCCGCTGCTTTTTCTGGTCGGACTGTTTCTCTTTCTCTACATCGGCTGCGAGGTCGGCGTCTGGAACTGGCTGCCACGACACCTCATCGCGCAAGGTATTCCCGAGTCACAAGCGCTCAACATTCTTTCGCTGGGATTTGCACTCGGCTTGCTGATCGGGCGCGCCGGCATCTTGCCGATCCTGATTCATGTGCCCGCCATCACCGTAACGCTGGTGGGATCGATCGCGATGGCGGTTACGACCTTTCTGATGCTCCGGACCAACAAGCCGGCAGCGGCCATGGTGCTGGTTTTTCTCAGCGGGCTTTCCATGGCCCCGGTGTTCCCTACCACGATCGCCATCGTCGGCGATGCTTTTCCGCGTATGACCAGCACTGCGATTGGCTTCGTCATCACCTGCGGATGGACCGGCCTAGCCGTCAGTTCGCGGGTGATCGGAGCCATCGCTGGTGGGGATCCGCGGCGGTTGAAGAAAGCTTTGCTGGTGATTCCCGCATCTGCAGTATTGATGGTGGGCCTGGATCTGGCGATCAAGAACGCGCTGCGCTAACGGTTTACGGTTTTCTTTGTGAACCTTCGTGTCCTTTGTGGTTCTAGCATTTCAAGTGCATCAACCACAGAGGACACAAAGGTACACAAAGGAAAGCTCCGCGGAAGCGCCTGCCCGTCACACCTTCAGCGCTCGCATGTAATCGGCGTCGACTTTCAGTGCTTCCATCGCGGGCATATCAAACTCTTCTTGTTCGACGAAGGCGTGCTCGATCTTCGCCTTCTTGGCCGCTTCGAAAATAGGACGATAGTCGATCGTGCCCCGGCCCAACTCGGTCGAAGGCGGAGCATTGGCGGGCGTTACCGCCGCGGTGATCTTGAAATCCTTCACATGCAGCATTGAAATGTGGGCAGGATACCGCGTCAATAAGTTCACAGGATTCTGTCCGGCAACGATTGCCCAGCCGCAATCCAGTTCCATCGCGACTTTCGACGGATCGGTCGAACGAAGCAGTTCGTCGTAGAACATTACGCCATTCTCGGAGCGGAACTCCGGGGTGTGGTTGTGATAGGCAAACTTCATGCCCGCAGCGTGCACACGCTCGCCGATGCGATTGAACTGCTCCGCGTTCCAGCGCCAATCATCGAGCGTCATCGATTCCCGATCCGCTCGGGAGGGAGCCTTCACGCCCGACGCATCCTTGAGCCCCGGCGATGCGCAGACGATGTAATCAAGTCCCAAGTCCTTGCCGAACTGAATAGTCTCATCCACCTTGGGTAGCAATTGCACCATGGGATAGTGCGCGCTTACACAGTGCAAACCTGCCTGATCCATCGCGAGCTTCACTTGAGCTGGCGTACGGCCGAAGAAGCCCGCAGCCTCCACCTCGCGATAGCCAATTGCCGACAACTGCTTGAGCGTTCCTTCGTAGTCCTTGGGCAAGATGTCTCGCACTGAATACAACTGCAACCCGAGCGGCAGGCCCAGAGGCTCAGCCATCAGCCGAGGTACGCCCTTCCATAATGCCGCGCATGCGGCGGATGCGGAGGCAGTCTTCAAAAAAGCTCTTCTAGAAATTTCACGCATGATTCCCTTCCTCGATTCTGAGCTCACCTATCCCCGGATCGTTTTCGCGCCTGCATCCCAGGTTGCAATCGTGTTCTTGAAATAGGCGTAGTTAGCCAGATGGCAGCCGATCGCGGCATGGTTGCCAAAAACCTCGTTCTCCACGGTTGGCTTTCGAGTTCGAACGGCGTTGAAAAAGTTTGCCTGATGGGCCGACACGTCGCTATAGCCTGCCGGCGCGGTGAAGGTTTCCGCCTCGTCAACTTGATAGTCGAGCGGTCCGGGCTGCGGATGGTCGGTCGCCCACTGCGCCAGATATTGCTTGCGAAGCCGCTCCGGCCAGCCCTTCGTGGAATACGTTTCGGGCTTGGGAGTTATATCCTGCGGCGTGAAGGTCAGAGTCTGCCCAACGATCTCCATTGTTCCTTTGGTGCCGTGGAATCTGATCGGCTCACCGCCTGCGTTGTTCAGATTACAGCGCAGCACCACGCGGAATTTCGGGAAGTCATAAAGTGTTTCGATCACGTCTGGGAAGTCGCGTCCGTCCTTCCAGCGAAAAAGTCCACCGCTCGACTGCGCCCGTTGGGGCGCTTCGTTGGTTCCCGAAACGAAGTAAATCCCAGAGAGCAGATGCACGAACAGATCGCCGGCCAGCCCCTCGCCGTAATCGGAATAGCAGCGCCAGCGGAAGAAACGCGTCGCGTCGAAGGGCCGCTTGGGCGCGCCTACAAGAAATGCATCCCAGTCGATCGTCTGCTCGCTCGCGTCCGGAGGAATCGGATACACCCATGCGCCGCTGGGCGAGTTGCGATCCGAGAAACCCTCGATGAAGAACACATCGCCAAGCGCGCCCGACGCGTAGAGCTCGCGCGCCTTTTCATAGACGATGGAACTCACGCGCTGGCTGCCCACTTGGAGAATACGATTTCCCTTCTGCACTGCTTCCACCATGGCAAAACCATCTTCCAGCGTGTGCGACATCGGCTTTTCGCAGTACACGTCTTTGCCCGCGGCGCAGGCGTCCACCACGATGCGGCGATGTTGGTGGTCGGCAACGGCGACGATCACCGCGTCCACATCCTTGCGGTCCAGAATCTCCTTATAATTGCGCGTCGTCGGGACTTGCTTCTGCACGGCCTCTTGCGCCGCTTCGTGGCGGCTGTCATAGAGGTCACACGCGGCGACACATTCAACGCCAGGCACTGCGAGCGATGCTGCCAGCAGCTCGCATCCGCGTGTGCCCGTGCCGATCGAGGCAAACCGGACGGTGTCGCTCGGCGCCACCGGACGGCCTTGTCCCCAAAGAGCGGCCGGCTCCAGCAAGGTTATCTTCGCCGCGGCCACCGAGCCCGCGCCAATCCGCATAAAACTGCGGCGTGTCAATGAATGCATTCTGTTCCATCCTCTCTTCCATCGACGACGAAATGCCAAGTCTCAAATCTTGTGCTCCAGAAAATTACGCGGCTTGGAGCACGCTGACGGGCAGCAACAACGTTATAACAGCGCCGCCTCCCTCGCGATCGGAAATTCTAGCGGCGCCGCCGTGGGCCTGGACTACTGCGTCCACGAAGGCGAGCCCAAGACCGTGTCCGGGAGAATGTTTCCCCTTTACGAAGCGCTCGAAAGCCCGGCTGCCGATATCAGGCGGGAATCCCGGGCCGTTGTCTTCGATCACCAGTTCTGCCGAGCCTTGAAGCGAATGTAGACGAATGCTCACTCGACATCCCGCGGGTAGGTGAGTCAATTCATTTTCGAGCAAATTGCTTACCACCCTATTCATAAGGGGCAAATCGGCGTCTAGAACGACATGCGGTTCAAGATCAACCGTCACTTCATGATGGCGCTCAGCCATGGCTGGCTGGTAAATATCAACGAGTTGTCTGACGACATCAGAGAGGTCAACGGGGCCGCGATCCATGTGAAGCGCGCCAGCTTCCGCTTCGGCAAGGTCCAGCGTGGTGTTCAGCAACTGCAAGAGCCTATCCAACTCTTCAATCGCTTGCCCAACCGAATCACGCAACTTCTCGTTCCCCTCAGTGCATAATGCGGATTCGAGCGTTCCGCGAATCAAAGTTACCGGACTTTTCAGATCGTGGGCGACAGCGCCGGTCACGGTGCGAAGCTGATTCACGGAAGCTTGTAGCCGGTCCAACATGTGATTGAAGGTCTTCGCCAATCGCGAAATCTCGTCTGAATTCGCGGGTTCGGGCAATCGCTCCTGCAAATCCTCAGTGCTTATCTGCGCCACAGTTTCGGTAATACGTTCGACGCGGAGCAGAGTACGACGCGCGCTCCAGTACGAGATCACGAAACCAAGCAGGAACATGCCGCCCCAGACCAAGAGAAAACGCCGTGCAAGAATGTGTAGCAGATATTTAGCGCCTCGATCGGACTGTCCCAGATAAACAGTTCTTCCATCTTGAGCTTGAACAACGACCCGAAAGGTTTGCCGCCATCCGTCGACCCTAATGGACTTCGGAGCGCCCGGAACCAGCTTTGCCCGTTGGATCGCAGCGACAAAAGCATCCTTCGAACTCGGGCCCACCCAGAATGGAGATTCACTGTTATTGGGATCTGTTGCCAGAAAAAAGACGGAATTCAGTCTTTCCCCGCGGGCGTTGCGCTCATCGGGAACTTCCCGCGTGGCAAGCTCGGCCACCTCCCCAATGATCCGCTTGTGCAAGTGATCTCTCGGAGTATCCGCCAAGACCTGAACAAGAACTTCGGCTTCGCCACTAAGCCAGGTGTCACTGCGCTCCCGGATGCCCTGCGCGACGAGGAAATAAACGATGTAGAACGCCACAGCCGTTCCAAGCGCGAAGGCCAGAGTCGTCCAAATCGAAATCCGCCAAGCTGCGGTAGCGCGTAAGTTCTTAGGCATGCTTGAGAACGTAACCAACACCTCGAATGGTATGGATCAGCGGTCGCGGAGTGTCATGGTCCACCTTGCTGCGCAGACGATAAATATGGACATCCACGACGTTGGTCGCTGGGTCAATTCGCATCCGCCAAACGTGGTCCAGAATCATGGTACGAGTTACCACGCGACCTTCGTTGCGGCAAAGATACTCCAGCAATGAGAACTCCTGCGGAGTCAATTGCAATAAGTGATCACCTCTTCGGGCTTCACGTCGTACCAGGTCAAGCTGCAAGTCGGCAGCTTGCAGGCGCACCGATTCGTTCGCGGGCGCCGCAGATCTGCGCAGAAGATTTCTCAGTCGCGCCAGCAGCTCCGGGAGGGCGAATGGTTTGGTGAGGTAGTCGTCGCCGCCCTGCTCGAGGCCGCGGACACGCTCGTCTACAGAACGCCGGGCAGACAGGATTAGGACTGGCGCTGAGCTCCCCTGCGCACGGCAATGCGCGATCAAGTCCAATCCGTCCATGTCGGGAAGGCCAAGATCGATGATGAAGGCATCGTGAACGCCTTCCAGAGCCATCAATTCCCCACTTTTCGCGTTATCTGCGGTATCGACCTGGTATCCGGCCTCGACCAGGGCTCGTTTCAGGAACTGCTGAATGGAAACGTCATCCTCTACTAACAGCAATCGCATAGGAGCTTTCCGCCTGCCCAAGAACTTTACACCTCAAAGTGGGATGCAGGAAACTCCTCAAACGTTAAACGCATTTCGACCCAGGCCTCGGCTCTCCGAACCGAGGCTGCGCGAAATGATGCTTGCTGATTTTGATGAGGACTTGCCCGTCTATTGCTGCGGACGCCAAGTCATATCCACGCGCACTGGAATTTCATTCTTAACCGGCATGGTCAACAGCGTCGGAGGCTCGATTTTGAAATCGGTAAGCGTCGCCGGAATTGTTCCCGTGATATGAGTCTCGCCGTTCTGCGTTTCAAGTTTCAGAGGGACTTGCTTGTAGTGGGCAGTCTGGCCAGCAAACTGAATCTCCAGATCGGCGTTGACGGTCGACGACGTCTCGGCCGATTCGGGTAACCGGGTGCGTACGGTGACGATGGGAAACTCGGCGCCTCGTGTCACCTGCAGCATATGAAGATCGCGGTTGCTGTCTCCCGAATCAAACGATTTGACCGGCACTGCGATCAGGAAATCGCATTGACCGGCGTGGCAAACGCCCTTCCCTTTCGCCGCATGGCTCACCCCCTCAGACTGATGCAGTGGATGCGACACGTGGTAAGTGAGAGTGCTTTGTTTCAGGATCCATTGGCTATCTGCCGCCGCAAACGTAGGGAGTGCGGCGAGCAAGAAAGCAAGCAATATTTTCTTGTCCATAAACTGTGCTTAGAACTTTACCGAAACCGATAGAAGAGCGGCCCCGAACGCCCCCGCGGTCACGATGGCTACCGGTGCGTGCGCGGAGGCGATGCCATGAACCTTTTCTCCATTGCTCTTTTGGTCGAAAGCCATAATCCCCAAGATAGGAGTCAAAATCATCCCGGGGCCATGGATCCAAGCCATGGCTTTGTGGAATCGGATCGGACCGCGAGTTTCGGTTCCCGGCACTCGGGGGGCGCGGATTGCATAGTATGCAGTAATGAAATACAAGTCTCCCGTCACTCCTCCGAGAGCTGCGTGCAGATAGCGCGAGGATGTGCTCGTACTTTTGCCTCCAGCGTTGAGAGAGGTGGCAACGGTGGCAATCAATGGAATGGTCGTGATCAAGCCCATCCGTTGATGGATCTTTAGCATGTGAGTGCGTTTATCCAGCAAGGCTTGCTCGCGGGCGTTGCCTTGAGTCTGCTCTGGAGTGAGCCCCAGATCCGACAGCGTGGGCGCGGTTGTATTGCTGGATGGCGCGTTCGGCAAATTCTCTTGGGACGTCGCTAATTTTCCGCTAGCGGACGCCTCCAGTTTCTCGTCCAGAACAGCCGGCACGGTTCCACTGACGATTGTGGAAGGAATCTCGACCGTATTGAAACCGGTTGACTCAAACTTCACCCGGTAGTTGCCTGATGGGAGCATGTCAAATTTATAAGTGCCGTCCGCCCCCGTGGTCACTGTTCGCGACTGCCCAGTGTCTACGTTCGTGGCCGTGACTGCGGCGTTTGCAACCGCGTTATCGGACGCGTCAGTAACCTTGCCCGTCAATACTCCCGTGGCCGTCGTCTGCCCCATCAAGTGCGGCGCCACTGCAACGAGCAGACAAACAACAACGAGGACACGTAAGCTGCGTCCGTTGCCGAGGGTATCCCTCAACATCTTTCACCTCACCGTTTATTCCTAAGCCCGAAGTCGGTTTGCCCGTAACCTGCATCTCCACGTTACGGACTGTAGGCCGCGACTCCTTTCAGTCCCCGCGCGGAGTGTCGTGCTCACACCGCGCGGGAGTCTGATAGCGCGATTGCTGTCTTATCGCGACAGGGTTATTAAATATGATAGGTCCGCAACATTACCGTGCTGTTTCCGAAAGATGACAATTTGTTCATCCAGGTTTCTGATCGCTGCGCCCCGTTTCGAAACTCCGGAAGTTGCCGGTAATTCCTCGTCCCACTTCAACTTGAACGGTGTGCACAAAGATTCATGCGTTCCACTCATAAATTTCATAGGGAATCTTTACGGCTTCCTTACGTACTGCCCTCTATATTCCGCACGTGAGCAGTTCAGAATGTCGGACCTAGAGCCCGCTCCGCTCGTGGAGGTAATACGTGCCCAGATTTTCCTTGCCCGCAACACTTGTCTTTGCTTGCATGCTTTTTCTCCCGACTGCCCAGGCCCAATCCACCTTTGGAAGCATTCGCGGTACGGTTCAGGATGCTTCAGGTGCCGTAATCGCCGGCGCTGTCGTGACTGTTCATTCGCTGGACGAGAATTTTGAACGGCAAGTCATGACCGACGGCTCCGGCGATTTCGTCGTCGAAAATCTGAAGCCCGGGCGCTATAAATTGACGGCTCATCACGATGGACTGGCGGATGCTGTCGTCAGTTCAGTCGCGCTCGAGGCGCGCCAGGACCTTCGCATCCCAATCACGCTGACGATTGCCACCGCGACTACGGTTGTGGAGGTAAGTGACTCTCCCGATCAAATCAACACCGAAAACGCCACCCTCAGCGATTCCAGAGACAATCTGCAGATCACCCAGCTGCCGCTGAATAATCGCGCCACCACGACCAGCCCCCTGGGAGCGCTAACCATTTTGCCAAACGTGCAACAGGACAGCTCCGGAAATATTGCGCTCGGGGGCGTGAGTTCGTCGATGGTGAACTTTTCTGTTGATGGCATTTCAACGGTAAACGTGCGTCAGAATGGCGCGCTACAAGACGCTTATCCTTCACAAGAAGGAATTTCTGCGGTGAAGGTGACGTCATTCAACAACAGCGCGGAATTTTCGCAGGTAGGCGACGTCACATTCACCACCAAAAGCGGTACAAGTCAGTACCACGGCAGCCTGTTTGAGTATCTACAAAACGACGCGCTCGATGCAGACCCCTACGGCTTTAATGGTAAGTCGCCAAAACACTTCAACACTTTTGGTGGATCGCTCGGCGGCCCGCTGAGCATTCCGCATCTCTACAACGGCAAAGACAGGACTTTCTTCTTTTTCGATTACGAAGGAAACCGCCGCTCGACCGCGGTTGCCGAACAGTTCCTCGTGCCCACGCAGGCTGAGCGCAACGGGGATCTGACCGCGATTGGCAGCCCTGTAATTTCCCCCGGCAGCATCAATCCCACCGCGAAGGCGCTGCTTAATTACTATCCGCTTCCCAACGTCAGCGGCCAGCCAAACTATAACTACGAAAATTTCCAGTCCACGCCCGCGCGCACCGATGGAGTGGATCTGCGCATCGACCAGAACATTACCGCAAAGCAATCTGTTTACGCGCGCTTCAGCCGCAAGAACATCACCGAAGATTACGCCAACCCCTTGCTGCCGAATGACTCCGACAGCATTCATAATCGCAGCCTGCTGGCCTCCTATACGTACGCCATGACGTCGCGGATGGTAAACGAATTCCGCTTCGGTTTCACCAATGTGATAACCAGCGTGGGATTTCCGATCGAAGGCGCAGACGCGCTCTCGCAACTCGACCTGTCCGGGGTGAACATCAGCCAGCATCCCACCACGCACGCTTTTCCTACTTTTAATTTCAGCGCGGGAACAGGCTTCACGCCGATTGGCCGCGACAAGACCGGAGTAACGCAGTCGAAGACGACCCAGTTCACGGACAACCTGACTTGGACACTAGGCAAGCACACTCTCAAGACTGGGATTGACGCGCGCAGGGTGCGCTACGCCGACATCGAGACCTTTCTGCCTTCCGACGATTTCGGGCAATTTACCTTTCAGCCCACATTCACCGGCAACGCTTTCGGCGACTTTCTTGAGGGGTTGCCCACAACGATTTTCTTTGCAGTTTCGAGCCCTGACGTAGCCGGGACCGCGTGGCAATACAGCTTCTTTGGTCAGGATGAATATCAGGTCACCAGCAGACTCACGCTGAGCTACGGGCTTCGCTGGCAGATCCTTCCCGGCTTCAAAGAGGACGGCGGCAATCTCGCAAACTTCGATCAGAGAAACAATTCCATCGTCGTGCCTAACAATCTCGCTTCTTATCTGGCGGCGCAGAACATTCAGGCCTCGAATCTTGCCTTCCAGCAGTCGTTCAATGCCTGCAACCTCGGCCACACCGCGCTGCCCTGCACCAACTACATCACTGCCAGCCAGGATCACCTGCCACAGTCGTTGCGCAACATCTACACCGGCAATTTCCAGCCGCGGTTCTCGCTCGCCTACCGTCCTTTCAACGATACGAAGACGGTCATCCGTGCGGGCTTCGGGATCTTCACCATCACCAGTCTCGGCCCGCTGTCCTTCAACAACAGCGGCAATCCGACCTCCGCGTTGCATACTTATACCAACAGCCTGACAAATGGCACGCCGCTTATCCAATTCCCCAACACCGCGCCACCTACAGTTGGCGTGCAATACGGCGGCGGCGGACTCGATCAGGGTGTGGATCCCAATTACCGCGATCCGCAAGCCAATCAGTGGAACCTCACCGTGGAGCGTCAACTCACCAATAACGACAGCCTGCGAGTGAGCTATGTTGGCATGCACACGTACCGCCTGAACATTACCGAAGACCTCAACCAGATTCCTGCCAGCACCACGCCGTATCAGACGACGGCCGCAAGTCCATACGTTGATCCGCGCGCACCGTACCACAACTGGTTCGAGCTCTACAGCACTTTCAACGCAGGCGAAGCCAACTACAACGGGCTTGAAATCGAAGAGAGCCACAAGATGTCACACGGCCTGTACTTCGACGCGAGCTACACGCTGGCGAAAAACCTCGCCGACAATCAAGGCGATACTCCCACCGCCTACGCCGGTGAAGTCAACTATGGCATCCCCATTGCCAATCGCTTCGATATCCACAGTGATTACGGCAACGTCGAGGGAACTCGGCGTCACCGTTTTCTTCTCACCGGTCTCTATCAGTTGCCTTTCGGTCAGGGCCGATCTTTTCTGAATGGTGGAGGCTGGAAGAATGCCATGTTCGGCGGTTGGGAGTTAACCACCGTGACTCTCATTGAAACCGGACCGTGGCTGACGCCAAGTATCAGCGATTCCTACGACGAGTCGAACACCGACGTCGTCAATCGTGGCGCTTTCCTTCGTCCCGACCAGGTGTCGACGAATTTCTATCAAGGCCAATCCCGCGCTCACTACTTCAACCTCGCCGCATTCGCGCCCACGCCTGTTGGCGCCGGACGTTTCGGCAACGCCGGAGTCGGCATCCTAGAGGGACCCGGCACAATCGCGCCTAGCCTCGGTCTTGCCAAGGTCTTCAATCTCACGGAAAGAGTGAGAATGCGTTTTGAATCCACCTTTACCAACGTGCTCAACCACACCAACTTTGCTCCTCCCGCGACGCAGATCGATAACCCGACTTTCGGCGTGCTCAGCGCTCCGCAAACCGCGGAGAACGCCGGAAACCGTACCGGCCAACTCGCCCTGCGTGTCGAATTCTAGATCGCGCGGGAGCCGCGCAAACACCAGTCCTGCCGGAAATGCGACAGGGGATTTCCCGGTCCCATGCCGCACTTTTTACAGCTCGTTGACGCTGACCTGACACCTTTCGCCGCCAGTTGTCGCTACATATAGCGAGGGCAAAAATGCGCCCTCGAAAGGAGGAAAGTTTATGCGGCGTATCAATAAGTCAAGTCTCGCAATCGTTTTCAGTAACCCGCAGCCGCGGCGAGAGCCGCAGTATCCGAATGGGTGGATGTTAATCCGCGGGGATTCTCAGCTCAGAATCTACGTTTCCCGGGATCACGCAAGCCGCCCAAGTATTGTGAAGAAAGAAGCAGCATGACGCTGGCCAGCGATGGTCTCGCAGTGATTCGCAATGCATGTTCAGACTAGGAGAACATCAGATTAGAAGAACGTTCTCGATGGCTCGCGCATCGAAGTTAGTATGCGAGCGTGTAACCGAAATTCAGTTCTATACTCAGCGCTCGCTCGTGGACTTGCTCTACTGCTGTCTACGGCAAGTGCGCAGGCGGGAAGCACACCCATTACGCATGGCACGCTGGAACTCGTCGCCGAGAACCAATGGATCGCGCCGGGGCAAAAGTTTGATCTTGGGTTGCATTTCCAACTCGAGAAAGGCTGGCACATTTACTGGATCAATCCCGGCGACTCGGGTGAACCGCCCCGCGTGGAGTGGCAGTTGCCACAGGGTGTCACTGCCGGAGTCATCGAATGGCCTACGCCGCACCGTCTTGAGAGCCCGACCATCATGGATTTCGGTTACGAAAACGCGGTGACGCTAATCGTGCCGATGCAACCGGACGCCAGCTTAGCGGCACAGCACTCAGTTCAGTTCGGTGCGTCGGTAAAACTGCTGGTCTGCAGCCACGAAATGTGCATTCCGGGCAAAGCGCAACTTTCTCTTGCTTTGCCCATCAAATCGCAGCCACCTCCTTCCGACCCTCGGACTGCTGATTTGTTCGCGGGCGCACGTAAGTCCTTGCCGCTGCCGATGCCTGGAAACTGGAAAATCAAGGTCGCCGACAGAAAAGATTCTTTCGTGCTCACCGCGAACATCGGTCATCAAACCACACAGGCGGTTTTCTTCCCGCTCGTAGAGTCGCAGATTGAAAACACGGCGCCGCAGAAGCTCGTGTCTTTGGCCAGTGGATTCCAGTTGACGCTGCGTAAGTCGGATCAGCTTCTCAAACCGATCCAGCGGCTGAAAGGCGTGCTCACACTTTCAACTGATCGGGCATACTTGATTGATGTGCCTCTCAGGAAAGCACGAAGCAGTTCCGGTACGGAATAATGTCCTTAACGGAGGAACCACAAATATGAAACGCTCAACTTTAAACGTGATGCTCGTTGCTCTGTTGTTGTGCATGGCTTCGCTGACCTCAGCAGCAAAAGTCGGCGAGGCTGCACCGGATTTCACGGCTACGGCGAGCAATGGCAAGGCTGTTCACCTCGCGGACTATCGCGGAAAATACGTGGTCCTCGAGTGGCATAACAACGGATGCCCATACGTGGGCAAGCACTATAAAAGCGGCAACATGCAGCGGCTACAAAAACAGTGGACGAGCCAGGGCGTCATTTGGTTCACGATTCTATCTTCTGCGCCGGGCAACCAGGGATACGTGACTGCGAGCGAAGAGAATGACTACCTTGCGAAGATGCAGGCCGCGCCGACCGCTGCACTGCTCGACCCGAGCGGCCAGATCGGCCATCTTTACGACGCGAAAACATCTCCGCAAATGATCGTCATCAATCCCCAGGGCGTCGTGATTTACAGTGGCGCCATTGACGACAAACCAACGACCGACCTGGACGGCGTTCCGGGCGCGACCAATTATGTTAATCGCGCACTGGAGCAGGCTATGGCTGGAAAGCCGGTAGAGACGCCCGCAACGCGTCCCTATGGCTGTTCGGTTAAGTACGGAGATTGAAGTCCCTACAAAATCGTTTTCACCTCACATGACCATGGGATTTTTTTCCAAGGCGCTGGAGTGCGCGCCCGCGCACGAACCTCGTCGATGAATTTCAGCCCAGACAAATATCAAAAGCCTGCTGAAAAGGCTTGCATCTGCGACCCGATAGTTGCAAAATTGCGTCCCAACAAAACATGAGACGTCACCCCGGACTCTGACCCCTGGTCAGGTTTCCCGTCGCCGGTGACGTTTCAGGGAGCCTCTATGACGTCGCGATGGATTTCGGGTGGGATTTCTTCTAGACGATCAGCATCGTGGGTTCTTTGTTCCGCCGTTTGCATTGTATTGCTTGCTGCGGGAGCGCAGGCTCAACAAGCCACTGCGCTCATCACCGGGACGGTCAAGGATCCGTCGGGTGCCGTAGTAGCTGGTGCGAAAGTGACTTTGAGGAATTCCAACACCAACATTGCACGCAGCGTTACCACAAATAAAGATGGCTACTATTCGTTCACGCTGGTGCCGATCGGTACCTACGAGCTCACGGTTGAGCAGCATGGTTTTGAAAAGTACGTACACTCCGGGATCACGCTCGAGATCAATCAGAATGCGCGACTGGACGTGTCTTTGAAGGTTGGCTCCATCAGTCAGGTAGTGGAGGTGCAAGGCGATGTCTCTCAAGTGGACACCGTCAGCGCGACCCTCGGCAAAGTGGAGACCACGCAACGCATTCTTCAACTTCCGCTGGTCGAGCGCGACACTCTGCAACTGGGGCTTTTGCAGGCCGGCGTTTTTGCTCCCGACCAGGACGACGGCTCGGGCAATCCGTATTCAGTAAGCGGGCAGCGTTCTGAATCTATGACGTTCCTGCTTGATGGAGCGGACAACAACGATTTCTTGGGTAACAACATTGTTGTCGATCCCAACCCCGATGCCGTGGCGGAGTTTAAGATTCTCACCAACAACTACACGGCCGAGTATGGGCGAACCTCCGGGGGCATCGTCAATCAGGTCATCAAGTCTGGGACCAACCAAATCCATGGCAGTGCGTTCGAATTTTTCCGCAATACTGCTCTCGATGCCAGCGACTACTTCTTGCAAGCAGTGCCGGTTCTGCGCCGAAATATTTTCGGAGCAACCCTCGGTTTTCCCATCAAGAAAGACAAATTGTTTTTCTTCGCTTCCTACCAGGGGACGAAGCGCAGCGAAGGCCAGAATCCGGGCCCACTTCCAGTGCTGAGTCCGGCCGAGCGAACGGGAGATTTCAGTGAACTGTTATCTTCCGTTCAACTGACGAATCCAGCCACTGGCGACCCATATCCCAACAATCAAGTGCCGGTCGATCCGGTCATCAAGAATTACATCAACGCCTATCTGCCTTTTCCAAACCGGCCCGGCAACTTGTTTGAGTCTGATCCAGTCGCCAAAATCAGCGATACGCAGTTTATTTTCCGCGTCGACTACAACATTTCGCCGAAGGATATTTTGTCGGGCGTTTATATTTTCGACGACACGCCGGACAGCTATCCATTCCAAATCATCAATGGCGCATCTACAGGCGGCGACGTGCCGGTGGGCTCCGGGTTCACAGACGCAAATCGTTATCAGGCAGGAAATATCACGTGGACACGAACAATTTCACCGAATCTGGTGAATGAGCTGCGCTTTGCCGTCAACCGCACAGCCACCTACTCTGCCGTCCCGACTACCACGACTTCACCTGCGCAGTTGGGATTTCTGACTGTCACTCCCGACGATCCCAAGGGCACTGCCCCACCTCTGATGACCGTTACCGGCAACTTTAACCTCGGTCCATCTCCGCAAGGACCGACGAAGATTCACGATATGACGTATCAGTATCAGGACACGATTTCCTGGACCAAAGGCAAACATGATTTGAAGTTTGGCGGCGACCTGCGCTGGGTTCAGAACAACCTCAATTTCGATTTCTACAACAATGGAAGTTTTACCTTTGGACAGGGCGGTTCGTTTACCGGAAGCACGCTTGCGGATTTCGTCGGCGGATTTTTTGACAACTACTATCAGTTTTCCAACGCGGTCTATGGCATTCGCACGCACTCGCTGTACTTTTTTGGCCAAGATGCGTGGAAAGTTACTCACAATCTGACTTTCAATTACGGCCTGCGCTATGAATACAATGCTCCGCAGGAGGACCCCCACAACCAGATTATTGGTTGGTATCCCGGGCAACAGTCCACCGTGTTTCCCGCCGCTCCCGCAGGGTTTTTGTATCCGGGCGATCCGGGCACGCCAAATCGCGGACTGATCTATCCCGACCGAAATAATTTCGCGCCGCGATTCGGCTTTGCCTGGGACGTGCTGGGTAACGCCAAGCTGGTAATGCGCGGCGGCGGCGGAATCTTCTACGACATAGCGGATGGTGCACTGAACGAACAATTTGGTGGTCAACCGCCATTCGGTTACGTGGCCAATAACTATCCCTGTTTTGGCGTTCAGGCCGATAATTCGGACGGATGCTTGGCGGCTCAGCCCAACGGTTCTTATGTGGCTGATCCCTTTCAGAGTTTGTACCCCCACCCGTATCCGTACATTGCCGGAGGAAACTACGGCAAATTCTTTTCTCCGGCGCTTCCCTTCGCGTACGTGGTTTATCCCCACTTCCGTACCCCGTATGCCGAGAATTTCAATTACGGTTTCCAATATCAGCTGAGCAGAGACACGATGATCGAAGCCGTATACGTGGGTAGCCTTAGTCGAAAGGCGATTGTGGATACGGAGTTGAATTATGCTTCTTACACCGGGCCCAATGGCCTGCAGGCTCAGTATCTTTATTTCCTCGGCCAGGAAGGCAACACGGGGGAAAGCACGGCCTTCGAAATAAACCCGGATTGCGCCCGCCCTCTGGCGGCATGCGCCGGCGGAACGCCCGCATTTACTGGCCTGCCTACGGGGGCTACACAGATTTATACGAACTTGAGCGAGGGCAATTCCTCCAGCAATGAATTCCAGCTCACCGTGGATAAGCGCCTGAGCCATGGATTGCAATTTCGTGTGGCTTACACCATCTCGAAGACCATCGACGATCAATCTGGCTTTCGAGCCCGTTCTTACACTTTTACAGATCCAGCTAACCCGGTGTTGGACCGCGGACTAGCCGACTTTGATGCTCCTCAAAGGTTAGTCTTCAGCCCCATTTGGCAGATCCCGTTGGGAAACCACGGAAGCTCTTTGTCGCGCAAGGTGCTTGGTGGTTGGAGTGTTGCCACGATCGCAAGTTTTCAATCAGGAAATCCGTTTACTTTCTTCTCGGAAAATAATTCCGGCGAATTGAACAATTACCTCGATCGGCCCGATGTAATTGGTCCGGTACAGGTTTTCAGCAACGTGCGCCAGCAGGAAACGTTCTCTCCGAGTTCGAACGGGGTAAACGGAAGCTGTTTGCCCGGGACTGTGACCGGGCATTTCCTGATTAACCCTACGAATCTGGTTTGTTCTGTGGGCTCGCCGATTGGCTTGCCTGCTGATCCTCTGCTCACGCCCGGTGGAGTGCCGCTCTTCACTCACGGCAACCTGGCGAGAAACGCGTTGCGTGGACCGGGAATTAATAACTGGGACATTTCCATTCTGAAAGACATCCAGTTTACGGAAAGCAGGTACTTGGAATTCCGTTCGGAGTTTTTCAATGCCTTCAATCACGTGCAGTTTTACAGCCCGACACTTCAGGACGGCACGATTGGAGGGGATTCGCTGTTCGGGCAGATCAGCTCCGATCGCGGTCCCCGCGTGATTCAGTTCGCTTTGAAAATGTATTTCTGAGGATGGGCGAAGTTTTCGGGCTGAGAAACTGAGATCCGGCGGCCGGGTCCGATCCTCGCCCTGACAGGCCGTCTGCACATTTCGTCCAGAAGATAATCGATACTTACGCCGGTCCATCTTCATCTAAGATTTCGAGCGTATGGCAGACAACGCTGAAACTCTCACCGACTCGCCGCCGAAAGCGGGTCCACCCTCGCCCACCGGTTCCCAGCAGTGGCGGCCCAAGTACAACCCCTGGCTGATCGCGGTTGTTGTCGCTCTGGCTGCCTTCATGGAGGTGCTCGATACCAGTATCGCCAATGTCGCCCTCCCGTATATTGCCGGCAATCTGGGAGCAACCAACGAACAGAGCACATGGGTGCTGACTTCATACCTCGTCTCCAACGCCGTGGTTCTGCCGATCAGCGGATGGTTTGCCAGCGTGATGGGCCGCAAGTGGTTTTTTATGACCTGTCTGGCGATTTTCACTGTGAGTTCGCTCTTGTGCGGGATCGCGCCGAGCCTCGGGGCAATCATTGTGTTTCGTATTCTTCAGGGGACTGGCGGGGGAGGACTTCAACCGATGGCCCAAGCCATCCTGGCCGACGTATTTCCTCCCGAGCAACGTGGCCTGGCCTTCGCGCTGTACGGCGTCACCGTCATTGTTGCGCCTACGGTAGGGCCGACTTTGGGCGGCTGGATCACCGATAACTACACCTGGCGCTGGATCTTCTTCATCAACGTGCCGGTAGGGATTCTCGCGCTCTTCCTGGTTTATCGTTTGATTGATGACCCACCCTGGGCAAAGCGGATCAAGGGTGCGATTGCAAACTTCGACTACGTCGGTGTATCCCTGCTTGTGCTGGGTGTTGGTGCTTTGCAAATCATGCTGGACAAGGGCCAGGAGGACGATTGGTTCGGGTCGCATTTCATCACGACTCTCGCCATCCTTGCAGCCGTAGGCCTTGTGTCGGTGGTTGTCTGGGAGTGGTTTTACAAGAAGCCCATCATTGATGTGCGTTTGTTCAAGAACTTGAACTTCCTGGGCGCGAACGGCATGATGTTTGTGTTGGGCCTCATGCTGTTTTCCACCCTTGTGATGATGCCTCTGTTCTTGCAATCACTGATGGGCTACACAGCGGAGTCGGCCGGCCTGGTGCTTTCCGGGGGCGGCGCTCTGCTTTTGATTCTGATGCCCCTCGTGGGCTTTCTCTCGTCCAAGGTCCAATCACGCTATCTGGTCGCGTTCGGATGGCTGACGCTCTGCATCGGCATGTACTATTCCACGCAACAGCTCGACCTTCAAATCAGTTTCTGGAGCGCGAGCAAGCTGCGCCTGCTGCAGGTGTTTGGCCTCGGGTTTCTCTTCGTTCCCATCAATCTGACTTCATATGTGGGGATGCCGCTGGAGAAAAGCGGCAGTGTCGCTGGCCTGGTGAACTTTATGCGCAACATCGGCAGCAGCGTGGGAACTTCGATGGTCACCACCCTGATTGCGCGGCGGGCGCAGGTGCATCAGGTCTACCTGGTTGCCCATGTCACCGCGGGCCGACCCACTTTCGCGGGCGCGGTTGCGGCCACGACCGCACACCTGATTGCATCGGGCGTGAACGCCGAGCATGCCGCAAAACAAGCCTATGGAATCGTCTATCAAACTGTGTTTGTCCAGGCCAGTACATTAGCCTACATCGACACGTACTGGGTTCTGGCAATTGGAGCAGCGATTATGTTTGTGGTTTCCTTTGCGTTGAAGAAGAATACCCCCGGTGGCGGGCGTGTTGCTCTGGACTAGGATGGATCCATGATCCGAGTGATTACTATCGAGCGCGAATACGGGAGCGGTGGCGCCGACATCGCGAAGCGGGTGGCGACCCGGCTCGGCTGGAAGCTTTGGGATCAATCGTTGACTAACGAAATCGCCCGGCTGATGGATTGCGACGACCGAGTGGTGGAGGAGCACGAAGAGAAGAGGGATCCGTTGTTTTACCGTCTCTTCAAGGCCTTCATGCGCGGCAGCTTCGAAGGCAGTTTGAATGCCCCTCGGTTGAAGATGGCGGATACCGAGTGTATCCGGGAAGTCACGGAGCGCGTCGTGAAAAATACGGCGGAAGGCGGCAAGTGCGTGATTGTGGGCCGCGGCTCCGCCTATTATCTGCAGAGCCGGCGCGATGCCTTTCATGTCTTTGTTTACGCGCCGTTTGATGCGAAGGTCCGGCGGCTGCAATCAGGTGGAAAGAGCCAGAGCGAGGCGGTGCACCTCGCCGAGACCGTGGACCGCGACCGGGCAGCTTTCATCAAGCAATATTTCGGCGTCGAATGGCCAGATCGACACCGCTTTCATCTCATGATCAACTCTTCGATCGGCGAGGAAACCGCGGTTGAGACCATATTCGACAGCATCACCAGACTGGAGAAACAAGGAGCGGGATCGGAGGCGTCGGTTCACCAATTGGAGGATAAGAAGTGACTACAAGAGAAATCAATGTGCAGCGGTTTAGCGTGATTTCTAAGAAACCGTTCGAGGATGTTGTCGCCAAGCTTGACACGGCAATCGGACATCCCGACATGACCGCGTTTCGCCGAGACACTACGGCGGCGCGATCATACGGCGAACTCGAAGGCGTCGTTCACAAAGTGGTTGGGCCCTCGGACTTGATGGAGTTCTCGCGTTTTGATCTGGGAGAAATCCTGCGCAAGCAGCGAGGACAGGACGCGCCTAAAAGCCTGCGCCTGGTCGCGGGCAATCCACTAATCATGAAGCAGATGGTCGAGCATGTGCCCGACGCTGGTTCTTACGCACCGGTGACAATTCTGATCGACGAACGAGCGGATGGCGTGCATCTTTCTTACGACCGCATGACAAGTTTTCTTGCTCCGTACGGGAATCCGGAAGCCCTGAAAGTCGCGCGCGATTTGGACACCAAAGTCGAATCGCTGTTATTGGCGGCAGCTGCGTAAGAGCAACAACCTACGTTTTCACTGCATCAGTCGCTTGAGGGCAGCGCGACCTTCTCCGACCTCGAGGAGGCGAGATTGCGAAGTCTGAAAGTGAGAGAGAAACTCTTGGTATTCGTTGATCGCCTGATCGTGTTTGTTCGTTTTTTCGTAGAGCTGGCCGAGATAGTAGTGGGAAAGAATTCCAAGCACGGGGAATCTCTGCCTCAGAGAACCTGAGTTCGCCAGCGAACGCCCGCTTCGTAAAGATCCATGAAACTCAGTCTCAGCCGATGCATAATCATTGGTAAGCAGATGGGCGCGCCCTTTGAGGTAAAGCAGATAAGCGTCTTGAAAATCGGGAATGCTGGCCGCCTGGCTCAACGCGGCTTGTCCGTCACCGTTGTGGACTGCAGCGCCGATGTCGGCGTAGGCTTGATCAATTTCGATAGACCGAGGAGCAATCCAGGGATGGCTGGACGAGAAGCGCTGCAAACTTTGCTGCGCCGCGGCCCGATTTCCCGCCATCGTTTGCAGAAAGGCTACAGTTTGCAGTTCGTAATCATCTAGCTTCTGCGGTTGAGCGAAAGAAAGAGCGGCGGGACCCTGCCCCAGCATCACCGACAAGGCGGCAAACTGTCTTAGAAAAGTTCCAGCGGCCCGGCCCTGCTTGGCGCGTCCTAGTTGCACTACCGCCTCCCGATAACTTGAGAGCGAGCCGTCGAGGTCGCCTGCCGTCTGCTTAAACTGCGCCTCGAAACCTGGGACGTAAAGACGAGAGAGAGGAGAGGCGTGCTGGGCAAATTGCTGGAAGGCGGCATTGGCCATGTCGGGTTTCTTCTGATCGGTGTAAACAATCGCCAGCTTCAAGTACTCTCCGTAGTCGCTGAAATCCGGCTTCAGTTCGAGCACTTTGCGGTAAGCGGCCACAGCCTCATCATCCCGGCCTGCTATGTACAGAACGTCGCCGCGCGTGTCCAGCGGATTAGGGTCGCCAGGACGAATTGCCATGTATGCATCATTGGCGGCGAGGGCGCCATCGAAATCGCCTCCAAAGGCCAAGGCGTAGCATTCGAAGTTCAAGAGATCTTCGCTTTTCGGATCCAAAGCGAGTCCCTGTTTGATTAGCGCAACCCCTTGCTCCTGCTTGCCGAAGCCCCCAAGGATATTGCCGAGAAGACCTCGATCCATGGTGCTGCGCGGGAATTCCGATACCAACTGCTGACGGGCCGCTATGTCCGCCTCTGGATCTTGCGAGCGCCTGGCTTTCGCCACCTGCAGTGTCAACTGCTCGTATCGCGGCAGTCGCGACTGCAGTTGATCGACCTTAAGCTGGAGTTCGTCGCCGCGCCGCAAATCGCCCTGAAGGCGATACTGGTCGGCGAGACGCAGCCAAGCAACGGCGAATTGCGGGTCCAAACGGACCGCCTCTTCCAATTCGCGAATGGCGTCGGCCTCGAGATAGCGACGTGCATAGTCAACGCCGAGTTGGTAATGCCGGTAGGCCTCGACGTTGGAGGTGGAAGCCTGCTCGATCTCCGGCGCTTTTGCAGGCACGTCGGACGCAGGCAAAAAGCTGCTGGCAATGTTTGCAGTGAGCCGGTCCACCATCCCAAAAATGCTTTGCACATCCTGCCCTTCCAGCTTGTCGGAGAACAGGATCTGGCCGGTGCTGGTGTCCTGTGCGCGAACATCGAGACGAAGTTGCGTGGGTCCGATCTTCAACAACGCGCCGGTAATGTAAGCATCAGCGCCGGCGTCGCGCGCGGCTTGTTGTGCCTGCGCAGGATCCATTGATTGGCCATCTTTAGACTTACCATCTTTGCTCGCGCGCTGCACCGCGCCCATGACTCGCTCGGTGGAGAGCACATCCAGACCCTTTACCTGAGCCAGGTTCGTGGTCAGCATGTCGGTAAGACCGTTGTCGAGCCAGTTGAGCGACTGATCCTGCGAGAGATTGGAGAAGTAGAGGACGGCGATTGATTTGTGCGCTTGACTGCCGGCAGGATGAGCGCTTCGGCCACGGAAAAACCACACTCCCGCAACCAACGCAATAATCAACGCGGCCGCGGCAGAAGCGATCAACCATATTCGTTTTTCGGCCGGGGCTGTGGTTGGTGCCTGACTCACAGGTCCGGACGCGACCTGCGCGCGCGACGACGATGCCGCGCCGCTCGCTTGAGGATTCGCGGACTCCATTGGAGGCGGAGTTGTACTCGGCGGAGGAGTGGCGGCTGGTGCGGACGTTGGCGGCGGAATCTCGAAGGATGCAGTCCTCCCGGATTCAGTATCCCGCTTCAACCTCTGAAGATCAGCCCGCATATCAGCCGCGTGCTGGTAGCGCAGATTGCGGTCTTTCTCCAGCGCCTTGCTGATAATCTCTTCCAGCTTCTGGGGCAGATCTGGATTGAGCCGAACCGGAGGCACGGGCGCCTTGCGCAGAATGGATTCGAATATTGCTGCCGTGCTGTCGCCGCGAAACGGGAGTGTGCCGGTTGCCATTTCATAAAGCACGACGCCAAAGGAAAACAAATCCGTGCGCGCGTCCAGCTCTTTGGCGCGCGCCTGCTCCGGCGACATATACGCAACCGTGCCCAGCGTGCTGCCAGGACTGGTGAGATGCTCGTCGCTAATCGCGGTGGCACTGGCGTCGATCGCGTCGGTTTTGCGGGCGACCACCTTTGCCAGGCCGAAATCGAGCACTTTGGCCAGTCCGCGCCGGGTGACAAAAATGTTGGCAGGCTTGATATCACGATGGATGATGCCTTCGCCGTGAGCGTTGTCGAGAGCATCCGCGACTGAGATGGCGATTTCGAGCAGTTGGTCGAGATCCAAAGGCCGCCCGATGACCAGGTGCCTGAGGGTCTGGCCGTCGAGAAACTCCATGGCGATGAAAGGCTTATTTTCGTGCTGCCCGATCTCGTAAATGGTGCAGATATTAGGATGGTTCAAGGCCGACGCGGCCTGGGCTTCACGCTGGAACCGGTCCAAAGCCTGACGGTCTCTGGCAAGCTCCTCCGGTAGGAACTTCAGCGCGACAAAGCGGTGCAGGGTCGTGTCTTCGGCCTTATAGACCACGCCCATCCCGCCACCACCGAGTTTCTCGAGGATGCGGTAGTGCGAAATGGTTTGGCCGATCACTGGCGCAAAATCTTACGTCTCCCGAACTGGCAAGTCAAATACGGCTGCCAGAGCCTGAATTGCATTGACTATCAGCCCCGAAGCGGGTAAGATCGGCGGGTTCTTTCTCCCCCAGAGGAATCGGAGACGGCTAGTCTCAGACTTCCGAGCTTTGTCCTAGGTTTTTTCGTTACGAGCCCAAGCGGCAAATCCCCTGTGCCGGTCGCACGGATTTTGTTGCTCGTGCTCACAAGATGGTATTCAAAACATTCGTCTGGCAATCCAGCGTGCGCTTAACAGGGGGATCTATGAAGGTAGGAATCATGAGGTTCATGGTGATGGCCGCGATCGCGGCTGTGGCAGTGGTGGTGGGAAGCTCAGCAGCCTGGGCGCAGACTTGCCCCACGTCGCCAAACTATACGCCCGATTTCAGCTCCAACCAAACTTGCGTGACTTTAAACGGTACGACGACGGGGTACCCAGGTTTTTACACGGCGGTCTCCGGTTCAGGGACGGTCTTGCGGCTCACTCCAAATTCAACAGATACGGCGGGATCCGCCTGGTTCAATGCCCAGCAACCGGTGGGGACGGGCACGTTTTCCACGACCTTTACGTTTCAGCTGACTGGTGCCAATACCAGCTGGGGCCCAGCAGACGGCATTACCTTTGTAATTCAGAATTCGCCACCGCCCGGGACGAACGCATTAGGTCCGGACGGTTGCGGTATTGGGTTCGGCGATGACACTCTCATCGGTTGCACATCTTCTACTGGCGGTATCCCAAACAGTCTCGTAGTCGAATTCAACACGTTCTTGAACCAGGGTATCGACCCTAACAATAACGATGTGACGATTCAGAACTGTTCAGGGACTCTCCCCAACAGCGTCGACCCGTCGTGCAGCATTGCGGTCAACTCCAATTTGCCTAGCACCATGACCGATGGCAACGTCCATTCCGTAACGATTAACTACTCGGGCCCCGCCACCAAGCTGCTGGATGTGACTCTGGATAACGTGGACCTGTTTCCTGGCGGCGTGTTCTTCGACCTGACCACACTGGGTTTGAACAGCGGGAGTGCCTGGGTGGGGTTCACAGCATCAACAGGCGGCGGGGACGATAACCAAGACATCCTGAGCTGGACGTTCATCCCGCAGGCCCAGACTGCGGTCATTTCGACGACCCAAACAGCCATCCTGAACTTCCCGAACGCTGCAGGCACGAACGTCTACGACGCTAACGCGCTGTTGACGCAAACGTACCCGACGCCGGTGATACAGGTCCAGCCAATCCTGATCTCGCAAGCCGCTTGCGACGCATTGGTGCAGAAAAACTTCTGGCCTGCCCGCTGCTTCGTGTACGCCAATGCCGAAAACTCGGGGTTGAATTCGTCCGTGTTGTTCCAGGTTACATGTCCAACTTCCCCCGGTGGAACGTGCGGCTCGGCCGCGGAGCAGGATTTCTTTGCCGAGCTGGGCACCGACTTTCAGTACCAGCAATCTGAAAATCCGTTCTTCGTCTACCCGGGGATTTTTGGACCGTTGAACCCGTTCCCCGGTTGGCTCAAAGGCGGGTCGGGGCTCACTCCGTGTACTCCCACCGGTGGCCCACTCTTCCAGAGCAACCAAATCGATACGTTCTTTATCGATACCGCCACGACCAGAGGGAAGAGCGGCGGCGGGGGCTCCTGCTGGGTAGCCACTTACGACACGCCGGGCGAACAGACGCCGGGGATCAAGATCAGCACCCCAACTTTCACGACGTACACTCTCAACCAGGTAGTTACGGCCAACTATGCCTGCAGCAATCCGACTACCTCGAAGCCCGCCACCAGCCCTACGGGGCCGTACCTCACAGTCGCGACCTGTACGCAGAGCGAGTTGCCACCAGCTAAGAACAACACCAACAGCTGTAATTTTCAAAACGGACAACTGGTATGCACTGGGCCGGTCGATACTTCTACTCTGGGGTTCCACACGTTCATCGTTACCTCGGACGACTCCGGAGGAAACCAGAACATAGATGCGGTAATTTACAAAGTGGTGAAGTAGAAATCAAGGAACTCGAGTCAACGGGCGCCGTGAAAAGCGGCGCCCTTTTTGTGTTCTCTTTTGTCGGTGGCCTCCTGGGGGACAGCCAGCGTACTCGGGATGGCAAGTTTAGCGGCGGCAAATCCGCTCAGGACTCCGAATTTACGGGGGCGGGAAATTTGCTCGAAAAGAAAACTGTGGGAAGGACACGCGGGTTTCGGGCGATCGATTTCGTCGATGTTCTATTGCTTGGCTCCCTGTGTCCTGCTGCTGGATTCGTCGTAGATCGCCTTGAAATCCGTGCGTTGCAATAGCTTCTCCGCTCCGGGATCTTTTTGCATAGCATCCAGCAGGCGTAGCGCCTCTAGGTAGTTTTCATCGGCGTCACTGTCACCGCCTGAGCTCTGCTCAATTTCTGCCAACAAATAATGTGCCAGGGCACTCAGCGGTTGCATCCCCAGCTTGTCGGAGAGCAGCGAGGCGGGCTCCAACTGCTGGCGTGCGTGGGTATAGTCATGGGCCTGCATCATCGCGTCGGCCATAAATATGGAGCATTCTGTCGAGGTGTACTTCAGCCCGACTTCGTTAGCTTTCTCGATCAGCAAGCGAAGACTCGAAATGGCTGCCTGACTGTGTTTTTCGCGAACTTCGACCTTCGCCAGGTTGGCTTTCGCCTGCAGAATCGTGTCCGGTTCTTTGCTCCGTGTAGCGGCCTGCAGCGCTTGCTCGTATGAGGAGCGGGCGGACTTAAGGTCTCCCGCGTAAAAGAACATATCACCCTGGAACCCTAGTGTTTCCCCTAACACGCTGTCATTCTTCAACTCACGGGCGAGGCTGAGGGCCTCATCTAGATAACTCTTCGCTTCATCTCCGCGTCCGGCGAGGATGAGCGCTTCTGCGTAGCCTCCCAGAGCCCTCGGCATCCAGGGCGTGCGGTCCTTGATGTCGCGAAAAGCCTTAAGGGCTTCCTGCCGGGAGTTGATCGCCGCCCCGAACCGTCCCTGGTAACCGAACAGCGTGCCCAAGCTATATGACTCAATCGCCGCCCCACGGGGATCGTCCATGCTGCGCCGCAAATCCAACGCCCGTAGGTAATACGAAATAGCCTGATCGTATTGGCCCATCTCGCCCAGGGTGTAGCCGAGATTGTGGACCGCCTCAACGACATCTTGGGGCGCCTTGGATTTCTCGCGCAACTGCAATGCCTGCTGGAAGTAGGTGAGGGCGTCCTCGTATTGGCCCTTGTCCGAGTACACGCCTCCAATGTTGTTCAGGCAAACCGCCTGCAAACTTTCATTCCCGAGGTCGCGCTCCAATTGCAGAGCTTCCTTGTACATTTTCAGCGCCTGATCGTGATCGCCTCGGTCATCGTAGAAGCCGCCCAGGTCGATCAGAGTGTCTCCCAGGCCACGCTTATCGCCGATTTCGCGTCGTAGCCTTAGCGCCTCCTGGTAGTTCGCCAAAGCATCCTGGGATTTGCCGAGCGAAGCTTGAGCCGAAGCCATCTCGTTCAGGCTAAGCGCGAGCCCACGCTTCTGGCCAATGGACCTCCATATAGCTAGCGCCTGCTCTTCATTGCGCAAGTCTTCCTCAGGCTTGCTCAACATCCCATAAGCCACAGCCATGAAGTGCAGGCTGGCAGCTTCTTGCTCCTGGTTGCCCATCTGTATTGCGAGGGTATGAGCGCGGTTCAGAGGGTCGAGGCTGCCTTGAGGGTCACCGCTTTTGAGCGCTATGCGACCTAGTTCAAGAGTTGCGGCAACATCCTTCGGGTTGGTCGTTAACAGCTTCTGGTAGTATTCACGGGCCTTCGCGAGGTTGCCAGAATCCTTATAAAGGCTGGCCAGCGCGGATTCAACGTCCGAGTTATCAGGCGAAGCCTTGGCGAGGTTTTCGTAAGCCTTGATCGCCTCGGGATAGTTCTTCGTCACCTGGGATCGGATGGCAGAAATCAAGTACTTCTCGGCGTCCGGCAGATTCTGGCTCAGCAGCACCGCTTTTTGGGCGGATTGTTCGGCTTCGTTGTCGTAACCCAGAGTGCTGTAGCTTTGCGCCAGTCGGGAAAATGCCAGCGCGAAATTAGGGTCTGCCTTGGTGGCCGCCTCGAATTGTTTCTGCGCTTCCAGGTTTTTGCCGTCCCGCTGGAAGCCCATGCCTTGGTTATAATCGCGCAACGCAACTACAGATTGTGAAGTCGCCTTGAATGAACTGGCCTTCAATTCCTTAAGCGCATCGTCCGGGAGCGCCAGTTTCTGGCGGATTGAATCGGCCAGGCGATCGATTGCAGCGGGGATGTCTTTTTCGTTGGGGACATCGGCCCTAAGCGGCACTGTCGCGCCACTCTTGAGGTCTTGCAGGGTAGCGTCAATGCGGATCTGCTCGCCGAACTTGGCGTACTGTCCCCAGACAACCCGCTCGGCGGTGCTGAAATCAGCCACCCGCCGAATCACCGTCGGATCAAGTGCGGTCGTCGGGGAGATGCGCAGGTCGGTGAATATTTGGTGCAGGCGGTCCGGGCTCACCGTGTGCAATTTCGAGGACTGTCCAACGTCCGTGCTCAACATTTCGGCCAGGCTCGAACCCAACCAGTCGAAACTTGGGTCGCCGGAAGCGTTCCTAAAAGGCAGAATCGCCAGTGACACGGCGGGGGCCGCATTGGTTTGCGCGGGCGAACGCGAAAACAGCGTGTCGCGGAATCGGTATCCGCCAATCGCAAGCGCGACCACGATTAAGCCCGCGGTAATTGATGGCCACGGGATTGTCCTCCCCCACGGACCGATCTTGGGCTCAAAGCTCAGCGTAGCGCCGGCGCGCTTACCCTGCCAGGTCTCCAAGTCAGCCAAAAGCTCAGCGGCAGTTTTGTACCGCAGTTCGAGGTCGCGCTCCAAACACTTCTGAACGATACTGCTTACCGACCGTGGGATGGTGGCGTCGTGGTCGGATACGGGCGCGACCTGCTCCTGAGTGCGCTTAATCAAGCTAGCGAGCGCGCTGTCTGCCTTGAACGCCATCTGCCCGGTGAGCATCTCGTAAAAAATCAGGCCCAAGGCAAAAATGTCGGAGCGCTGATCGAGAGGCTTACCAAGCGCCTGCTCGGGGGACATATATTCCATCGTCCCCACCAAAGCTCCGCTCTGGGTCATGCCATCGCCTTCCAGCGTACGGGCCAGGCCAAAATCCATCACCAGGATCCGCCCGGTCTTATCCCGCATGATGTTCTGCGGCTTCAAATCGCGATGGATCACGCCCACCGTGTGCGCCGCTTCCAGTGCGCGGCAAACCTGCTGCATAATTTCCACGGCTTCTTCGGGAGAGAATTTCTTTTTCTCGTGGAGGAGGGTCAATAGATTTTCGCCCTCGACGTACTCCATGGTGATGAACTTCATTCCATCCGCTTCGCTGAGGTCGTAAATGCGAATGACGTTCCTGTGCGTCACCTGATGAGCGAGCAGCAGCTCTTGCTTGAAGCGATCCACAATGGCTTGGTCGCGCGCCAGATCTGGCCGGATTACTTTCACCGCCACGGTGCGATTCAGCTCGCGGTCGGTCGCCTTGTAAACCGCACCCATCCCGCCTTGTCCCAGAATCTCGACGATCTCATATCTCTGCGCAAGCACCATGCCCGGCTGCAACGTAGCTTGGTTCGGATACACGATGGGCGGGCGTCTTTTCTCTTTCGGCAGGGGAACCGGCGATCCCAGGGAAAAGTCGACCACGGTCGGGGCATCTGGTGAATAATCTACTAAGGTTGGAGAATCGGAGGGCAGATTTGCGTCGGACGAAGAAGTGCCTCCCTCTGAAGGCGTGCGTACGCCAGCAGCATCGTTTCCCGGCGCGTCTCGATTGATTCTGGGGTCCCGTTCCATCAAAATCGTCCCAGCAATGGTAGCTCAAACAAGGCCAGGAGAGAGGAAATTCTTACGGTCCGGCTATTGCCAGATTCGTCGAATTCCCTTACACAGGGCCGTATGCATGGCCAGTTCTCCGCCGGTGAATGCTCAAAACACGGTCGGTCTTTCGGATAGCAGGCGGGCAATGTAGTCTTAACCACCATAGGAGTAGGCGACCATGCTGCGAAGGCGTCTATCGAGTTTGCCTTGTATCTCAGTCATCCTGTCGATTTCCCTCTTTGCCTTCCAATTCCTTCCGAGGACATCGTCGGCACAAACCGGCACCGGCTTGGGCCCGGTCCTGCAATACATCGCCTCGAACTGGGATGTGCTGACACGCTCCATGACTCGTTGCGACAGTGTCGTGGATCCCAAGTTGCCAGAGGCTGCCCTGCTGTATTTGCCGGCGAACTTTCCGGAACCGGATTCCGTAAAGCAACTCGAACAAGTCTGCAAGGTACATGTCGAACAGTTGCCGGCGACCATTCAGCATCCGGGGCAAGCCGACGTAAGCACGATTTCGCCGCAAGGGCTTCTGTTCCTTCCTAATAGTTACGTAGTACCCGGCGGCCGTTTCAACGAAATGTATGGTTGGGACAGTTATTTCATTATTCTGGGGCTGCTGCACGATCGGCGAATCGACCTGGCTCGCGGAATGGTGGAGAACTTCTTCTTCGAAATCGAGCATTACGGAACGGTTTTGAACGCCAACCGCACGTATTATCTGACTCGCTCCCAGCCGCCGTTTCTGACTTCCATGATTATGGAGGTTTATAACGCGGAGAAAGCTGCGGGACATGACGACAAAGATTGGCTTGCTCGCGCCTACGGATTCGCCGCGCGCGATTATGAAATGTGGACTCGCGAGCCCCATTTGGCAGGCTCAACCGGCCTTTCGCGCTATTACGATTTCGGTAATGGGCCAGCGCCCGAGGGCGCGCAGGATGAGGCTGGCCTGCATCGCCAAGTTGCTGGCTACTTTGTCGTACATCCGGAACTGGCCCGAACCTACGTGGTAGTGAAAGACGGCGCACAGCAAGCGCAGGCGGTAGTTGGGCCTGAATACAGGGTGCAAGTCTGCGACGCTGACCAAAGCATGGCCCATCAGAGGTGCGATGCCGCTGGCGCGATCCGGTTGAGTGCCGATTACTACAAGGGAGATCGCAGCATGCGGGAGTCGGGGTTTGATATTTCTTTCCGCTTCGGTCCCTATGGCGCGGCCACGCATCACTTTGCTCCGGTCTGTCTGAACAGTCTCCTTTATAAGACAGAGGAGGATCTGGAAGAAATCAGTCAACTGCTGGGAAAAAATGCTGAAGCTCGACAATGGAAGCAGCGGGCAGAGCAACGCAAGAAACTCATCGATAAATATCTTTGGGACGATCGGCGGGGTCTATTCTTTGACTACGATCTGCGCACCGAAGCGAGATCGAGTTACGAATACCTGACCACGTTTTATCCGCTGTGGGCCGGGCTGGCTAGTCCGCGGCAGGCGCAAGCGGTAGCCCGGCAGGTGAAAGTCTTCGAACAGCCAGGAGGGCTAGCCACGAGCCCGAACGAAACCGGCGTGCAGTGGGATTATCCGTATGGATGGGCCCCTCTTCAATTGCTCGCGGTGGAGGGCCTTCGCCGCTATGGTTTCACGGACGACGCGAATCGAATTTCGTCCAAATTTCTTTCTACTGTGGCGGAGAACTTCAAGAGAGAAGGAACGATCCGGGAGAAATACAACGTGGTGACGCGGTCTTCAGACGTGCAGGTGATTGCGGGATATCAAGCCAATGTAGTTGGCTTCGGTTGGACCAACGGAGTTTTCCTTCAGTTGTTGCAGGAACTGCCAAAGGAAATGATCGACCGATTGGCGAAGGAGCAGGACACAACGCCGCCGTCGAGCCACCGGTGACTGAGTTCAACCGATGACACGAAAATCCGTCGCGCCGGACAGAGGACGCCGATTGACGAATAGAAGGGGGAGGGTATTTTCTGCCCGCGCGAACTCAGCAATCAGGCCATGCTGGAGCTTGCCGACGGCGCTTGTCGCCGACGTCGTAACAGCATAGCGCCAAAGCATGACAGCCCGGCTAAGAGCAAGTACATTGCGGCAGCACCGCCCTCGGGCACCAGCATCAGGAACTCCTGACCTGGGCAAGAACCAGGGCCATTGCTGCAGCCTTTCGGCGTCAAGATGACAAAGTTGGCAAATTCACCCGGCGTCAAGCCCGATGGAACTTTGCTGAGCCAACTGTTCACTCCCGCCAACTGCGTGGAACTCAGACCGTTGAGAGCACCCTTGTCAAACAATGACCAGATAGCGTACGAAAGATATCCCACCTGCGTCGCGTTACTCGGGTTGCTGTTCAAGGAGAGCATCTGGAGAGTCAACCAAGCCGCTGCCTCGTAATTCGTCGTCTGGTTGCCCCATAACGCGCTGCCTAAAGTTGAAAAGTTGTTGGCGGTGAAATTCCACGAGCTGCCGATGTAGGTTTCGTCCGCGAAGTCGTCGCAAATCACCGGCGTATTCGCAACGCCGTTGACTGTCGCGTAATAAGGACCGACGTATATTCCGTCCATGACGTTGTTTCCCGCGCCGGTCATGGTCAGACTGCTATTGGCAAAAGCGCAAGGCGTAAAAGACAACAATGCGATTGCAACTGCGCCCCAACACTTCTGGGTTAATTTAATCATTTTTTCTCCCTACGGTTTCTAAACTGGGGGAAGTTCTGAATTCCGTCTTCTCGTGGGGGGAATTACTGGGTATCGGCTACTATCAGGAGGGGAACCCGTTCACCAAATCCGTAAACCACTGCAAGCAATCTAGCGTGTGGGGTGCAGCGGGTCAAGACTGATAATTCTTGCAACCTTCGCAAGGCTTTGCAACTATGAGGCAAATACTGCCGAATAATATAGATACGGGCAATTCGTGTGCTCGGTAGCCCATAAAACTTGAACGGATTCCTGATGCCATCTGGCCTCGTAATCGGCCATGGGAGCGGGTTTTGACCAGTTACCGAATTACCATTAACTAAAGAGATAACAATCGCAAATCAGAACTCGGCACGATTAGGAAGCAGCGCGGCGTGATTTCGAGTTGGATCTTATAAAATCGGCTGTGTTCACCTCGATCGGTTGTCCCGACGAGCGCGACTCGACCGCGCGCAAAGTCGCCAGCGTCGTCGAAACAATCTCATCAAACGGAATTGGAAGTTCACCTCGACCACAAACCGCAGCGGCAAACGCCTCCAGCTCGCCGCGATGCCCTTTGTCCTGACGAAATCGCGAGCGGAATGTTTGTTTGCGTCCATGCCGCACCAGTTCCAGACGTCGAAAATCTTCCAGCACCGCCACAGCGCCTCCGCCAAAAACCTCTAGCCGTTCCTTGGAGTAAGATCGGTCGCCGTTCGCAAGGTAACTGATCGTGCCCTGCGATCCATTCGCGAATCGCAGCGAAATAATCACATTGTCGTCAGAGAATTGTTCTAGACCGTTCACGCTCCGCGTCTGCACTTCGATCGGCAGCGCACCGACCAGAAAAGTCAGAAAGTCTACAAAATGGCAGACTTCCCCAAGCACTCGGCCGCCACCTTGTTCAGGATCGTTGATCCAGTGATCGCGTGTGACGAAACCAGCATTGATGCGGTAATGCAACGCCAGCGGCTCTCGCACTCCTTTGAGAAACGCTCTCATCTTTGTTGCCATGGGAGCGAATCGACGGTTGAAACCGACCATCAGCAGGCGATCGCGCCCAGAGATCGCGTGAGCCCGAACAATTTCCGCTAAATCAATTTCTGTCAGACAAAGCGGCTTCTCACAGAAGATGTTCTTGCCGGCTTCTAGCGCAGCGAATATCTGGTTAGCATGCAAGTGATGTCGAGTGGCGATGACAACCGTGTTGACGTCCGGGTCGGTGAGGATTCTCCGCTCCTCGGTCGCGCAGTAACGGAAGCCAAACTTCCCTGCCGCGTGACGCGCGTGGGCGCCATTGGCAGCACACACGCCAACCAATTCCACTCCCTGAATGTTCTTGATCGCAGGCAGGAGCGTGCTCATGGCAAAGTTGCCTGCCCCAAGAACTCCGATCGCCATCCTGGCATCGGCAAGAACGTGCCCAGTTCCCTTCCCCGCCAATTGAATTTCGTGAGTCTCTTCAGCTTGCTCAGGATACGTGATCAACACACCCAGGAATGGATGGCCCATCCTTCCAGTGATCAAATCATAAGCGCCCTGAGCCCGTTCAATCGGAAATCGGTGAGTAATCAGCGATTTCACATCGAGCTTGCCTTCCCACAAAAGTTGAAGAAACGCCCCCATATTTCGAGTTTCAGTCCAACGCACGTAGCCAATTGGATAATCGCGACCCTTTAGCTCATACGCCGAATCGTAACGGCCCGGCCCGTAGGAGCGGGAAACCCGAAAATCCAACTCTTTTTCAAAGTAGAGCTTGCGCTGGACATCCATGCCCACCGTTCCGACCGCAACCACAACCCCACGGTCGCGGGCGATTTCTCCCGCTACGTCCACCGGTTCGCTGCTGGCTGTCTCCGCCGTGATCACGACGGCGTCGGCTCCGTTACCGCTGGAGTAGCCCAGGCATAGGTCGCGCAAGCCCTCCCTCGATATGCTCACGTCATCCGCACCCAGGCGCAACGCAAGTTCGGCGCGCTCAGGAGCAATATCCATTCCCAGCACGCGGCAGCCCGCTGCTTTGAGTATCTGCACCGTTAGTTGGCCGAGAAGACCAAGACCGATGACCGCGACGACATCGCCCAGCTTCGCATCCGCGATGCGAACCCCGTGCAGAGCCACAGCGCCCAGAGTGGTGAATGCAGCCTCCTCAAAGCTCACCGCTGAGCCGGGAGGAATCCTGGCGACCAGCAATCGTGGGACACAGGCAAACTCGGCATGCACGGCGTAGCTGGCTCCGGCACAAGCAACACGGTCGCCCAACCGGAGATCGGTAACGCCTTCTCCCACCCCAACGATTGTTCCAGCACTGCTGTAGCCCAGCGCGTTCGGTTGATCAAGACGGCTGCGAACCGCAGCGACTGCCGAGAAGACACCATCTCGTCGAACCTTGTTGATAACTTCGCGTACCAGATCCGGGCGGGCTTTCGCTTTTTGCAGAAGGTTTTTGTTCGCGAATTCGTAAGAGGCTCGTTCCGTGCCGGCCGAAACCAGCGACGCTGCCAAATGCACCAGGACACATCCTGGCAGCAGTTTGGGAACGGGAACATCCATCACCACAATTTCGCCCACACGCGCCTGCTGTAGCACTTGTTTCATGCGGTGAGCGCGCGTGACGGCGTAACTGAACTCATAGATTGGTTTGGCTTCCGCATCGGATTACGGTTCCGCTGCCATACTACTTTGAATCGGCTGGTTCTCTGGTTGACACAGTAGGCACGTCGATCGTGACGGTGCAACAGGACTGCACGTTCTGCGCAATATCGTGCGGTTCATCGCGGGGTCCTGCCGCGATGCTGTTTCATCCTGCCGGATTCTTGCTACACGCTCTTTGCTTGGGATTCCTGAAGATCAAGCCGCAATTGGCGAAGTCTGGTTGCCTTCGCAGGGTCGATTCCAGGCTGCAGATCGGTTTCTTCCAGGAAGTAACGCCAGCCGGAGCTTCGGTCTTCCTGGCTTTGGCACCATTCGAAATCATTGAGAGTCCTTTGCGCGCTCTCCGTTCCTTTGACAACGGCCACGACCCCACCTGATATGTAGGTCTTCTCGTTGAACCGAATGATCGCAAAAGAGTGCTCAAAATTGTTTGTCATTTTTTGATTTCCGAGTAGGAGATTCCCACCGGGCAAGCATGTCGCCATCGGATGAGAGTGCCGCAACCCCCTCAAGTCACGGACGATTCATGAACGCGCTTGCCCAAAAAACTCTTCGCTGTCAAAATACTTTTCTTAACGGATTTGGTAAATGGCCTCTTGGTGGTAAGAGGTAGCACAAGTTGGGTAAGGCGAACACGAAACGTCCGCCACAACAAATGGCTCGCCCGATAACGATTTTTGTTTCTCCTCCACAAAGGGGTGTTGTCCAACAATTCCTGCACTTGGCCCGATAATCTTGAGGTTGACAAGAATTGCATCCCGAGGTAGCCTCGGGCGAAAGTTCTGACGGGGTCGTCAGTCCTGTCGAAAAGAGGTCGCATGAAGAACCTTAAAATATATGTTTTGGCGTTTTCAGTTTTCGTTTGCCTGGTGGGAACCAATGTGGTGACGGCTTCTCCCCGTCCGGCGCAAGCCACAGGAGCGGCGCAGGCGCCCGCGGCGGCGCAAACGCCCACGACAACACCGGTGCAAGGCCGCAAGAAACGGGTGGCTGTTTTCGACTTCGACTACGCTACGGTGCATGCCGGAGTGTCCGGAATCTTTGGTCAGGACGTCGACATCGGCAAAGGCATCTCTGACTTGTTGGTGACATACCTGGTCAAGGATGGCAGCTACTCCGTGATCGAACGAAAAGCGCTGGACAAGATTCTTACCGAGCAGAACTTCTCCAACAGCGACCGCGCCAACCCCAATTCAGCCGCCAAGATTGGGAAGTTGCTGGGTGTGGATGCGATCATCGTGGGCAGTATTACTCAATTCGGCAATGAGACCAAGAATACGAACGTTGGCGGCGCAGGCGGTGGCTTCCCGGGCTTCGGCGTGGGAGGATTTGGCCACAAAAAATCAAAAGCCATCGTGGCGCTAACCGCGCGTCTCGTTGACATCGACACCGCCGAGATTCTAGGCGTGGCCGAAGGCAAGGGAGAATCGTCGCGGGAAAGCACTTCCCTGCTGGGCGGCGGCAGCAACTGGCACGGATTTGGCGGAGGCAATGCGGACTTTGGCAGCAGCGATTTTCAAAGCACCATCATCGGCGAAGCCGTGAAAGCCGCCGTGGAGCAAACCAGCACAGAGGTGATCGCGGACAAAGATAAACTCGTGGCTCGCACGATCACCGTGCAGGGGCTGGTCGCGGCCGTCGATGGCAGTCAGCTTATCCTTAATGTAGGCGCCAAGGCGGGCGTGAAGGTCGGCGATCAACTCAACGTGGAACGCGTCACCAAGGAAATCAAAGATCCCTCGACCGGGCAAGTACTTCGCCGCTTGAGTACGCCGGTGGGAGTGGTGAAGGTCACGGATGTGGACGACGTTTCTTCGATAGCCACCCCAGTTTCTGGATCGGGGTTCAAGACAGGCGATGCCGTCAAGACAGTGACGCAATAGCGAGATGCTGCGCCCTTTCGATCTGGCTGCCTGGCGCAGGGTGGGGCACCCCTAGGCTATCGGACAGGACTACGCATTCTTCTGAACGACTGCGCACTCCTATCTCGTGGTTCCGTCAGTGTCCGAGGAAGTGCTCCAACGCTTCAGCATCGCCTTCTGCCATAGCCGCGTGCTTCTTGGCCGTTGCTACATCTCCCCGCTGCATCGCGCTTTCCGCCCTAGACAGGTTCGTGTTCATGCTCGCCTGCTTGGCTGCCATGTCGCCGCGAAGACCGTATCCGGCAGCGCTCTGCTGTTGTTGTAGCCTGTCCAGACTGCCATTCACTGCAGCCGCCCGGTTGGAGACCTGATCGATCTGACGCTCCACTTCATCCCGATCAATCGCGGGTGCCATTTGGTCCGGGCTTGCAGCTTGATTAGCGGTTTGCGCAGGTGCAGAAGACTGCTGCCCGGCGGCAATCGCCTGGGAGTTGAGTTTCTTCGGGCGAGGGGCAGGTGGCGGCGGAACAGGACTGCTCTGCACAGCATTCGAGATCCCTTCTGCAGGAGCAGTCGCGGGCGGAGCCGGTTGGGGCGACTCCGGAGTCGGTGAGTTGAGAACAGAATTCGCGGGCGCAGTTTGCGGCTGCACGGTATTGGGGATTGTATTAGGCATCGCCGCGTTCGTCTGTGAAGCTGGAGGAGCGCTTTGCTGAGCATCATTCTGACGGGCTTCTGTCTTGCTATGACGCGGCAAGTAGATTCCACCAGCGACCAACACCGCCAATACAATTAACGCTCCGAGCGCCATATACAAGCCGCGGTGGCCGCTGGACGGCAGAGGCGACTGGGCGAGAACGGACGCTGGAACTGAAACCGCAGCTGGCTTGGCGGCCGTCGGCGCGCGAAGCGGCGTTATGACTTGTTTTGGAGGAGTGGCCGGGACACTCGGAGCAGCCACAGTGTACTCCGCGGTGGAGGCCTCGGAAGCATCCTGTGCGGCAACCTTTTCGGCAGCGGCAGCCATGCTCACGCTGCTCAGAGCATTTGCGAAAGCGTCGGCTGATTGAAATCGCTGCGCCGGGTCTTTCGAAATCGCCATCAGGATGATTTCATTCAGTGCCGGCGGCAGCCCCGGCTGCAGTTCGACCGGCGGTTTCGGCGCCTCCTTGACATGCGCGGTCATCAGCGAAAAATCGCTATCCGCCCGGAAGGGCCGCTGCCCCGTGACCATTTCGTACAATGACACGCCTACAGAATAAAGGTCAGAGCGCGCATCCGTGACTTCTCCCTTAACCTGCTCCGGCGACATATAGCCCAGCGATCCCAGCGTGGTGCCGGTCATGGTAAGGCTATGTCCGTCACCGGCACGGGCTATCCCAAAATCCATGAGCTTGACCGCTCCCTGCGGCGTCACCATAATGTTGGCAGGCTTGATGTCGCGATGGATTACATGTTGACCGTGCGCGTAACTCAGCGCATCCAGCACCTGGCCGATGTAATTCACCGCCTCGGGCACCGGGATCGGTCCATGTTTTTCCAGGCGGTCGGCCAGCGTGGTGCCCTCGACGTATTCCATAATCATCACCAGCTGGTTATCCGCGGTGAAGGCGGTTCGAAGCTGGGCAATATTAGGGTGGTTGAGGCTGGCCATGAGTTTAATTTCGCGCAGGAAACGAGTGGCTAATTCCTGTCGTCCGGCAAGGTCAGGCAGCAAAACTTTCATGGCTTCGATGCGATCGGAAATGACGTTTCGCACCTTGTAAACGCGGCCCATCCCTCCGCTGCCCAACTCGTTGAGAATCTGGTAGTCGCCAACCCGCTTGTTGATTTCTTCGCTCATGGACGGAACTCCTTTTGCCTGGAGACGTGCGAGCCGTGAATTCGATCATTGCCGCCCGGCTCATGACTTGCCCGACAAGCATGGGATCGAACTTCAGGTCCGCCATTATCCTCCGCTAACCCCTGCGGGTCAAGGGTTTCGGCGGGTTATCTGGAAGTCAGACGCCAATACCAAAGCCGCATTGAGCCCGCCCAAACTTGCCCAAATGGCTTGTCTGGCGGCCAATTCGCTGATCACGCATTCGTGGACTCCCATCGGGTTCGAGCCACATTCAGCTTGTACTTCGCAATGTTCAAATTGTTCGTGGCTTTGTCTTGCATCTCTTTCCAGTTTTCGGGCTTGGCGGGATTCCCGCTCCGCAAAATTCGGATGTTGGTTTCTGCCTCTCCGGCGTAAAGCGACGCGGCTCCCATATTCTCTCCCACAATCGGATCGATCGCATTCGCTCGTTGTGTCGCGATGCTGAAGTCGATCGGAAGAATCCGGATCTCATCCGGTAGCTGAGGAAACGCCGTTGAACCGATTCTCTTAAGCCAGTCCTCAACGGTGTGAATCGCAACCTTCAACTGCAACCCCACGGTTGCGAGGTCTGCGGTTCGCTGCTGCTCAATCTGCTTGCGCAGGATCGAGAGAGTTTCCGCGGCAATTTCTCTCTGCTGGTTTGCTGTGTCCACCTGGGCGCTGCTCGCGTCCGCCTGCCGCTTAGCATGCCATGCGTAATAAATGTTGATGGAGGTGAGCATCACGACGAGCAGCACATTAGCGACGGCCGCGTACGCCATCACTTCATTAATACCGAGTCCGAATACCTTTTCCGACATGCGAGGCACCATCCACGAGAATGTAGATCGTACGCGCTTTCACGAATCCTAGGGAAGAGCTGCGGAGGGAAACAGGGGCTGGAAAAAGGTAAAGGCCGTGATATTGGTTATGCTCTAGCCGTCAGCTCCTGCGAGGGAGCCAACTGCGTGGAGTATGCACCATCACGGCCCTTGATGCGATCACTGCTTTCGCAGTTCCAAACCCCAACTACCCCTCGCAGAGCAGTCGGTTTTTTCGGGTCTGGTCGTTCTCCAAGTCGCCCCAGCGAACGAATCACTCAGCTTACTTTGGACTGGCCACTGTTTATTTTGACCAACCCTTTCAGCCGTCGACGGGGGCAAAGTTAAACACTTCACTCGTAATTGTCAATGCCGATTGTTGGTGCAACTTGCGTACGCAAAAACCCCAAACATGAAGCGCGCAGCCCATTGAGAAATTGACGGTTACAGAATGCCGAAATCGTTTTTCCTGCTTTTCCACAGTATTATGCACAATGACGCTCGCGTCGCTTTTACAGCAACAACCCAAATCACGCGACGCGAACCAACAAAGCGTCTTGACGTCGAAGCAATACATCACGCATGTTGGTTGCAGGAGAGAAAAGGGAATGTCAGATGTAGTCGCGTACGTCGACGGCGGCTCTTTGGGGAATCCGGGACCGTCTGGGATTGGAGTCGTACTTGACAGTTCTGAAGGCCGCACTATCAGAATCGCCAAGTGGATCGGGCGCCAGGATAACAACGTAGCCGAATACGTCGCCCTGCTGGAAGCCTTGCAGTATGCCTTGACACTGAAAGCCAGAAAGCTTCACGTCTACTCCGACTCCGAGGTAGTGGTCCGGCAGATGAAAGGGGAATACACCTGCCGCAGCCCGCGTCTCTATTCCTTGCACTGGATCTGCCGCAAGCTGGCCCACTCTTTCGATTTCTCCATCTCCCACGTCCGCCGCGAACACAACGCAGAGGCAAACGATTTGGCCAACTCGGCAGTTCGGCAGCACCTCGCGTGGCCCTTGTCGATGCACCGAGCTTCCACGACTTAATGCCCGGCGGCCGACGTGAAGGCTTTCCCGCCTAATGCTTCCAGTTCCAGACAGGATTTCCTTTGTCGTCCCGCAACACCAGCGTGTCCGAGCCTTTCACAACTTCCCGCGCCAGGATCAGATCCGCTCCACCGTATTTCACCTTCGATCCGGTGAATGCGAGTTCGTCGCCTTTGCTGAACGCAACTCCCATGTCGTCCATAAATGATTTTGGGCAGAAGTACAGATCAACCACCTCGTCACCGTTTTTCATCATCAGGTGAACAACGTCGTTCGCTTTCGGTGGCAGCCTGACCTCTTCCACCGTGCCTTTGAGCTTGGTCTCAGTGTGCAGGTCGTACTTGGGCGGGCCGGTCTGCGCGCTTAACAGAGCACTCCACGCCAGCGCGAGAGTGGCGAGCGGAAAGAATATTTTGTGCCGGCAACTCGACGCGCCGGATTCACTTGAACAATGCATGGCTCCTCCTCATGGACTAAAGAGAAACCGCGACGAAAATAACCAGCACAGTCCCCAGTTCCCCATTTTCCTAGATAAGATCAAGCCAATTCGTAGGCAACTCGACATCGTACTCCCAATCAGCCGATTATCCCAACACTTCTCGACCGGGGCGGCTCGACTCGCCCGCCGGCAAGCACAGAGACCTTATTACACTGTCGCTCTCGCCATTCTGGAGCCCAGCCGATTTTCAGGCCATATCATTTCCAGCCGCCTCTATTGCAACCCTAAGGCTCTGTGGAAACTCAAGTGGTTTCTGCGCGACTTCGGTTACGATGTCGAACTGCTCGGTCGCGATGAAGTCGATGAATCACAGTTAATCGGCCTGACCGGCGTGGTGAAGATCAGCCACATCATCATCAACGGAGCTTCCCTGCTCCGGCTGGATGGTTTTGCTCCCGCCGGTGGCTGGGAAGAACTTTCTCCCTCGAATCTCGATGGCTCGCAGGTGGCCTGATGACCTACAGCTACACGCAAGTCAGCCAATACTTGACCTGCCCGCGGCGTTATCGCCACCGTTACCTCGATGCCTGGCAGGAAAAAGATACACGCGCCGCCATGCTCTTTGGGCGCGCATTTGAACGCGCACTCGCTGCTTATTTCCTGCGCGAAGATGCTGCAGCTGCTTTGTTTCACGAATGGAGCGGATGTCAGAACCAGGGCTTGCACTACTTGCAGGGCGACACCCGGGATCGCATGCTGCAACAAGGCATTCAGCTTCTGGACCGATTCTGCCAGGACGACCGCATTCGCATCCGCCAGCCGCGCCATAACCTATCAAGTGCCGCGCCAGGAGTTCGGCCAGTTGGTCGAAGACACCATCCGACGAATCGAGTCGGCACAGTTTCTGCCGCACAGCGGCATTCGCTTCCCGCAGAATCCGTGCAGCACGTGTCCGTACTTGGGTTTATGCCTGGGAAAGCAAGAGTTGATCGATGCCGCTCTCATGCGGCGGCCAGGAGCCGAGAACCTTGGTTGGCTTGACGAACTTTCTTACTAGGAATCCGCCCATGTTGCCCAGCTCAATCGTCGCCGAGCGCTGTTCGTGCTCACTAAGATCGACGAGATCCTGGCTTGGGAACAGCGGAAGGAAGTCGAGCGCGATACGCGGTTCGTGGAACTCGGACGTTATCTGTGCGAAGTTCGCGCGGGACAGTATTGGCGGGTAGAGCACGTGAAGTCCTTCGACGAATTCCTGGAAAGACGGTTTCCGGAGTCGCGCAGGAAAGCTTACTACCTCATGTCGATCCATGAGTACCTGCCACCACAGGCGAGAAAGGAACTGAAGGAAGTGGGGTGGACGAAGGGGTTGGAACTGGCGAAGATTGCGAGAAGGGACCGGCAGCGGTTCGATTGTGCAACCTGGTTGCACAAAGCCCGCGAGATGCCCAAGGAAGAATTTAAGCAGGAAGTCGAGAGGGAGTTAACGGGGCAGGAGACCGAGCCGTGGGAGATGGTCTATTTCAAACTATACAAAAGCCAGATTCCGATCGTGGAGCAGGCGATCGAGACGGCGGCTCTGATGCTGGGCAGCGACAAGTCCCGCGGCTACTGCCTGGAGATGATCTGCGCAGACTTTCTGGCAGGAGCGAATCTGGAGAATGAAGATCCCAATGTTCTCTTGTAATCGGCTCTGCGGTTCTTCAAGTTCCTCCCCGGCGAAGAGAAGCGGACGTTTCTGCACCACGTGACCGAGAAAGCGTCGTGAATCGGATCCGGCCGAAACGCGTTCCCCTGCGCCTCGATCCCGACCAGTACGACACTCTCCGCAACCAAGTGCTCCGTCGCGACGGCTGGAGATGTCAATCTTGCGGAGCAATGTCCAACCTTGAGGTGCACCATAAAACTTTTCGAAGCCGGTCGGGCGAAGACTCGGAGGAGAACTTGATCGCGCTGTGTAATGCGTGCCAGAGTGCATCGCAGCTAAGGCACCAGTACCGCGGCGGAGGAGCTACGACACCACGAAGGTACTGGGCCGGTGGTACACTTTAGACCTAAATTCTGCTGTAAGAGGAGGGCAGGTCCATGACGAAGAAAAGCCTACCAATCCACACGCTTCTGAGCGCCGTGCTATTCTGCGGTACCGTGACACTAGCTCAAGACCCAGTGCAAGACATTAACAAAATCGTACACCCCAATTTGGCAGAAGCGCAGCGCCATATTGTTGAAGCGAACGGCTACATCGCAGCCGCACAGAAAGACAACAAATACGACATGCACGGACATGCGGAGAAGGCGAGAGAACTCTTAATCCAAGTAAACCAAGAATTGAAGACCGCCGCTAAAGACGCGGACGAAGCGGCTGCCGGGAACCAAAAAAGGAAGTGAATTTTTAAGACTTCGATTGTGTCAGTTGTCACGAGGCAGAAAAAGCAGACATTTTTCCCATTGTTATTGGAAGCTGACGTTGCCCGAAACTCGGTCGAGAGTTAGCGACTCGACCGTAATAGGCCACCCAACTTGCCTCCTAGGCATCAGCCTTATGGGTGGCCGCCGATACACGTTTGGGGGCGGCACGCCTAACGCCGATTCAAAAAGACGTACAAATCAAACTGCTCGTAGCTTGCGCCGCTGGGGCAAGGCGAAACTCGCCGTGCTACGCCGCCGGCGTCTGCCGGATTCGACTTCCATCGTGGTCGCATCCTTAGGCAACTGAAACAGCAGGGTCGCCTGGTGGAACCGCCCCGCTCCGGCGTTCTGAGATCGCGGCGCGATCGGCTCAACTTATAAACGGTGCCACAACCGTCGCCGGTGCAGGTTCCGCCCTCGCCGCCGGACACCGTCGCGCCATAGAGGTTTCCCTCTGAATCCATCGTGACACCACCGTAAGGGATATTTGCCGTCGACGCCACCCTGAAAGCTGTGAAGCACCGTCTCTCTCCACTCGCCCCTAGAATCCCGTGTCAGCTTAAAAACTGTACCCATCCGTACGTGCCGCCGACAACGGTCGTACCGTAGAGGTTCCCAGCCTCGTCAAAACTCAATCCGGTTAGAGGAGTGCCTCCGTCGCTACCCCTGAAAGCTGAACAAAAACCTCTCCCGGCTGGCCGCCCAACCAGTATCGACTGGAATCGTCGTGACTGTAACGACCGCCAAGGCTTCGAATACGGAATACTAAAACGGTTTGCTTTTCATTTCGACGACCCTTTTTCGAAAGTCGAGCGTAACTTCGAACGCGTTTGCGTGCAAAACTGGGACGCGGCGGACTCAGCCCTGCGTCTCCCAAAGAAACCGAGGCCCGCACACTCCTGCCAAGACCGCGGAAGGAGCCGCGCCGCGAGCCAAGAAGCACATTCTAGATTAAGTGTGCCAGCAGGGTTGCGAGCATTTATGGCATTCTCCCAAATCACAAGCGTCGAGAACTCCTAAATCGATAACAACTTTATCTCCCTGCAACATCTGACTGCAGGTTCAAAACACATTATGCTCTTTTCGCGAAGCTAGACCGCGGAGTCAAACGTCCACGGGCACATCGCCCCTCTAAAGCCATTTCGTGTAGACTCATATATCCCTTAAATTTCTTGAATGTTTTTGCGCGCAAACATTTCAATGGCGCCTAAGGTAAGTGATGATTAAGAAGCTCGCACGATTCGGAAACGATACATACTACCTTTTGCGGACTCCCCATTCTGCAGGGAAGAAGCTTGAGATCTGGCTTAACCGGGTTCGCCCGTCTGGGAAAATGCTGGGTTTTGACATAACGTATTTTGATCGTCCAAGTCTCCTCAATCTTTACCGGGAGATTTTTGTTCGACAACATTACTACTTCCGCGCCAACAGCGAATCTCCTGTGATCCTCGACTGTGGAGCTAATATGGGCATGGCGACGCTTTATTTCAAATGGCTCTATCCAAAAGCTCGAATTGAGGCATTTGAACCGGATCCGACGACCTTTGCCGTCCTAAAAAGAAACGTTGATCAAAACCAGCTAAGAGATGTCGTCGTCCACAATTGTGCTCTCTGGCTTGAGAACGGAGAAATTGAATTCTTCGTCGATCACACAACTCCTGGGTCACCATTGATGAGCACCGATCGATCCAGGCTTAAGGGTAAGGCCATTCAAGTTCAGAGTAGAAGACTCTCCGACTTCATTTCCGGACCGATCGATTTTCTCAAATTGGATGTGGAGGGTTCGGAACATCGCGTTCTCTGTGACTTGCTTTCTAGCGGGAAGGCTCAATTCATTAGGCAGATGGTTGTCGAATACCACCATCACATAGGGGATGAGCGCTCCTGCATGGCTGACTTTCTCGCGCAGCTTGAGCGCGCCGGATTTGACTACCAGATTCACGCTTCTCTTTTCCCAGTTACTTCTAAGGGTATCTTTCAGGACATGCTGATTGGAGCTTATCGCACCGAACCAAATCAAGGCGCCGTAGGTCCGCGCTACTTGTAAGTTGGCGGTAAGAATGGTCCTTTACAGAGAATTGTTAGCCACTTGCTCCGGCAGGGGACCTGCTCGATGTTGTATGCCGCGCCACGTCGGTAGCAATTGGAGGTTCTATTGAAACTGCGATATGGGAACCCACTGCGGACTCCCGGCAAGATCAGTTCTGACGAAACTTATAGAGCCATTCAGCGTCACCTGATTGTTGCCGAATAAATTAATATTCCCACCCGCGGCGAAAGTAATACTCCC
>DATNNE010000198.1:0-10687 GCA_035601995.1 Terriglobales bacterium
AAACTTCCCGAGCTGGGCAAAGGAATCGGAGAAGGCATCCGCGGCTTCAAGTCAGCCATGAAAGCTGAGGAAGAGAAGCCGGCCAGCACAACCACGACCGTCGCTAACGACCAGAACGTAACCAAGGGGTGAATCGTGGGCTTTGGCATGGAAATCCTATTCGTGCTTATACTCGGGCTTTTGGTACTGGGGCCGAAGCGGCTGCACACACTCCTGGCCCACGCGGCACGAGCTAAAGCTGAACTCGAGAATGCGACACGTGGCCTAAAATCTCAACTCGCGGCCGAACTCGATACTGCGCCTGAGGCCGGCAAAACCGATTGCACTCACGTATTAGTTGGGGACTGTGACCTTTGTTCAACTCTCAAGCCTGAACCGGAGTCTCGGGAGCCTGCGGAAGGCGCCCTAATGAAAAGCTGAGCGGCCACATCAGCATTCTCAAGAGTATCGACCACGGCCACGGGAACTCGGTTGATCGCTCACAAGGCTAGTGGGCATTTGTTTGCAATTCTGCAGCGACCGCTACCGCTAAGGCAGCGTTCAAGCGACCGCTACCGCTAAGGCGGCGTTCAACAGTTCAACACGCCCATGGCGCGCTATTTTCTCTCAACGTTTGCCACTCCTGGTTGGTTAAGCCCAGCTTGCGAAGGTTCCTGATCTCTTCCTGAGGTGTCAGGACATTGAAATCGGACCCGAAGAGGAAGCGCTTCATGCTGATTCGCCGCTTTTGCTCTGCCAAAGAAGTGGCAGCTAGTGCAGTATCGTCGGGCGCCGACACATAGGCAATATCGAACAAGACGTGCCGTGTGGCCGGATCGCCTCGCACGTTATGGTCGGCGAATGCGTGCAGCACAGCTAGATTGTTTCCGCGTTCTCGGGACCAGCCTCCCCGGCGTGAGCGATCTGCACCCATGACTCTCCCGCACTAGGCAGCACATCTCGAATGAAGAGCTCAGCATCGGCAGCATTGAATTTTCCTCCTCCAAGATGAATGACGATGGGAATGGTCTCATCGGCCGCAACTGCGATTACCTTTGCCAGTTGTCGGCGCTCAGCTATGTTCCTCATATCCACAGCAGAAGCAGTGAAGTGCAGCTTGAGACCGATGAACTGGCGACTTCCTTGCCAACTCCGGATCTCCTCGATCGCGGAATCGTACAGGGGATTCACGGAAAGAAATCCAACCAGGCGAGTTGGAAACTGCGCAACCTGTTCGGCGATAAACTCATTTTCGCGTCGCGTTAGTGCCGCGATCTCGTGCGGCTTCAAATGAAGCGATGGCATGCCATAAAGATAAGCGCAGGGTAGAATCACTCCTTTGGAAACATGGGCCTGATCGAGTGCACGTACCGCATCAGCGGCAAAAACAGCAGGAGGGTCGTTGGACGGGAGGCACTCGCCTACTAGACGGCCTAGTTCAGGAGAGGCCAGATGCATGTGGTGATCAGCCCTCCAGACCGGCGCGTTTGGTCCGGGCGCTTGCGATCGGCCGGAACCGGCGCCGTGAAAACTCAACAGCGCGATGAGAAGAAGACAGAACATGGCTAACCGGATTCGGTAGCGTTTAATATCGCAGAGGTCTTCGCGCATCAGATCCGCTTTATGCCACGTCGAGACCGTGTGCTGAACCTAGCGTTTACAACCTTATTTGCCACTTGTCCCGGATTCTCCACGCAAAATAGTACAGAATCCAAACTTCTCACCACACTAATGGCTCCGGACCGGTCCCCAAAAACGCACATGTCGTCAGCTTGGTCTCCTGACGGCATGCCGATTTGCCGGAAGCCGAGCGCGATACGCCAAACCGCTAAAACTCCGCACGGTACACGGAATGGGCTATAAGTTCGTCCGCTAAAGTCCTCGCTTGCCGCTGCCTACACTTTGATTCCAAGTGATACATCTGGAAGAACCGACAAATCGTCCTAATCACCGGGGCGGCCTTCTGGCCTCGGTTGGCCTAAATGGATTCAAAAAGTCTCTCCCGAACAAACATACCCAGTTCTTGGAATAAATCAGGATCGATCCGGTTAACACTAACAGGGCGCAAATTCTCCTGAACGTCGAGGGGTCACAAGTAGCCAATTTCGCGCTACGTGAGATCGTTTCAAACGAGGAATGGAAGAAATACAACATGAAATATCGAGCCATAGCACTCGCGTTCGTGGCTTGATTTATCACTTGCCTAGCTCTTGCTGGATATACCTGGACTCTCGACTCTAGTACGTCCAATGCCAGTTATTTTAGGGCTCTAGAGCGAACCCAGGTCAGCGGCGCAAAGGGATCGAAGCCTATGTCGAATATTTCAGCTATTGTGGCCGGCGCTGCCTTTGTCACACTGGCTGCCGCCAACGTAGTGATGATGCTGGAGGCTTCTCAGCCCTCGCGCAGCATAAGGATGAGAACCCGCTTGATCTCTGTTCACCGGGCGAGTGGCTACTTGTTTGTGATCCTGCTCTGCATCATGGCCTACAACATGAGTCAGAGACTCGCTGGTTTGGGGATAACGGGTCGTCTGCCTACGCACCTGGTTCTGCATATTGCGCTTGTGCTCGTCCTCGTGCCTCTGCTTTTGCTCAAAATATTGATCGCACGCCGTTACAAGCACAGCCACTCGTCGCTGAAGGCATTAGGAATAACTATTTTCGTGATTGCGTTCGTGCTTGTGGCCCTCCCTACGTTCTCAGAACTTCTTCGTTCGGCGAACCCTGGAAGCTTGGGCCTAAGGCTCGCGACTGGCGTGGTTGTCGCAGTGTGCCTTGTCCAGAGCGCCTTGGTGTTTAAGAAGAGGAAGCAGCCACATGCTTCCGGAGAGTCATCGGGTATTCCGGAGATTCCTGCACGGGGAATCCCATTAAACAACCACGAAAGCTCGAAGAGCCGAGTGCATCTTCTGCTGTCCCAGATCGAGCAGCAAACACACGACACCAAAACGCTGCGCTTCCAGGTTCTAGACGAAAGACTGCTCCGGGTTAAGCCAGGGCAGTTTCTGACGTTCAACTGGACAATCGATGACCAACGAGTAACGCGTTCTTACACCATTTCTTCCTCGCCGGTCCACGGGGACTATGTGGAAATCACGCCCAAGCGAATGGAAAATGGATGTGTATCTGTTTTTCTCAATGAGCGGGCCATGCCAGGGCTCGCTGTGGAAGCAAACGGACCGTATGGCCGGTTTTACTTTGACGAGACACGACACAAGAGCATAGTTCTCATTGCGGCCGGAAGTGGGATCACACCCATGATTTCGATGTTGCGTTATATCGACGACCTTGAACTCGCTACTCCTGTGACGCTCCTATATTGTGTGCGCACAAGCGCGGACATCATATTCGAAATCGAACTGGTGAGGCTTAGCAGGTCTCTTCCCAATTTCAAGTATGAAGTGTACCTGTCGAGACCAGATCCAACCTGGGAAGGGCGCAGTGGGCGCCTGAGTGAGGAATTTGTCACCCGCAACGTGACCGATCTGAATGCACCCACTTTCTTTCTTTGTGGTCCCAAGGGATTCATGGACAACGCACGCCAGATTCTGTCGACTCTCGGCGTGAACCAGGACCGGATCCTTCAGGAAAGTTTTGGGGAGAGCAAACCGACCACAGAGTCTCGTTCACTGGCAACCCGCGCGACCGAAACCGTTGTGTTCATTCACTCGCAAAAGGTTTGTCAGGCGTCCGCCGGGAGCACTCTGCTCGATCTGGCAGAACGAAACGAAGTGCAGATTCCGTATGGCTGCCGCCAGGGGCTATGCGGCACATGCGCTACGCGAGTTCTGAGCGGCACCGTCCAAATGGACGTCGAAGCCGGGCTGACGGCTGAGCAGAAAAATGCCGGTTATGTGCTGCCCTGTGTTAGCCGGGCTGAGGGAACGGTTGTCGTAGCGGCTTAATCTGGTTTCCCGCAGGGAAAATCCCAACTCCTACACAACTTCAACACGCATGGCGATTATTTGGGCTGAGTTTACATGGCTCTTGAGCCTCATATGAAAAAGTAGCGCAGAGCAGGGAATAAGAGCGACGAGCGCCAGTTATGAACTTGTGAAGGTCAGGTGGAATCGTGAAACTTACGGAGGAGATATGAGTAGCAACGCCCACACCGAGTCATCCAGAAACGACTGGCACCCTAATCTTATCCACGATTCACCATCCCAGTGTCTACAGGACCATCCAAGCATCGACGACCCGGTAAACGATACAGGACTCGGCGGGCCTTGCGGCGATTTGCAAGTTTCGGCTGAATTGGTTGTTAGCTAAGCCTGATTTGAAATACGAAGACCTTCATGACAAAAGAGGAAATTCGACTGGCCGAGTCTGGCACGCGCAGAAAGCACTGGAAGCGTTGGGGACCCTACCTCAGCGAACGTGCATGGGGCACAGTGCGCGAAGACTATAGCCCGCATGGGAATGCCTGGGAATATTTGCCACACGACCATGCGCGTTCACGCGCCTATCGCTGGAACGAAGACGGATTGGCCGGGATCAGTGATCGCCGGCAGATGATTTGCTTTGCCCTCGCACTGTGGAATGAGCGTGATCCGATTCTGAAAGAACGGATTTTCGGATTAACTGGAAACGAGGGCAACCACGGCGAGGACGTGAAGGAGTACTACTTCTATCTCGACAGCACGCCTTCGCACTCCTACATGAAATATCTCTACAAATACCCGCAAGCGGAGTTTCCTTACGCGAAGCTGGTGGAGGAAAACCGACGGCGCGACAAAAGCCAACCGGAGTTCGAGTTACTCGATACTGACGTATTCGAGGAAGATCGCTACTTCGATGTATTCGTGGAATATGCCAAGGCCGATGTTGAGGACATTCTGATCAAGATCACGGTCACAAATCGTGGCCCGGAAGCCGCTAATCTTCGAGTTCTACCCACAATCTGGTTCCGCAATACCTGGTCATGGGGGAACCGTGCCCGACGCCCGAAGCTGCACCAAGCGCGCCCCGCTCCCAACCCCGTCATCGAACTGGACCTTTCTCCGCTGAGCCAACCCCAATCCGATGCCCGCTGGCTCCACTGTGAAGGCTCTCCGGAGCTTCTCTTTACCGAAAACGAGACGAATGCCCGAAGGCTGTTTGGAATTGAGAATCTCACTCGCTTCGTCAAAGACGGGATCAACGACCATATCGTGCAGGGTGCCAAGGAAGCGGTCAATCCCGAACAGGTTGGTTCCAAAGCAGCCGCCCACTACAAAATGTCGCTCGGTTCCGGAGAAACGGTTGTAATAAGGATGCGACTTGCCGACTCGGACTTCAATGGAACGAACGCGTTTGACGCCTACAACAGAACGTTCGCGCTCCGGCGACGTGAGGCCGATGAATTTTACGCAACAGTCATTCCTCAGGATCTCTCCGCAGACGCGAAGAACGTCATGCGCCAGGGTTTTGCGGGGATGCTCTGGTCCAAGCAGTTCTATCATTACGTCATCAAGGATTGGCTGCGCGGCGACCCGGACAACCCACGCCCACCCGAGACGCGAAGGAAAGGGCGCAATCATCAGTGGACTCACTTGTACAACGCTGACGTGATCTCGATGCCGGACAAGTGGGAGTATCCGTGGTATGCAGCTTGGGACCTGGCATTCCACTGCGTTCCGCTCGCCCTCGTCGATCCTGACTTCGCCAAAGAGCAGCTCACGCTAATGCTACGCGAGTGGTACATGCACCCCAACGGGCAGATTCCCGCTTATGAATGGGCTTTGGGGGACGTTAATCCGCCCGTGCATGCGTGGGCCGCATGGCGCGTTTACAAGATCAACAAGAAGCGCACAGGCAGAGGAGACCGCGAATTTCTGAAGCGCATCTTCCACAAGTTGATGTTGAACTTCACCTGGTGGGTAAACCGCAAGGATGCCGAGGGCATGAATATCTTCCAGGGCGGATTTCTCGGTCTGGACAACATCGGCGTGTTCGATCGCAGCGCCCCCCTGCCTACCGGCGGCTATCTCGAACAGTCCGACGGAACCAGTTGGATGGCCATGTACACCCTGAATTTGCTGGCTATCGCACTGGAATTGGCCAAAGAAGAACCCTGCTATGAAGATATGGCCAGCAAGTTCTGGGAGCATTTTATCTACATTGCGCATGCCATGAGCCATCGCGGCCGCAACTGCATCGGACTTTGGAACGAAGAAGACGGCTTTTTCTACGACGTGCTGAAGCTGCCTGACGGCTCACAATTTCCAATGAAGATCCGCTCCATGGTGGGACTGATCCCGCTGTTTGCAGTGGAAACTCTGGAGCCGGAAGTGCTCGATCGGCTGCCCGACTTCAAGCGACGCCTGGAGTGGTTTATCGATAACCGTCCCGATCTCACAGAAAGCTTCGCCTGCATGCGCAGCACAGGCATGGGCGAACGCCGGTTGTTGTCCATCGCAAATGAGGATCAGCTTCGCCGCATTCTCAACTACATGCTGGACGAGCGCGAGTTTCTATCACCGTACGGGATCCGCTCGCTGTCAAAATTCCATCGGGAACGTCCTTACGTACTCCACGTCAACGGAACCGAGCACCGAGTGGACTATGAACCGGGCGAATCGACGACAGGGGTATTTGGAGGAAATTCTAACTGGCGTGGCCCGATCTGGTTCCCATTGAATTTCCTCCTAGTCGAATCCTTGCAGAAGTTCCACCACTATCTAGGTAACGATTTCAAAGTCGAGTTCCCGACTGGATCGGGAAACATGAAGACGTTGTGGGACGTGGCTGGTGAGCTGTCGCGCCGGAAGACAAACATCTTTCTGCGTGACGAAAAGGGCCGCCGGCCGGTATTCGGCAACTTGGAGACGTTCCAGACGGACCCGCATTGGCGTGACTTGCTTCTGTTTCACGAATACTTCCATGGCGACTCCGGCTATGGTTTGGGCGCTAGTCATCAAACCGGATGGACTGGCTTGGTCACCAAGCTAATCCAACAGAGCGGCGAATTTCGCGAACACCAGCAAACCGAGCCAGCGGCTGCCACTGTACCCGCGAGCGAAATTGACTTGTGGGACGACGCTTCCGTACCTACATAGAGGCGAACCTACGCTAGCCCATTTCCACACTTACCACCGGTGAAGGCAAGGACCGACTATGATTCAGTTCGAACGGGAGACATGGAGTGATCTGGAAGCTGCTCTTCGCCGGGAGTGGCTGGAAACCAATGGGCTCGGCGGTTTTGCTTCATCAACAATCGTTGGTTTGAACACCCGCCGCTACCACGGGCTTCTCGTCGCCGCCACCAAGCCACCTGCCGGCCGCTTGGTCCTCCTCTCCAAGCTCGAAGAGACGCTGTGGATCGATGGGAGGCGTTTCGACCTGTCGGCCAACCGCTATCCAGGGGTTATTCACCCGCAAGGATTCCACTATCTCAAACAGTTTCGTCTCGACCCGTTTCCAGTGTTTACGTACGAAGTAGAAGACATCGAGATGGAGAAGTCCGTGTTCATGATTCACGGCGAAAACAGCGCGGTGATTCATTACGAAGTGAGGAAGAACACTCGTCCGGAGGTACCGAAGAACCTGCGGCTGGAAATTCGTCCGTTGATTGCATTCCGCGACTACCACGGCACCACTCACGAAAACGACGCCATCAACTCGGCGGTGCAGGAACGCTCTGGATTGGCAACTGTCACTCCCTACCAACGGTTGCCTAGCCTGCACTTAGCGCACAACGCTATCGAGCTGCGGAAGACGGGCGATTGGTATCGCAACTTTGAATATGACGCCGAGCGCGAACGCGGGCTCGATTTTTCCGAAGACCTCTTCAATCCCTTTACGCTCTATTTCGATCTACGTTTGCACCGCCAGGCATCGATCATTGCTTCCACCGAGCAGCGTGATGTTACTCAGGCGGTCGAATATAGACGGGCGGAAATCACGCGTCGCCGAAAAGCCCTCGTGGCATCCCCTATTGAGGATGGCTTTGCCCAAAGCCTCGCCGCTGCCTCAGACCAATACTTGGTTTCGCGTGGCGATGAGAAAACGGTCATCGCCGGCTATCACTGGTTTGGCGATTGGGCCCGCGACACCATGATCGCCCTGCCAGGCCTCACGTTACCGACCGGCAAGTATGATGTCGCGCGTAGTGTCCTGCGCACCTTTGCAAAGCACGTGGATCGGGGCATGTTGCCGAATCGTTTTCCTGACGCGGGCGAAACACCGGAATACAACACGGTCGACGCCGCTCTCTGGTTTTTCGAGGCGGCTCGCGCCTACCTCGCGTACACGCACGATCTGGAGTTCGTCCGCGATGAACTCTATCCCGTATTTGCCGACATTATCTCCTGGCACACTCGCGGCACTCGCTACGGAATCAAAGTGGATTCCAGCGGCTTGCTGGCTTCCGGCGAACTGGGAGTCCAACTCACGTGGATGGACGCCAAGGTTGGCGACTGGGTGATAACACCGCGCAGGGGCAAGCCGGTTGAAATCCAGGCTCTCTGGTACAACGCGCTGTGCATTATGGAAGACTTGGCCAGCAGGTTCGGGAGTGAGGCTGCACAAAAGCGCTATCGCCATATGGCCGCGGTCGCGCAGTGGAGTTTCAACAGGCTCTTTTGGAACGAAAAGCTCGGTTGCTTGTACGACGTGGTAAACGGCGGTCCGCCCGATCCATCCATTCGTCCCAACCAGATCTTCGCAGTGAGCTTGCCGCACGGCATGTTGCGCCAGGACCGGGCCAGAAGGGTGGTGGAGAAAGTTGAAGAGCACCTGCTGGCCCCTTTTGGGCTTCGCACCCTGGCACCGAGCGACCCGCTATATCGCGGACACTATACGGGCGGTCCCAAGGAGCGCGATGGAGCCTACCATCAGGGAACGGTTTGGCCGTGGCTGCTGGGACCGTTCATCACTGCGTATATAAAGGTTAATGGAGAAAGCGAGGAGGCGAGGCACCAAGCGCAAGCCTGGTTGTCTCCACTAGAGTCTCACCTCACGGACGCCGGGTTAGGTCATATCTCGGAGATCTTCGAAGGGGACGCGCCCCATCGCCCTTGCGGATGCATTGCTCAGGCCTGGAGCGTAGCCGAGATTCTCCGTGTTTACTTCGAAGATGTAAGAGGTCCGCGGCCGAACAGGCGGCCAAATGATGAGACACCGAAGAAACTTGAGTCTCGGGTTGAAGAGGCGAGGAGTCTCCTCTCCCTGGGGAAGACCCTCATTAGGTAGCGGTACCGTGCATGTGCGTCCTGGCTGATCCCTTTCGCCACAGTGATCTTCAAACTAAATTCTTGATCCATTCATGATCCACGAACTGTTTCCATCCCCTACCGAAACTGCTTTTGGACGCCATCCATGTCGCGTAGTTTCAGTAACTTACCGTACACTGCGGCCCTTTCACGGCGGTAACACGGGTTCAAATCCCGTCGGGGACGCCAACCTTATCAACCACTTGCAAATCCCCTCCAGAATTTTGTACGTCCGTTAACGTCCGATAAGCCTCGGTGCTTGTTTTTTCTTCGTTTTTGTCAAGCAACAAGCTTACAACTCGGCTCTGCGCATCTCGCTTGGTTTGCGTGATCGCTTGCGCGTAAATGTTCAGAGTGACCGAGATGTTTGCGTGCCGCATTAGCTCTTGCACAACCTTCACGTCTTCGCCGTTCCCTTTGAGGAGCGTCGCGTACGTATGCCGGAACGTATGCCAACCGAAATGGCCTACGATTCCTATTTCCTTGGCCGCCGGTTCCAAGTGCGCCTTGTAAAGTGAACCTGGCCAGTACGGCAATTTCCCTTTGCTGTGTGGACTCGCGAATACCCAGTCCTCATCGATTGGATATGGACTCAGTAGCCGCCAGTTCCAAAGAACCTTAGACAGTCGCAAATCGAGCGGAACCGGTTTGCGAGAGGCCTCGGTCTTACAGTCGCCGACGTGTTGCATGACGATCGAGCGGATGACATGGACTTCCATCTTCTGAAAATCAATGTCCTTCCACTTGAGGCCTAGCAACTCCCCGACCCGAAGGCCCGTGAACACGGCTAGAAATACCATCGTGCGCGTAGGCTCCTTCAGGATGCGAAGCAGTGCCGCAATCTGCTCGATGGAAAGCACAATGGGCATCCTGGTCCGCTTGGCGCTTTGACGCACCATGCGTATGGGATTCACACCGAGCCATTCCCACCTGACAGCGTGATTGAACACGGCACTCATGATGTTTCGAGCTTTGGCCTTGCTTCCATTCGCATACTTGAGCGACCGAAGCCACTGCTCGACAGCGACTGCCTTAACCTCGGTGACGCGATAGCTTCCCCAACGAGGCAGAATCCACTTGTTGAAATATCCCTCGTAGGTGACCTGCGTCTTCCGTGTTTTGCTGCAATTCGCGCCTAGTTCCTTTTCCCGGTAGTGTTCGATAAGCGTTTGAACACTGATCGGGGTCAAGCTAGTGCGCGGATTCTCAGCGTTGATGTCTGCCCGAAGTGCAGCGACGGCCTTTTGCGCCGACGCCTCGTTCGGATATTGTTCGACCGAACCAAGGATCAGACAGCGTCGCTTGCGAGAGCCGTCTGCCTGGAGTTCGTACCACCGATACTCCCATGCATTCCGGCCGCGGGCACGCTTCACAATCTGAAGGCTGCCTTGCTGAAATCTCGTCCGTCTCATCACGATCCTCCGTGGTTAGGGACGGTACGGATAGCTGGCTAACTTTAACCTCAAATGCACCCACGCGTCGAGATCGGATGTGCGAAAGCGCCACAATTTTCCG
>DATNNE010000199.1:0-75489 GCA_035601995.1 Terriglobales bacterium
GAGCCGATACGCGGCTGCCTTGGTACTACGAATCTTTCCCTGCAGCAAAGAATCGAAAGTCCACTTCACATCGCGCGAGGTAAGCGGACGGCCATCGTGAAACTTCACGCCTTGGTGCAGGTGAAATACGTAAGTAAGAGGATCGGGAATGTCCCAACGCTCGGCTAGCCCCGGCTGAACGTTCAGGTGCTCATCGCGTGTACACAGGTCGTCGAAAAGAAGGTCATCGATGCGCTCGGATTGTGCATCCAGTCCAACTCGCGGATCCAAGTTGGTGGGGCTGTTTTCGATAATCATCACCAGAGTGTTGGGGTCGGGTTTGCTGGAGCAGGACAGTAGAGGGACGATAAGCGCAAGGATCACGAAAAACCATCTGGGCACAGCCGCCCTCGGCTGTGCTTTCGCCCCAGAGCGGCGAAAGAGCTTCCTCTCACGCATACGAGATCTTCCCCAATATCACCGGCCTCATTGCTCCGGTCGCCGAGGGCACATTCGACGCCTGTCGATTCCATGTCTGAAATGCCAGCAACGCGAACGCTGCCGCTTCTTTTGCCACCGAGGGCAAGCCGAATTCATCCGACGAGCGGATCTGCAAACCGAGAGTCCGCACTTCGTTTGCCAGCATTGCCATGAGCGTCGGATTGTTGGCTCCCCCGCCGGAAACGATGAAGTCGCGGTACGAACCCGTCCGTCGCACGACAAATCGGCGAAGTGCATCCGCGATGGACCTGACCGTCAAGGCCGTGGCTGTGGCGACGATATCGCGCTTATCCACGCGCCCGCATTTCTTGATGAACTCCCGTGCAAACTCGCGTCCGAATTCTTCGCGTCCCGCGGTCCTCGGCGGCTTCCGACGAAAGAATGGCCCACGCATAACATCGTTGATCACGCGGTCAAGCACCGCGCCAGAGCCAGCGATTCTTCCGTCGCGATCGTACGGTTTGCCGAACAGCCGCTCAGTGACTGCATCAATCAGCATATTTCCTGGGCCGGTGTCGAAAGCCATCACCTGATTGGAAGTCGCGTCAGCAGGAATGGCCGTCAAATTCGCGATGCCGCCGATGTTTTGCGCAATTCGGCCCACACGACGGTCGCGGTACAAAAGAAAATCGAGGAAGGGAACCAGCGGTGCTCCCTTGCCGCCAGCCGCCATGTCGGCTGGCCGGAAATCAGAAACGACAGGAACGCCGAGTCGCGCGGCCAACACCGCGCCCTCGCCGGTTTGCCAGGTGACGGCAAGCCGGTGTCCGAGAAACCGCGCAGCCTCGCCCTGGTGATAGAGGGTCTGACCGTGGCAACCCACGAGTTCCGCCATGAGATGAAATCGACGCTGTGTGGCCAGCACAGCATCAGCGTAGAGATCGGCGAGCAGGAAGTTCAACTTGGCGAGGTCAGGCACACTGGCCTTAGTCGAATTCATCGCTGCGAAGACGGCGCGCCGAACTTGTTTCGGATACGGATACTCTGCGTGTGCAAGAAAATGGAAGCCAGGAGTCCCCGCCCGGCGGCGCGATGAGCCAGTCAAGCGCACTAGCGCAACATTGACTCCATCGGCGGAGGTTCCGCTCATCACTCCGGCGACGATCATGCCCGGTCCTGCCGCTTGATGGTTGCCAGTCGCACCTGTTCGCTGAACTCCCACAACTGGCGTGAAAGCTTTGCGACCTTCGCCGCAGTCGGGGCTGGTCCCGAGGCCTTCAACTCTTTAGACTTCTTTTTGAACGCGAGCACACGCGCAGCCGATTCCTTCGCCCGCCGCGCAAATTTGGCGTCACGCTCCGCCTCTCTTATCAGCGCCTCATACGAACGCGAGATGTGTTCCTCGACATGGCAGATCAGGCACAGATCCCCGCCACCCCGGATAAACCCGACGGCAGCTTGCTCGATGGGCGCGGCCTTAAGTACGCCACCCATCTCGAGATCGTCCGACACCACGAGCCCTCGGTAGCCGATCTTCTTGCGCAAAATGTCAGTAATCCATTTCTTCGACAAAGAGGCTGGCGTGTGATCGTTCGTCACTGCAGAATACGCGGCGTGGCCGACCAGGACCAGCGGCGATTCGCGCCGCAATGCGCGATATGGAGTGATGTCGGCTTCCCACAGCTTCTTCCACGGCTTGTCGACACTGGGGAGTTCGTGGTGAGTATCGAGATTCGCTTCGCCGAGGCCAGGAAAATGTTTGATCGCCCCCAAAACGCCTGCTGAGCGCAGTCCAGCCAGGAATTCACGGGCGTAGGCAATGGCTTCTTTAGCATCGGCAGAGACCGCGCGCGACCTCATGACATTGCGCGAGGCTTCAAATGCGAGATCTACAACCGGGGCAAAGTCCGTGTTGAAACCGAGCGCCCGGCAAGATTCACCGATAATCTTCCCGTGCCTGCGGTAGAGTTTTGGATCGCCGGTCGCGAACACATCCGCAGCGGAAGGTGCGGGCCCAGTGACGTTGCGGAAACGATCGACTTTGCCGCCTTCCATGTCCACGCAGGTGAACAAACGGGTCGAGAGGCACGACTGGCATTCTCTGAGCAGCTTGTGCGTCTGCTCTCCACTCGTGATATTGCGCGCGAAGAGAATCACGCCTGCCGGTTGCAGCCGTGTGAGCAGAGAACCGAGCCGTGGCGACATCTCGGTTCCGTCGAAGCCAATGATGAGCAGTTGGCCGATCTGCCCAGAGATTGATGTTGTTTTCTTCAATCCACCTGCTTCTTCAATTCCGCTAACAAATTTAGCGCCTCAAGCGGAGTCAAGCGATTCAAATCCACCTCGCGCAGCTTTTCCAAAACTGGCTCCGATAGCGGCGTGAAGATGGTGAGTTGCGCCGGTTGCCGTGGTCGCGACTCATCGCTAGCCAATTGCTCGGTCACTCGTCGTTCCGCACTCTCATGTTCCGCCAGCACTTCCCGTGCTCGCTCGATAACTTCATCCGGCAATCCCGCGAGCTTTGCCACTTCGATTCCGTAGCTGCGATCCGCCGCGCCCGGTTCCACTTTCCGCAGAAACACAATTCCACCCGTAGTCTCTTTCACCGACACGTGATAATTTTTCACTCCCGAAAGCCTTTCTGCGAGTTCAGTGAGCTCGAAATAATGCGTGGCAAAAAGAGTCTTGGCCCGCATGCGGGCATGAATGTATTCGACCGCCGCCCATGCGATGGCCAGCCCATCATACGTAGCCGTGCCTCGCCCCACCTCGTCCAGCAAGATCAGTGATCGCGGCGTTGCGGTATGCAGGATCGCCGCTGTCTCCGTCATTTCGACCATGAAGGTTGACCGCCCGCGTGCCAGGTTGTCGCTCGCTCCGATGCGTGTGAACACGCGGTCGACCACGCCGAGACGCGCCGACGCTGCAGGCACAAACGATCCCATCTGCGCCAGAATCACGACCAGTGCAGCCTGCCGGAGATAGGTCGACTTGCCGCCCATGTTCGGACCGGTCAGAACCAGCACCGTATGGGTGGTCGAGTTGAGATAAAGGTCGTTGGGCACAAAGCGCTCGTTGCCGCCTGCCATTTCCTGCTGTTCGATCACGGGATGTCGCCCCGCAACGATCTCGATGTCTGCAGTGTCATCGAATTTGGGCCGGCGATAGTTTCGCAAAGCGGCCACGTAGGCTAAAGCTGAAAGGACATCCACCTCGGCTAGTGCCAGCGCAGTTTGCCGGATGCGTTTGGCTTCGCCGGCAATTGCCGAACGCAGCTCAGCGAATAGCCGGCGCTCGATCTCTACGATCTTTTCCTGCGCATCGAGAATCTTCGCCTCGTACTCTTTTAGCTCGGGAGTCGTGAAGCGCTCGGCGTTGACCAGGGTTTGCTTGCGCTCATAGTCAGGTGGCGCGAGGTGCAAGTTAGGTTTCGAGATTTCGAGATAATATCCAAAAATGGAGTTGAACTTGACCTTAAGCGAGTTAATTCCGGTGCGCTGCCGCTCGCGCTGTTCAATCTGTGCGAGGAATTGCTTGCTGTTGCGGCTCAGATCGCGCAGTTCGTCGAGTTCTTGATCTACACCGCTCTGAATGGCGCCGCCGTCGACCAGCGAAATCGGCGGCTCCGGAACAATTGTTTTGTCGATTCGTTCCCGCAGGTCACCCAGTTCATCAAGAGAGCCATGTAGTGTCTTCAGCCGCTCGGCCGCGAATCTCGACAAGGCGACGCGCAGCCCCGGAATCTTGCTTAGAGAGGCGGCCAGAGTGAGCACATCGCGGGGATTCGCCGTCTCCAGCGTTACCCGGCTCAGCAAGCGTTCCAGATCGAGGATTCCGTCCAGCGCCCGCCGCAGTTCCTCGCGTCCCACCGTCTCGTTTACCTGCGCCTGGACTGCGTCCAACCGCGCATTGATCTCGGCTACTTCGATTGACGGTCGCAGCATCCACGAGCGCAGCAGACGCTTGCCCATGGGCGTGATCGTCGTATCAACCGAGCGGAACAGAGTGACTCCAGCGTCTGTTCCAGCAAATAGCGGTTCGATCAGCTCCAAATTTCGTACGGTTACGGCGTCAAGCACTAAATGGTTCTGCCGTTCGTAAAATCCGACCCGGTCGACGTGGTCCAACGTCCCTCGTTGCGTAGAACGCACGTAGTAAAGAATGGCTCCCGCCGCTGAAGCCGCGGCCGGCTTCCCAGCAAGCCCAAACCCCTCGAGGGACAAAACGCCAAAATGATTCTCGAGCAGCGGGATGGCATGATCGGGTGCGAAGATCCAATCGTCGAGTGGAGTCTCGGCAAAGCCAGCACTGCCGCCCGCTGGGCGGCCGAACGGGCGAGGGCGCCCGTCCCCACGCGATCGTTGTTCGTCAAACAGCGGCGCGGCCGAGCCATACAAAAGCTCCTTCGGTCTGAGCTGTTGCAGTTCTTCCTGAATTCGTTTCCCAGCATCTTCGCCATTAAACTCGGTTGCACGAAATTCGCCAGTGGAAAGGTCGAGAGCCGCGAACCCCACCCGATCTCCAATCTGCGCCACCGCCGCGAGGAAGTTGTTTTCCTCGGAACTCAGCGACGAATCCGCAGCCGTGCCGGGCGTGACTACTCGCGTTACCTCGCGTCGCACCAATTTCTTGGCAAGGCCGGCGTTCTCCATCTGCTCGCAAATCGCGACCTTGAATCCTTTGCGGATGAGCTTGGAAATGTAGCCTTCGGCGGCGTGATAAGGTACTCCACACATGGGAACGGCCACGCCTTTTTCTTTGTTGCGGGAAGTCAGGGTGATCTGCAGCTCGCGCGATGCCAGGATGGCATCGTCGAAGAAAAGCTCGTAAAAATCGCCCAAACGAAAGAACAGCAAGGCGCTGGGATGTTCCTTCTTGATAGCGGCGTACTGCCGCATCAACGGCGTGGAAGGCTCGGTCATCTCTGGCGGCTTCGTGCGCGGATTATAACAAACCGCAATCCTCCGCTGCCCGGTGCAAAACGCATGAGTGACCCAGTTGACGCAACCACGACGAGGTGGTTTCCTTATGCATGGAACTTCGCAAGGATCCGATTACTCGCTCGTGGGTTATTACCGGCGACGACGTTCCCGATAACGCGCCGCGCCCAGGAACTTTCTGCCGGTTCTGTCCCGACTCGCGCGAACCACCACAGCTCATTGCAAACATTTCCGGTACGCCCGGCGCTCCCTGGTCGGCGCGCGCCGTCGTTCACCCCACTGCGCTGTATCACATTGAGGGCGAACCCACCCGGCGCGGGGACGGCATTTACGATAAGATGCGCCCGATCGGCGCGCACGAAGTTCTGATTGAAAACTCCATCCACGATCGGCACCTCTGGAATGCAAGCGACCTCGAGCTCGAGCAATTTCTGCTGCTCGCAGCACAGCGCATCCAGGATCTTAAAGGTGACGGCCGCTTCAAGTACGTCAGCGTCTTCAAGGATCACGGAAATAGCGCGGGCCAAGAGTTCGAGCATCCCACTTCGCAGATGACCGCCACTACATTCGTGCCCCGCCGCGTGTTGTACGAACTGCGCGCAGCCCGCGAATATTTCGAAAGCAAGGAGCGGTGCGTTTTCTGTGACATTATTTCTCAGGAAATAAAACAGGATCTCCGGGTGATTGAGCTTCGTGGCGACTTCATCGCTGTGTGTCCCTATGCGCCGCGTGTGCCCTACGAGAGTTGGATTATGCCCCGAACTCACGAGGCCGCTTTCGAACGCTTCGGCCTGAATCGGCCGGGAACGATGCGCGATTTAGGCGCACTGCTGCGACGTACCTTGCAGCGCATACGCACCATCACAGAAGAATTTCACCTCGTGCTGCACACCTCGCCCAACAGCTTGCATCGGTCAGGAAACCTGGGTTATTGGAAGACGATCGACGAGGACTATCACTGGCACATCGAAATCATGCCAGTCCTGGCCGCTAAAGCGAAATCGTATACCTTTAAAGAGGTTTACTATTCGCCTTTGTCATCCGAGACTGCCGTCAAGCGGCTGCGGGAAGCAAAGATCGAGCCATAACGACTGACTCATGACCATCCGCCGCATGAAAACTTATACTGGTGGGCAAGGGTACGTTTACCAATATTACTTCGTCGGAAAGCGCGCGGCGATGATCAATTCCTCTCAGGAAAATGCTACCGAATACATTTTCGACGCGACCTCTGATCGCAAGACCACTTTCGCGGTGAGCGTTTTCCTGACGGAGGATGCGATCAAAGGGTGGTCAGCAGCCCACGGTCGTACCCTCACTGAGGCCGAACAGTACGGTGCAGTTAAGATGGTTTTGTTCCAGGCCTTCGACGAAATCGAGAATATGATGGTTGACGGTCGGCAGTTGTTCGTGAGCCCAGAGACCCTGGAGCAAGTCCTGGCGATTCTGGGAGTTGATTGACCGAAACTGAGAACCGAGAACCATGAACTGTAAACCGCTCTTCTTATGATTTATTTCGTCGGGCCGGGCTCCAGGAACTGCTCGAGTGCGAAGACTTGTGATCCACATCACAATGAGCTGTGATGTGCCCAACTGCCTAATGCCTCGCCCGCGGGGCAGACTATAATCACTGTGGCGGCTTGGGAGAGGATGCCCGAACCCGCATAGGGGCTGTAAATAAAGCTATGCCCATACTTTGGCTGCGAGTAGCGTTGGGTTTTTATGCCGTCGGTCTGTTGTATGCGTTGGTCGCTTTGACTCGCACCAGCGACCTGTTGAACAAGATTGCCCTGCACGCCGCTTACTTGGGCATGGTCTTTCATTTCGTCTCGCTCACCGATTCCATACTGCTCACGGGCCAGATTACAGTAACTTCCGTGCACAATGCAGAATCCGTGTTGGGCTTCCTGATCATGGTGGTTTTCATGATCGTGTATCTGCTCTATCAAACTACGTCTCCGGGCATTGTGGTGTTTCCGCTGGTCTTTCTGCTGACCTTCGTTGCGGCAACCGGCCAGCAGCCAATTTTGCTTACATCGCCGGGCTTGGCGAGGGGCTGGTTGTTTGCTCATATCGCTCTGATTTTAACGGGCTATGCTGCACTCGTATTGAGCTTTGGCGCAAGCTTGCTTTATCTCATTCAGGAGCGCTCGTTGAAATCGAAAAAGGGAGGCGGACTTCTTTCGCGCCTGCCCGCTCTCGAAGTCATCGACGAAATCGGATTCCGATCGCTGCTGCTCGGTTTTCCCTTTATGACGCTGGGTTTGATTGCAGGTACGGTTGTCGCACAAGCAACCTATGGACGCGTGGACTTTCTTGATCCGAAGATTCTGCTGTCGATTCTGATGTGGGTCGTTTATCTGATCATGCTCTACACCCGCTGGACTGCGGGATGGCGCGGCCGCCGCGCGGCCTACCTCGCCGCCGGGGCGTTCGTTTTTGCGATCATTGCGTGGGCAGCCAACTACTTCAGCACGATTCACAGGTTCGCACGGTCATGAACTTCCAGCTCATCGGCGTGAATCACAACAGTGCGCCGGTCGAAGTGCGTGAACGCCTGGCGATCCCGGAGTCGCGACTGCCCGATGCTCTGAAGTGTTTTACGCAACATCCCGGAGTTGACGAAGGGCTCATCTTGAGCACCTGCAATCGTGTGGAATTGCTGGCCCAGACCAAGAATGGCAGCGCCGATTTGCGTAGATTCGTCGGTGAATATTTTCACATCGAGCATGCCGATCTCGCGCCGCACGTCTACGAATACCACGAAAATGATGCCATCCGACATTTGTTCCGGGTAACGTCGAGCCTCGACTCGATGATCTTGGGCGAAGCGCAAATTCTGGGGCAGGTGAAGGAAGCCTATGCGACCGCGAGGGCGGTGGGCGCGATTCACTCGCAACTGGACCTGCTGCTCACGCGCGCCTTTGCCGTTGCTAAACGAGTGCGAACTGAAACGGCCGTGGGCTCATCCGCCGTGTCAGTCGCGTCGGTCGCGGTGGAACTCGCCAAGAAGATTTTCGGATCGTTAAATGGCAAGCACGTGTATTTGGTCGGAGCGGGGAAGATGAGCGAGTTGGCAGCGCGTCATCTGTTGGCTCACGGAGCGGCGTCGATCTTCGTTGCCAACCGCACCTATGATCGGGCCATTCGTATGGCCCAGAAATTCGACGGCCAGGCCATCGAATTCAGTCGGCTCTACGACACCTGCGACAAAGGCGACATCGTAATTACGTCGACCGGAGCTCCGCACGCGATTTTCCTTCGCGAACACGGCGAGCTTTTTATGAGCCGCCGCAAGAACCGACCTATGTTCTTTATCGATATCGCGGTGCCGCGCGATGTCGACCCGGAGATGAACAAGGTGGACGGAATCTTTGTCTACGATATCGACGATCTCCAACAGGCAGTGTCGTCGCACGTTGCGGATCGTAAGAAAGAGGCCGAGCGCGCCGCCGACATTATCGAAAGCGAAGTCCAACGGTTTCAGGCTCGCCTGCAAACGCTTGATGTCGTGCCGACGATTGTCTCTCTGCAAGACCACCTGGAAACGATCCGGCAGGCTGAAATCGATCGGGTTCGTGGACGCCTCGGCTCGTTATCACCCGAGCAGGAGTTAGCGATCGACACGCTCACTCACGGCATCGTGAACAAGATCATGCACACGCCCATCAGCACGTTGAAGACTGCGGCCCGCGAGTCCGAAGCCACAACTGTGGTCGATATTGTTCGCCGCCTGTTTAATCTTCAGGAAAAAGAAAAAGACAAGAAGGCAGCCCAATCCGGCGGTGCTCCCGGAGGACGCGCCTGATGACCCGCCTCCGCATTGGCTCCCGAGGTTCCCAACTCGCCCTGTGGCAAGCGAATCACATCAGCGCCCTGCTGCGCGAGCGCGGGCATGAAGTCGAGCTTGAAATCATCAAGACCACCGGCGATAAGATTACCGACGTTGCCCTCGCCAAAGTTGGCACCAAGGGCATGTTCACCAAAGAGATCGAAGAAGCGCTGGCTGAGGAGCGCATCGATCTCGCGGTACACAGTCTGAAAGACTTGCCCACCGAGCTTTCCCCGGGCTTCGAGATTGCCGCTGTCACCACTCGCGAGAATCCGCGCGACGTATTCTGCTCGCGTAAGTACGGAAGCATGGAAGATCTGCCGCGAGGAGCGCGAGTTGGTACCAGCAGCCTACGCCGCCAAGCGCAATTGAAAGCCGTTCGTCCCGACCTCGACATTCACCCGCTGCGCGGAAATGTGGACACCCGTCTGCGCAAGCTGGAAGCCGGCGAGTACGATGCCATCATCTTGGCAGCGGCTGGTCTGAACCGGCTCGGAAAAACCCAACTTGTCAGGCAGGTCATCCCGTCGGAGGTAATGTGCCCGGCTGCTGGGCAAGGTGCATTGGGGATTGAGATTCGCGCCGGAGACTCGGTCACGCGGCAGCATCTCGCGTTCCTGGACGACGCCGCAGCGCGTGCTACCACAACTTGCGAGCGAGCTTTGCTCAACAAACTCGGTGGCGGATGCCAGGTACCTATCGGCGCTTTTGCCGAGGTTCGCGACGGACGGTTGCATCTCGAAGCAATCGTGGCCGACCCTGACGGCTTCAAGGTTCTGCGCGAGTCGCGTGACGGCAACGACCCTGTACAGCTGGGAGAATCTGTCGGCGAAACCTTGCTCCAGCGCGGCGGAGATGCGATCCTCGAAGCAGTTTACGGGCAGGGAATCGCCATGCCGCAGCAACCCTGAACGTGTGGCGCGACCGCCCTCGCCCGCGTGTGTGGCACACATCGTGACAACCAGGAGATCCTAGAGTGTACATACCCGAATTCAACCGCCAGGAAGATCGCGCCGCTACCCTCGCATTCATGAAAGCGAATCCATTCGCCATCCTGGTTTCCAACGTCGAAGGCATTCCGTTCGCGACCCACCTTCCGCTTCTCATCGACGAAATCGGAGATCGAGTCGTAGTGCAGGGCCACATGGCGAAGGCGAACGCACATTGGAAGTCGATGAAAGAGGGTGAGGAATCGCTGGTCATTTTTCACGGTCCGCACGCATACATTTCACCCGGCCTGTATGAGAATCGCGAGAGTGTTCCCACCTGGAACTACGCTGCGGTTCACCTTTACGGCGAGCCCACGCTGTTTACGGACGAAGAAAGCCTGAGAGCAACCCTGCACCGCATGATCGACACCTTCGAATCGTCCTACATGGCGCAATGGTCCGAGCTGAGCGAACAATATCGAAGCCGGATGATGAAGCATATTGTAGGTTTCGATATAAAAGTGAAAAGGCTGGAAGCAAAGTTCAAGCTCAGCCAGAATCGCACCAAGGGAGAACAAGCGCGAGTCATTCAAGCACTCAACCAAAGCAAGGACTCGAATATCTCTGGAGTCGCGCAACTCATGCAGCAAGAAGGTCTGGGTCATTGATTCGATGACTAAGAAATCGATGACCCAGAAAACAAGTCTGCCGCTCTCTGGGCTTCGCATGGTTGTTGGTCGTGCACGCCATCAGGCCAGCGCACTTTCCTCTGGCCTGCGGGAACTGGGCGCCGAAGTCGTCGAGATTCCTTTTATTGAAATCCGCAAGCCGCGCTCTTACAAACCTCTGGACTCTGCTCTCAAACATCTGCAGGACTACGACTGGCTCATCCTCACCAGCGTGAACGGAGTCGAAGCGCTTTGGGATCGCCTCCACAATCTTCGCCTGACCAAGAGGCAACTTAAGCACTTGAAAGTTGCAGCCATTGGACCGGCTACGAAGAAGGCAATCGAAAAACGCGGGCTCAAAGTGCATGTTGTTCCTGAAGAGTATGTAGCCGAATCGGTGGTAGAGAGCTTGCGCGATCAAGTGGCGGGAAAGCGCGTGCTGTTGGCGCGGGCGAAAGTCGCACGCGACGTAATTCCTCGCGAATTACGCAGACTGGGTGCTGAGGTTGACGTCGTCGAAGCCTACGAAACCGTAATTCCACAGTCATCGCGCACAAAACTGCGGGCCATCCTGAAAGATGCGAAGCGCAGACCACATGTCATTACGTTCACCAGTTCGTCGACGGTAAAAAACTTTGTAGCCCTGCTCGGAAAGAACACGTGGCGCGGTCGCCCTCGCCCGCGAAACGCGAACCTAATTGATGGCATTCGTTTGGCATCGATCGGCCCCGTCACATCGTCCACGGTTCGCGAACTCGGCCTCCCGGTGGACATCGAAGCAAAGGAATACACGATCCCGGGCCTGGTAAAAGCAATCGCGGATGCCCGTGTAGAACCGGGTCCCTGATCCATTGCCGCCCGCAGCACGCCTTTGGGGGATAACTCGGAATGACGTCATCCTGAACCCGGCGTCAGCCGGGTGAAGGATCTCGCGCGCATTGCCACGACTTTAGCGGAAAACTTCTCAACCGCGTTCCGCCCAACCCGCGCTAGATCCTTCGTGGCCTGACGGCCACTCAGGATGACGTCAAGGGCATTGGGTCAGCGTCGAAACACATCCTCCACACAGACCGAACTACTCAGTCAGCGAACAACTGCAATCCGCCGGAGGGGCGTGCGCTTTCAAAAAGCCCGACACGCGCTGGTACGCGTCGATCTGATTCTCCACCCGGGCAAACCCGTGACCTTCGTTCGCATACACTTTAAACTCGACCACGCCGCCCCGCTTCTTGATCGCGTCGATCACTTGCTGCGATTCTTCCTCAGGGCAACGAGGATCATTTCCGCCTGCCAGTAAAAAGAGCGGCGCCTTAATCTGGTCGACGAAAAAAATCGGAGAACGATCCTGGAATAGAGCTTTGTTCTTCTCCGGATCGCCCATGGTGGCCAGGTCCGATTGTTGTAGCACCGGATCTTCATTCTGAATTTCCGTAAACCAGTTGACGAACGGCACGACGGGAACGCCCGCGGCCCAAACGTCCGGTGCCTTGGTCACACCCATCATGGTCAAATAGCCGCCGTAGCTGCCGCCCATCAGAACAATCTTTTTGGGATCGAGATAACCGGTCTGCTTAATAAAATCCGCAGCGGCCAGCACATCCTGCAAATCGCCGCCGCCCATGTCAAACAGATTTGCCTGTTGGAATTCCTTCCCATAGCCGGTCGAGCCGCGATAATTGGGCGCAATCACCATGTATCCCTGGTTGACCATGTGTTGGATAAAGCGGTTGAACGAGTTCACCGACTGCGCGGCAGGCCCACCGTGCACGTAGACAATCCCCGCGTTCTGCCCGTTGCGCACCATGTTGTAAGGCACATAGACGAATGCGGAGATGGTCCACTTGCCATCGCGGCTGGGGTAGTGCACCAGGAATGGCTCGACCATATCTTCCGAACGCACGCCTGCGATCAAAGATTGCGTTAGCTGATGATTTTTACCCGTCGTCAGTTGATGCACCCAGAGATCTCCGGGAGCGGTCGCACCGTTGTGGTTGTAGAGCAAGCGTGCCCCATCCTTGCTGAATGCGGAGTGCTCCCCGACAAGATCATTCACACCTTTGGGCAGAGGCAGCGCGGTGGTTTTGCCGGAGACGAGATCATGCAGATAGATATCGGTATCGCCCTCGACATTCGCAGTCCATGTGACGAGCTTGCCATCGGGCGAAAAGTTGCCACCGCCGATCTCCCATTTGTCCTGGGTGAGCCACGAAATCTTCTTGGTTGCAATATCCAGCAATCCAACATTGTCGTAGCCATTGGCCGCGCTCGACGTGATCAGCAGCTTCTTGCCATCGGGAGAGAAGTCATTGGCGCGGTATAGGTGTTCGTCCTCGTGCGGAGTGAGCAGGGAACTCTGGCCGGTTGCGACCTCCGCCACAAAGATATTCGAATCCGTTCCTTTCGCCTGCTCTTGCGTGAAAGCGATCCACTTACCGTCCTTCGACCAGATGGGATTGTCATTCAACTTGTCGGCCGGAGTGCCAGTTATGATGTGTTTCACGTCTCGCATGATCATGTCGTAAACGTCGATCTCATACACTGACGACGTTTTCGGTTTCACCGTGTACGCGAGATAGCGGCCATCCGGCGACCAGCGCGGATACTCTTCCGCGATCTCCCGAGTATGCGTGAGGCTCACGACCTGCCCAGTCTTCGGAGAAACAATAAAAATGTCCCACTGCTCGTCGCCGTCATAGTCCGACATGTAGGCGATCCACTTGCCGTCCGGCGACCATGCGGGTGCCGTCTGCCGCTGATCGCTCACCGTAAGCTGGGTCGGCCAGCCAGCTTCTGCTGGCACCAGCCAGAGATTATTGCGTCCGCTGATGTTGCTGACAAACACAATCGTTTTGCCATCGGGAGACCACGACGCACGCCCGACTTGGCGCGTCATATAGAGCTTCTCAATGGAAAGACTCTGCTGATTCTGCTCTACATTCGCGTTGGGCTTGCTCGTAATCTGCTTGGGATCGGTGATGGCCTGAGGCAAGGGCAAAGTCTGTGCCGCGGCGAGAGTGTTCATAAATAGGACAATAGCAAACGAGATGAAAGTGCGCATTCGAGTCCTGAAGAGTCGTTAGACGAGGTCAGAATAAAAAGTCTAGCAGAAGCTGCTTCGTTCCCCAGTTCTGTCATCTTGAGCGCTGCGGAGTCGAAAGATCCTACGTGCTGATGCGACCGGATGTTGCTACGCTATGACAACCTCTCGCGTTACAGCTTCGCGTTCTTGTGCACCTCGACGGTCGTCCACGTCTTGTCTCCCGCGTGGCAAATATTCTCGAGTGCACAGTCTACGCACCTGGGGCGCCGCGCAATGCACAGTTTTCGTCCGTGCCAGATGAGTTGGTGTGCGAACAGGATCCAGTTCTCGCGCGGGATTATCTTCATCAAGTCCTGCTCGATTTTCGACGCATCCGTATTCTTGGTCAGCTCCAACCGGCGCGCAATGCGCGTGACGTGCGTGTCCACGACTACGCCATCAGCTTTGTGAAACCACGTGCCCAGCACAACATTAGCGGTCTTCCGTGCGACTCCTGGCAATGTAAGCAGTTTCTCCATGTCGTCGGGAACCTGCCCGCCAAACTCGCTGACGATCTTCTTGGCTGCGCCCACAACCGACTTCGATTTATTGCGAAAGAATCCGGTCGAACGGACGTCAGGTTCGAGCTGTTCCGGCGTAAGCGCCGCGAAATCCTCAACAGTCGGATATTTGCGAAACAATTCCGGAGTCACCCGATTGACATTCACATCCGTCGACTGCGCCGACAAGATGGTTGCCACCAGTAACTCCCACGCGCTCTTGTGACTCAGCGCGCAAGTAACATCTGGATAAAGCTGGTCGAGCCGCTTTAGGATTTCCGCAATCCGCTCCGAGGCCAGCGGATTGTATCCTTTCAGGCTTCGGTCTCTCGGCGCTTTTCCCTTAGCCACTGTGGCGCCGGGTTTTTGACCCGGCCGGTCGGCACCAGTTTTCTTTGAGGAGCGCGACATCCGAGTGCCTTCGTGACGTCCCGTTTTCGCCGGTTGGCGAGGAACTAAGCCGCGTACCATCTGCTGCCCTTCAGTGCGTGAAATAGAATCTGAATGTTAGCAGAATCAAGTCGTCGATGGAGGACGGCGTCCCCGCCCGTCGGCATTGCGCCAGACGTAAGAACGCCTCGACAGGGTCAGTCACAGCGTCCAAACCAAACGCAATCCCTTAATCCATAGCACCCTCCGCGCAATTGACGAGGACCAACGCGCCAGATAGTCTGGAAGTGATCCAAGAAAGGTTGAGCAAGCGTGGCAGTGAAGTCCATCCAACGCGGGCAGGTCTGGCGAAAAGACGACGACGGACGGGACTACCTCGTCACCAAGGTTTACAGCGAAGTGTTCTCGCAGTACGCCGTGTTGCGTCCGGCTGAGGTAACCGCCCCCGATGCGCCCACTGTGCGCGTGAAAGTGGCAAAGGGCGAGCAGGGCGTGTCCTTGCCAGGATTCACCTTTACCCAGGAAGGCTCATTCTGAAATGTCTGTACAGACGTTGCTTCCAACGTCTCAGTGTCAGCCCGAGACGTAGCGAGCTACGCCTCTGCAGATTTCACCTGTATTTCTCCTATGACTGAGAAGATCCTCGGAGTTCTTTTTCTGTTCATCAACTCCGTCATTGCGATGACGGGCTACGCCGGACTCGCTCTTCTGATGGCGATTGAGTCTGCCTGCATTCCACTGCCTTCTGAATTGATCATGCCCTTCGCCGGATACCTGGTGTTTCAAGGCACAATGAAGTTGTTCTGGGCGGCCACAGCGGGAGCTATCGGATGCAACCTCGGTTCGTTAGTCGCCTACGAAATCGGATGCTACGGCGGCCGTCCGCTCGTCGAAAAATACGGTCGCTGGATTTTAATGGGCCGGCGAGAGTTAGATTGGGCCGACCGCTTCTTCGCGCACTGGGGATATCTTGCGGTTCTGATCGCGAGGTTGCTCCCGGTGGTTCGCACCTTCATCGCGCTGCCCGCGGGAATTGCTCGCATGCCCCGGGGACGATTTCACATCTATACTTTTCTCGGTTCGTGGCCCTGGTGCTTCGCCTTGGCCTGGTTCGGCATGAAGCTGGGTGAAAATTGGCGCGAGTTAGGCAAGTATTTTCACCAGTTCGACGCCGTCATCGGCGTCGCCTTGGCGGCGGGAATAATCTGGTTCGTGTGGTCGCACTGGCAAAACCGCATCAGTGCTACCGAGTAGGCTGGATAGACGAAATGCAGCCTCACCTTACCGAGCGTTGAAACCACAACCCACTCAACGTTTTGGGACACGTATCGTGACAGTCTGCAGAATTCTGTCCAGGATGGCGAACAGCTTCGCTTCGTCCACCTTCTTCATGCCATCGACAGCCCCGTAGCCGGCAGTTGCGACGCCTTCGCCAAGCTCATAACACCACCCCTCTGAGAAGCCGTGGTAGTACGTTCCCGCGAATTGATGGTTCATCGCCGCCTCGCCTTGCTCCAGCCCGTGAAACACAATCCCACCGATCTTTTTCGTGATTGGCTTCCGAGTTCCCGACACATCATCAGGAAACTGTTCGCATTCTCTCCGAGCCAAGTGTTGGTTTACGCTCACGGTGAAAAATGCCAGCGTGAGATCCGTTCCCGGATAAGCATCTTTCGGCGTCTCGACGGTCACAACTCGGACGCCGCCGGGAGCGACAAACTCCGTCGGAATGGAGCCGAGGTATCCCAGTTCCCAATCCCCTCCACCAAGGTCGCCTTCCTTAATATCCCAAGCCTTCGGATAGGTGAAGGAGATGCCGTAGTTTTTGCTGGTATAGGTCGTCTGACCGAAGCACATGATCGACCATCCGCAAAGACAAAATGTGAACAAGATCTTCATGAGCATTACTCCATGCAGGGAGAATGCCGGACGCTTAGCCATATTTTCCGACCTGATTCCTGGATACGAGCGTGCTCGCCTGAACACAGTGTATTGGGATTTAAACAGCGACTCTGACGTAGAAGGATACAATGCTGGCATCGTTGAAGACGCTTCCCGGAGGATATCGTGAAATCACTGTTCTTGTTGTCTGCATTGTCCTTGAGTTCATTGCTGGGATTCGCACAAGCCGCCCCTACTTCATCGGGTCAACCGTTTGTGGTCGAGTATTACTACAAAACAAAATGGGGACACGCGGACGAATTCCTGCAGCTCTTCAAGAAGAATCACTACCCTCTGCTCAAGAAAGAAACAGAGATGGGGCGCCTGCTCAAGGTCTGGATGGACCAGCCGCGCTACCACACCACCGAAGATGGTCGCTGGGATTATCGAGTGACCATCGTCTTCAAGAACGCCACCGTCGCCAATGAGCCCTTCGACGAAGACGCGCTCAAGCAGCAATTGTTCCCAGACAAAGAAACCTACGTCCGCGAAGAACAGCGCCGCTTCGAAATCCTCGATGCCCACTGGGATCTCCCCGTGAAGACTGTGGACTTAGAAGCAAAATGAGGCGTGGGCTATGGTCGTTCGTCGTAGGTCGTTGGCCAGCGACGAACGGCCAATGACCGAGATTCCAATCCGGGACGCAATTGCTCTATCGAGCCCATCAAAATTTGGAATGAGTGAGACCGGCAAGCTCATTAGATAATATGAGCTATGGACTCATCATTTCTAACCGAGGATTTGCAGGTTGATCTGCTGCACGACATTGCCAGTCGGCGAGCCACGGCCGACCCGTTTCATGAAGTTCTAGCTCGCCTTGTGGAATTCGCATCAGCCCTGGTGAAGTGCGATTCCTGCCTGATTTACGTGCTGGAGGATGATGAACTTGTGCTCCGGGCCTCGAAGAATCCGCACCCCGAGGTCGTCGACCGTCTCAAGCTGCGCATGGGGCAGGGAATCACGGGCTGGGTAGCCGAGCATCGGGAGCCGGTTTCCGTAAGCCAGAACGCGGCTCAGGATTCACGCTTCCGGCTGTTTCACGAATTGCCTGAGGATAGCTACGAGGCATTTCTTTCCGTGCCTTTGTTATCCCGAGGCCGGGTGGTGGGAGTAATCAATTTGCAGCATCGCCGTGCTCATGTTCATACCAGGCGGCAAATCCGTTTGATCGCGACCGCTGGCTTTCTAGTAGGTGCAGAAATTGAGTTGGCGCGGCTGGAGGAAGCGAACTCTGATCTGTCAGAAAAATTGCAAACCCGAAAGCTTGTCGAACGCGCCAAGGGCATTCTACAACGCGACCTGGGATTGACCGAAGAACAGGCATATCTCACGCTGCAGCGGCAGAGCCGGCAAAAACGCAAATCCATGAAGGAAATTGCCGAAGCTATGATTCTCAGCGACGAGGTGAAGGGCAATTCGCAAATCACGTGAGGTAAAGGTGGTCGGACGCCAGGTTCCGCATATGTTCTTGACGCCATCCTGAGAGGCCGTCAGGCCGCGAAGGATCTCGCGCGGAGTGCCAGCAACGTCTCACTTGCCCCTCATCCGTTCTGCATCACGGGCGTTGGGCCCGCCCAATCGTGCATCATCAATTCTGGATCGCCGCTGAGGGTATCCTCGCCGTGAGGTTCGATCTGCCGCAACAATGTTTCCGTAGCGGTTTCCCCTACGCGCTCGAGGAATCGCCGCGAATCCAGGGACCGGCCGAAATCCGCAGTTGCAGCCAAAGGATTTTTCATGATCCAGTTTCGTGGAACCGCGATGGCGACAGTCGGCAGTCGCGAACGATAAGGAAAGTCGGCATCGACGGTGATCAATCCCTCCACGCCCCGGCGGAGAAACAGGCTTCCGTACGCTCCCAGCATTTCTGCATTGTTTCGGTGTACGCCAGTCATGCAGAGGTAGCCCCGCTGTCGCAAGAAGCGCTCGATGCCGGCAATCACGAGGGCGCTGGCCGGATCGCCGATCTCGAGCACCAGCACTCCAATCATGTAGGTGCGCTTCGTTCGCAAAGACTGCGCCAGAAAATTGGGCCGGTACTGGAATTTGCGCGCCGCAGCAACGATGCGAGTCTTGGTGGGCTGCGAAATCGCCTCCGATCCGTTCGCGTTGTTCAGCACTTTTGAGATCGTTCCTGGGGCGAGACCCAGATGCCCCGCCAGGACTTTCAAAGTGACTTGGTTCTTATTCGACTTCCTTTTCGCCACGGAAATTCCTCCGGTTGAAACAAGTGTTATCTGACCCGAACAAACCCGGCGCACCGGAAGCAGATTCAAATCAAATCCGCTTCCGGACGTCGGACAACAGCTACCTCGCTGGGGGAGGAGCCGACATTGGTGCAACCTGTGCTATCTGCTTGCCAGAATGCGCGGGCTTGTCTTGTACGATGAAAGCCAGGCCCATCCCAAACTCCGGCAATTGCATGGAGCTGACAAACCGTTTTCCGTCTTTGACGACGAACACCAGTTTGTTGAGATCACCCGAGCTGACCGGCTCGGGTGCGCGTGCCAGCGCCAGAAATCCGAACGAACTGCCTCCGACCTTCTGGAGTGTGAGCAATTCCGAGCCTCCGGCGGACCGGAGATAGAACTCGTAATCTCCAGCCGGAACCACGGTGTTTTCCCAATTCACTTCGTAAGGCAAGTTAAACCTACCCTGGACGGGACTTTGTGCGTGAGCTAAACCTGCAAATTGGCCCAATGCGCTCAAAGTCAGGACTACGGCAAACGAAAACCTGCGAATCGATTTCATGGAATCTCCTGTTCTAAATGTGAGGAGCACACTCCAGCATGAGGCCAGAGCTGCAACTCAGTGATGGCGATGAACAACGAGGTCAGGAGATTTGCATGCCGCGACAGGGCGGGCAAGCAAACAACGGGTTCGCGGGACTTGCTACATCGCAAGCGCGAACTTGACTTCAATGATCGCCGAAGATTCCGATCGAGTCCAACGTAAAAAATCGATTGTGATAATGGATTTTTGAATAGTCCGATTGTCGAACTGCTGATTCATCCGTTCGATGCTAGACTCGCGCCATTGAATTGTCATCCTGCGCATCCGGCCTCACTTGGTTGCAAATCGCCTCACAGTACGAGAACATACCTGTTTGCCTTACATCCCCGGCTCTCACTAGGAAGAGCTCTCACAAGGAAGCCTCGACACGATGGCGATTCGGCCGAAGTCCGCGAGAACTGAAAGCAAGAAACACAACGGCAGCGAGATTCAATCCCCGAAAGGCAAGCTTGGCGTAATGATTCCGGGCATGGGCGCGGTCGCGACCACATTCGTGGCCGGCGTCGAAGCCATACGCAAGGGAATCGCCAAGCCCATCGGTTCGGTTAGTCAAATGGCGACTATTCGCCTCGGCAAGCGCACCGACGCACGCTCGCCCAAGATCAAGGAGTTCGTCCCTTTGGCCGGGCTCGACGATCTGGTCTTCACCGGCTGGGATATTTTTGAAGACGACATGTATGCCGCGGCCAAGAACGCCGGAGTTCTTGATCGCGAGTTGCTCGAGCAGGTCAAGCCATTTCTCAGCACCATCAAGCCGCGCAAAGCCGTTTTCGATCACAACTATGTCAAGAAAATCGACGGACCCAACGTCAAGAAGGGCAAGAACAAGATGGATCTGGCCGAGCAGGTGCGAGCCGACATCCGCGATTTCAGGAAGACTTCTGGGGCCGCACGCCTGATCACTATCTGGTGCGGATCCACGGAAAGTTACATCGAGCCCACGGCAGCGCATCAATCCCTGAAATCGTTCGAGAAAGCACTGACGCAGAATGACGAGAACGTCGCGCCCTCGATGATCTATGCCTACGCCTCGCTGATGGAGGGCGTGCCTTTTGCTAACGGAGCGCCAAACCTTACCGTGGACCTTCCCGTGATGCACGAGCTGTCGCGAAAAAACGAAGCTCCAATCTGCGGCAAAGACTTCAAAACCGGACAAACCCTGATCAAGACTATCCTGGCTCCCGGCTTCAAGGCCCGCATGATCGGGCTCAACGGATGGTTCTCGACAAACATTTTAGGCAACCGCGATGGCGAGGTGCTCGAAGACCCCGGGTCGTTCAAAACGAAAGAAGAATCCAAGCTTTCCGTGCTCGAACACATTCTGCAGCCCGAGCTTTATCCCGAACTCTACGGCAATTTTACCCATAAAGTCCGCATCAACTATTACCCGCCCAGAGGCGACAACAAAGAGGGCTGGGACAATATCGATATCTTTGGATGGCTTGGCTACCCGATGCAGATCAAGGTGGACTTTCTTTGCCGGGATTCCATTCTGGCTGCGCCCATTGTGCTCGATCTGGTGTTGTTCATGGATCTCGCCCAGCGCAGCGCGGAACTTCGTGGCCTCGGCATTCAAGAGTGGTTGAGTTTTTATTTCAAGTCTCCGATGACCGCGCCGGGACTTTATCCTGAGCACGATTTGTTCATCCAGTTGATGAAGTTGAAGAACACGCTGCGGCATCTGCGCGGAGAGGAACTAATCACGCATTTGGGGTTGGAATATTACGACTAACCGCTTGGCCCTTGACGTCATCCTGAGCGGCCGCCAGGCCGCGAAGGATCTCGCGCGGATAGGCAGTCAACTGCGTTCCTACGCCACGCTTTTTTTCTTCTTGAACTCCTCGAACGTTTCCAAAAATCGGTCAATTTCTTTCTTCTGCAAGTAGTACGGCGTCGACAGCCGCAGCTTCGACGGATCGCCGCCACGAATGCGTATTTTGTGGGTGTTCCACATCCAGTTCTCCATCTCCATCCGTTTAAGCGGAGGAACGTTTACGGTCGCGATCGCGCAGCGCAACGCCGGATCGGGCGAAGTCCACGACTCCGCCCCGCGCTTGATCATCTGCGCAAGAATGTAGTCGCACAGCTCGCGATGCCGCCGCTCGATCCGCTCCATGCCAATATCGTTGGCAAGCTTGATTGCCGCCAGCAGGCCCCAAAGCGCCGGCACATTCGAGGAACCAATCCGCTGGAAGCGCTCGGCCCGCAGCTCGGGTTCGTCCCAGCCCTCCGTGGCGATCGTGTTCCACACCCGGTCGATGACTTCGTCTCGCACATACAGGAAGCCCGATCCTTTCGTCGCCTGCAGCCACTTATGCGGGCTCGACGAATACAGATCGCAGCCGACGTCGTGCAGATTGAGACGCATCATCCCGGCGACGTGCGCCCCGTCGACTGCCGATAAGATATTCTTCGACCGAGCCAGCGCGCACAGTTCCTTCGCGGGAAGCACGACGCCAGTCACGGTAGTGATATGGCTGAAAAAAATCACGCGCGTCTGCGGTGTGATGGCATCGTTGAACAGATTCAAAACCTGGCTGGCATCTTTGACGGGCTTGGGCAGAGTCACCATCTTGACCACGACTCCATAACGCTTCGCTCGTAGCCGCCAAGGCTGCAGACCTCCGGGATGTTCCTGATCGGTCATGAGCACTTCATCTCCCGCCTTCATGTCGATTCCGTTAGCGATGTAACCGTTGGCTTCGGTGGCATTGCGCAGCAGAGCAATCTCGTCGCGTTTGCACCCGACGAACTCGGCCAGGGGATCGCGAAACTGGTTCCATGCAGCATATCCCCAGATGGGGTAGTCTTGAGGATCCTGCTGGTCCATCTTTTCGGTTTGGGTGTAACCGTCGAAAATCGCGCGCAATACAGGCGCGGGACTCGATCCAACGGTGCCGTTGTTCAAATAGATTTCATCGGAGGGAATAAGAAACTGCTTGCGAGTCTCTGCCCAATAGGAATCCTGGTCGCGGCTGTAGAGAGCGTTATCGGGAAGAGCCGCAGGCGCCGTTTGCAACTGGGCGAACAGGCGGCCGGGTAACGCGAGGGCAGCGGCAAGCCCCGAGGAACTACTGAGAAAGTGTCGGCGATCCAACAAGGAACCTCCTGACAATGAGAAGGCGTCATGTTACGACCGGAGCAAAGGCAGCGCAAGGGCCTCTTGCAGTCCGACTCCAATCGAGAATTCCAAGCGGTGGAGACAGGAACGGGTGATAGAATGAGTCACTCTCTGGATCGAGCGCTGCGAGGCATACAGTTAGCCATTGTTAATCAATAAGTTGCCTGCGTCTTTACAAAACTTGAAGTTGCACCGCAACTATCTCTGAGCGCTTGTGTTTTGAAGTATCAAGCCACCGAGTCTAACGGGAGAGCAGCACCCGAGATCGACAAAAAACAAGATCCAAAAAAAAGGAGAAATACCCCCATGATGAAATACAGCAAAGTGACCTTGTTGAGCGTGGCATTGGGCGCGTTCCTGTTACCTGTAGCGGCGCAAACTTCGAGCGCACCTGTCGCCCCGGGCGCTCCGCCAGCCACTACCGCCGCGCCTCCATCGTCTGCTACAGCCCCCGCCGCTCCGGCTTCAACCGGGCCTGCGGATCCGAATACGATTAACCAGCAAAAGAACCAGCAGGACCGGCGAATTGCCAATGGCCTAGCCAACGGCTCGCTCACCACCCAGGAAGCGGACGCTCTGGAAAAGCAGCAAAAGCAATTGAACGAGCAAGAGCGGCAAATGAAGGCGGCGAACGGCGGAACCCTGACTCCGGCCGACAAGGCTCAGCTTCAGCAGCAGCAGAAGGCACTCTCCAACCAGATTTACCAGAGCAAGCACAACGCGGCCGTTCGCAACACGGATCCCAAGAGTGGCATCGGGAAAACCGAACAGACCCAGCAGGAGCACATCGCACAGGGTTTGAAGAGCGGTCAGCTAACGGCGGGCGAGTCCACCCATCTGGAGAACCAGGAAGCGAAGATCAACTCCGAAAGAGCCAACGACCTCGCCGCGAACGGCGACAAGCTGACGCCACAGGAGAAAGCCCAGATCAAGCAGCAACAGAAGCAGGTCTCCAAGCAGATTTACAAGGATAAGCACAACAACGCAAAGCGGTAGTTCGATAGCGCCCATTAAAAATGCCCCCGGAAGCCGGGGGCATTTTTGTTGGTTAAGACAACAGTTTACGGAGTGGTTCCATACACGGCACCCGCGGGTCCCGGGACGCCTTCACTTTGCGTGATCAGGAGCCAACCACCATCATCCTGTTGGAAAGCGAACGTGATGGCGGCGTCGTTATAGATGAAATCCCAGGTGTTAACCGAGTTCTCACTCTTCTTGCTTGTGGTTCCGACGATCCAATACTGCGTGCCGCCGGTTAGCTTGACTCCGCTAGGGAACCATGCAACCGACAGATCGCAGCAGCCACTTCCGAAGTCTTGGAAGTTAATCGGGTTCTTGGTTGCCCCAGCCAGAGGACTCCCGGGTAGACCGGAAGCATCTGAATAGATGGACACCGTCGCTCCGTTGAATCCGTAACCGTAATACTGGAGCGGCAGCTTAACCTGAATGACCGTGGAGTCTACTTTCGGAGTGAAGGGAAGAGCGATATCCTGCTTTTGTGCGTTCAGTGAGTTGTCGATCCCTGAAACGAAATAACCGTTGTCGGCATCGTAGAGGTCTCCGGGCGGCCCGAAGTTGGAAAAAATCTTCTTGCAATTCGCGGGTACTTTCTCCGCCGGATGATGAACAACGGACGACGAGTTCCGGGTCGTAGCCGATTGTGGACGACGAGCTAGGGAATCCTGCGCCAGCAAGGTACTGCTAACCAGTGTTAGCAAGGCCAGACAGGCCAATGCACGTGTGAGTGTTTTCTTTACCATCGATTCTCCTCCAGTGTTGGGTTCAAAGTGCGCTTCAGTCGAACTGCCATCCAAAAGCGGACGCCTTCGATCGTTTCCCCGCCGCAACCTTTAAGGCAATACAGTCTGCTGCTGGGTTACGTCTCTCTGCAGCCCAGATTCAGGATGAAATTGATTGGGGTGCATTCTAGCCCTTTCCCACCAAAGTCGGCTCGGCGACTGAGAGCAGGTCGCTAAAAGTTTCAGGGCCGAAGAACGCAACGAACATTAGCGAGCACTGGCTGTGATGTCAAGCAAAATCACGACTGGCGCGCATTCTGCGAAACTGAGTTCCTCTTTTATGCAAAGAAGTTTCGCTTAGCGAAAACTCGATGCGCGGCGTGATGTTCGAATCGTGGTCGGAGCGCTCAAGAAACGAAGGCTAGTCCGCGAAGCTGAATTGCATGAGAAGCCGCAGGACAGCGCAGTGCCCGCGCCATGAGATGTGTTATATTTGCTCCGGTTCCTGCTGCTGGCAAACGACGTTGCAGGCCGCACGTGCCGCGATTGAAGGATCTTCAATGAGGAAAGCACTGCAGCTTTGCGCCGCTCTGTTAGTTACTGTTTCGCTGCTTTCAGCTGCCGATCAGACTATCTACGGATACATCAGTTGTTCCGCGTGCGGCGCAAAAGGAGCGACGGATAGCCACGGCGACTGCATGGAAAAATGTCTCGCCAAGGGTGCCGACGTTGTCCTGGTAACGGATGATACTAAGCAGGTTGTGCACATCGACAATCCCGACGCTGTCACCGCACACCACGCACACCGGGTCGCGCTGTTTGGATACTTTAAGAATGACGCTTTTCACGTCATCAGTGTGAGAATCCTCTAAGGAACCGGCCCGCTTCATCTTCATTTGCATTCAATGACTGTGTAGCGTGGACACTCCTCTCTGCCGCTTTTGAATTCCTCGGATTACTTTCGTTTTCGTACGACCTCTGAAGAGCTTGCCGCGACACGGAGAGTGGATAAGACTGCGGTTGTGCGCGCTTCGATTGGCGTTCACTAACTAAGCGGACAGCAGGTTCTCATGTTAAAGACAGTCGTCACGTTCTTCTTGCTCGTATCGACCTCCCTGGCACAATCGTCTTCTGACGGCCGTTTTGCCGTACGCCACGTGACGAAATCTGGCTCTTCGCTCACTCCCGCGCAAATGCACGAAGCGGAGAAGATTTACGAAAACACCTGCGCAGTGGTGCAACGCGATTTTCACAGCAGCACTGAATTACGCCCGCGATTCACCATAATCCTAGGTGCGCAGCGCAACGAGGTCCACGGCAACACCGAAATCTGGCTGACGAAGTGGAGCCCGGCTATGTTCGCGGAGGGTGTCGTGGTCGTTGCCTTCCATCAGGTGCTTACTAATGATGTAATCAAGCAACTAGCCAAGCGAGCCGTTGAATATGGCGACGCCACGGTGGACGTCGCGGAACTCAAACAAAGATAACCCACGGGCTAGTCGCTTGACGTATCCTGAGTGGCCGCCAGGCAGAGGCTGTTGCCGACCCCAGCTGCCGGGATAACCTTCCGAACCTTTTCTGCGTCGAACCTCTTAGGGAATTGTACGGAACGGCTCTTGCGTCTAGGAGTATAATCGAGTCAACAGGCCCGCTCGGGCGGAAAAACGGAGTTTGGCTATGAAGTTCCGGCTCTTGCTATTGTCGGCTGCGCTGTTCACGTTCTGCAATTTCACACCTGCGACTTTTGGGCAAACCGGTACTCCCGGTACCCAACCGGCTCCGGGGAGCACTCCCGGTGCTCCGGTGCCCAGCGGCGACCCAGGAGTTTCAGGGAGTGCACCAGCACCGAGCAGTACTGGCGACTCCACCACTCAGGGCACCCAAAGCGCTCCGGTGCAGCCCGCAGATCCCGACAAGGTAAAGCACAACGGTGGCGAAGATGACGTCGATGCCATCGGCAACCGTAAGATCGGCCAGCGCGGCCTGGGCAATTGGTACTCCATCGAGAGCGACATCAAGATGGGGAAACAGTATTCGATGATGGTGGACTCGACGTCGAAGTTTGTGAGCGACCCGGTCGTCACGGAATATGTGAATCGCCTGGGGCAGAATCTGGTTCGCAACTCGGATGCGCAGGTTCCTTTTACTTTCAAGATCATTGATTCGGACGTGGTCAATGCGATGTCGCTTCCCGGGGGATTTGTGTATGTAGACTCGGCCACCATTCTGGCAGCGGATGGAGAGGCCGAACTGGCTGGCGTGATGGCGCATGAAATCGCGCATGTTTGCGCACGTCATGCTACCCGCCAGTTAACCCGTTCGCAGTACGCGAACTTCGCAACCATACCGCTCATCATGGTCGGCGGGGGCATTGGGTACGCAGCGTATGAAGCCGCTGGCCTGGCGCTGCCCATGACTTTCCTGAGCTTCCAGCGCTCTTTCGAGGCCGAGGCCGACTACTTAGGCTTGCAATATATGTACAAGGCGGGCTACGACCCGCAATCGTTCGTGGCCTTCTTCGAAAAGCTGCAGGCCATGGAAAAGAAGAAGCCGGGAACGCTGGCCAAGGCTTTTGCGTCGCATCCGCAGACGCCGGACCGCATCGCCAAATCACAGGAAGAGATCGAGAAGATACTTCCGGCGAAGCAGGAGTACACGGTGACCACGTCGGAGTTCGATGATGTCAAGTCGCGATTGGCATTGCTTGAAAACCGGCGCAAGCCAAACGATATGAAGGACAGCAGCAAGCCGAGTCTGCGGCGCGCTTCGTCCACCAGCAGTACCGGCCAGGATGGGTCGACCACGAGCGACGACGATAAGCCGACGCTGAAGCGGCGGGACGACAGCAACAGCAACTGAAATTGTGTGGAGCGACGGGCGCTCGTCCGTCCGCAACCGTGACGAATCAACTACCGGCGGCTAACCCCGCCGGTTTTGTTTTGCACGCGATGCTAGAATCGCCCCGTGAGGACCGACATCCTTCCCCTGTGCGACAAGCACTATCGGACCATGGAATTCCTGCTGGCGCCGTTCAGCGTTAACTATTCGGTCGAGTTTTTTCGTTGCACCGAGAAGTTCTGCCAGCGTTGCTTCAACGAATCGCTCGGGTATGTGACCCCTATCCGAGACGACCCGCCGCTAGTTTCAAACGATCAGCCACGCTGTGAAAAGCACGGCCGGCCTATGTTTATCTCAAGCCTGGATCGGCAAAGGAATGTTCTCAGGTATTTGTGCCCCGAGCCTGGCTGTCGAGAGACGACCGTGAAAGGGTGAGCCGGAGTACAGCTATGATCGAACGAGTTTCTTTCGAATTACCCCAGCCAATGCCACAAGGCCGGTCCCAAACAACAAAAGAGTCCCCGGTTCCGGAACGGGATTGTAGCCGATGAATTCCTGTGGCAGCCCGCAGGTCTTGCAGGATTGCGTCCCCGGAATCGGGGTGTATATCACGTAGTTATTGAAAAAGCTTTTGGGTAGCTTGTTCGCTAGCGCCAGGGCGGCATTGTAGAGAGCGAGCGCGTCCGCATTGAAATATTTGCTGTTCTTCGCGCTGGGAGTGAATAGCGCCCAGATCGCCCAGTTAGCGTCGCTGGCATTCGCCCCATGAAACAGGACGTCGCTGAAGATTATGGCGGCGGCCTTGTAGTCGGTCAGAGTGTTGCCTTTGAACAAACCCTCAGTCGGACCGTTGAGAATGTTGGTTACGTTCGCCTGCCAAGTTTCTCCCTTGACGTTTAAGTTGTTGAGGGAGTCGCAAATCAAAGTCGTAGGAACACTGTCGACCTGAAAATACCAGGGATAAACCGGGTTCTTATCGGTGCCTCCGTGACCGAGAAACTGCATGGTCACTTGGGAATCGGCCAACGCGGAGCCGGCCAAGAGGAGAACCAGGAAGCCGAGGGCAGAAATACAATGGACGCGGCCAGCCACCCGACTCCGAACCAACATGCGAGCTAGGCTACCACGAACAGAAGAGCGGCACAATAAAACGCCTTCAGGGCGTCCCAATATGGGAATCTCTTGTTGCAACAGCCACCCTATCGACGCAGTTTAGCATCCAAGAAACGCCTCAGGATTCTTTCGCCCAGCTATTGTTGCGTTTCTCGGCACTACCCAGCGTGGTTGGGTGCGAAAAATGCTGGTGGCATGAAGCCGGTCAAGTGGCTCTCGGATACGGCATTCCCCTTGGCGGGTGCGGGTTTGGAGCCTTTAGACACTAGGCCATTCTACCTCTTGCAGGAATTTGCAGGGTCGGATAGCCTGTATCAACTATCGGGCGTGCTGACAAGCACTTAGCCCTGAACGAATTGCTGATACACAATTAGGCATCGTACAAATTCCCCCATACTGAAGATGTTCTGCCCGACGCAGAAATTCCACGTGACTTGGGGCAGGTCTCGCGCCGGGTTCCAATTTCGTCTTTTGGGGTCACAAGAGATGTGACTCAGAGGGCGAAGCTCTGAAGAGACCTTCTAAGATTTGTCTCCCCGAAAAAGCCGTTTGTCGCTTGCGCTCGATTATGTCCGGACTATCAGGCCAACCTCAGCATCTATATCAATCAAACCGGGTGATTGGTCCTTCCCGGGGGTGCTCCGATGATCACTGAATTTGATCCAAAAAATTCGAAGGCGGCATCGATGAGTGATGGTAGCGATGCCAAAGATAAGAGATCCGCTCAGGGACCGACCTCGGGGGCAGCCGATGCACGGTCTGCGCAGCCTGACTTGGAACTGCGCCGTCTGCGAGCGGACGCCGAAATCAATGCAATAAGCCAGGCGCTCGAGCGCACGGGATGGAATCGGCGGCGGGCGGCAGAGCTCCTTAGCATCAGCTATCGGGGCCTGTTGTACAAGATTCGTCAGTATGACATTACCTCGGCGAGTGTCTCGCAATTATCGAGCCTGCCGGAGAATGCCAAGGTCGAGTAATCGAAGAATTTGGCGCCCGACCATCCCCGGTCTCGGCGTAAAATTATAGAGTGTAGGCGTGCAGGAGTCTCTATGAAGAACTGGGTATTTCCCGTCGGTATTGTGTTAATCGTGATGGTGGCCCAAATCGTGTGTCTCGGGCAATCGCAGCCCTCGAGCAGCACAACCGCCGCGTCTACTGCACCCGCGTCTAATGAGACGGCCTCCACTCCGAGTTCTGGAAACAATCCGGAATTCCACCCCCGAGATTCACGTTACCGGATCCAACCTGGGGATACGTTTGACATCAATTTTGATCTAAGCCCCGAATTCAATCAGCAGGCGGTTGCTGTGCAGCCGGATGGGTTCGTTACGCTGCATGGGATTTCCGACATTAAGGTGCAGGGCAAGACGGTGCCAGAGCTCACGGAGACGTTGCGAACTGCGTATACCAAGATCCTGAACAACCCGCAAATTTCGGTCGTGCTTAAGGATTTTCAGAAGCCGTATTTCATCGCCGATGGTCAGGTCGCCCGCCCTGGAAAGTATGACCTGCGAGGCGATACCACCCTGACGGAAGCCATCGCAATGGCCGGGGGATTCTTGGATACTGCGAAACATTCGCAGGTAGTGCTATTCCGCAAAGTCGACCAAAACTGGACTTCCGCCGAACTCATCGATGTGAAGAAGATGGAGTCGCAGCACAACCTGCGGGAAGACCCGTTCCTGCATCCTGGCGACATGCTATTTGTACCTAAGAATCGTCTTTCCAAGATCAAGCCGTTCCTGCCCAACGCCAATATGGGTGCTTACGCCCCCATATTTTAATCGAGGTAATTTATGAACGACCGTGACTTTGCCATCGCAAGCGAGAGGTTTAGCTCGCGTTTTTCCGTGCGTGACCTTCTGGCCATTGGTTTCCGGCACAAGCGGACTGCGCTGATTTGCTTTTTTGGCATTCTGATGGGTGCGGTGCTGGTCGCAGTCTTACAACCCGCGCAGTATCGTGCCACGACGAAATTCCTGGTGGATCGCGAGCGGCAAGACCCGGTGGTAAGTCCCGAGCAGAGTGCTCCGGTGGTGATGCGCAACGAGGTCACGGAGGAAGAGCTCAACTCTGAGATTGAGCTTCTGCAGAGTGAAGACGTGCTGCGGCAGGTGGTTGTTTCCTGCGGACTGGACCATGGCAAGTCGCTAAGGGAATATGTGCTTGGTCCGGCCAGCCCCGAGAAGAAGATCGCGATGGGAACCGCGCGTTTGCGAGACGCTCTGCAAATCGATCCGATCAAGAAGAGCAATTTAATCAGCGTGTCCTATACCTCAACGGATCCTCAGTTGGCCTCGCGTGTCCTGCGAGAACTGGGCGACGCGTACATACAAAAGCACGTGGCTGTGCATACGCCTCCGGGGCAGGTGCAGTTCTTTGATGTAGAGACGGAACGTTACAAGAAGGAACTGGGCGACGCGGAAGCGCAACTGAAGGCTTTCTCGGGTGAGGAAAATGGTGTGGCTCCGCAGATGACGCGGGATATTACTCTGCAGAAACTGAGCGAGTTTCGTTCCAGCCTGCAGCAAACTCGGGCGGCGATGGCTGCGTCCGAACAGCGCATTCGGACGTTGGAGAAGCAATCCGGAACCACCCCTGAGCGGTTGACAACTGCCATGCGGTCGCAGGATGACTATCAGGTTCTGCAAGGTCTAAAGAACACGCTGATGACATTGGAACTGAAGCGCACCGAGTTGCTGACGAAATATCAACCGACTTATCCGCTGGTGCAGGAAGTCGACAAACAGATTGCCGACACCAAGGCTTCCATTGCGACGGAAGAAGCTCAGCCAGTCAAGGAAGAGACCACGGACCGCAACCCAACCTATGCTTGGATCAACGAAGAGCTGGCCAAAGCCAAAGCCGAGTATAGCGGGCTGCAAGCTCAGGCGGCGGCTCAGCAAGCCATCGTAGAAAAATACGAGACCACGGCGCGGGATTTAGAGCAAAAGGGACTCGTCGAACAGGATTTGCTTCGCGATGTGAAGACCGACGAAGAGAACTACTTGTTATATCAGCGCAAGCGTGAGCAAGCGCGCATGACCGAGGCGTTGGATCGTACCCGCATCGTCAATGTGGCCATCGCCGAACAACCTGTAGTACCGAGTTTGCCGTCGAATTCTCCTGCCCTGGTCGTATTGCTCGGCATGTTATTGGCAGCCACGGTCACCATGGGCACAGTGTTCGTCCAGGAGTACCTGGATCCATCCTTCCGCACCCCAGCGGAAGTTTCAGCCGAACTAAACGTCCCGGTGCTGGCCGCAGTTCCACAGAGCTTCGAGGGTTTCAGCGGCAACGGAGCCGACGGAACTTTCTATCCATCAGTCCCCCTCACTTCAACAGTTCCTGAACGCGGCGGAAACTGATCTGGAAAGGTAATCCAAGGACCCATCAATGAGTAGAAACTTCGAGCTGCTGTATCAGATGAACAAGACGCAGGAGATCTTGCAGACGGACTCCGAGCCTGCGGTCGTGCCGCTGGTTCCAGTCGAAGTGACAACCGGCGCTCCTACGCTGGAACTCGACGGGATGGCGCGCGAAGAAATAAGCAAGCTGGTGCAGCGATTATTCCAAATGCCGGATAAGGGCACCCGCCACGTCGTATTCACCAGCATGGAATCGGGGGATGGATGTAGCTGGATTTGTTCGCGAGTGGGTGAAATCCTGGCGGGGCAGGTTGCCGGCTCGATTTGTCTTGTCGATTGCAGTTTGCGTGCCCCTTCTTTGCATCGTCAGTTCAAAGTTGAAAACCATTACGGCTTGGCTGATGCGCTCAGCGGAGATGGTCCCATCCGGCAATACGCGCAGCAACTGTCTCGCCCCAATCTGTGGCTGTTAAGTGGCGGAGCCACCAACGACGGTTCGCAGGTGTTGCTGACATCGGACCGGATGCGCGCGCGCATCGCGGAACTGCGGGCGGAGTTCAATTATGTCCTGATGGATGTGGCGTCTTTCAACGTTTGCAATCACGCCATGATTTTCGGTGGATTGTCTGATGGCGTGGTCCTCGTCCTGAAGGCGAACTCAACGCGGAGGGACGCAACTCGAGAGGTCATGCAACAGCTGGAAGCATCAAAAGTGCGTCTTCTGGGTGCGGTTTTGAACCAGCGCACTTTCCCGATTCCTGAACGGATCTACAACAAGCTTTAATGCAAGAGTCGCAAAAAGCTCACACGCAATGTGGCCGGCTTCCATAACTCTTCGCCTTGGCGGGTCATATCCATTCAGTTCGAAACTCTCAGTTTGCCCATAAGACGCGGTTATGTCCCGCGACTTGCGCAAAAAACTGTGTACCGGAAGTGCTCGAAGTACGTACTGCAATTCTTTTCTGACAGGATATTCCGATGGACAGCGTAGGACGTCGTACTCTAACTAACGCCACCAGGCTGCTTGACTTGCTTATTCTGGTCGGCTCGTTCGGAGTTGCAGCCCTGCCTCTGGTGGGAGCACACGGGCCAATGTCCTTTACTGAATTCCTTTCCCTGAGAATCAAAATACAGAACTTCGTCGTGTTTTTTTTGCTGTTGTGGGTTTGGCATACCATTTTCCTCATGCTTGGCTTGTACAACTCCAAGCGCATGTGGGCCCGCAGAGCTGAAGCCATGGACGTGGTAAAGGCGACATCATTGTCGGCGCTGGTTCTCGGCTTCTCATCCGTTCTGATCGGTTTCCGGATGGTTAACGTCGTCTTCGTAGCAGTCTTTTGGGTATGCAGCACCTTCCTTATCGCGTCGACCCGGATTGCCATCCGGACGTACCTTCGGCACCTGCGCAAGCGAGGGCACAACTTGCGGAACATGCTGATCGTTGGCACCAACCGCCGGGCCATTGAATTCGCCAGGACGATTCAGTCGAAGCCGGAACTCGGTTATCGGATTCTGGGCTTCGCCGACGACGAGTGGGCGGGAGCGGAAGATCTGCAGAAGAGCGGTTGGTCGGTGGTGTGCACGCTGGAAGACTTGCGCAAGTTTCTGCGGCGTAGCGTGGTTGACGAGGTGGTAATCGCCGTGCCCTTGCGATCGTTCCACGACGACGCTTCTGAAATTGCGTCCATGTGCGAGCAACAGGGAATCATGCTCCATGTGCTATCCGACCTGTTCAATCTTAAGACCCGGCCACCCCTGGCAGAGGAGTTCGGAGGTTCTCCCCTGATCACCCACAGTGGCGGCATGGAGAAAGGGTGGCCCACGGTAATTAAACGGGCATTGGACTTCTGTCTTTCCCTGATGCTGCTGATTGCCCTCGCTCCTTTGTTGCTGCTGACGGCCATTCTCATAAAACTTACTTCACCAGGCCCGGTGTTCTTCGTGCAGAAGAGAATCGGCTTCAACAAGCGCGTCTTCGCGATTTACAAGTTTCGAACCATGGTTCAGGACGCGGAACAGAAGCTGCAAGACATCGAACATTTGAATGAAGTCTCCGGACCGGTATTCAAGATCAAGAACGACCCGCGCATCACTCCGATTGGCAAGTTCCTCCGCAAGACCAGCATTGACGAAATTCCGCAGTTCTTCAATGTTCTCAAGGGTGATATGAGTATGGTTGGGCCTCGTCCGCTGCAGTTGCGTGATTACGAACTATTCACGGAAGAGGGTGAGGATTGGCAGCGGTGCCGCTTCAGCGTCCGGCCCGGCATTACCTGCTTGTGGCAGGTGAACGGCCGGAGTTCGCTGCCCTTTCACAAATGGATGGAACTCGATCTCCAGTATGTGCGCAGCTGGTCGTTGTGGCTTGATCTGCAGATTCTGGCAAAGACCATCCCCGCAGTTCTACGCGGATCCGGCGCCGCCTGATCCACGCTTGCCTACACACCAGTACTTCTTCCTCAGATCACAGATGTGACCTGCTCACCTGACCATCTTCAAAAACTTGACCAAATGAACGAAATTATCACTGGCAACTCGCTGCGCTCGGAATGCGCCTCGGCGGAGATTGCGGTCGACAGATCCGCATCTGCCGAGCTGGAGGGAATTCTCAGCGAGAGCCGCCCTGCCTATTGGCGCCGTTGCCTCTCTGGGGCGCCGGTGCTCACTTTCCCAACATCCAGGCCCAGGCCGGCCGCGCCGACCGGCCAGTTCGCCGCGCAGCCCCGACAGATCAGGAAAAATCTCGTGGAAGGGCTTCGGCAGATCTCGCATAACGAACGCATCCCATTTTCGCTTGTACTCCTGGCTGCTTTCCAAGTCTTGCTCCTGCGCTACACATCCCAAGACGATTTGGTCGTCGGGTGCATGCTTGAAGATATGGGCACGGAACGCGACGGAATTCCAGCTTCTGGCCGGAATGCATTTCCGCTGCGAGTTGATCTCTCTGACGACCCCACCTTTCGCGATCTCCTGGCTCGCTCCTATGCAACTACGCTCGAGGCGATCGAGCGGGGAAGTTCCTCCTTGGCGGACTGGATCGAAGAGTTGACCTCCGAGTTGGGCGTCGAAGCCCCGACTTTCCAGTTGTCCTTTTCTTACGAGCTGAATAATCCCCGGCTGGAACGGGCCGCGGCTCAGGTACCCGTCGAGTCTTCAATCCCGGATGCGCCAGTGGATTTGCATTTGGCTATCGACGACGATGGCGAAGAACTCTCGGTGCGCCTGCTTTATGCCAAGGAACTATTCGATGCGGCGGACATCGATCGTACGCTGCATAATCTCGAAACATTGCTGCAAGCGGTTGCACAGGATTCGGACCAGCGTGTGTCAACACTCCCGCTGCTGACTGAACAGGAACAACGTCAGATCGTGGTCGAGTGGAACCAGAATATTCAGGATTATCCGCGCGACAAGTGCTTGCACGAACTCCTCGAAGATCAGGCAGAACGCGCCTCGGCGAGCCCCGCGGTTGTTCAGGGAAAGAAGCAACTGACCTATCGCGAGTTCAACGAACGAGCTAACCAGTTAGCGCATTACCTGCAAAGTTGCGGTGTAGGTTGCGGTGTGACGGTGGGAATCCGCCTTGATCCCACGTTCGATTTTGCGGTTGCGCTGATCGCGGTACTTAAGTCTGGAGGAGCCTGCCTTCCGCTCGATCCCAAGTATCCGCAGGAACGCCTGACTTATATGTTGGAGGATTCGCAGGCGCAGGTGTTGATCACGCAAAAGGGGCCGGGCAGCGAAGTTCCAGCTGGTTGCCGGACTCTGATCTTGAGCGAGCTGGCGGATACGCTCTCCGCTCAGCCAAGAACGAATACCAATAGCGGAGCCACTCCGAACAACATTGCTTACGTTCTCTACACTTCGGGTTCAACGGGGAAACCGCGCGGCGTACTGCTTCCGCACGCGGGCCTGGTGAACTACACCACTTCAGCCGCGAGGATGTTCGGCATCGGGCCCAGCGATCGAATGATGCAATTCTGTTCGATCAGCTTCGACATCGCCATCGAAGAAATGTACACAACTTGGCTAAGCGGCGCCGCTCTCGTCCTGCGTACCGAGGAGATGTCCCTGGCGGTGCCCGAGTTTTTGGCATGGGTCGAGCGCCAGAAAATCACGATTCTTGATCTGCCCACGGCTTACTGGCACGAATGGGTCCATCATTTTTCGGAGCTGAAACAGCCGGTGCCACCGAGTGTTCGGCTCGTCATTGTGGGAGGCGAGAAAGCTTCGGCGAAATCCTTAGCAGCGTGGTCGAAATCGGTTCGCGGTCGCGTGCGTTGGATCAACACTTATGGCCCAACCGAAGCCAGCATCTGCGTAACCGCATTCGAGCCGAATTTCGCCTCCGAAGATGCGATACCGGAAAACATCCCCGTGGGGAGACCCTTACCCAACTGCCGCGTGTACTTGCTCGATCGGCAGCTCAATCCGGTGCCGGTCGGAGTTCCGGGCGAGCTTCACGTCGGGGGAGTGTGTGTGTCTCAGGGCTATCACAATCGGCCCGAGCTGACGGCGCAGAAATTCATCGCTGACCCATTTTCAAAAGAGCCCGGCGCGCGCATGTACAAAACCGGAGACATGGCGCGCTATCTTCCTTCGGGCGACATTGAATTCCTGGGACGGGGCGACGACCAAGTCAAGATTCGCGGTTTCCGGGTCGAACTGGGAGAGATTGAAGCCGCTCTGGCCAAGCATCCAAAGGTAGCCGAGGTCGCCGTCGTGGCGCGCGAGGACGTGCCCGGAGACAAGCGTCTGATTGCGTACGTGGTGCCTGCCCGGAACGCGCAGCCGACGCCGACAGAACTTCGGCACTACTTGCAGCAACACTTACCGGATTACATGGTGCCCTCGGACTGCGTGCTTCTCGACGCCATGCCCTTGACGCCAAATGGCAAGGTTGATCGCCGCGGATTGCCCGCCCCGCAAAACGCTGCTCCCTCGCCCGAAACGGTGGCCGCCTCGGACGCCTTCCAGTCGCAGTTAGTTGGCGTCTGGGAAGAGGTGTTAGGCAGGAAACCGATCGGCATCCGAGATAATTTTTTCGAGCTGGGCGGACACTCGCTGCTGGCCGCGAGATTGATGCATCGCATCGGCCGCACCATGAACAAGACGGTGCCGTTGGCGCTGCTGTTTGAAGCGCCCACGATTGAGCAGTTGGCCGCGACTCTGCGCGCCGACGGCTGGTCCCGGCATTGGTCTTCGCTAGTCCCGATCCAGCCGGCCGGCTCCCATACGCCTTTTTTCTGCATTCACGGCGTCGGTGGCAACGTGGTCGGGTTTCACGAGCTAGGACGGCGGATGGCGCCAGATTTCCCCTTCTATGGTCTGCAGTCGCAGGGCTTGGACGGAAAGCATCCCTGCCACACCACCATCGAAGAAATGGCGTCGCATTACCTCGACGAGATTCGCGGCGTGCAGCCACGCGGCCCCTATTTCCTGGGTGGATTTTCCTTCGGCGGTCTGGTGGCCTATGAGATGTCGCAACAGTTGCTGGCTCGGGGTGAAGAAGCAGGTCTGCTGGTGCTCTTCGATACGTATCCGGGCGATCTCAAGTCAGTCGCGGAGTCCCTGGTTCATCTGTTGTTGACGCCTTCCTGGCGAAATTGGACTTACGATTTGCCGAAGGCGCTCCGAAAAAGAATTAATCGTCTTTCGAAAAACTGGAATTTGCCCCAGCACCTCAAAGATGTGCGCGATACCAATCGAGCTGCCTCCGATCGCTACGTATTGCGGGCCTTCGCGGGAAAAGCAACTCTGATACGCGCCGACGAACAGTCTCTGCGCAGCAGCTCGGAAGATCCTCATGCCGCGTGGAACAGTCTTGTCAGTAATCTGGAAGTACATAGCATCCCTGGCAACCACTACGACATTTTGGTTGAACCCCAGGTCGAGCATCTGGCAGAATGCCTGAAAGCTTGCATTAGCGAGGCCTCTTTTAGCCGTGTCTCCTAGCTCTTGTGCTTGCCCGATGCAACGAGCTAACAAGTTTCTCCTCGAGTCGCCGCAGAATCCAGACCCGGCACCGGGCCCTCTCCTTAAGCAGCTACCAAACCAACACGCAGACAAATTAACGGAGTAGCAACAACCATTATGAACAAACGAGCAGTTCCTTTTTGTGTTTCCCTGATGCTGGTGTCGCTGATCAGCTTTACGTCTGACGCTCAAGTTCCTTCAACCTCGACTCGAAACACGCGGTCGGCCAAGACGGCGTACGCGCGCTCGGCGAAGCTAAGCGACCCGGCGGCGACAACGGTCGGATTCCTCGCGGCCACGCAGATCTCCGCGGGCGGAGGAGCTTACTCACCGTTTCCAGCAGTCCAAGGCGATTTCAACGGCGACGGCAAGCAGGATGTTGCCACGATCGTTAATACCCACACACTTGGCTCCCCGGCTTACGCGATTTCGGCGGTCCTGGGTAACGGGGATGGAACCTTTCAGGCCGCGAAACTGACTGCAGTGACGTTGCCTGCAGGCGACTTATTTGATCCCATCTTCGTGGGCGATGTGAACCAAGACGGAAAGGACGATATCGTCATACTCCACCAAGGCCTGGCGCAAAATACTGCACCACCGGCTACCGTCGAGGTCTGGTTGAGCAACGGCGACGGAACCTTCACGGAAACGTCGCAGTCGCCGATCACGGTCACGACTAATGGCGCTTTGTGGGCAACAGTCACGCCCTTCGCACCGGATACCGCTCGCGACATCGTGGTCGCTGACGCGGCCACTCCAAACGGCAATATTTGGGTTTTGCGGAACAATAACAACGGCACTGGAACCTTTAACACAACTCCCAGCCAGATCCAGTTCACCGGGCCGCTCAATTTCAATACGACGCTCAACACCGGGGCGGTAGCCTTTGGCGACTTCAATAACGACGGATACCTCGATTTTGCAGGTCCCGCCGGCGCCCTTTCCACCGCCAGCCTGAATCAGATGGTGGTCTATCTGAACAACGGATCCGGAACCGGCTTCACCGGTCCCACGGCTCTCGCCACCCCAGACAAAGTCTACGGTTCGTGTTTCAACGTTGCAGGGAACTTGAGCAGTCACACGGGCGCAGCCGACATCGTAAGCGCCAACTGTTTGGAGAACAACACAGTCACGGTCTACGCGAATACCACCGGCACTGGGACTTTCTCTCCGGGTGTGTACTCCCAGGGAGGTATCGATACGACCGCCGTGGCCATCGGCGACATCAACGGGGACGGCAAGAACGACATCGTTTCCTCCAACCAGTTAGGGGCGGATGTTACGGTTCTTCTCGGCGACGGAACTGGCAAGATGCAGCCTGCCACGGTCGGTTACGCGATAGGTGGAACCATGCTGACTACGGCTGGGGTTGTTCTGCCTCCGGCGCTGGTCGCTGACTTCAATAAAGATGGGCACAACGATGTGATCGTGCCCGACGGTGTGAACAATTTTGTTTACCTGCAGGGATTTGGCGACGGAAGCTTCCGCTCGGCAGTCGATTACTCTTCAGAACCTACGACCGCCGGCAACGGCTATCAAACCTCGGTTGGAATCGCCAGCGGTGACTTCAATGGCGACGGCAAAGTGGACTACGTGGTCGGTAACACCTACGCCTTCGGCCAAACTGAAGGCAACATTTCCGTGTTCATCTCCATTGGCGATGGCACCTTGAAACCGGGCGTGAACTACGGCAGCGCGCTCACCAAATTCCAATTCCAGTTCGTTGCGGTGGGTGATTTCAACGGCGACGGCAATCTGGACATCGCTGCCACGGATGCTCTCAACGGCGGAGTCCAGATTTTCCTAGGCAAGGGTGATGGCACCTTTACTCTGGGGTCGACATATCCCACCGACACGGGCACCTATACTACCTTGGGAATTGTCGCTGCCGACCTTAACGGTGATGGCAAGACCGACCTCGCCGTGGTCAACAACAGCAGCACAGGCACAAGCGGAAGCGTCGGAATATTGATCAATGACGGCAAGGGTGGTTTTAACCCCGTGGTCAATTATTCGACCGGCTCCACGTCCGCGACGCTGGCAACCGAGATCACTGCTGCCGACGTGAACGGCGACAAGAATCTCGACTTGATTGTGCCGCAGTACGGCGGCGCTACTCCTGGCACCACTGTGCTGATTTTTCTCGGAAAAGGAGATGGCACGTTTCCAACCAGTAAATCAACGACCGTCGGGAACAATCCTTACAACGCCGCGATCGGCGATATCAATGGCGATGGCAAGGTCGATCTGGCGGTTACGATTGATGACCAGACCAGCAACCACAACCAGGGAATCGCAGTTGCGCTGGGCAATGGAGACGGCACGTTCAAGACTCCGACCCTTCTCGCTAGCACTGCGCAGTCGACAACCTTCGACTTGCCGGGACCCGGGTATGTGAAGCTGGTGGACGTCAACCGGGACGGTAACCTCGATCTGCTCTACACCAACTCCAGTTTCTCGACAGTCGGCGTGATGTACGGCAATGGCACTGGGACGTTCACGAGTCCAGTTGAATATCCCGCCGCCAGCTTTGCTTTTGACTTTGCGTTCGCGGACGTCAATGGAGACGGAGTTCCCGATGTTGTCACCACCGGCAGCAAGAAAGGCTTCTCCGGAGTCACAGTGTTGCTGGATGCGGCTGGGACCGATGTCACGGTAAAGTCGTCAGCCAATCCGGTCGCGGCAGGCGGAGCGGTAACCTTCAGTTCGACGGTGGCATCGTCGGTGCGGGGCGTCACTGCGCTTCCTACCGGAAGCGTGAACTTCTACGACGGCACAACGCTGCTAGGATCGGGAGCGCTGAGCGCTTCTGGTGCTGCTTCGTTTGGCACAACCTTGGCAGCGGGGACGCACAGCATCACGGCGCAATACAGTGGAGATGGGAATTTCGTCGTGAACACATCGGCCGCACTGAGTCAGGTGGTCACGGCGGCGCCGAGTTATACTCTCGCCGCGAATCCGACGACCCAGACTGTGAGTCCGGGCTCGTCTGGCACATATGTGATTACGATGACTCCGACTGATGGGTATGACGGGACGGTTACCTTCACGTGTCCGTCAGGGTTGACGAACGGAATCACTTGCAGTTTCAATCCCACGTCATTGAGCGGTGCAACTCTCAAGACCACGCTCACACTCGGCACGCAGGGTCCGACCGCCGCGTTGATTGCTCCCGCGGGAGCAAATTCGACGCAGGGTACGAGGAATCTGCTGGCCAGCCTCAGCGGAGTCGGTCTGCTCGGCCTGGTTCTGGCGGGCGATTGGAAGAAGCGGAATGGGCGCAGCAAAATCATCATCCTGGGGATTCTCGCCTTGGTTATGATTCTTGGCCTCGGTTGTGGCGGTGGTAACTCCGGCGGCGGCGGCGGTGGAGGAGGCGGCGGAGGCGGAACTGGCGGCACAACCGCTGGCACGTACACAGTCAAACCGACCGCTACTGGAACGGCCGGCACGAACGGCGGCAGCACGACGCCACAGACACTCACCGTGACATTGGTAGTGAACTAAGTCAGACCGCCAGGCGGGCGCTGACCCAGCCCGTCCTGGCGATTCTTCGATTCGACTTGTCTCACCAAGGTTCTGGAGAGCGAGATTCAGTACAAAGCTTCCGTTTTTTTTCGGAGGATCTTCTCTTGTTGCTACCGTGAAATGAAACTGTCAATAGGGATCATTTGCGCCCTCTTCATGTTTTGCGTGTTTTTAGGCACGTGGACGCTGGCGCAGGGACCCGCGTCAGCTAACTTTTATGTCGCGCCCAATGGTAAAGACTCATGGAGCGGCAAGCTGCCAGCTCCCAATGCCGGCAACACTGACGGGCCGTTCGCTTCTCTGGCGAAAGCGCAGATCGCAGTTCAAGAACTTACCAAGTCTCGTCGGCCCGTTGAGGTGATGCTGCGGGGCGGCACATACTCTCTTCCGTTGAGTCCCACGAATCCTGGAACTTTGAACTTCACTGCTCGAGATTCTGGAACGGCTCAAGCGCCGATCACGTGGGAAAACTATCCTGGAGAAACTCCGATCGTGAGCGGCGGGGAATCGATCGGGGCAGGCGGACTCAATCTTACCTGGGCTCATTCATCAGGCAATCAGTCCTCGGCGAATCTGTGGACGGTTCAACTGCCCGCGAACACGCGGCCCTTCGAGTACTTGTTTTACAACGGTCAACGTCGATTGCGGGCGCGAATCCAGTCTTCGTCGGCGAAGAGCGTAGGTTACTACCTCAACCAGGGAAGCTGTTTCTCGACCAGCATGCCCGGGCCGAGCCAAAAGGTGAACTCTTCGTTGTGTAACCTCGGCACTTATCTAAGGGTGGCCCAGGAAGTTTCTCCAAGCAGTTCTGAGGGTTCTGGTTGTCCAAGTGTGACGACCAAGAACGGCTCGCAATCAAAGTGTCTCGATCGCATCGCCTATGACCCGAGTGATATAGCTATTACGAATTGGGGCAATCTCAATCCCAGCGGCAGTCCGTGCGGCGGATCTGAGAACAGCTATCCCGTCGGTGACGTGGAACTCATTCTCTTCGATGCGTGGACCGTCGATGTGATGAGGATTGGTTGTGTAGACACGAAGAGCCACGTGATTTATCTGACTGGCCCGACGAAGGGCAATGGCGACGTGTATCCGTTTTTCGGACCAGGCCGGGATCACCGTTACATGATCGAGAATGTCAAAGATGCCTTTAACATGGCAAAGGCCGCGGGACAGGGTGGGCTATGGTTTCTGGATCGTTCGACGTCTACGCTGAACTACCTGGCCAATAGCGGTGAGAATCCCAACAAAGACACAGTCGTAATCGCGGAGACGTCGCCGGTGAGCCCGATCGGAGGCTCTCTGATCTCGGCCACCGATTTGAATTACGTGACTTTCAAGGGAATCACTTTTGAAGTGGATAATTTTGTGCCCCCGCCCGGCGGCTATAACAACGACGAGAATTCAGATGACACCTTGCCCGAGGCCATCGATTGTGAAAGCTGTCAGAACGTAATCTTTGACGGTGTAACAGTCAGACACACGTCGGCTTCTGGGATCCTGTTCGCTTCTACATCCGCTATTTCGGGAACGCCTGGCGCCGACGATGCTATACGGAACTCAGCTTTCTACGATATCGGCGACAGTGGCGTGCGGGTTGGCCACAAGCCCGGCGGACTGGACAAAGAAAACTCCCAGGTTCAGCGAATCACGGTAGAGAACAATCTGATCCAAGGCTACTCGCGCGTTTTCGCCGACGGCGAAGGAATCGCCCAGGCGGGCGGCCACGATATTGTTTACTCCCACAACGACATTAACGACGGCTATCACGCCGGGATCTCGGCTTGTTTGCTGGGATGCGGTTCTGTCGGATACAAGGCCAATGGCAACAACATTCTCAGTAGCTACAACCACCTTTGGAACATCATGCAAGGGGTTACTTCCGATGGCGGGACGCTCTATTACAACGTTGGTAGTCCGAGCGGAAGCGGATTGGGAAATAAGATCTATAACAATCTGGTGCATGACACAACGGATTCGTCGATCATCGATTCCGGAATTCCGGGATCTGGCTACGGCGGCGCCGGCATTTATCTTGACATCGGATCGGCCGGAATTGATGTCGAGAACAACGTTGTCTTTCGCGTGGCCGGCGACGCGGTTTACATGCCGGCGGGCATGAAAAATGGCATGCCGCCGCATACATTCAATAACAATATTTTCGCGTATGCCCGTTTGTCGATGTTCAAAGAGGGCAGGCCGTGGGTGAACGGTTGTGAGGGCGCGTCTACACGCGCAATTCTGACTCACAATATTTTCTACTTTGACCAAGATGCTTCATCTGATTTTCATGCCCTCCACGGCTGCGCCTACACTTGCGGTTTGCCCTACAACCAATTCCAGAAATTCGACGGAAATCTTTATTGGCGGACCGACGGAGGATTTGCCAACGACACCAAAGCTTTTCACGAACAAAAAATCGAACCGCGTAACCCCGGTGGCTGTGTGGCTCCGCAACACCCCGAAGTTGTCTGGAACTTCCTTAGCTTTCGACAATGGCAGGAGAAAGGCGAGGATGTTTCGTCAACCGTAACCGTCGACCCAGGTTTTGGTCACAGCGGTCAATCGAGCGACTTTCTGCTGTCCAAGAATCCGATGCCGGGCTTCGACTTTACCAAAACCAATGACACAATCCATAGCGCCGGGCGCAGTCATCCCGTGATCATGGCTCCAGCCGTACCAGCCACCTTTCCGACATACACCTTCGCAAGTTTCTAGGTCGATACGACAGGAGGCTTCGGAGCCGCCAAACATAACATCTCCATTATTATGTGTCTATTACAGGAGATCTAGCTAAGTCGAGCCGGCACTGTCGAGTAGAGACTTTAGTCCCGAAGATTCTTGCCTCTTGCAGGAGTTTGCAAGGTTCGGTAGGCTTTGCGCTTATGCAGTAAGTGGCATACTCAGCCGATCTTTAACACTTTTTGGCCTTTTGTTTCAGTCACTTTAACTTATACCCCCTAACCAAAGGCTGCTTCGGACCATAGCGGAAAGTTGACTGCCGCGGACCATACCGAATTCTGGTTGAGGCGACGGTAGTGGGAATTGGATTCACCAATGTGACTCAGAGGGCGAAGCTGTGCTGGAGCAACGCGTGTTATTCGCGACGCCATAGTTCAGCGAGCCGCGGTCGTTATCAAAGGTTCATAACTACAAGCTGACATTTTTGGTGCCAGTCTCGCCAGACTAAGAACGAGAGATCATTCTTTGCCGCAATCAGACCTTCAAGTATCTCAAGCGCAGGTTGCCGAGCAATCAGCGAAGCCAGCGCTGCTAGCGAAGCTAATTCCATGGGTGAGCAAGGGCGGATTCGCCATCCTCGACCAGGGTCTAATTTCTGGCTCGAATTTTCTGGTCAGTATTTTGCTGGCACGCTGGCTAATTCCCGAGCAATACGGCGCATACGCAGTTGCTTTCGGCGTACTGGTTTTGCTCTCCCTCGTTTACCAGTCGTTGGTCTTGGAACCGATGGCGGTGTTCGGGGGCTCGCTCTATCAGGATTGCTTGCGGGGTTACCTTCGCTCCCTGCTCTGGATTCACGTAAGCATTTCAGCAGCGATTATTGTGATTTGCGGCGCTTCCGCGCTGATAATGAATTTGCTCCACTCCAGCGTTTTAGCTGGGGCTCTGGCAGGGGTTACTGTCGCTTCGCCCTGCATTCTCGTTTTCTGGTTGGCTCGCCGTAGCTTCTACCTCGAACTCTCGCCGGGGAAAGCGGCGTCCGGCGCTTTCGTCTACTCGTCACTGGCAATTGGCGCGTTGTACTTGCTGTACCAGCGCAATCTGCTCTCGCCATTCACTGCTTTTCTGCTGATGAGCGTTGGTGCTCTGGCGACTGGTGCTTATCTTTGGGCGCTCTTGCGAGCCGGCTTGCCTCGAACTTCTTTTGCGCCGAGCATCCGAGAGGTTTGGCCCAAGCACTGGTCCTATGGACGCTGGGCGTTGGCGAGCTGTGTCGCGGGCTGGATTCCAGCCTACATTTACTATCCCTTGCTCAGTTCGTTCGGAAGCATGGCGCAATCGGGCCAGTTAAAGGCGTTGATGAACCTGACCCTTCCGATGGAGCAGACCAAGGCCGCGTTGTCCATGCTTCTTCTCCCTTACGCGGCTGGCGTGCTGCGAAGGCAAGGGAAGTCGAGTGCCGCTGGTTTGAGCGTAAAGATGACCATGGTGACCGCTGGCGGAGCGATTGCTTTTTGGGCGGTCATTCTTCCGCTTCGGGGACCAGTGTTTCATTTGCTCTATTCCGGAAAATACATGGAAGTGGCGCATCTGTTGCCGCTCATCGCCTTCGGATCGATTGTGTGGTGTGCTGCTTTTGGTCCCGCTATTTGTTTGCGCGCCATGGAATCGCCCGCATCGGTTTTCGTCGCATTCTCTTTGGCCACCGTGCTGTCGCTGTTAATCGGGATCCCAGCCACTTGGGCGTTCGGTCTTAAGGGAGCCATTTGGGGCAGCAATTTGGCGGATGTGCTTTCGATGGTGATCGTAACTGTAATTCTCCGCCGCCAGATTGCTGGTCGTGACGTCGTCGGGTGGACCTCTTGGTGGAAGTCCATGTCCAAACAACCGCTGGCGAGCGAAATTCCTATGGAATGACCCGGCGGTGGTTCCTAACGATTCGCAGAAAAAATCCTGATAACCATGCTTTTCGACATTGCAAGCCGCGCTAGAAAGGTCTCCGCGCTCCTGCGCCACAGAGAGCTTACAACCCAGTCTCTCGACCGCGTGTTGTGGGATTTTGGAATGCCTTGGAACGCAATCAAACCGGAGCCGCTGGCGTCCATTTTTCCCGGCATCTCTTCAATTCCAAGCGAAACCAAGATTCACCATCCCTTGGCGAGAACTAAAGGCACGTCGATTGAACTTGACGAGCTATGCGTGCTGGTGATTGTGGCCCGTTTCTTACGACCCAAGCGGATTCTCGAGATTGGCACGTTCGACGGCAACACCACGTTGAATCTGGCGGCCAACACCGACGCGCAAGTCGTAACTGTGGACGTTCCGCCGGGCACAAACATCGCACTGCTGAAAAAAGGGGATGTCTCAAATGTCCGACCCGAGCAGCGCGGGGTGCAGTTTCAAGGTCATCCACTCGCCAGTCGGATTCAACAAGTCTTCGGCGATTCTGGAACCATGGACTGGTCTAGTCTTGGCGAGCCCTTCGACCTAATTTATCTCGACGGCTGCCACACTTCCACATATGTCCACTCGGATACCCAAAACGCCCTGCGAATGCTCACTCCGGGAGGGACCATCGTGTGGCACGACTACACATGGAGAAGCGTGTCGAAGGTCATCGATTCCTATGCAAAGCACGGCGTGCGTGTTATCCAAGGAACGCGTTTCGCGGTTTTGAGGGTCGAGAATCCCGGACGCGTGCTGGACGCCATCGGGGAGCAACCCTTCGAAAATGGGAAGAGAGTCGTAGCGCGCTAGAGCGAGAATTTATTAACGTCCGCAACATGGAAGACCATCGAATTAAGGGAGGGCAGTAGAGATGACTCAGGATCCAAATCAGAAACCGGAAACCAGTAACGGAAAGCCGCGCCGGCCGACCACTGCGATGCGAAAACTGCGTCGCAAGCTATCGCGGACCGCACTGCGCCTGCCTTTGATTTGGTACCGTCATCACGGTTTCCGTCCCGAGGACGTCTTTTTTGCTACCTATCCCCGGTCCGGAACGACGTGGTCGCGGCACACCTTGTTTGAGATCCTCACCGGCCAGAAGTCGGGCTTCAGGATCGTTGATACCTACTTGTGTGGAGTCGGCAAGCACCATGAAGGAAAGCCGCTTTTGACGGGAGGCGGCAGGGTGATCCCCACTCACGAGCAGTACCGTAGCTGGAAACACTATCACAAGGCTATTTACCTGGTGCGGGATGTCAGGGATGTTGTGCTGTCCGAGTTCGTTTATCTGACCAACTTGGAGTTCTTCCACGGAGATCAGGATAAGTTCGTGAAGCATTTCCTCACGACTCCGGTGAGCGGTTTCGGGCCATGGCAAAAGCATGTGAGCTCCTGGCTGGATTCTCCCTTGGCAGCTACTCCCAACCTGCTGGTGGTGCGGTTTGAAGATTTGAAGCGGGACCCAGTGGCGGGATTTACTCGCATGGCTAATTTCATGGGCATCAGCCCGAGTCCTGAGCTGATTCAGCAGGCAGTAGCAAACAGCTCCGTGGAAAAAATGCGGGAGAAGGAGTTGCGGGAACCGGTAAAGGCGTCGGTCAAAGGCCGTTTTGTCGGCGCCGGTCTCGCGCAAGGATGGCGTACGAAGCTGACGCCTGGTCAAGTCCGCTTGATCGAACAATACGCGGGACCTGCTCTCGTGCGCCTGGGCTACTCATTGTCCGACCAACCCGCAGAGGCAGAGCGCCAAGCGAATCCTGTGCTGGCGTAGGTTCTTCGCCGAAACCTGGAAACGAACCTGAACAAAAGAAACTATGTTTAGAAATGACACGATCCGCCAACCGGCGCGAGTTTCGGTGAACTGGAGCACGGTGGGATGGATTATTGCCATCTCAGGTGTCGCTGCGTTGGCGATATGGAGAGCGCCCGCTTCCGTTTTTTCAGCGGACGCTGTTCCGGTGGCGGTAGTAGCGGCCGTGTTTGCTTTTCTACTCGCGGTCGCATTGGGTTCGGCGGTCACGCGGAACCAACCGCCAAAGGTCGTTGTTTACCGGCTGACGCTGCTCATCTGGTGGGTCATTCTGGTTTGCGAGACCGTATTTGACCACTCGGGGGACAGCACTCAATCCTACGAGTCCCATTTTTCCGTTCAGGCTTACGGAGAAGGTTTGGTGTGGGTGCTCGCCTTCGTAGTGCTCGCGATTCTTTCCCTTCAGCAGCCTAAATACCTGCGCCATCTGTTTTCGGGTTCTTACAAATGGATCACGCTCTTCGCTTTGGTTTGCCTGGCGTCCGTCTCCTATTCGACCGGCAAGACATACGCAGGCGCATGGGCGTTCAAGTTGCTGTTGGTCGTACTGCTGCTTCAATTCGGTGCCAGCATGTTGAGTGGCATGGCCGACATTGTGACCTTCTTGAAAGTCACACTGTGGGCCTTTTTCATCCTCACATTCGTGCCAGCATTAGAGGCACTTGTCAACTTCTCGACCGCCTTTGAAGGAGTCGGCGGCCGGCTCAATGCCAACCCCGACGCATTAAGCTTGACCGCGGCATCGCTGCTATTGCTGTCGGTGATCCTGTATTCGATCGAGAAGAAGAAAACCATGATCTTCACCGGTTTCCTTGGGTGCGCGGTTATGCTGCTCTCCCTGGGCAAGACGGCGATCGTCGCGGGTGTGTTCTCGGTTCTGCTCTTTCTTCTGCTGCAAAAGCAAGTTGCGCGCAGCGCAGCCGTGCTGCTGGGAATCGTGGCGGTCGCGCTGGCGATTGTATCCGTGACTCCCGTCGCGAGTCACTTGCAGTCCTACGAGGGAGCGTCAACCCTGACTGGACGGACCGTCCTTTGGACAGCGGCTCTAGGCGCGATCCGACAGCAGTGGTTGCTGGGGCACGGATATTTGAGCACATACTTCTCCTGGAGCCGAAACAGCGGACTGCTTGCCGGATTCGTCAATTTGCACAATGGCTTTCTCGAAGTGGCCTATAACAATGGGATCATTGGATTGACCATCTTGGTCATGATGCATTTCATGATCCTGCGCAACATCTTCCGCTCAATTCGAGGTGCATCGGCTTTGCGCGCGCGGGTGCCGGGTGATTCGCGAAACAAGCAGGCATACCTTCTCTCTGTAGGTTCACTCGCGCTGTACGCAAATTTGACCGTCAACGGCTTGTTCAATACCACCTTCGGGGGCAGGCCGACGAGTCCTTTTATGTTGTTCCTCGCCTTGTTTGTAATGGTCGATTTACTCCGCAAACAAATCACGGAACGGCTGGGCAGAACTGCGGACGTCAACGCACGGCGGGCCGATTGGTTTCCAGTCGAAGTGCCAGCGCGGTCTTAGGCTGATGGTCATTGCTTCTCCGGTCATCTGGAAAACGTTTTTACCAACAGCCCGCAAGCCAAAACAACAGTGAAAATCCTTCTCGTCTACAACTCATACCAGGAACCGGGCGGGGAGGATGTGGTCTTTCGCAAGGAAGGCCATTTACTGAGAGAAGCAGGGCATGAAGTTTCGGAGTATCGGCGCGACAACGGTGAAATCAAGGATTATTCAACCATCCGCCGTCTCAGCCTGGTCGGCCGTCCGGTTTGGGCCTCGGACTCGTATCGCGACTTCGGCGCGCTGCTTCGGCAGATCCGGCCCGAGATTGTTCACGTTCACAACACGTTTCCGCTGATTTCGCCTTCCATCTTTTGGGCGAGTCGAAAAGAAGGCGTTCCGGTGGTGCACACGCTGCACAATTACCGGTTGCTTTGCCCGCAGGCGAATTTCTTTCGCGCAGGCAAACCTTGTGAGGATTGCATTACCGGCCAGTATTGGCGAGGAGTGGCTCACGGTTGCTATCGCAACTCCCGAGTCGAGACCGCTCCGGTAGCATTGATGCTGACAGTGCATCACGCACTCAAAACCTGGACACGAATGGTCGATCATTACATCACCCCTAGTGCGTTTGCCCGGGACCAGTTTGTGAAAGCTGGATTTCCTACAGCCCAAATCACCGTTAAGCCGAATTTTGTGGACCCTGACCCCGGACGAGGTTCTGGCGACGGATCCTACGCACTTTTCATCGGGCGGGTGTCGCCGGAAAAGGGAGCGGATACGCTCCTGAAAGCATGGCGTCAACTGCCCAAGACGCACATGTTGCGCGTCGTTGGAGATGGTCCATCGCGCGGGCGGCTCGAGTCCGAGGCCGATCGCGACGGTCTTTCGAATGTGAAATTCATGGGGCGGTTGCCGCACGACCAGGCGATCGAAGTCACCAAGAATTCGCGATTCGTGATTTTTCCGAGCGAGCTGTATGAGACCTTCGGGTTGGGGATTGCAGAGGCCTTCGCCTGTGGCGTGCCTGCTCTAGCTTCCAGGCTGGGCGCGATGCAGGAGATCGTTCAAGAAGGGCAGACCGGCTTTCTCTTCGAGCCTGGAAACAGCGATGATCTGGTGCGGACGGTGGCGCGCGCGTGGAACGATCCAGCACAAATGTGCCGTTTGGGCGTACAAGCGCGGTCGGAGTATGAGGCCAAGTACACAGCGGCGATCAACTATCGACAGTTGATTGAGATCTATCGGCGCGTGATTGCGAAGCGTGCTCCCGTGGAGGAGCCTTCACGGATTCGCATGCAGGCAGAGCAAGCACCGCGCTTATAACTAGCTCGCAGTACGACTGGTGTCCGCGACTACTCGGCATTTGGTAAGTTAATTTTCGATGGCAGACCGCTTCTTAACCATAAGCATCGACGACGGACATGTGACGGACCTGAGAACAGCGGAACTGCTCAGTAAGTATGGCTTGCAGGCTACGTTCTATATTCCAGCCAAGAACCCCGAGCGTCCTGTAATGCCCACGGCTCAAATTCGGGAGCTTGCTAGCAAGTTCGAGATCGGCGCTCATACCGTGAATCATGTTTCGTTGAAATCCTTGCCCGAGTCCCAGGCTTGGGAAGAAATCTCCGGAAGCAAACAGTGGTTGGAAGATACCATCGGAGCTCCGGCGGTTTCGTTCTGTTACCCGATGGGCAAATTCAATGCCTCGACACCCGGCTTGGTTAAGAATGCGGGCTTCCAGGGCGCACGTACATGTTTCTTCAATTTGCACAATTTTCCCCGGAATCCCTATCTCTGGGGAGTTAGCACCCATGCCTATTCCCACAGCAAAGCAATCCAGTTGCGCCACGCGGCCGTGGAGGGGAATTTCCTGGGCATGCTGAATTTCGTACGTACCTACAACGGTATGACCGATTGGCGAGAGCAATTTCTGCGTGGGTTGGATCACATCGAGCAGCACGGTGGTATCGCTCATCTGTATTTGCATAGCTGGGAAATCGACGAAACGGATCAGTGGGAGCGGCTGGAAGATGTTTTTGCCAGGATTTCCCGGCGCAATCTTACTAAGCTAACAAATGGGGCGCTTTTTCAGCTCTGGGGGTCGAGAAACACACATGGAACAAACTAGATTGGCAGACGTGTCGATAAAGCCAACGTCGACGAACGGCGGGACTAAACTCACTGATGTGCTAAACGTGATTTATGAATCCATCTCTGACCTCAATATGCAATTACCGGTCGAGCGACGAATCGACAAATCGCCGGCTAGCGTTCTCTTTGGCGATGGTGGCACGTTGGATTCACTTGGTCTGAGTAACTTCATCGTTATCACCGAACAAAAGCTGCAGGAGTTTTTCAGCTTTTCGGTTGATCTAACCGAAGACGATCCTTTTTCGCCAGCTACCGGTCATTTTAGAACCGTACACTCGTTGGCGTCCTACGTCTGCGAGTTGGCAGAAAAAAGATCAGCCGGCGCGCTATAAGCGGATTTTTGCGGCAAGCACAAAGAAGACAGAATTGAAACTACACCTTATCTCCGATTTCAACCTGGAAACTCTGCAGCGGTATTTGGTGAACGACACCGCTTCGCCGAAGCTTTCGGTTACCTCTGCACCCTTCGGGCAGGTATTCCCAGCATTGCTTCAGTCAGCTGCGGCGGATGCCTCGGATTTCGCGTTGGTGTGGACGTCGCCAGAGAAGATCGTCCCAGCATTCGCCGCAGCCCTTGATCAAACTGCGGTGGATGAGAACAGGCTGATGTCCGAGCTACGGCAATTCGCGGACGTCCTGCTCCAGGCGAAGCAACACTTCCGGTCCATTTTCGTAGTGTCTTGGACTCTTCCGCCTCACTTGCGTGGAAACGGCGTACTGAGCCTAAGAGGACAGGGCATACGGAAGCTTTTGCTCAAAATGAATCTGGCTTTGGCGGAGGAGCTGGATAATTCCGGAAGCATTTACCTTCTCGACGGACAGCGCTGGATGGAAACAACCGGAAACGGTTATAGCCCCAAGATGTGGTATTTAACCAAGACACCTTTCCAGTCGGAGGTTTTCCGCCGCGCGGCGACCGAGGTGAAGGCAGCGATCTCGGCTGTCCTTGGAGACTCCAAGAAGCTGGTGATCGTCGATTTGGATAACACGCTCTGGGGGGGCGTGGTCGGCGATCTGGGCTGGGGAGGATTAAGGCTCGGCGGGCACGATTACCGCGGTGAGGCGTTCGTCGACTTTCAGAGGGCCTTGAAGAGTCTGCAGAATCGGGGAATTCTGCTGGCCATTGCGAGCCGAAACGAAGAGAGTGTGGCTCTGGAGGCTTTGGCGAAGCATCCTGAAATGGTGCTGCGGCCGTCTGATTTTGCCGCCTGGCGAATCAACTGGAATGACAAGGCTGCCAATATCGCTGAGCTGGTAGCCGAATTAAATCTCGGTCTGCAGTCTGTCGTATTCATTGACGACAACCCAGTAGAACGAGCCCGAGTCCGCGAAGCTCTGCCCGAGGTTTACGTTCCGGAGTGGCCCGACGACAAGACGCTTTTTGCCAGCAGCCTTCTGGATCTGAACTGTTTCGATTCCGCCTATGTGACTGGCGAGGACGCTTCCCGGCACCACATGTACACCGCCGAAAAGGAACGCGAGCAGCTCAAACGGATCGTGAGCTCTGCGGAAGAGTGGCTGCTTTCGCTGGACACTGAAGTTACGGTGGAAGAACTGAACGATACGAATCGCGTCCGTGCGCTTCAGCTTCTTAACAAAACTAATCAGATGAACCTCAGCACCCGGCGTCTGACAGAACCAGAACTGCTAGCGTGGCAACAACAGAACGGCAGAAAATTGTGGGTGTTTCGGGTGAAGGACAAGTTCGGGGATTCTGGGCTGACCGGTATCTTGAGTCTCGAGATTGAAGCAGACAGTGCTCGAATCGTGGACTTTGTATTGAGCTGCCGGGTCATGGGGCGGAAGGTCGAGCAAGCGATGGTCGCATTCGCGGCGCAGTATTGCTCAAACTTGGGATTGCGGGAGATGCGAGCCGACTATATTCTTACCGCCAAAAACAAGCCCTGTTTCAACTTCTGGATATCCTCCGGTTTTTCCTACGATCAGAAAGAGAACCGGTTTACATCGCCACTCGATCAGGTTTACGGGTTTCCGCGCGGTATCGCGGTTCATCTCTCGCATAGTCTAAAGAGCGATTCCGTTTATTCGAACAAGCAGATCGCGCTTGACCCTAAAGGCGCGTCTGCCCTCCCACTCCTTACGAATTAAGATGGTAGCGAGGCTGTTTTTTTGCAATCGAGCAAAGTTAGTCTCCTCGACGTGGCCTCCTTTAACCAACCCGCCAGGCAATCGAGGAATCTAGATCGCTCGCCCTCGCCGGGTGATGGCAGCGTCGATTGTTCCGAAGTAGCGGATTGTGGAGACGAACTTTGAAGCTTGAAAAAGTCACTTCTGAATTGATTTCGGGAAAGGTATCGTCGTCGATGAAGTCGTCCGAAGCTCCATTGGCTCGCTGGAACGCCACGTCTCGCGAGTATCCTCAAGACATGGTCGTTGCGGAGTTGGTTAGCGAGCAGGCGCACAAGACCCCGAATGCGCTTGCTGTTGCATCCGACACGCAAACCCTTAGCTACGGCGAACTTGATTCCCGCGCGAATCACCTCGCCACCCGGCTGCAATTCTTGGGCGTCGGCCCGGAAGCGTTGGTGGGGATCTGCCTGCCGCGCTCGCCGGAAATGATCGTGGCGGCTCTAGCTGTTCTAAAAGCTGGTGGCGCTTATGTGCCGATTGATGCGGAATACCCGCTGGAACGTCAGCTCTTCATGCTTCGCGATACCCAGCTTCGCGTCCTCATCTTGCAAGATAACGATGAGGCGGCGCAGCAATTGCCCGCTGGCGACTGGCAGGTTCTAATTCTGAATGCGGAACACGAAGCTGTACCGAAGGGAATTTCGGTTCCGCTCCCCGCTCCGGTTAGCCTGCAAAACCTGGCCTACGTTATCTACACTTCTGGGTCGACCGGCCAACCAAAAGGGGTACAGATTACGCATCGAGGGCTTCTCAATCTCATTTATTGGCATCGCCGAGCCTTCTCCATCACCGCTGCCGATCGTGCCAGCCAGGTGGCCAGCTTCGGTTTCGACGCTGCGGTGTGGGAAGTCTGGCCATACCTCACGGCAGGCGCAAGCGTTCACTTTCCGAACGATGCCACGCGAGGTTCTGCCAAGAGTTTGCGGGATTGGCTGCTCGAAAAAGAAATAACCGTGAGCTTTGTTCCGACTGCCGTGGCCGAGAGTCTTTTGGAATTGGACTGGCCAGCACAGTTACCCCTGCGGCTGCTGCTGACTGGAGCTGATACGTTGCATCGCTATCCGCCTTCCAACTTGCCTTTCGCGCTCATTAACAACTACGGCCCAACCGAGTGCACAGTGGTTTCAACTTCCGGCGTTGTCCTCCCCGATGTTGGGAAGGATCGGCAGCCTTCGATCGGACGTCCTATCGACAATGTGCAAGTTCACATTCTCGATGATCAGCTTGAGCCGGTTCCCGTCGGTGAGGTCGGAGAGTTATTCATCGGCGGTGATGGGCTGGCCCGCGGATACCTAAATCGTCCTGAACAGAATGCAGACGCTTTCATTCCCAACCCGTTTAGCGACTTGGAAAATGACCGCTTGTACCGCACCGGCGATCTGGCACGTTACTTGCCGGACGGACAAATCGCTTTCGTGGGGCGAACCGACGAACAAGTCAAGATCCGCGGCTACCGAATTGAGCCAAACGAGATTGTGATGCGGTTGAACCAATACCCCGGAGTGCAGACTAGCCAAATTGTGGCGCGGACCGAGGCGAGCGGCGAAAAGCGCTTGGTCGCTTATCTTGTCAGTGATGAAACACGGCTCACCCGCAGTGCTCTGCAGGATTACCTGCGATCCTACTTGCCCGATTATATGGTTCCCGCGGCCTTCGTTCGACTTGACTCGATGCCGCTTAAGGCCAGCGGGAAGGTTGATCGATCCCTGCTTCCGGCTCCTACTTCAACCAATACGATCGACGACGATGTCTATATCGCTCCCAGGACGGCAGTCGAGCGGCGAGTAGTTTCAATTTTGGCTGAATTGTTGGGCATCGAGAAGGTAGGAGTGAACGACAACTTTTTCTTCCTGGGCGGCCACTCCCTGTTGGGCACGCAACTGATCGCCCGGGCGCGGGACTCCTTTAGAGTTGAGCTTCCCCTCCGCACGGTTTTCGATCGCCCCACTGCTGCAGAACTCTCGGCCGAGATCGAGCGAATGATTCGCACCGACTCGATCAGCGCTGACTGATCGGACTCCCAGACATCACGGATCCCATGAAACCTGTAGCGGTCAAACCAGAACCGGTTCTGAGTCTTTATCACCTGCTCGATCCTGAGGTTCTAGCGGACCCCTATCCTCTGTATGCGAGGTTGCGTCGGGAGGATCCAGTGCATTGGGATCCGTTTCTCCACGCTTGGGTCGTAACCCGTTATGACGATGTGCAGCGCGTTCTGCTCGAGTTTTCCGCCAATCGAACACCCACGCCTGCGCAATTGACCGAGATGGGTCTGTCCCAGTTGAGTCCCATCGCCAGCGTGATGGTCAAGCAAATGCTCTTCATGGATGCTCCCGCACACACCCGCTTGCGCGGCTTGTGTTCGCAGGCATTTACGCCGCGGCGGGTCGAGCGCCTTCGTTCGCACATCCAGGAAATTGCGGACCGTCTGATCGACGCCGTAGCGCCAACGGGCCGTATGGATCTGATCCATGACTTCGCCGCTCCGCTTCCCGCAACCGTCACTGCGGAAATGCTGGGCGTGCCCACCTCCGATCATCGCCAGCTGAAGGCCTGGTCGGCTGACTTCGCGGAGATGCTGGGCAATTTCCAGCACAATCCGAATCGCGCACAACGAGTCCTGAACACACTCGAACAAATGACAGCTTATTTTCAGGACGCAATCCGAGCGCAACGAATACATCCGGGGGAAGGCCTGGTTCACGCCCTGCTAGCGGCCGAAGTGGATGGCGACCGCCTCACCGAAGAAGAAGTCGTCGCCAGTCTAATCGTCACCATGGTTGGCGGCCAGGAAACCACGACCAATCTCATCGGAAACGGAATTCTTACCTTGTTGCGCCATCCTGAAATCCTCGAGGAGTTGAGGGCGGACCTGTCGCTGATCCCCTCAGCAGTTGAGGAGTTGCTGCGCTTCGAGAGTCCCAGCCAGCACACAGGGCGGATTGCGCCGCAGGATGTTGAGATGGGCGGCAAGAGAATTCGGGTGCGGGATGCAGTGATCGCGGTGATGGCCGCCGCCAACCGCGATCCGGAGCATTTCCCCGATCCCGATCGCTTGGACATCAGGCGCAGGGAGAATCGTCACGTGGCCTTTGGTTTCGGAGCGCATTTCTGCTTCGGAGCTCCACTGGCTCGCATTGAAGCCCAAATTGCTTTTACTTCGATTCTTCAGCGGCTCGGCCAACTTGAACTGGAGCCCGGCCCTCTGACCTGGCGGGAAAACTTGGGTCTGCGTGGCCTGAAGGCGTTGCCGCTGTCTTTTGTTGCAACAGCCGCGTCTCCGGCATAGCTTTGGAAGAAGTGCACTCCTACTTTAGCGAATGGAATATGAACCGTGTCTAGCGAGGCCATGCCCAACCAGCTGTTGCGGACACCAATGGACTATCAGAATATGGCTACGATGAGCGAAACTGCCGGAATTAAGTTGGGGCTGAGGTCTCGGCAGGCCACGTTCGACGACTACGACGAGATTTCAGCCTTGGCGTCTCGCTATCGCCTGGAACCCGAGACGCGCGAGGAATGGATCCACTTGTGGGCGAACAATCCGGTTTACCATCAGCTTCGCGATTGGCCCATCGGATGGGTGTTCGAGAACGAGGATAAGCGAATCGTCGCTTATATCGGCAACGTTCCGCTGCTCTACGAATTAGGTGACCAGCGGCTGACGGTCACGGCCAGTCGGGCCCTCGTGGTAGACATCCCCTATCGTAGTTATTCATTCCCGCTCTTAAATCAATTCTTCAAGCAGAAACAGGTGGATTTGTTTCTCGATACCACGGTCAATGCTGAAGCGTCCAAGGTGCACGAGGTGTTTCGCGCCTTACGGGTTCCCATGGGAACCTGGAATGAAGCGGCCTTTTGGATAACCAATTATCGTGGGTTTAGCGCATCCGTGTTAGCGACGAAAGAATTCAAAGGCGCCAAATGGCTCAGTGAACCGCTTTCGGCTGCCCTGTTTCTGCGCGACCGGATTGAAGGCAGATTCTGGAAGACCCGGTGCAACGGAACCGAGGCCAATTTTTGCTCTGAATTCGATGAACGCTTCGACGACTTTTGGCAGCAGTTGCGCTTGAATTTCCCGCGGCGTCTGCTAGCCAACCGGTCCCGTGAGATGCTGGCATGGCATTTCAAGCGGCCGATGGAAAACGGAAAGGCCTGGGTCCTGACCGTGGACAAGGGATCGAAGCTGGCCGCCTACGCCATTTTCTTCCGACAGGACAACTCAGCCTCCTCGCTCAAGCGAATGCGCCTGGTGGATTTTCAGGTACTCGATGGAAACGCAGAATCGCTTCGCCCACTGATTTGTCTCGCGCTGGCACGTTGTCGGCAGGAAGGCATTCACATGCTCGAGTGCATGGGGTTCGCTCCTGACAAACAGCGGGTCATCGAAGCCCTCGCTCCTCACCGACGAAAACTGACGTCCTGGCGCTATTTCTATAAAGCAACCAACCGGCAACTCGCAGAAACCCTCAAAGATCCGAAAGTATGGGACCCTTCCTGTTTCGATGGCGATGCCAGCCTATAAAGCATGGAACGGCGAAATAATAATCAATAACTTCGAACCTCTAACCTTGGCTTCCTAAGCCTGATTTGGAAGATGGGAACTAACGTACAACTGAAAGAATCCGGTAACGACTCGACTGCCACCCAGTCGAGTCTGAAGAGCGTTCCTCGTCTTGCGAGCGCACGGATAGCTCCGCTTTCTTCCGCGCAGCAGCAGATCTGGGTACACACGCAACTGGTTCCAGAGATTCCGATTTACAACGAGCCGGTGACAATTCATCGTCGCGGAACCCTGGACGTGCCCGCACTGGAACGCACGCTGACGGAGATTGTCCGCCGCCACGAAGGTTGGCGCACGACATTTACTCTGGTGGGTGGCGAACCGGTTCAAGTCGTCGATGAAGTCAAGCCTGTGCAACTACAGGTCACTGATCTCAGTCGGCTTCCCGCATCGCAACGAGAGTCGGAAGCCCGACGTCTGGCCGTCGAGGATGCGGTACGTCCCTTCAACCTATCGCAGGGACCGCTGTTTCGCGCTTTGCTGGTACGCCTGAGCGATACCGAACACCGATTGTTTCTAACCCTCCATCACATCATTTTTGATGGCTACTCCATCTACCGTGTGCTGTTGCCCGAGTTGGCCACGCTTTACACCGCCTTTTCCAACGATCGAGCGTCACCATTGCCTGAGCTTCCCACCCAATATCCCGACTTTGCTTTGTGGGAGCGAGAATGGCTTTCGCGCAACGGTCGCCTGTCGTCTCAACTGGCATATTGGCGGAAGCAACTGGGTGGAGGCCTGTCTGTCCTGCAATTGCCATCCGACCGTCGTCGGCCCGCGATTCAGAGCTTCCGCGGCGCGATTCAGCCCGTCGCGTTTTCGAAGGGCCTGAGCGACACTTTGAAAATGCTGAGCCGCCAGGAGGGTGCAACTCTCTTCATGAGCCTGGTGGCGGCATTTAGCGTGCTGCTGAATCGTTATTCCGCGCTCGAAGATGTGTCGATCGGCACAGTGAGCTCGGGACGCAAACGGTCTGAGCTGGAGGGATTGCTGGGCTATTTTCTCAATCCCGTGGTGTTGCGCTGCGACTTGTCTGGCGATCCCAGTTTCCGCGAATTGTTGCACCGGACGCGCGAGGTTACTTTGGACGCCCTGTCGAATGATGATGCGCCCTTCGCGCAGGTGGTGAACGAAGTTCACCCCAGTCGGAGTTTGAGTTTCAATCCCTTGTTCCAAGCCCTGCTTACTCTTGAACCGCCGCTGCCCGCAACCCAAGATGGGTGGACAGTCGCGCTGACCCAGTCCGAAGTCGACTCTGGCATCTCGAAGTTCGACCTATGTCTCGAACTTGACGATCAGCCGTCGGGCTTGGTCGGCCGGTTCAAGTACAGCTCCGACCTTTTCGAACCTGCGACCGTCGCGCGTATGGCCGGGCATCTCACGACTTTGCTGGAAGGAATCGTGACGAATCCGGGCAAGGCCATTTCGACTATCCCGATGCTTACGGAGCAGGAGCGGCAACAGGTTTGCGTGGCGTGGAACGAGAACGCCGCGGAGTATCCCGCCGACGTCTGCCTGCACGAACTTGTCATGCGGCAAGCCGAGCGCACTCCGGGTACGCTTGCCCTGGTAGGCGGCGACCGCCAGCTCACCTATCGCGAACTGGATTTGCGCAGCAACCAACTGGCTGCATATCTCCAGAAACGTGGCGTTGGTCCCGAGACGCTGGTCGGGCTCTATCTGGAGCCTTCTTGTGAAATGGTAGTGGGCATCCTTGGTGTGCTGAAGGCAGGCGGAGTCTGTGTTCCCCTGGATCCAAGTTACCCCGCAGAACGATTGGCACATGTACTGATGGACACCGGCTTGGGAATACTGCTCTCGCAAGAATTTCTGCGATCGAAGCTGCCTTCGAATAGCGCCGAAGTCCTCTGTCTCGATTCCGACTGGGCCCAGGTTGACCGGGAAAGCTCAGATCCAGTTCGCAACCAGTGCACGCCCCAGAACCTGGCTTACGTGATCTATACCTCGGGCTCGACGGGGAAACCGAAGGGCGTGCAGATTACGCACGGCAATCTGGTTCATTCCACGTACGCTCGTTCGCTTTATTATGGAGCCCAACCCGGCGGGCGCTTTCTACTCCTCTCTTCGTTCGCCTTCGATAGTTCGCTGGTGGGAATCTTTGGCTCGCTATGCAAGGGCGACACTCTGGTGCTGACCCCGGGACCATTGCAGTCCAGCTTGCCAGCTCTGGCGCAGCTGGTCTCAGAACACCGGATATCTCATTTGTTGTGCGTCCCGTCCCTGTACAGCCTGCTTCTGGAACAAGCAAAGCCTGGACAGCTGGCCAGTTTGAAAGTTGCCATCGTCGCTGGAGAGTCGTGTCCGGTCGAACTGGTCGAGCGTCATTACGACATGCTTCCGCAAGTGACTTTGTTCAATGAATATGGCCCTACGGAAGGCAGCGTCTGGAGCACGGTTTACAAGTGTGAGCCGGTAATGAATAGGGAGGTTGTTCCTATCGGCCGTCCGATCCCCAACGTCAAGATCTACGTGCTCGATCCGCATCTGAATCCGTTGCCGATTGGTGCGCGGGGCGAGCTTCACATCGGCGGCCCCGGCGTAGTGCGAGGATACCTTAACCGGCCGACAGAAACTGCTGAGAGGTTCATCACCGATCCATTCAGCGATATTCCCGGCGCGCGACTGTACAAAACGGGGGATGTAGCTCGCTACCTGCCCGATGGGAATCTTGAACTGGTCGGGCGACTCGATCACCAGGTGAAGATCCGCGGATTTCGTATCGAGCTAGAGGAAATTGAAACTGTCATTTCGCAATACCCAGGCATTGCATTGGCAGTCGTTGCTCTTCGCGAAGAAGTAGCTGCTGAGCCGGCTCTGATCGGATATGTAGTGCCGGTGGTCGCAACGGAATTCGACGCGGAAAAGTTGCGCGGCTTTCTTACCGACAAATTGCCGTCGGCAATGATTCCCTCGGTCTTCGTCGTACTCGATAGCTTACCCTTGACGCCCAACGGCAAGGTCAACCGCCAAGCTCTGCCTGCGTCCTTACCAACCGGGCCCACGACGCGAGTGGTTCAAGCCAGCGACGCAGTAGAGTCCGACCTGGTGGAGATTTGGGAATCCATTTTTGACCGGCGGGGAATTGGCGTAACCGACAATTTCTTCGATCTCGGGGGCCATTCGCTCCTGGTGGCCAAGCTTCTGCTGCGTATCGAGCAGCGATTTGAGAAACGGCTCTCGCTGGCACATGTTTTTCACGCACCCACCATCCGCCAATTAGCGAGACTGCTCGATGGCCAGACTGATGTGCTGCACAATCCTGCGGTGGTTCCGATTCAGCCCCGCGGTTCGAAACCTCCGTTGTTTTGGGTGCGTGGCGGTCCTTTGTTTCTTCCCCTAGCCAACCGCTTAGGCGTCGACCAGCCTCTGCTCGGACTCCACTTGCCAGCCTCCGATGCCAGCCAGTTGTCGATTCCGTACCAGCTTGAGGATATCGCTTCGTCCCTGATTTCCCGCATGCGCGAGGTGCAGCCCGAGGGACCGTATTATCTTGCTGGCTTGTGCGTGAACGGAGTGATCGCGTACGAAATGGCGAGACAGCTAGAGCTTTCTGGTCAACAGGTGGCTTTGCTGGCTCTTTTCGACGCGCAAAATCCAGCCTATTACGAGGACTATTCACTGGAGAGCCATGGGCAGTTGTTGTGGCGAAGAGTCGAATTCCAGTTGGCGAAGTTCCGCAAAGGCGGCCTCGGGGGACTTCATGACTTCCTGCGCGAACGCGTGATCGGGGCTCATCGCAGGCTCAACGTGCGATATTGGCGATCCTGGTATGCCATGGGTTTACGCGTGAAAGTGAAAAGGCTCGAGGACCTGGAGAATATCGTCCATCCGGCTTCGTTCGTTTATCGGCCCAAGACTTATCCCGGGCGAGCCGTCTTCTTTCAGTCCAGTGATTGGCCTGCTGGTCCTTATTGGGATTTCTATTCGAGCTGGAACGGCATGCTGGCTGGGGGTTTGCAAGTACATAGGATCCACGAAGGCCACGAAGCGATGTTCTACGAGAGAAACGTGGACGTGGTCGCCAGTAAGCTGCAGCACAGCTTGAACATTGCTCAGCGTAACAGCTCTACGCGGTTGAGCGTCTTTCCGGATGATGGAAAACAAACTTTTGATAGCCTCTAAAATCGCTCCGATCAGGTTCCGCGAAGCGACCTTCGAGGACTACCCACAAATCTCCGCGCTGGAATCCCGCTACGGCCTGCAGCCAAAGACCTACGAGGAATGGACACATCTGTGGCTGCACAATCCCACGTACCAGCAGTTTTCCGATTGGCCCATTGGATGGGTATGCGAGAACGAAGAGGATGAGATTGTGGGCTGCGTTGGGAACGTCCCCCTAGCCTACGAGTTCGGCAATCGTGCGCTGATCGCCGCGACCAGTCGCGCCTTGGTGGTGGACTCGCGCTATCGGCCCTACGCCTTCGCGCTATTGGGTCACTTCTTCAACCAGACCAACGTTGATCTTTTTCTAAATACCACGGTCAACGCCAGGGCGTCGACGTTGCAGCACGTGTTTCGGGCATTGCGAGTGCCGGCCGGCACTTGGGACCGCTCCGCGTTTTGGATTACGAACTATCCAGCTTTTGCAGCCAGCCTTCTGGCCCGTAAAGAAGTTCGCGGGGGAGCTCTGTTGAGCTACCTCTTGTCGTCCGGTCTGTTGCTCAAAGATACTTTTTCCCGCAAGCGCTTGCGCGCCTCTGGAAAAGGCCTGGAGATCGAGTTCTGCCATGAGTTCGACGACAGGTTTGATGTGTTCTGGCAGCGGATACGAAAGAGCTCGGGCGGCCTTCGGGGCACTCGTTCGAGCGCTCTCTTGGAGTGGCATTTCAAGGACGCGCTCGCGACCGGCAAGGCTTGGGTATTAACGGCGAGCAACAGTGCCGGACTATCTGCATTTGGAATCTTTCGGCGTCAAGACAACCCTAGTTTCGGACTTAATCGGATTCGCTTGGTCGACTTCCAGGCTTTGGACGGCCACGTCGGCCGCTTGAAGCCGATATTGTTCTGCGCACTGGAAAGATGCCGGCGTGAAGGCATTCACATGCTCGAGGCCCTCGGCTTTTGCGCCCACAAACAAAAGATTATCGAAAGCCTGTCTCCCTATTATCGCGAGCTCAGTTCGTGGCGGTATTTCTACAGGACCAACGACCAAAGCTTAGCCGCCAGCCTGAAGGATCCGCAGGTCTGGGATACGACCTGCTTCGACGGTGACGCAAGTCTCTAACGGTGACCACTACTCCCCCGAAGCGCCCTCGGGTTGGGCGCCAGTATTGACATTTCGATTGGAGGGGAGAGCCTGATATGCAAGAAGTGATGATGGAAGGCTTGGAGGGTGTCGATCAGAAGATCAAACCAGAGCCCTCACCGCTACGTGACGGGCCTCTGTTCGTGGTGGGAATGTTTCGCTCCGGTACGTCGTTGCTCTATGCTCTCTTAAATCAGAATCCCCAGATTGCGCTGATGTACGAAGGCGATTTGGCTCACCTGCATTCGCTGTTCTGGTTTCCAACCAAGACATCCCGCTGGTTGGCGAAATGGGATTTTTGGAACGGAGGCCCATCGCGGCACAAAGTCGATACCAGCAAACTGCCTGAGAACATTGCCGATCTTAGAAGCGCAGTTCGAGAGGTGTACGTCGAATACGCGCGGCAGAAAAAGGGCGCAACCATCTGGGGATGCAAGTCGCCAACTTATTATGATTCGCTCGCCCGACTGGGCCGCACTTTTCCGAATGCCCGCTTTGTGATTATCTGGCGTGACTTGCGCGATGTCTGCCGCAGCATCCGCAAGGCGGCCGAGGAGCCAACCTATTTCCGCCGAAGGGGCATGTTGCTGCGCGCAATGCTGGGCTATCACGACATGAAAGTGCAATGTGACTGGCTCGTCAGTCACGGTCTCCCGGTTTATGAGATTCATTATGAGGACCTAGTTAGCGATTCCGAGACCACTATGCGTGGAATTTGCGAATTCCTGCAAATCCCATTTGATCCCAGAATGATCACGCTGAAGGGAGCGGACCGCAGTGCCATTGAGGATGCCACTCATCATTCGCTGGTAAAAACCGAAAGGATTGTCAAACCCAGGAAGAACACGACCGCCGCGCCGCGCACAGAGCTAGAAAGTAAGGTTGACCGTTATCTGTTCATGTGGCGAAAACAATATGGCGGAGCTTGGCCTCGATACCCTCGGTCGATAGATGGCAAAGCGGGCGAACCTTCCATCTGGGAACGATCGCGCGACCGCCTCGCCTATCGGGGCTTGCGGATCTGGCATCACACCATCCCAGTCATCTTTTCTTTGGTGCCGATGCGTGCGTGGGACGCATATAGCAGGTTCAGAGGCCGGTCGTTCGAATTCCGGGAGGAGCGATCCGCAGTGAGCGAAGGACTAAGGGATCACGATTCAAAGTAAGTGAGAAGGCAAGATCTTCGTGGAAGAACTAAGCCGGCATTCCAATGCATCTTGTGACGGAAGGAATTCTAGTTAGCAATCAAGCCATCAAGGTTTTTTCGACGTCCCCGCAATCCAGTGCGGTGGAGCGCGCGGAGTACGTGCAAAATGCCATCGACGTCGCCCACTGGAGTGAAGATGCTGGCTGCGAAGGGATCCTCGTCTACACCGACAACTCCCTGATCGATCCTTGGCTGGTTGCGCAAATCATTATTCAGAACACAAACAGATTATCTCCATTAGTGGCTGTGCAACCCGCATACATGCATCCCTATTCCGTCGCCAAGATGGTGAGCTCCCTGGGGCATCTCTATGGCCGCCGGGTATACCTGAACATGGTTGCGGGCGGTTTCAAGAATGATCTCACAGCGCTGAATGACACCACCCCGCACGACAAACGTTACGCCCGGCTGGTGGAATACACCACGATCATCCAAGAGCTCCTGAGGAGCCCGGGCCCCGTAAGCTATCAAGGTGAGTTTTACGTCGTCGATAAGCTGCGCATGACCCCGCCTCTTGATCCGAATCTAATGCCCGGGGTTTTCGTTTCGGGTTCATCTGATGCGGGTTTGCTAGCCGCCCAAACCCTCGGCGCGGTTGCCATCAAGTACCCCCAACCCGCGGAGTGCGAACCGCCGCATCAGGATGAAAAGCTCGAATCTGGAGTGCGAGTGGGAATCGTCACCCGGAAACAAAATGACGAAGCCTGGCAGGCCGCCCATTCACGATTTCCGGGAGACCGCCAGGGCCAACTGACCCATCAATTGGCCATGAAGACGTCCGACTCGGCCTGGCACAAGCAGCTCTCAGGAATGGCAAAGCAAACCAGAAACGGCGGCGGTTGTTACTGGCTCTGGCCGTTTGAAAACTATAAGACGTTTTGTCCGTACTTGGTGGGTAGCTACGACCTGGTCGCGGCAGAGCTGGCGAAATATATCGAACGAGGCCACACGAGATTCATTCTAGACATTCCAGCGACCCGGGAAGAGCTCGAGCATATCAATCACGTGTTCTCGCAGGCGCGTGAGTTAGTGACGAAATGATTTCGCTCCTGCAAAATTGGGTTTCGATGCAGGCGCAGCGGCACCCCGATGCGGTCGCTGTGGCGATGGAAGGTCAGACCCTTAGTTATGGCCAACTGGAAGAATCCACGAATCAGTTCGCCCGGCTTTTGAAAGCAGCAGGCTGCCGCAGGGGAGATCGGGTATGTTTTGCCATTCCGAAATCTCCGGCCGCGATCGTCGCGATCTTAGGCATTCTGAAGGCGGACTGTATTCATGTGCCGATTGATACGTTAAGTCCCGCCCCGCGGGTTGCCAAGCTGCTGAAGTCGAGTGAACCTCGATATCTTTTGGGTGTGGCGGCGTCCGCCGGCCTGATAGAAGATCTGTTTTCCCAGGACGATTTTCGAACTTGGCTGCGCACTGGCTGGCTGGATAATTCCGCGACGGACGCGCAGAACTTCAGCGCGACATTTCGCTGGAGTGACGTCGCTTCCCATTCCTCGGAGCCCATCGATAGCCAGAATACATTGCAGGACACCGCTCACATTCTGTTCACGTCGGGCTCGACTGGCGACCCCAAGGGCGTAGTGATTACCCACGCGAACGTAATTCATTTTGTGGAATGGGCGATCCGATACTTTGGGATGACCGGCTCCGATCGTGTGTCTTGCCATCCGCCGTTGCACTTTGATCTGGCAACCTTCGATATTTTTGGCGCGTTCGCCGCCGGCGCGGAGCTTCACTTGGTTCCCCCGGAACTGAGTTTGCTGCCTAACAAACTCGCCGATTTTATCCGCGATTCTGCGCTGACCCAGTGGTTCTCGGTTCCATCCGTGCTGAACTACATGGCGAAGTTCGATGTGGTGAAGCATGACGACTTCCCGGCGCTGCGGCGGCTTCTGTGGTGTGGCGAGGTGTTTCCAACTCCGGCGTTGAGTTACTGGATGAAGCGTCTTCCGCAAGTGAGTTTCACCAACCTCTACGGACCTACGGAAGCAACCATCGCAAGCAGTTACTACACGGTTCCGAACTGCCCCGAGGAAACTACGCAAGCGATTCCTATCGGCACCGCCTGCGAGGGAGAAGCATTGTTGGTATTGGACGGCGACCTGCGGCCCGTGCCACAAGGTGAGGTTGGGGATCTCTACATCGGAGGCGTGGGGTTGAGCCCCGGATATTGGCGCGATCCCGCCAAGACTGCCGCTGCGTTTGTTCCTTACAGCGGTGACCGTATTTATCGCACTGGAGATTTGGCGCAAGTGGGCGATGACGGTTTGGTCTACTTCGTCGGCCGTGCGGATACACAGATCAAGAGCCGCGGGTATCGCATAGAATTGGGCGAGATCGAAGTAGCATTGAATGCATTGCAAGAACTCAAAGAGTGTGCGGTCGTCGCGGTTCCGACGGATGGGTTTGAAGCGAATCTGATTTGTTGCGCGTACGTCGCTCAGGAGAACGTCCGCACCAATCATGCGGAGATCCGGCGCAAACTAGGCGCAGTCCTTCCAGCTTATATGTTGCCCGCGCGCTGGATGGATTTCGTGCAGCTTCCGAAGAATGCGAACGGCAAGATCGACCGGCGGAAAATCCAGGAAATATTCACTGCCCAAGATTCAGGGAAGCCGTCGCTGAAACAGGCCGCTCCCGCTGGCTACGAACCGGCAGCCGACACCAAAGAAGATCCGGTGCCCGCCTTGAATTCGCCGAGCGCTAGACCGAAATGAATGTCGTTTTGGCGGCCGAAGAGTCCGCTGGACTGCAGATGTTGCGTAGCCTGGCCCACAGCCACCACCGTTTGGTCGCGGTACTGGCCGAACCGCCCAAGGCAGGCGCTGCCGGGGGCAGCGTTTGGAATGCGGCGAAGGAACTTGGTTGTGAAACCTGGCCCGCCCGGTCCGTGCAGGATCCAGACTTGGCAAAGCAGTTGCGTTCTGAGCGTGTGGACATTCTGCTCAACGTACACTCCCTTTACATTCTCAACAACGAAGTGCTGAAGGCGCCGAAACTGGGGGCATTTAATCTGCATCCCGGCCCGCTGCCACGTTACGCTGGCTTGAACGCGGTGAGTTGGGCAATTTTTCGGGGTGAGCAGACGTATGGAGTGACAGTCCACAAGATCGAAGCAGGAATCGATACTGGAGCCATCGTCTACCAGTCTTGCTTTCCGATTGAAAAGGACGAAACGGCGTTGTCACTCAGTCTGAAATGCGTTCGCGAAGGCGTCAAGCTGATGTTGCAGTTGTTGGACGCCGCGGGCGCGCATCCGGACAGTATTCCTCTGACGCCACAAGACACAGCCAGGCGAGAATACTTCGGCAGGGAAGTCCCGGAGCAAGGTCGGATTTCCTGGTCGTGGCCGGCGCAGAAAATCGTAAACTTTGTTCGTGCTTGCGACTATTTCCCTTTTTCTTCGCCTTGGGGTCATCCTCGAAGCTGTTTAGGTGTGAAAGAGTTTGCACTCGTCAAGGCTCAGGCAACTGGTCTCGTTTGCGAGGTTTCGCCGGGAACCGTGGGGAAGGCAACCGACTCTGGGGTTTACGTGGCCTGCGAAGATGAATGGATTGTGGCCAGCAAATTGCACTTTGGAGGAAAGTTCGTACCCGCGAAAGAGGTTCTGAAACTTGGAGACCGCCTTGCTGAATGCGCCAGCTGACATGGTAAACGGAGACTACAAAAGCGTAGAAAGCCGCCTCACGACATTATTCTCCGAAATAATGCACGTCGAGGTGCCGTCGGTGGAAACCGATCTGTTTGACAGCGGCATTCTGGACTCACAACGATTTGTCGAGCTGCTGCTCCATCTTGAAAAACATTTCAATACCCAGATCGACATCGACGATTTCGAGATCGAGAATTTTCGCTGTATCGAGAAGATTGCGGCGCTTATCCTCCAACGGCAAAACGGCATCGGAGTTATTCGTTCTTCCAAAGCTGGCAATCCGGTCCGTTGAAGCGGTCGCAGGGAACCTCGGTAAATCAAGCGATGAACGACAAGCAATGAACGACGCGATGGATCCGGTACAGGTCCTGGTAGATCAGATGGCCAGCTCGGGCAGAGTGCTGCGAGTGTTGGAAGCGGGCGCGGGTTCCCGCAGTCATATTCGGCTGGGCGCAAATGCACAACTGGTTGGCATCGACATTTCGCAGGAGCAGCTTGATCAGAACATTGACCTGCACGAGAGGATTGTGGGCGATATAGAAACTTTCCCGCTGGAACCTTGCTCCTTCGACATTATCTTCTGCTGGGATGTTCTCGAACATTTAAGACATCCGGAAAAGGCTTTGCGGAATTTTCTGGAAGCGGTGCGGGAAGATGGCATGATCGTTCTGGGTGCTCCGGTCGTGACTTCTTTGAAGGGGATGGTTACCAAGCACACTCCGCTGTGGTTTCACGTCCTGGTGTTCCGGTATATCGTGGGCAACAAGAATGCCGGAAAGAAGGGCGAAGGTCCATTTCCAACCTTTCTCCGATACTCCATGTCGCCGCGCTCCATCCAACGTTTCGCCCGCGAAAATCGGCTGGCGGTCGAATACGTCGATGTTTACGAAGCCATGATGCAGGTCCGATGGAAGCAGAAATCTCCGGCGGTTCGTGTTGCGTTCCAAATTCTAGGGACGCTCTGCAAGATCTTCACCTTGGGAAAAATTGACCCGAACGTGACTGACTTCACGATCGTGCTGCGGAAACCGACGACGAAACCATTAGCCAGAACAGCATCGCAAGAGATCGCGTACCACGCCTAACCGCCCGATCGGCAGAGATCCCGCGCTGTAAAGGTAAGGCGAATTCGCTTACTGCAGCGCGAAAAGCACGACGTTGCACTTGGCCACAGACAAAGGTTCAGATACAATTGAAAAAGCCGCTTCAGTTCCGTAATCCCCCAGTAGACCCACACAGAATCAACAGGAACTCTCAGGTTCCCGGAGGTAACATGTCAACCACGACTTTCGCTTGTCCAGCCCACTCTTGTGAAGCAAAGCGGAAAAATCCGCGCTTCGTTTCCGCGATAATGGTGTTAGCAGTTTGCTGTTTCGCGTTGCTCAGTTCATCCGCGCTTCAGGCGCAGAATACCATCAGCACCATAGCCGGCGGCGCACCTCCCGCCACCGTAGCAACTCAGGCGGACCTGCCCGGTCCTGCTGCCGTGGTCGAGGATGCGAGCGGTAATCTCTACATCAGCGCACCCTACACCTACTACATCTTCAAAGTGACGCCCTCGGGCACCATGAGCATTTACGCGGGAATCGGTATTTATGCCGGCGGTGGCGACAATGGCCCTGCCACCCAAGCGGGCTTGGCTGGGGTCACGGCGTTGGCTCTCAACAGCAAAGGCGATCTCTACCTTGCCGACAAGGGAAACAACAACGTGCGCTGCATTCTCGCGGTCAGCGGCGGCTGCGGCGGTTCGACATTGGCGGTCGGCGATATCGTTGAAGTTGTGGACGCCAACGGAAAGACCTGCTATCCGGTCACAGCGGCCTGCGGTGATGGTGGCCCCGCAATTAACGCCCAAATCAGCTATGCGGAAGGTTTGTTCATCGACAGCTCGGACAATCTCTGGATCTCCGACACCTTGGACTACCGGATTCGTTGCGTGGTCGGGACCGCCGGCGGATGCGACGCAAGCTTTTTCTTCGGTTCTCCACTTCCTGTCGGCGACATCCTGACAGTGGCGGGTACCGGTCAATTCTGCGATGGTCCAGCGTACGCTTGCGGCAACGATGGCCCAGCGCTCCAAGCCTTTTTTGATTTACCCAGCGGCATCGTTGTGGACGCATCCGGCAACTTCTACATTGCCGACACCAGAGACTTTACGGTTCGCTGCGTGCTTGTCGTCGCCGGCGGTTGTGGTGGCTCGCCTGAGTCGGTTGGCAACATCATCATCTTCGCGGGCACTGGAGACCCCTGCCTAAAGACGACACAGGGTTGCGGGAATGGTGGGCCTGCCAACAAGGCCGAGCTGTGGAATCCCTCCGGGCTCGCCTTCGATAAAACTGGCAGTCTCTACATCGCCGACACCGAAGACTTCCAAATCCGCTGTATTGTAGGCGCTACCCGTGGCTGTCTCGGCTCGCCGTTACAAGTCGGCTACATCACCACCGTGGCCGGCGATGGCGTCCAGGGTTTTGCAGGTGACGGTGCCAGGGCGAGGAGCGCCGAGCTCAACGTGCCTAATGGCGTGTTCATCAATGCTGCGGGAAACGTCCTGATCGCTGACACTGGCAATCAACGGATCCGCGAGGTCGCGAGCGCGAAAATCAACACCATTGCGGGCGGCGGCTCCGACGGCAACGGCGGCGCTCCAACCTCCGCTACGCTGGCCAATCCCAACGCGATAGCCTGGGACAGTGCTGGCAACTACTACTTCACTGACGCAGCCAACAATCAGGTTCGCGAGGTAACGCCGGGCGGAGTCATCACGGCTTTTGCCGGCACGGGCATCGCCGGTCTGCCGAGCGCAAGTCCAATCCTGGCGGTCAACGCCACGTTGAACAACCCGAACGGAATCGCGATCGACTCTAGCAACAACGTCTACATAGCGGACACTGGGAATCAGGTGATCCGATGCGTCCTGGCGGTCAGCGGCGGCTGCGGCAGTTCGACAGCCTCAGTCGGTGACATTATCACCGTGGCCGGGAACGGAAATTCCTGTGTCCCCAACAACGGTAGCTGTGGGGATGGCGGACCAGCGATCGACGGATCGCTGACCGGCCCAACCTCTGTCGCTATCGACAGCAAAGGCAACCTCTACATTGCGGATTCCGAGGCGCACCGAGTCCGCCAAGTGAATATGGCCACCGGCATCATCAACAACACGGCCGGAACCGGCGTTAAGTGCACTACCATCTCAACAGGGTGCGGCAACGGCGGTCCGGCGAATAAGGCGAAGTTAAGTCGCGCCTACGGAGTCGCAGTCGACAGCTCCGGCAACGTCTACATTGCCGATTCGGGAGACAATCAGATTCGCTGCGTGCTGGAAGTCACGAACGGGTGCGGAGGTTCGACGTCCGCCGTCGGCGACATCGTTGCCTTCGCCTTTAATGGAAAGGCACGCTTCGCCGGAGATGGTGGTTTGGCAGCGAACGCCAGCATGAATGACCCGCTCGAGGTCGGTGTCGATGCCTTCAACAACGTATTCGTCGGTGGAGGCGCAGACAACCTGGTCCAGCGTATCGATGCCACTACCTCAACCATCGAAACGGTCGCGGGTAATCCGCTACATCCCCAGATATCAGGCTTCGCGGGTGATGGCGGTCCTTGCACCTCGGCCACATTGGACAATGTCGGCTTCGCCGTCGACAGCAAGGGAGACCTGTTGATTGCAGATGCCGGCAACAATCGCATTCGCGAGTGCACTCTGGCGCCAGTGGCTACTCTTTCCAAGAAGACGCTGACTTTTCCGAATGAGCCCGTAGGGCAGTCCAGCGCTCCTATACCCGTCACGCTGAAGAATGCAGGCTCCGCGGATCTTCCGCTTAGCGGAGAACAGATCGAAGGCTTCGACGCCAAAGATTTTTCGATCTCCGCCAACACCTGCGGGACTCAGCTTGCTCCTGGCGGCAGCTGTTCGATCAGCGTCGTCTTCAAGCCCACCAAGGCCGGGAAACGAACTGCAAAGTTAGTGATAACCGACAGTCTTGGACAACAAACGGTTTCGCTCGTAGGAACCGGCGAATAGTCGAAGCGGTAATCTCGTAGTGCAGGAGGTGGACTTGCAGTCTAGGTCCACCTCCTTAATTTTTTTCTGCGCTTTCTCTGGCGATGAACACTCTGACATGGCAAGCCGGCACGTAGGATGTCCATGACACGCACTGCCTTCTTCATTCTTTTAGCACTGTCGGCTGTCTGCCCCTTGTGGGCCCAGCCATCCGACGTAAGCTCTACAAATAAAGCCTCGCCGGAAACCGGAAACAATCCCGCGAAAGGCGCTATTCCTGCAACCTTCTTCGGCATGAACGTGCATGTGTGGGTGACACAGGATCAACCATGGCCGGCAGTGCCGTTCGGCAGCTTTCGATTTTGGGATTCGGCCACCGGCTGGGCTCAGATCAATACCGCCAAGGATCGATACGACTGGAGTCAACTCGACAAATGGCTCATCGCTCTGAAGGCGCGCCATGTCGATGATGCTCTTTACACCTTCGGTCGAGTTCCAGGCTTCGCCTCCAGCAAGCCGAGTGATCAGAGTTGCGCATACGGGCCAGGCCAGTGCGATCCACCCAGCGATCTGAAGTCCGACGGCAGCGGCAGCGACCAGTATTGGAAGGACTTTGTCGAAGCCATTGTCACTCATGGCAAGAACAGTCGCACGGTTCGCATCAAGTATTGGGAGATATGGAACGAACCCTATCTGCCCAGCTTCTGGACTGGCAGCATGGCGCAGATGGTGCGCATGGCGAGCGATGCCCAAAGTATCATTCATCGTATCGATCCGGACGCCATCGTTCTTACTCCGCCCGCACCTCTTCGCTATCCCCGATACGCGGAGTTCATGCCCAACTACTTGGCCGCCGGCGGTGGCAAATATGCCGATGCCATTGCGTTCCACGGCTACGTGCATGGCAAAGCCGGAGTTCATCCCGTGGCCGCCGATTTTATTACTTACTTGGGAGAGCTTCGCAAAGTTCTCGCGCAATATGGACAGAACTCCAAGCCTCTGTGGGACACGGAGGCCAGTTGGGGAAATGAAGAGGTTTATCTTCCAGACGAGGACATGCAAGCGGCGTTCCTGGCGCAGTTTTACTTGATCCATTGGTCGCAAGGCGTCGAGCGGCTGTACTGGTATGCATACAACGATGGTGCCGTCGGGCGCTTGTGGATCCCGGATGCGCACAACCCGTCGCGTCCCGGAAGAGTAACCAAGGCAGGCATCGCTTATACGGAACTTGAAAGCTGGCTCGTAGGGTCGACCATGATCCAGCCTTGCGCGCCAGATGGCTCCAAGTGGACGTGCGGCATCACAACCGCAGATGGGCACGAGGCGCAGATCGTGTGGAGTCCGGATAGCGAACAGTCTTACACTCCGAAGCCGGCCTTCAAGAGGATGCGAGAGTTGGACAAACAAACCACCGCGGTCTCAGGCCCGGTAAAGATCGGGCCGAAGCCCGTATTGCTCGAGTCCCAACCATAGGTTGCGTTGGCGGCCTCTAGCCGCGGAGCGGCGTAAGAATGCGGCCCACGGCGCGAGCCGTGGGTCAACGTCGGAACCGGACCAGCCCCGGCGGGGCTAAAGACAGGCCTCAGGAGGATGCCAATCCAGCTGTTGGGGATTGTCATCCTGAGGCAGCGGAGGCGCTCGCGAACGCGAGCGGCTCCCAACGAAGGATCCCTGCACTCACCGCTGGAGCGAAGCTGCGAGGGCAGCGCACAAGATTGGCGAGAATATCGCACGAAATTTCCCGCCGCGCATTCTGGGTGATCTCACGCGTAGCCCTCGCACTGTATCGCCGCTTTCCGGTTTTTGGTACGCTGCGCTCCGTGGTTGGAATCATCCAGCAGGGCGACCGTTATCTGCTGATCGATCGCAACGACGGACGCGGTTATTCCTTTCCCGGCGGCTTGGCTAAGCTCCGCGAGTCGGATGAGAACGCTGTGAGGCGAGAAGTCAGCGAGGAAACGGGACTCGAGGTTACGGCTGCCGAATTGGATTTTCGATACTTCAGCGCAGCAGACGTTCCCTGCAACATTTCAGTCTTCAAAGTCGGTGTCACCGGCGACCTTCGCGGATCCTGGGAAGGCCTGCCGCAATGGGTAGAGCGAGCCGCCATACGAACCGGGATTCTGAAAAGCCAGATTCCCATCGTCGAACGCATCCTGAACTCGGAGTAAATTACGACTAAGAGAAATCGGCCAGGCGTATACTTCGAACGCGAGAAAAAAGAGGGACGAGCATGAAGACTCTAACGATGTTGTTAGCGTTGCTCGCGGCCATCGGCGCCGGAGCGCAGAACAAGTACACAACCTTCGAGGTAGGGCCGAATGCAACTTCCGGCAACGTCTCCACGATCAATGATTCCGGCCAGGTGCTCGGCCGGTGGGCCGGAAACAGCAAAGCCTACGTGATCAGTCCCGGCGGCATCTGGACCAAGAACATCGTGACGGTCAATGGAGCGCCTCTCGCCATGAACAACGCGACCACGATCGTCGGCGCACAGAGTCCTTCCAATCAGGCGTTCTACAAGCTTTGGGAACAGCCTGTGCAGCAGATCGGCTTGGGCAATGGTACCAGCGCGAGTGCGATCAACACAGCGGGCTATATCGCAGGCGTCGCCCCCCCTTCCCAGTTTGGCCTGGAGGAACTTTACTTGTATGACCCGAATAGCTCATTCGTACACATCGCCTTTCCTCATGACAAATGGCCACACACCTTTGTAGCCATCAGTGGAACGATGGGCCTCAACAACCTCAACCAGATCGTGGGCAGCTGGGAAAACTACTCAACGCCATGGAGCGGCTTCCTCTACGACAGCAAATCGAAGCAGCTCAACACTTCCTTCAACATGCCAGGCGCAGTGACGACCTATCCGATCTCGATCAACGACAACCAGGAGGTCGTCGGCAATTGGGTGGACGCGAACAACGTCTATCATGGCTTCTATTGGAATTCGACCGCGGGCTTCTCCGACATCGATGTTGCAGGCGACACCAGCATGTTCCTCATCGGGATCAACAACCAGTCAGTGATTCTCGGAGCCTGGGTCGACGACAACACGCCGAAGCTTGCCCACTACGTGACCATCGTCGGAGGCCATCCTGCAGCTTCGATCAACGTGCCAAAGTCGCAAGCCGGGAGTACAGTCGCCGCAGCGATCAACAATGTGGGTCAGGTGACCGGCACGTACACAACCCAGGAAGGCGTAGTGCGTGGCTTCATCTACACCCCGCCGAAGTAATGAGACGAATCGCAGCCCACCTCTCCAATCGCTGCGTACCCGATCCTCACTTCCGTGCTGCGCGAGGGATCTTCCGGGCTATACTTCCAACGCGAGAAAGAAGAGAGACGACCATGAAGACCCT
>DATNNE010000200.1:0-149274 GCA_035601995.1 Terriglobales bacterium
TGCTTGTTGGGCTTCGTCCGCCACTTCTGAACCTTGCTCGAGGCGGTAATAAATCTGCGCCAAGCGGACGTGGGGGTAAGCAAAGTGGGAGTCCAGTTGCGCGGATCGAAGGAAAGCTTTTCTAGCGGAGGGCAAATCTCCGGAGATGAAATTGAGGTTGCCGATGGCCGCGTAGAGGTTGGCATCCTGGTTCTGCTGAGCCAAAGTTTCGAGAGTATGGCGAGCCGTCGCGTAGTCCTTGCCACTGAAGGCTTGGGCGGCAGCGATTAAAGTCGGCGGCACTTCCGAGGAAGTGGAGGGGTCAGGATGCGACGGCACATTCGGCAAAGCGGCAAGAAGTTCGGGAGCGACGCGGGCCTGCTTCAGAAGGTCCTGGTGAGCGTTGTCGGGGACAAACGTAATTCCTCGGGTTTGCAGCTCGTTCAATATGTCGGGTGCCGCCATTCCGGCGATCTGCCATGTCACCAGAGTGGTTGCGGAGAGTGGAGGCTGCGCCGGGTGGGCGGTGTCTTGGTTCGCTTGCGCCGCACGCCTGGCATGGAAGGCGCGGGCCGCATCGCCGACCGATTCCGTTTCCTGGGCACGGACTGGACGAACGGCAGAGATGGCAAGAGCCAGACAAAAACCTGCGACAAACCACCAGCGCCGCTGCGGCCGCGGAATTTCAAGCGCAGGACAGGTATCAAAGCCCAAAGGCCAACAGCTGGATTGCCAGCGAGAGTTTTGCATCATGAGCGTCCCCTAGATGAGAGTGGCATCTGCCGGGGGACAGCAGAGGAGTCTACGACAGAGCTACGGTCTACTTTGCCGCGACCAGGTTGTGCGTGATGGCATGCACCGAGAGGGCGATCCGGTTCTGCACCCCGACTTTACGCATCAACTTCGCGACGTGGGCTTTCACGGTGCGCTCTTCTATGCCCAGAGCGGAACCAATTTCCTTGTTGGAGCGTCCAGCCACCAGCATTTCCAAAACTTCTTTCTCGCGGTCGGTAAAGGTCACTCGACCGGCGGGGAAGATGCGTCCTGGCGAGGACGAAACACGCTCGATGAACATGGAGAGCACTCGCCGGGGTGCCCACACCGAACCTTCATTGACAACCCGGATCGCCTGCACGAACTCGGTTGGCGAAGCGGCCTCGTCAACGTAGCCCTTGGCGCCCGATGCGATGGCCTTCAAAATGGTCTCTTCATCAATGCCGGAACCGGTCACAATAATGCGCAGATCAGGGCGCGTAGCCTTCATGGTCGCCATCAGATCGAACAGGTTCTGGCCATTGCGATTGCCAAGCAGGACGAGATCAATACCCTGCAGAGCGGAGAGATCGGGAAGCGAGGCGGAGATCAACTCGAAATCCGACTCATTGTCGAACAGGGCCCTAAATCCCACGAACCGCAGCGGATCACTCTCCACCACGGCAATACGGATCGGTGCTTTCTTTACCGGTGCAGCTTTCGTGGCCATTGCAGATTTCATAGCTTTCCTACTCGAGTAGATGGTTTAGCATATCTGCATTCGCCTTCGATGCAAAGCACGGTAACGGTTTTGCAATTACGGCAGTAACATGCAAAGATCGTCAGAAAGAGGCAGGAAATTCATGAGGTTACCTTACCGATTACGGTCCCAAAGACAGCTGTGCCGCATAGCGATAGTGCTGGTCGCGGGAACGCTGTTTTCCTTGGCACAAACTGCATATCAGCCAAAGTTTAAGGGAGATCCGGCGCGATCGGAATCCGAAGCCAACGCTCTGGGTTACATGCGTACCGTGATCCGCGCTCAGCAGCAATACTATAAAAAGAGTAATAAATACGCTCCGACCTTGGCCGACCTGGTTCATACCGGGTCTTTTACCAAGCGCATGACCCAGACCGATCGGGGAGATTACACCGTGAGTTTCCACTCCCGAAAAGATGGCTACGAACTGACGATGACTCCCAAGCAACTGGACGCCGAGCATCGCGCGTTCTACGCCAACGAGGACGGAGTTATGCACGCCGATGACGCGAAAGCGGCGGACGAGAATTCGCCGACGGTAAAGTGAAGGTGCTTGTAAGTGCCGCACGGGCGAGGACGCCCGCGCCTACATTGGCTGCTAGCTAGCCGGTCCGGGTTTGATCTCTGTCGCCTTGTCGTTGCGGTAGGTGATGCTGAGTGGATTGCCGCCGTTCGGGTAATTGACCGTGCGATTCCCGGGCTCGCCTGATTTTTCTGGAATCCCCAAGCCGATCGAAAAGTCTGCCTGCAACTCGCTCATCCCCGGCTTGACCTGGTGTTTGTCGATAGCATCCCAAACGTCCGCGGGCCAATGTTTGTAGAGCTCGTGGGGATCCTCAATGAAGAGCATGTCGTCGGAGTAAAACTTGTAGTCGATCCCCTTGATCGATCCGATAGAAAAAGCGTAACTCTTGCCATCTTTTTCAAAGACTGCCATGACCTGACGCTCGCCGGGCGATTGCGGAGCATCGGCACTGATGACGTCGTTGATCTGCAGCTTCTCTATCGGCAAGAGTTTCCCGGCCTCCTGCGAGAAGTCGACGCGATGGGGCGCCGGATCGTAGGGATAAAACGTGTACGCGTAACCGACCTTGACCCAGACCGGCTGCTGGGTGAGTTGCTGGGCTGACTTCAGATCGTAGGGATAAAGCTTTTTCGGAGTCACGTAGTAGTCGGGATTGAGCGGCGGCGGCTGTTTCTTCGCCTGCTCGACCTGGCTCACGTGCCGTTCGTACAAGATGTAGGCAAGACGGCAACCCGAAACGAGGATCGCCACAACCATTACGAGCTGAAGCCTTTGTTTAAGTTCAGGACTGATCGGCATCCAACGTAACCTTACCAGACTGTGGCCCCGCCATGCCTCTGCATGGAATCAAGTTTCGAGTTTCCGCACGCTGAATCCCAGTCTGATGCGGTAAACTTACATCTGGCGTGGCACGCTATCCACGTCCATTTTGAGGAGAAGACCATGGCTGTCGTGACTGAAGGCGAAGTTCTGAGCGCTCTGAAACAGTGTTATGACCCGGAGATTCCCGTGAACATCGTGGATCTGGGATTGATTTATGCTGTGCGCTTTGAACCAGCCGCCGATGATCGTCAAGATGTCTCGGTAGACCTCACGCTTACTTCTCCCGGCTGCCCCTCGCATGTCATGATTGGTGAGCAGGTAAAAGCCAGGCTCGAGCAGTTACCCGGCATCCGCACCGCAACCGTGAATGTAGTGTGGACCCCGCCGTGGACGCCCGAGCGTTTGAGTCCTGAGGCCAGAACACAGCTGGGCATCGAGTAGAGGGACGAATCCGGCAGCTCCGGCTGCTGTGCGTGGGAACGCAAGCTTTCGACATGCAAAGCCAGAGTTCCTGCCGCTTTCCAAGCTGGTTGACAAAGCTCGTCATCGAAGATAAAGTTTGCCTCCGATTCGTTCCTATTTCGGAATTTTCGTGTTCAGGAGGCCGGCCATGCGGAGAATGATCAAGCACGCAATTTCCCTGGCGGCACTCTCGGCCATGCTGCTCGGGCTGTCTCTTGAAAGCGCACAGGCGGCAGGAGTTAAAACCTATAAAGGCAAGTTTTCCGACGGAGCGACTTACCTGATCCAAGTTCCCCCGAACTGGAATGGCACCCTGGTTCTGTACAGCCACGGATATGTCGTGCCGGGTTCGTCCAACCCGGCTGCGGATGTTGGGGATCCGATCACTGGCGCTTACCTTCTCGCAAACGGTTATGCCTTAGGCGGATCTTCTTACGCCACGACGGGCTGGGCGTTCCAACAAGCAGTTCCAGATCAGATCGAAGTTCTAAACACTTTCAAGACTTTAGTCGGCGCGCCCAGCCGCACCATCGCGTGGGGACATTCGCTGGGCGGCATGGTCACGGCCGGCTTGGTGCAGCTCTACCCTCAGCGCTTTGACGCGGCGCTGCCTATGTGCGGAGTTGTCGCGGGAAGCGTTGGCACCTGGAACGCAGCGTTGGACTCGGCTTTTGCCTTCGATGTGCTGCTAGGATCGGGGTCGGGATTGCAACTGGTGAATATCAAAGACCCGGTGAAGAATGTCACGATCGCCGAAGAGATCCTCTCCGCTGCGCAAAAAAATGCTCAAGGACAGGCGCGGATTTCTCTGACTGCCGCACTTGACGATACTCCTGGCTGGTACGATCCGCTATCGCCCGAACCATCTCCCACCGATTATGCTGCGCAAGAATCGAACCAGTACCTGTGGCTTGCGAACATTGACTTTCCGTTCGCCTTCGATCTCCGAGCTGAACTGGAAGGGCGCGCGGGCGGCAATGGGTCGTGGAATAACGGAGTAGATTACGAGAAACAGCTTAAGAATTCCGTCGACTATGAAGAAGTTCAGGCGCTCTATCAGAAGGCCGGTCTAAGCCTGGACGCGGATCTTCAGGCTTTGAGCAATGCTGCGCGGATCAAGGCGAAGAAATCCGCACTGACCTACCTGGAACAAAATATTATCTTCAACGGCAAGATCCCTATCCCGGTCCTGACCCTGCATACCAAGGGCGATGGTCTGGTGGTTGTGGAAGACGAAAGCGCTTACAAGGGTGTTGTCGACGGGGAGCACGACGGCGCGCTGCTGCGGCAGTTATTTGTGCATCGCGCGGGGCATTGCGAGTTTACCCCGGCGGAGACCGTGGTTGCCTTCGGAGCGCTGATCAACCGTTTGGATACAGGCAAGTGGCCTGCCCTTGGCTCAAGTGCGCTGAACAAAGCGGCCAAGGGGCTGGGATCAAAGTTTAATGTCTTGTCCGCGGATGGGAAGAACGTTCACGTGGCGCCAGCATATTTCAAATTTCAACCAGCGGTATTCTTGCGGCCCTTTGATGCCGGGAAGAACTGAGGAAAACTCTAACTGCGAACCGTAGCTCCGCTGCTCGATTCTGTCTAAGAACTGGACAGCGAAAGCAGACAAGAAATCTTCTAAGTGTCCTGATTTGAAACCATGCCGCGGTCCCGCCGTGAAATAACATTGACATCCATAACAGGCAGATTAAGAATCGTTGCCTGTTGTTTTGATTCTGAGCCGGCTTCGAGGCGGAGTTGCCGGGAATCCGGTTCATGAATATCGAGTCAGCGACGATTTCGCTTGGGGATGGTTAGTGGCCAAAATTATTTAAGGAGGAAGAAATGCGCAAGATGATTTTTATCGCCGTGCTTGTCGCGGCAAGTGTCGCTTCCGCACAAGTGCGCCGAGGCGACGGCATTGTTCCGCGTTCGAGCATCGAGAGGCCCGAAGATATCGGCCGAAGGATGCACACTAACTACATCATTTACGCCCCGGACGGCGTGATTCAGCCGCAATTCAATCCTGGTGGCGAAACACCAGCGTCGCTGGGCTGCGTGTATGACATCGTGTCGAGCCCGATCGCGGGATGTCCGATCGCGACCGCGTCGGAAGTTCCTACCGGGGGCAGCGGGGTGATCGTGATTGTGGACGCATACGACTATCCCAGCGCGGCAGCGGACCTGGCTACGTTCTCCAGTGACTTTGGTCTGCCCGCGCCGAATTTCTCCGTGCAGTACGCCAGCGGGAAAAAACCGGCGAACGGCTGCAGCAACGGATGGAATGGCGAGGAGTCGCTCGACATCGAATGGGCGCACGCCATGGCTCCGAATGCTCAGATCATCCTGATGGAAGCCTCTTCGAGCTCCAACACCGCTTTGTATCAGGCCGTGACTGCGGCCAATTCGTATATCGCGGCTCATGGCGGTAAGGGTGAAGTGTCGATGAGTTGGGGCGGCAGTGAAACCAGCAGCGAGACTGGCTCCGACCACTACTTCACGCAATCGGGCGTCGTCTACTTCGCATCGGCCGGCGATTCTCCCGGCGTGATTTATCCCAGCGCATCGGTCAACGTGGTTTCCGCTGGAGGCACGCAAGTGAATCGCAGCGGCGGGAACTACACCAACCAGACCGCATGGAGCGATGGTGGAGGTGGCGCCAGCCGGTACGAGTCGAGACCGTCATTCCAGAGCAGCATTTCCGGCATCGTGGGCACGAAGCGAGGCACGCCGGATTTCTCCTTTGACTCCAGCGGCGGTTCGCCGGTGGCTGTCTACAACTCCAACTGCTACGGCGGCTGGCTCGAAGTGTATGGCACCAGCGTGGCTTCACCCTCGCTTGCCGGCATCGTCAATAATGCGGGAACATTCCACGCCACCAGCAACGCCGAGAATACAGAGATTTATGCAAACTACACCAACACCGCCGACTTCACTGACGTCACCTCTGGCAGTTGCGGCACACACAGCGCAACCACCGGATGGGATTTCTGCACGGGCGTCGGGGTGGACAAGGGATTGCTCGGCAAGTAGCGCGAAACTGCTTAATTCTACCCAGCCCGCTTCTTACGAAGCGGGCTTCTTTGTTACTGCGAATGCTCCGACGCTCTATTCTTTTTGCGGTACTCTTCCATCATTGCCTGCATCCGGTCCATGGTGGGCTGCAATTGTTGCGGATCGCGAATGCAGTTCAAGAACACCGAACGCACGTCGAAACCTCCCTGTTGCATGCCCGCGAAATAGTGGTAATCCGCAGGCAGGGGTGGGCCACCGGGCTCGCCTGCCCCAGGAATGATTGGGGGAAGTTGGACCGCGTACATACTGCCACCGGCTAGAACCTGGTGGGGATACTGCAGGAGCCAAATGCAGTTCGCAGATTCCTCGATATAGTTGGCGGAGACTGCAGCCCATTGCCCGCCGTCCGCTGCGGCAGGTCGCTGGCAATCCCAAAGCACAGCCTGTGGAACGTAACGCTCGGGCTCTGACCATCCATACTGATCAAGCAGAATCTGCTTCAGGACATGTTGACGCGCGAAAATCTCAACCTGGGGAAGCGCGTCGTTCCAATCGAGATTCGAGTCGTTGACCAAGTGGTAGCCCGGACGCCCCATGCTGAGCGAGTTCAGGTAAGGAAAATAGTTCGGGTAGGCGCGTGTTGCTGTGACGATGGAAGCGAGCGCGAGCGCAACGGTCAGCCAACTTCCGACACGGGCTGTTTGCGGGCTCGAATCGCGCAGCAGTTCCACCGCACGCGGAAGCGGAGCGAGCAGCAAAACGATCAGCGCCAACGCAATCGAGAAATGGCGAATGCTGATGTCCAATCGATTAAGCATGCAAGCCACGAGGAAAACCACCAAAGAAATCCAGATGCTGCGCCAGTACGGCTCCATGCCGGAAGGTATTGGAGATTGCGCGGGTAAACGGCGCTTCACGAGCAACGCCGTTCCTGCCGCAAGAACGAGCAGCAAGAGAAACGCCAACTGCGATTTCAAGAGGAAGAGCAGGGGAAAATAAAACCAGACTCCGTGCGGATACGCGTGGCCCAGGATGAAAGTGGGTCGGCTTCCGGCGCTGAGCGCAAACAGCACCAGCCCACGCAAGTAGAGCCATACCGGCATGAGCAGCCGCCGGAGAATCGGCGAAGCCGGAAAATGAGGGATGAGTCCAAAGGAATCCGTCGGTTGGTTCCAGGACAGCACAAAATAAACCACGTAAACGAATAACCCAGCCCACAGCGTTCCTTTAGCAAGATTGCGCCACGCCCGCCGGCGCCAGCTTCGCAGTTCGATCTTCTCAACCGGCTGCTCCGGTAGCCGCTTGCACCGCAAACTCAATGCAAAGACGACGAAGACGAAGAACAACAGTCCCGAGGAAAACTTGGAAAGCAAAGCCCCGGCCGATGCCGAACCAAACTTAATAACCGTTCCTCGCGACGGCGAGCGCCACATATTCGGAAGTTGCCAGACCGTCAACACCCAGAACAGCGTGACGGCGGTGTCAGTAAGCACGAGGGGGCCAAACGCGAGAAACGCCGGCATGGTCACGAAGGCAGAGAGACACAGCAATCCTGCCCAGGCGCCACCCAGCCGCGAGCCATATACGTAAAGAACGAATCCCAATAACAACGTCAGCAGCAACATAGGCACTCGTGCCCAACGCAGGGTCGAGTAAGGATCATTCCAGCGCATCAGGAACCAGTCGCCAAAGACCCACTCGGCCAAATACTGGTGGAAGATCTTGTCGCTGAAAGTCCAGGAGAGATGGGAATAATCAGCGTGCGCTCCTCGCAGAACCAGAGGCAACGCAGCCACTGCTTTCGCCAATGGAGGATGCTCCTCGTTCATCCGCATATCCAATTTCTGCAGATAACTCACGCCAGCGGCAATGTGAGCCACTTCGTCGATGGTCACGGATTCGTGTCTCGCAGCGCCCCCCGCAAGCAGGGCCATCAAGACAAGCAGCGCGCCTGCGGCGAGGCAGAATTTTATAGCTGTGGTCAATTTCTCTTATCCTCGCAGGATGAAACCGAGAGGTTAGCACAGCGGATTCGGAGAGGTGTCACAGCAATCAAGCAATGCACGACGCGTAATTGTAATTAGATCGCTCGGCCGTTCGCTGTGACGCGGCTCGCCGCATATGGTTCGTCGCGGCGGAATCAGGTAAGATACTTCGTCGTTTGCTCTGCCGACAAATGAACCGAGAATATCACCGAGGATATAGCCAAGAACTTTATCGCGACATGGAAGCGCTGGTCTTCGGACATGGCGGTTCGCCGCTGTTGGTCTTTCCGACGTCGATGGGAAGGTTCTTTGAATACGAAGACCGTGGCATGATCGGCGTGCTGGCGTCGAAGATTGAGAATGGCGAGCTGCAAGTATTTTGTCCTGACGCGGTCGACACGGAAAGCTGGTACAACAAAAGTGTTCATCCGCGGCAGCGCGTGCTGCGCCATCTGCAGTATGAGCGCTATATTCTGCACGAGTTCCTTCCCTTTGTTCGGTGGAAAAACCCGACGCCCAGACTAGCCGTCACTGGATGCAGCTTCGGCGGGTACCACGCGGTCAACTTTGCGCTGAAGCATCCTGACGTGGTGACCCATTGCGTGGCGATGAGTGGAGCGTACGATATTCACCAGTTTCTTGACGGCTATTACGACGATGATTGTTATTTCAATTGCCCGGTCGACTATCTGCCAAAGATGAATGACGACTGGTTTCTCAGCCACTACCGGCAGATGAAGATTGTGCTGGGATCGGCGGACTGGGACATGTGTCTGGATCAAAATGTGAAGCTGTCGGCGATGCTGAACGAAAAAGCAGTACCGAATTGGCTGGATGTATACGGCGATCACTCGCAGCATGATTGGCCGCTGTGGGAGCGTATGGCGGGGAAATACTTCGGCTAATGCCCCGTAGAGACGTAGCTTGCTACGTCTTTCTTGTCGCTTATGGAAGGAGAGACGTTGCATATAACGTCTGTACAGGAGAATCGCTGATGAAGAAGATTGGAATTCTGTTTGGGATGGAAAATACTTTTCCGCCTGCTTTTGTGGAAAAAGTCAACAGCATGAAGGTCGACGGCGTGACCGCCGAGTTCGTGAAGTTGGGTGGAGTAAAGATGGCGGACCCCAGCGGGTATCGGGTAATCGTTGACCGGATTTCGCAGGACATTCCTTTCTACCGGGCTTATTTGAAGAACGCGACACTGACCGGAACGATCGTAATCAATAATCCGTTCTGGTGGACGGCCGACGACAAGTTCTTCAATTATGCGCTGGCGAGCAAGCTGGGCGTGGCGATTCCGCCGACCGTGCTCTTGCCTCACAACAAGCACCCCGAGGGCACAACTGATCAATCCATGCGAAATCTGATCTATCCGTTGAATTGGGATGAGATTTTTGAGTATGTCGGCTTCCCTGCCTTCTTGAAACCGTATTCGGGCGGCGGCTGGAAGCACGTTTACAAGGTTCATTCGCCCGAAGAATTCTTCTATCACTACAACCAGACGGGCGATTTGTGCATGACTTTGCAGCATGGAGTAGAGTTCAAGGAATATTTCAGGTGTTACGTAGTCGGTCAGGAGAAGGTGAAAATTATGTACTACGACCCGCGAGCGCCATTCCATGAGCGCTACTTGCGAAATCCTGTTCCCGCCGATGCCAAATTGCTAGAACGCGTGGAGAAGGACGCGCTGACGTTGTGCCGCGCTCTGGGTTATGACCTGAATACGGTCGAGTTTGCGGTGGAGGACGGGATTCCTTACGCGATCGACTTTATGAATCCAGCGCCTGATGCGGAAGCCACTTCGGTGGGCCAGGAAAACTTCGAGTGGGTAGTGAATGCTGTCGCGGAAATGGCCGTGAAAAAAGCTCTTAGCGACGAGAACCCGGCCCAGGAGTTGCGCTGGGCGGCGTTTCTGGCGGGAACAAGTACGACGCCGACAGCCAAGACTCCAGCCAAGAAACGGGCGAAAGCGTGAACCACGACGGATTCGCCAGGAACTTCAGATCGGACTAGCTTTAGATGTGGCTAATCAGGAGAATGGCAACGCAACGCCTATGACAAGGACGCTCACCTTCGTCAATTGCGTTCTCGCTTTGTTGGCGACGGGGTGTCTGCATTCAGGCATCGGGCCACGCTCACTGCCGGTCGACCGTGCTTCGTACAGCGTTTCTTTGGCGGATTCCTGGAAGGAGCAGACTCTACTCAACATCGTCAAGATCCGGTACATCGATCCGCCTATTTTCGTAGACATCGGGAACATCGTGGCCAGCTATTCGCTGGCACAAAGTGCGACCCTTGGTGGAACGATCCTCCCCAAAGGGGGAAGCAATCTCACCCTGGGTGGGAGCGGTACGTTCATCGATTCGCCGACCGTCACCTACACGCCGTTGACTGGCAGCGCCTACATCAGGGGTCTGCTGACGCCGTTGTCGCCCACAGTGGTATTTTCCACTGTCCAAAACGGAGCAGGCACCGACTCAATCCTGCTCTCGTCGGTGGCTTCGATCAACGGTTTGAAAAATCAACAGGCAACCATGAACGGAATCACGCCCGCGGACCCGGACTTCCATCGCGTCCTGTCGTTAATGCGTCAGATTGAGGTTTCGGGCGCGGTGAGAGTGTATGTCAAGGAGGATGCCAGCCATCAGCAATCCAGCATTCTCGCCGTGCATCTCAAAGACATTCCCCCGGATACTCAAGACGCGATAAGGGAATTGCGGGTCTTGCTGCACTTGAACCCAGACGCAACAGAGTTCAAGCTGGTCTACGCTCCACTCCCTTCCAGCGACACAGAAATTGCAGTGCTGACCCGCTCCATTGTGGGTTTGATTGCGAACCTGGCGGCGCAAGTAGAAGTGCCTCCGGAAGACCTGGTCCGGCACCGTGCGTTTCCGGGATTCGAAGCAAATCATGACGTTCCCAATATCGTCCCGCTGATTCGCATCCACAGTTCGAATACGAAACCCGCCGATGCATTTGTCCGCATCTACTATCGCAACACCTGGTTCTGGATCGACGACGGCGACCTTGATTCCAAGCACGTCTTTGCACAACTGATGCAGCTCTTTACCATGGCCGATACCGGCGCCAGGGAGCAGAGTCTCCCTGTGATCACCATCCCCGTTCGTTAAGGTCGGGCAGGCTAACGGCTAAGATCCAGCGAGGCAACCCTTCGCAGAAATACACGGCACGACCGGCGGGAGATAGCCGTGGCTACAATCGGCACCGCCGATTTTAGCTGCGGCCCAGATTCTCGATTGCTATACTATGTGGGCCCTCAGGTGGGCTGCCGCGCGCGGCTGGCAGCACGAGTCATCCCCCGGAAACACAGCGATTATGTTGCCCACATTCACTATCGGGATTGAAGAGGAATACCAAACGGTAGACCCCGTCACCCGCGACCTGCGTTCTCACATTCATACCGAGATGATGGAGCAGGGACGGCTGCGCCTCCAGGAACGGGTGAAGGCGGAGATGCATCAGGCCGTGGTCGAGGTGGGAACTTCGGTTTGCACGGGTATCAAAGACGCCAAGGCCGAGGTGAAAACTCTGCGCCGGGACATGGTCAAACTGGCGCGGGAAAATGGGCTCAGGCTGGCTTCAGCCGCGACCCACCCTTTTGCGGATTGGCGCGTGCAGGAGATCACGCCCGACGAACGGTACAAGCACATCGTCGAGGATATGCAACTGGTGGCGCGCGCTAACCTGATCTTCGGTTTGCACGTCCACATCGGGATCGAGGATCGCGAGGTTGCGATCCAGTTAATGAATCATGCGCGCTACTTTCTGCCGCACATCCTCGCGCTCTCAACCAACTCGCCGTTCTGGCTGGGCATGAACACCGGCCTGAAGTCGTACCGGTGTAAGGTATTCGATAAGTTTCCGCGGACCAACATTCCGGATTATTTCCCTAGCTGGGGGGAATACGAAAACTTTATCAAGCTGCTAATCAAGACTAATTGCATCGACAACGCGAAAAAGATCTGGTGGGACATTCGGCCGCATCCATTCTTCAATACTTTGGAATTCCGGGTGTGTGATATTCCGATGCGGGTGGATGAAACCATTGCGCTGGCTGCCCTCATTCAAGCAACCGTTGCCAAGCTGTATAAGCTACACTCGGCGAATCAGGGCTTCCGGCTCTATCGGCGCGCACTGGTTATGGAAAACAAGTGGCGCGCTGCGCGGTACGGGCTGGAAGGCAAGCTGGTGGATTTCGGCAAGCAGGAGGAAGTTCCGGCTCGCGATTTGATTCTGGAATATTTGGACTTCGTGGACGATGTAGTTGATGAGTTGGATTCGCGCGAGGAATTGAATTACATTCACGAGATCCTGGAAATGGGAACCGGGGCGGATCGCCAGTTGCGTGTGTTCGAAGAGACCGGTGACCTGAAGAAGGTAGTGGATTACATCATTGAAGAGACGGAAGTCGGAGTGACGGATGTGCCGGTCACAGCTTCCGCTAGAAAAGTAGGGTAATGAGCGTTCCTGTCAGCACATCCAACCGCAATTTTAATACGATCCCCTTCGACCCTGAACTCACTCCCGGAGCCCGCAACGCGGTAAGGGTATGTTTGCGCGTGCAGCCCGGCGAGAAAGTCACGGTTATCACCGACGAGGCCACCAAGGAAATCGCGGCCAGCATGGTTCGCGAATTGGAAGCTGTGGCGGCTCCGTACCGTGCGTGGGTGCTTGAGGACTTGGCGCCGCGGCCGCTGGGCGATCTTCCGCAGGAAATCCTCGAGGATCTCGAAACCAGCCAGGTCAGCATCTTTGCGGTGCAGGCGCAGGCCAATGAATTGCATTCGCGCATGCAGATGACGGATGTGGTCAATCGGCGCAAGATTCGCCATGCTCACATGGTGAACGTCAACCGGCAGATCATGCTTGAGGGGATGCGGGCGGATTTTCTTAAGGTGGATCGCATCAGCGTCAAAGTGGTCGAAAAGGTACGCCGAGCCAAGCAGGTCCGAGCGAAAACACCCGCAGGAACCGATCTGGTCGCGGATTTGAGTCCAAATTATCGCTGGGTGAAGACCAGCGGAATCATCAGCCCAGACAAATGGGGGAATCTGCCCGGCGGAGAAGTTTTCACGACGCCGGGCGAAGTCAACGGAACGTTTGTCATTGATGGAGTCGTCGGCGATTGGCTTTGCGCCAAGTTCGGTAGTTTGCGGGAGCATCCACTGACCATTCGGGTAAAGGGTAATCGCGTGGTCGAGGCGCACTCAACAAACCCTGACCTGGAAAAGGATTTCTGGAGCTACACCCATACCGACGAGAACAGCGATCGCGTCGGCGAGTTTGCGATTGGTACGAATATCGAATTGAAGGACGTGATCGGTCAGATTCTCCAGGACGAGAAATATCCCGGGGTGCATATTGCCTTCGGCAATCCTTACGGCGCGCACACCGGGGCGGAGTGGTACTCGTCTACTCACATCGACGTGGTGGGAAGAAAGTTCGATATTTGGGTTGACGACGAACAGATCATGCGAGATGGCAAGTTCTTGTTGGAAGCGTAAAGGACCTGTAGAAACGTTGCTTGCAACGTCTTGGCGCGTGGCCAAACCGCGGACGTAGCAAGCAATCTACAGCCAAATCATGATTCCTGCCCTGCGACAGCAGTTCAACGCGAACTTCACGCCGGAGAAATACCAGGCTTTTCTGAAGTTGATGGAAGAGCGCTGTGGTGGTCCGGTTCAGTTCCAGGTTTCCGAAACGCCCTGCTTCTTTCCCAAGCCGCTGCTGGACCAGATGTCGCAGTATGGTAAGGAGCTGATCCAGCAGTTGGGCGGACTGGAATACCGCAAAGCATCGTTCGACGCGATCCCACCTGACTTCAATGTTCCCCATGAAGCGCCGCATCCCATGTTCATTCAAGTGGATTTCGGTCTGGTGCGAGACGCGGCTGGCAAGCTGCAGCCCAAGCTGGTTGAGCTGCAGGGTTTCCCATCTCTCTACGCGTATCAGGCCATGCTGTCGCAAATCTACATGGAGGTCTTCGAACTCGACGAAAACCTGAAGTATCTGCTGGGCGGCTTGGACTGGGAGGGATACAAGAAGCTGCTGCGGCGCGCCATTCTGGGCGATCACGATCCGCAGAATGTGGTTCTGATGGAGATCGATCCCAGTCATCAAAAGACGCTGCCGGATTTTCTGCTGACGGAAAAGCTGCTTGGCATCCCCACCGTCGACATTGCCTCAATCGAAAAGAGAGGCAAGGAGCTCTTTTACGAGAAGGACGCCAGGCGCATTCCCATCCGGCGCATTTACAACCGCGCCATCGTGGATGAGTTGGTACGCAAGAAGCTCAAGTTTTCCTTTAACTTTACCGACGAACTCGATGTCGAGTGGGCCGGACACCCCAACTGGTACTTTCGCATGAGCAAGTTTTCCTTGCCTTTCCTGCGTCATGACTGCGTCCCCAAGACGTCCTTTCTCGATCGCGTGGAGCCGCTGCCGAACGACCTGGAAAACTATGTGGTCAAGCCACTATTTTCCTTCGCCGGGTTGGGCGTCATTCTTAACCCGACAAAAGAAGACCTGGCGAACATACCAAAGCAGAAACGCTCGCAGTACATTCTGCAGGAACGAATGCACTTTGAGCCGGTGATTGAAACTCCTCTAGGTGGGACCAAGGCCGAGATTCGAATCATGTATATCTGGCTGGACGAACTGCTGCCGGTGATGACCATTATCCGCATGGGACGCGGGCTGATGATGGGGGTGGACCACAACAAAAACATGCAATGGGTTGGCTCGTCGGCTGGGTTTTATTTGGAGTGATGGGCTAGGCCCCAGCTCTAGGCTTCGGGCTTCTGGTTTTGGGCTCTCGGCTCCGGTTTCCGACCTTTCGAGTTTGGCTTGCAGTTCTCGGTTCCTTGTTCTCGGTTCCCAGTTCCCTTCACGAGGTGGTTGACCTAAGCCCCGGCACAGCCTAACATTACCGCGAACGGCGGTTCGCCCCCATGGTTGGCCAGACAGTCTCCCACTATCGCATCCTGGGAAAAATCGGCGGTGGAGGCATGGGCGTTGTCTATGAGGCGGAAGACATGCGCCTCGGCCGCCACGTTGCCTTGAAGTTCGTTCCCGACAATCTGCTGGGCGATCGTAAGTCTCTGGACCGATTCGAGCGCGAAGCCCGCGCCGCGTCGCGATTGAATCACCCGAACGTCTGTACCATCCACGACATCGAGGACAACGACGGCCATCCCTTCATCGTGATGGAGAGGCTGGAGGGTGAAAGCCTGAAGCAGCGCATTCACGGGAAGCCGATCGAATTTGAAGAACTTCTCGATATTGCCACACAAGTGGCAGAGGCGCTGGAGGCGTTTCACGCCAAGGGAATCATTCACCGCGACATCAAACCTGCCAACTTATTCATCACCACGACCGGGCAAGTGAAAATCTTGGACTTTGGCTTGGCCAAGTTGTCACGCGACCAGGGCGTGGCCGCGTCCGAAGACACGCCGTATGAGGATTCGCTCACTGCCGTCGGCGTAGTCCCCGGGACTGCGGTTTATATGTCGCCGGAACAGGCGCGCAGCGAAGACCTTGACCCGCGAAGCGATCTGTTTTCTTTCGGCGTCGTGCTCTACGAAATGGCTACGGGCAAGAAGCCGTTTCAGGGAGCGAACGTCGTGACCACGCTGGATGCGATGCTTCATCACAAGCCCGTGGCGCCCCGCACATTGAACCCGCTTCTCCCTGCGCAGATTGAGGGCATTATCGGGAAGGCGATGGAAAAGGATCGCGATAAGCGCTACACAGGCGCGGTCCAGATGAAGACCGACCTGCAGCGCCTGAAGAAGCAAACCGAATCAGGATCGGTCAAGACGAATTCGCGGGAAGCAACCCTGCGCGTGGCCACAAATGCGTTCCAGACCTCGAGCGCGTGGCAAAAATACTTGCTGTTGGGGATGGCTGGGCTTTTGATCGCGGTGTTGGGCGCGGTGGGCGCATGGTGGTTCAAACACCGCAGCACGAGCGCGACCGCCGGTGGGAATGCCATCGCGGTGCTTCCATTGCAGAACATGAACGGCGACTTTAGCGTCGATTATTTGCGCTTTGCGCTGGCCGACGAAATTTCCAATGTGTTGACCCACAGCCGGACGCTCGACGTACGACCTTCCGGGGTCACGCGGAAATATACAAGTCCTGATGTTGACCCACAAAAGGTGGGACGTGAACTGCACGTAGGCAGTGTCCTCACCGGGCACTTCCTGCGGCAAGGAGACCATCTCCTGGTGACCTTAGAAGCCACTGAAACCAAGACCAACCGGATGTTGTGGCAGACGAATTTCACCTCATCCAGCGAGGACTTGCTCGCCCTGCAATCCCAGCTAGCCAATCAACTCCGCCAGGGTTTATTGCCTATTCTCGGTGCGGCAGGAAGTTATCTCGATACCGGCACTCGTCCCAAGAGCCAGGAAGCTTACGACCTCTACTTGCACAGCCTCGCCTTGCCGCATGATGCCGGACCGAACAAGGATGCGATCGCAGTTCTGGAACATGTTGTGCAAGTGGATCCGAGCTATGCTCCTGCCTGGGAAGAACTCGGCGTGCGTAGTTATTATGACGCCGACTACTCCAACGGCGGAGAAGAGATGTTCCAGCGTTCCAACAAGGCGTCTGAACGTGCAATCGCGCTTGATCCCAACCGGATCGTGGCTGCGGGCCAGTTGATCACGAACCGGGTCGAGAGAGGTGAGTTAACCAAGGCATACGAGGCGGCACAGGCATTGGTAAAGAGCCGTCCGGAAAGTGGACAGGCTCATTTCACTCTGGCTTTCGTTCTTCGCTACGCCGGCATGCAAGATGAAGCGGCACGCGAGTGCGATACGGCGATCGAGTTATCACCTGGGAACTATCAGTTCCGGTCGTGCGCCTGGGCGTTCATGGAGTTGGGCCGACCTCAGCGCGCCATGGATTTTGTTCGTCTGGATGCTGGCTCGGAATGGGCCAACTCCGCAACTCCGTCGGTTCTTATACGCGAAGGTAAACTGGCGGAGGCACGCGAAGCCGTAAAGAAGATTTCGAACAATCCCCGCTACCATCGGGATTTGCTCGAAGCTTGTTTGGGGATGCGGCCCGCTTCCGACTTGGATAAAATTACGGCTGACACAGAAGCTTCCGTGCTCGCGGAGCCCGATCCCGAGCCTTGGTACTACGAAGGAACGATCATGGCATTCTGCGGAAAGCCTGCGATTGCTCTGCATATGCTCACGGCAGCGGTTGAGCAGAACTATTGTTCCTATTCGGCTCTGCTGTCGGATCCCTTGCTGGCAAATCTGCGCAGCAGCAAGGACTTTGATGCGGTGCTGACCGCAGCCCATGAGTGCCAGGAAAACGTACGCAACCCGCAGGGTCAGTGAATCAGGTAGGATTGTTAGTGGGATTGCGGCTACCCTTTTTGGTCCTACTCAGTTATGACTAAGACGCGATATCAGGAGAAATATTGCTTCCCGTCCGCAAGAAAAATAATCCTCTACTTATGACCGACGATGACCGTGGGGTCTGGCACCGACGATTTCGGCCTGGCTCGGTGCAGTTTGTTCTTGCTTTGTTCTTGATCTTGCTGGCGACCGTCGCCGCGCTTTGGCAAACCACGCCAAATCCGGCAAGCGCCGCTCCGCGGTTTATAGATCCCTTGCCGCAGGACACGGGCGCTGCCGGGTTGCAGGAAACCCTGTTGCGGCTGCGGACCACTGTGCACCTGATGCAAACCGTGGCCCACCCCGATGACGAAGACGGCGGTCTGCTGACGCTGGAGTCGCGCGGAAAGGGTGCGACGGTTTTACTGCTGACGCTGAATCGCGGCGAAGGCGGACAGAACAAAGTCGGCAGTAATTTGTTCGACGTCCTTGGCGTATTGCGGACCCTCGAACTGCTCGGAGCCGACCGCTATTACGGCGTGGAACAGCGCTTCACGCGAGTTGCGGATTTTGGCTTCTCCAAGAACGCCGACGAGACATTTCAGAAGTGGCAAGGTCACGATATTGCGCTCGGTGACATGGTGCGGGTGATTCGTACTTTTCGGCCGGACGTCCTGGTCGCCCGCTTTTCCGGCACCGATCGTGATGGACATGGTCATCACCAGGCTTCGTCGATTCTTACGCGTGAAGCGTTTCGTGCAGCGGCCGATCCAACTCGGTTTCCCGAGCAGATCAATGAAGGCTTGCTGCCCTGGCAGGGGAAGAAACTCTACATCGGAAACGTATGTGGATTTGGCGCTCAAACGTGTCCGGCGGAGAACTACACGGTCCGGCTGAATACGGGAGAGCCGAGTCCGAGGCTGGGCATGTCCTACGCTCAGTTTGCCGTGGAGGGATTGCGGCATCAGCTTTCGCAAGGTGTGGGAGCGTTTTCTGTCGATGCTGGACCTCGCTATACCTATTACAAGTTGGTGGATTCGGTTTTGCCGTCCACAACCGACAAAGACGGTCACGAGCAGGATTTCTTCGACGGGATCGACACGAGTCTACCGGGCCTGGCGTCTCGATTGGGAGCGGAAGAATCGAAGGTGCCGTGGCTGCGTTCGGAGCTGACGGAGGTTGCGAGCCAAGTCCAGACTGCAACCCAACGAAGCGAAAAAGAAACCAGCGGCGCAGTCGAGCCGCTACTTGTCGCATTGCAGAACCTCGATTCCATCATAAGCCGCGTAGACAGCAGCGAGATCGCCACGCCGCGCAAGCGGGATTTGTTAGAAGAGCTTCGTGAAAAACAGCAACAAATGCAGAAAGCGCTCAACCTGTCTATGCAGATCTCGTTAGAGGCGACGGTCGCTCCTCCGCAGGGCGCGGGTTTGCCGAAGGAGGCATATGCGTTAACGGCTGTTTCTCCTGGCCAGAAGTTTCTGGTAAGAGTCAAATTTCACAATGGCTCAAAGTACAAGCTCATAGTAGACGGCCTGCGCCTCGATGCTCCCCAAGGTTGGGCGAAGCAGATCGACAAAGAAGTTTTCCTGGCGGCCGCTCCCAGCGAGGATCAGTATGCGAACTTCGTCGTGCAGATTCCTGCTGACGCCGCTGAAGGCCATTTCTACACGCGTCCCTATTGGCATCGCGCTGACCCGGAAACAGAGAGCATCAATACAATCGATGATGAGCGATACGTTACTCTGCCCTTCCCGCCGCCTCCATTTCATGCGGCGATTGAGTATCACACTCATCACTCGGCGCACGATCTAACCCTGTTAGGTGGGACACATAAGTTGGGAGGTTCGGACGGCCCGGAGACAGAGATTTCGTCTCCAGCGGTCGCGCAGTTCGTAGATGACAAAGGCGAAGAGCGGACGCGACCTCTCGCAGTCGTCCCCGCGTTTTCCGTCATGCTGGAACCCGGGCAACAAGTAATACCAACAGAGGGGGACGGGGAGAAGCGCGTGAAAGTGGGAGTTACGAGCAATTTGTCCGGGGCTGTCAAAGGCACGCTTCATCTCGAAGCGCCTGCAGGCTGGGCGATTGAGCCCGAGAAATTATCGATGGAGTTTCACAAGCACGGCGAGAAGCAGGAGTTCGAGTTCAAAATATCTCCGGCGAGCCTGAAGGAAGGACGCGCGACAATCCGCGCGGTTTTTGAGTCGGGCGGAGTGAATTACAACGAGGGTTACAGCCTGGTTACGCGGGAGGATCTCGACAGCTTTTATTATTATCAGCCTGCATTGCAGCGCATCAGCATCGTCGATGTGAAAGTGCCCAAAGATTTGAGAGTCGGCTACATCATGGGCGCGGGCGACGATATTTCTACGGTGCTCGCACAACTTGGCATGAAAGTTACTCTTATTCCGGCCGACAAACTCGCTAGCGAGGACCTGAGCCAGTACCAGACAATTGTTCTGGGCATCCGCGCTTACGATACGCAAAAGGACCTCGCGGCCAACAATAAAAAGCTACTGGATTTTGTCCGTAACGGCGGCACGTTGCTGGCGCAATACAATACCGGCGTCGCTGATTTCAACAAAGGACAATTCATGCCCTATCCCGCGCAGCTCAGTCGGGCGCGGGTTTCGGTCGAAGAAGCTCCCGTGGACATTCTGGCTCCTGATGATGACATCTTTCACTTCCCCAACCAGATCACGCAGCACGACTTCGACGGATGGGTGCAGGAGCGAGGACTGTATTTCATGGATCAGTGGGACAGCAACTTCAAGCCGCTGCTGGCTTCCCATGATCCCGGAGAGTCTCCGCAGAAGGGCGGCTTGTTGCGCGCGCAATACGGCAAAGGAACATATATTTACACCGGATATGCTTTCTTCCGCCAGTTGCCTGCGGGAGTGCCCGGAGCAATCCGACTGTATGTGAACTTGTTGAGCGCGGGACATGAGAAGAGCGATGGTCGATAGCTAGTTCTCGGATTTCGGTTCTCGGTTGTTCGCCGAATGCAGCCTCCCTCCCAGACCGATCAAGGCTTTCCGCGCCTGATTCGCGGCGTGGGGCTCGGCAGCGCGACCGCGCTCAACATGATCGACATGATCGGCGTGGGCCCGTTCATCACCCTCCCGCTGATAGTGAGCGCAATGGGTGGGCCACAGGCGATGCTCGGCTGGATCTTGGGCGCGATCTTCGCCATGTGCGATGGCCTAGTCTGGGCGGAACTGGGCGCAGCCATGCCACAGTCGGGCGGTTCGTATGGCTATTTGCGCGAGATCTATGGGCCGAATCGCCTGGGCCGGCTGATTTCATTTCTCTTCGTCTGGCAACTTTCTTTTAGCGCACCGCTCTCAATCGCGTCGGGATCCATTGGCCTTGCGGGATACGCGTCGTACTTCTGGCCTGGACTGGAAAAACAATACATTGCACGCCATTGGAGCGTGCCGCTGCCGCTGCTCGGCCGGCTGCAACTGCATTGGCTGGTTTCGGGAGCGACGTTTGTGGCAATTGGTATGGTCGCGCTGGCAACTGTGCTTCTGTATCGCAAGATCACGAGCATTGGATGGATTTCGAAGCTGCTGTTGGCAGGCGTGCTCGGAACCACGTTCTGGATCATTATCGCGGGACTCAGCCACTTCGATGCTTCCCAAGCGTTCAGTTTTCCGCCGGGCGCGTTCACCCTGTCGCGAGATTTCTTTCTCGGGCTCGGCTCGGCGATGTTGGTCGCGACTTACGACTACTGGGGATATTACAACGTCGCTTTTCTGGGAGATGAGGTCAAAGAGCCGGGGAAAACGATCCCGAGGGCGATCCTGCTATCCATTTTTCTAGTGGCGTGTCTATACGTTGTGATGAACATGAGCATTCTGGGCGTGGTGCCGTGGCGGGAGATTCAGGCTGGCCAAGACAATCGCGGCTTGTATGTTGTGTCGGTTTTTATGCAGAAGATTTATGGGCCATGGGCTGCGAACCTGGCGACAGGACTCGTCATGTGGACGGCGTTCGCCTCAGTTTTTTCCCTCATGCTGGGATATTCCCGAGTACCGTACGCGGCCGCACTTGACGGAAACTATTTCAAAGCGTTTGCCCGCGTGCATTTGGAGGGACGTTTTCCCTACGTCTCGTTGCTCGCACTAGCCGCGGTCGCCGCGCTGTTTTGTTTTCTATCGCTGGCAGATGTAATCGCTGGGCTGGTGGTGATTCGCATTACTTTGCAGTTTCTGGTGCAAGCGATCGGCCTGATCGTGTTGCGCATTCGTCGTCCCGACTTGCCGCGGCCATTCCGCATGTGGTTCTACCCGCTGCCCGCATTAGCGGCATCCGTCGGATTCTTATTCGTCCTGGTCTCACGCACCAACTCACTTACCCAGATTCGCTATGCTGCGCTGATCCTCGTTAGCGGCGCAGCGATATATCTGTTGCGAGCCTGGCGGCAGCGGGAGTGGCCGTTTGCAGAGCGAGTACCGGCGGAAAGAGTCGCAAGCAATTGACCATGGCCGGAGCGGCGAAAGCATCGATGCCACCGAGTTTGACCAGAGCAGCGAACCGTTCGGCGTGGGCTCCGTTAGGCGAGCCTCTTTTTCGTTCCCTCTGGGTAGCAGCGGTAATCTCATACACCGGAACCTGGATGCAGAACGTGGGCGCGGGCTGGCTCATGACCCAGCTCACAATGTCTCCGTTCATGGTGGGCCTGGTGCAGGCGGCGAGCACGCTTCCAGTATTTCTCGTCATCTTGCCGGCTGGCGCGCTTGCTGACATGGTCGACCGCCGGCGGCTCCTGCTGATCACGCAGGGCTGGATGGTTGCGGCCGCAGCTTTGCTAGGCATTTTCACACTGCTCGGGACTGTGACGCCGTGGATTTTGCTCCTGTTCACATTCATGCTGGGGCTGGGTGCGGTGATGAACGATCCGGCTTGGCAAGCCATCACGCCAGAGATTGTTTCTCCCGCCCAGCATGCGCCCGCAGTCGCCTTGAACTCTGTAGGATTCAATGTGGCTCGTGCCGTGGGCCCTGCGCTCGGGGGCATTGTGATCGCCATCGAAGGTTCGGGCGTTGCTTTCCTGCTGAACGCGGCTTCGTTTTTTGGAGTCATCTTTTTCCTTTATCGCTGGAAGCGTCCCCACTTCGAGAATATGGAAAAGGGGCGCGTCTCCGATGCCATCCTGACCGGCCTGCGTTATGGCCGCGACGCTTCCGTGGTGCGTTGCGTACTTGTCCGCACGGGCGCGTTCAGTTTGGCAGCGAGTTCCCTGCTGGCCCTGCTCCCCATCGTTGCTCGACCACACGGTGCCACGGGCTACGGCTTGCTGCTTGGGTCATTCGGACTGGGCGCATTAGCCGGCGCAGCAGTGTTGCCTCGATTGCGAAGTACGCTCTCTGTGGACGGTGTTGTCACTGTCGCCATCTTGATGTTTGCCGCTATGACTTTCGCCGCGGGACGAGTGCAAACATTCGGCTGGCTCGAACTGGTTTTGTTCACCAGCGGAACTGCCTGGATTGCCATCCTCGCTTGTCTCAATGTTGCCGCACAGACGATGTCGCCTTCGTTTCTGCGGGCGCGGGCGCTCTCGTTGTACCTGCTAGTGCTGCAAGGAGGAATGGCAATCGGCAGCGCGCTTTGGGGCGCGCTGGCCAGCCGCGTCGGAATTCCAACCACATTTCTGTGCTCCGCAATTGCGCTTGTGGTTGGACTGGTAAGTGTGCGACGCTATCCGCTCACGTCGCAGGAGTTACAATATGCGCCGTCCGTGGTGCGGGATTAAAGCCAAGCTTGGGTTCTAGAGTTCCGACGCTCACTTTCAAGGAGATCTCTTATGCCAAAGATGAAATGGATGTTGGCCTGCGCGCTTCTTCTGGCTGGTAGCAGTCTGGTTCTGGGGCAAGAAACGAAATCGGTGCAACCTCCCACCATTGCCCAAGTTTTGGATCACAGCGTAGCTGGTGTGGAGAAAGAGTTCGTTCCAGCCGCCGAAGCCATGCCTGAGGATAAGTATGCATTTGCCCCTACCAACGGCGAATTCAAGGGCGTCCGCACCTTCGCTCAACAGGTGAAGCATGTAGCCGCCATCAATTACATGATCGGGGCAGCGATCATCGAGGAGAAACCGCCGCTCGAGTTGGGTGGTGAAGACGGTCCCAAGTCGGTGAAAACCAAAGCGGACATTGTGAAATTTCTCGAAGACTCGTTCGCCTACGCCCACAAGGCCGTTGGCACGATCAATGATGGAAATCTCCTGACTCCCATCAAGAATCCCTTCGGCGAAGGCACGGTTACACGGCTGGGCATGGCGACCTTGATCTTCGGACACTGTTTCGATCACTACGGGCAAATGGTGGAATATTTGCGCATGAATGGCATCGTTCCTCCGGCCAGCCGTTAAGGATTAAATCGAGGCGCAGCCGTCGCCTAGTCGTTTTTCTGGTCCTCGCCATCGGGAATTCCCTATGGCACGAAAGTGCCATTTACATGTCCAAGAATGGGAAATATTCTCAGCTTCCCCCTTTTGCTTGAAGGTTTTGCGAGGTGAACTAAACTCTTGAATAGGGAGCAGTGCGCGTCGCAACTGAGTCTACGGGTGGGCCTGCAAGCCTAGCCCGATGGTAGGGAGCAGTAGATGAAGACCAAGAAGTACGGGGCGGCAGATTTGCGCGTACCTGATTCCACACGCGAGCACAACGTCCAGCGTGAAATCGACAGTTTTCTCCGAGCGATTAATTCTTACCCCGACCGATTCGCCCGCGAACCTTACTTGAGTTTCCAACAGCATCTTTCCAGCATTGTGACCGCAGAGCAGCCACCCGGAATAGACGAAGATTTGCGCCGTTGAGTGGGCTCATTTCCCTCGGAATCTCAGCAACGCCGCTGCCTCGTCCCCAGCGCGGTGATCTCTGTGTGAATTAATTCCGGGTTGAGTCCTTGCGCTCGCAGGTGGTCGCGTACTCGTATCTTCGCTTGATTCGCACTCGACTTCGGTTCCAGAAACACCAGTACGGAGGGCCCGGCCCCGCTCAAGGCACTCCCCAATATTCCACGAGTTCCGCTGAGCTTCTGTAATGCGGGCAGGAGAGGACACAGCGATGCGCGGTAGGGTTGGTGGATGCGATCTTCTAATGCGGACGCGAGCAAATCTTTGCGCCCCTGAAGGAAGGCCGCCAACAGCAGCATGGAATTTTGGATATTGGCTACGGCGTCGGCTCGGGAATACTGATTGGGCAGAACTCGGCGCGCATCCTCAGTTCCAAGGCTTTCGTCGGGAACTGCGAGCAACAGCGGCCACTTCCCTTTCGGCCTTAGGTCCGCAATTTGCATTTCACCGTGCGCGGAGACTCGTGCAATTGCCAAACCGCCCATCCAGCAGGCCGCGGCGTTGTCGGGATGATGCTCGCGCTGGGCCGCTTCGTACACGATCCGGGTGTCGGCCCAGCGCAATCGACCAAAGTGCACAGCCAGCGCGATTCCAGCCAACCGCGCCGCCGCGGAGGATCCGCATCCTTTGCCGATGGGAATCTGATTCTCCATTCGCAGTGCGAGCGGTTGCACCGGCCGTCCTGCCTCTTGCAGCACCGCGCGGTAGGTTTCCAGAATAAGATTGTTTTTAAGTTGCGCGCAGATTTCGCGGTCCCGGCCGCGTGCTAGAATCGAGAATTCATTTGCGGAACTTGCCCGTACCTTAAGAAACATCGAGAGCGCAAGCGCGGCAGCGTCGAAGGCCGGACCGAGATTCGCGGAAGTCGCCGGAAGAACAATCTCCAGGGACTGTGGTTTGTGCCGTGTTTTGGCAGCGCGATCCGTCATAGATAAGTTAAGACGTTGCAAACAACGTCAGCACCGCTGTAGAGACGTAGCTTGTTACGTCTCTAATTGGTCATCCGCTTTCTTCAAGGTTTGAATAACAGCGTCCACGGTCGCGTCGAGCACGATGGGCGCGCGCTGTTGAGGCCCGAGAATACCAGCTTCGTTTTCGCTCGTGGTGCCGGCAAACAAATCGCCTCGGTGAAACTTCAAAGTGAATTCTGGATCCTTCAACAAGTGCCCGGTCAAAATCAGGACGACGCTTTCTCCCGGCTTAACGAAGCCTTGCTTCACCAGCTTCTTGAGTCCGGCCAAGGTCACAGCGGACGCCGGTTCACAGCCAATGCCATCGGCTCCGATTTCGGCTTTGCTCAAAGCGATCTCGACTTCGCTGACTTCTTCAACGGCGCCGCCGGTCGCCTGCAGCACTCTAACTGCCTTTTTCCACGATGCAGGATTTCCGATGCGAATGGCGCTGGCCGCAGTTTCAGCCTGTACGGAGAGCAGTTCCTTGCCGCTATTTCCCCGCATCGTCAGCACCAGCGGATTGGCCCCTGCCGCCTGAATGATCGAAACTTTAGGCAACCTCGAGATAAGCCCCAGCTGCCTCATCTCGATGAACCCTTTTCCCAACGCCGACGAATTCCCGAGATTTCCTCCGGGAACAATCACATGACCAGGCGCTTGCCAATCGAGCTGTTCCATCAGTTCGATTGCCGCTGTCTTTTGTCCTTCGAGACGATAGGGATTTACCGAGTTCAACAGATAAACCGGCATCCGTTGAACGACCTCGTTCAGCACGCGCATGCAGCCGTCGAAATCGGTTTTCAACTGACAGGTCACCGCGCCGTAGTCGAGCGCTTGAGAAAGTTTGCCCCACGAAACCTTGCCTTCCGGGATCAGCACCAAACTGCGCATTCCGCCGCGTGCGGAATACGCCGCCATCGAAGCGGACGTGTTGCCAGTGGAGGCGCAAGCAACCCATCGGAATCCCTCACGCCGGGCGACCGATGCCGCAATAGTCATTCCCGTGTCCTTGAACGATCCGGTCGGATTCATGCCCTGGTGCTTGGCGTAGAGTTGCGGCAACCCGGCAACGCGGGCGCAGCCCGGCATTTCATACAGCGGAGTATTTCCCTCGCGCAGCGTGATGACCTCTTGCCAGTCAGCGAAGCTGGGCAACAATTCACGGAAACGCCAGACGCCGCTTTCGTCGACTGGACTTCCGGAAGTGCGGCGCTGGCGCCAGAGAACTCTAAGCGCAGCGGCATCCAGTCGCGTTGTATCACTTGTATTCCAGTTGGGATATACGATCTCCAACAGATCGCCGCAACTGGCGCAACGAAAGTTCCGTTCCGCTTTCTCGAACACTGTGTCGCAACCGATGCATCGCAGTTGCGCTGGGGGGACAGAATTCGATTTTCGTGACGTGTGCTCGGTCATCCGGATTGAGGCCAGCGGAAGATTGACCAGTGCAAGTCTACTTTCCACCGCGCAAGTATTGATCGGTCTTGTTGATCCAGTCGGCGCGCGGCGGATTGAATATGTCGAGGTCGACCGTATCCTCTACTGCTTCTGCCTTGTGCGGCATATGCGGGGGAATAGTCAGCACTTCGCCGGCATTTACTACGATCTCTTTGCCATCAATCCAAAACTTCAGCGCTCCTTCCAGGATATAGGTAATTTGCTCGTTGTGGTGGCTGTGCTCGGGCACGATGCAGCCTTTCTTCAAGAGCACACGCGCCACCATGACGTTTTGACCCACCACGAAGTGGCGTTGCAGCAGAGGATTCAGGTCTTCGAGCTCGACTGAATTCCACGGAATATGCTTCAACTCAGCTCTTGCGCCACTTTTCGTGGTTGCCTTTCGCGCCTTCTCTTTCGAGGTTGGTCGCTTTGCAGATTTCGTTTTTGCCATCAGTGCACCTTTCCTGGATAAAGTCCAACCGCATTGTCATGCAAATAACCATGGGCCATCTGCAGCGCCTGCGCCTCGCTGACCTCGCCCATGGAAATCATTTCCGCCAATGCCGCGGCGAGGGCCGTGCGCGACGACTGCACTCCCAGCCAATAGCTCTCCTCGGCACCCATCACGTCGTTGTAAGGGAACGCATCGGTGCCAAAGGTAATTTTTTCAGGGAATGTCTCTAACCACAGCTTGAGCACGTTTTTAAATTCTGAGGGGTAGAGCAGAACTTCGGTTTCCGACGAATCCAGGTACACGTTCTTCGCCGCAGCCAACCAGATGGCTTGACGATCATAGGGGAATCCTCCGTGGATCATTACAAACTTGACGTTGGAGTACCGCGGATCACGGAGAACATTTTCCAGGTTCATGATGTTGCTTTCGGTGAGGTTGAAGTAATCGCCAGGCCCCACGGCCGAGTGCACGTGGACGGCAAGCTGAAGTCGACCGCCTTCACGAATCAAATAGCGAAACATGAAATCCTGAAAGGTGCGATATTCGTCCTTGCTGGGAATCCCCCCCGCCACGAACCGCTCATAGACGTCCTGCGCATCCTCACGGCTCGGATCGCCGAACTTCGTTGAGCGGAAATACGCGACTTCGAACTTCATGGCGATGCCGCCCTTTTTCTGATTGTCTTCGAGCGTACGGCTCACGAACTTCAGATACTCCGCGAAATCCGCGGGTAACTTGCTCAGGCCTTCCTGCTGCATCCAGCGATGCAGCATCTTCTCCTGCAGGGGGATGTAAACCTCTTCGTCAGCGTTTCGGGAGCGTTCCCGCTGATTGTCGAACGGCCACATGAACGAATCCACAAAGAAAACCCAGACAAACCGTTTGGGATCGAGATAGTCAGCCATCATCGCGCGGTTCGCAACGCCTTGCTCGATGTTCAGTTTGTCTAGAATGTCAGAAAAATAGGCGTTGCCCCTTTCCTTCTTAAGCTCCGCTTTTTTCTGGATCAGCCATTTCGCATGCTCGGGCGAGAGGTCATCGTAGGGATATCCGAAAAGCTCTTTGGCGGCAGAAATGAGTTCCGGGTTCGTGCCACGAATACGGAGTGCATAAATTCCGGGTGGACCGGCCATAGCATCGACGTCAGGATCGTCCGAGAACCCGGGGTGCGCGTGATGATCAAAAATTGGGATCTTTTCGATCTGTGGGAGCAGTCGTTGATAGATTTGCTGCACGTCAGGTCCGGGTAGAGCACGCGCCTGACCTGCGGCGAATATCGACAGACCACAAATCATCATCAAAACCAGCTCCGGGTTTCGATTCATGAGATCTCCGTCCTGCCGTGATTTCCTGACCAGCATTCTGCGTCAACTCTCGTTATCGCACTGCGACAGTTCCCTGCCACGTGGTGGAAACTCGGAGAATCCGCTGCACGGCCTCCTGCAGCGTCGCGGTTGAAGATGCAAACGAGAAGCGAATGAAATCGGCGCCCGCCGCCCCGAAAGCCGCGCCGGGGATGGCCGCGACACCGGCCTCTTCCAGCAGAATGCGGCAGAGTTCTTCCGCGCTCATTCCCGTGCCTGAAATGTTCACCCAGGCGTAGAACGCACCTTCCGGCGGCGAGCAGCGGAATCCGGGAACACTATTCAGGTCACGGATGAACTGCTCACGCCGTTTAGCGAACTCGCGAACCATGCGAGGAGTCGTTCCCTCGCGATCCTTGAGCGCTTCGATGGCCGCATACTGGCTGAACTCGGCGACGCAGGTGTAGCTGTTGACCGCCAGCATTTGCAACGCCGGCACGATGCGGGGCGGCGCAACCGTATATCCCAGGCGCCATCCGGTCATCGCAAAACTCTTGGAGAAGCCGTCGATGATGAGTGTGCGCTCTTCCATTCCCGGATAGTGCATGAGCGAAACATAACGACCGCCGTAAATGATCCGGGCATAGATTTCGTCGGAGAGCACGAGCAGATCATGCTTCACAGCGAGTTCCGCAAGCCGCTGCTGCACTTCGTCGGTATATACCGTGCCGGTTGGATTGCCCGGGGAGTTTGCGATCAGGATTTTTGTGCGAGGTGTAATCTTGGCAGCGATTTCGTCAGGATCCGGTTGGAAACGATTGCGCTCAGAGAGTTCAAATGGTACCGCAACGCCGTTCAGCCCAAGAGTGATGGACAGATATCCGGGGAACCCCGGATCGGGATATAAAACCTCGTCACCAGGATCGATAAGCGCCATCAGCGCCATAAAGAGCGCTATTTTGCAGCCCGGCGCGATGACGATGTTGTCTGCGGAAACTTTTAGGTTGCGCGTGTCGCCAAGATAGGAAGCGATTGCCTCTCGCAAAGTTAGAACGCCGGCAACTGCGCAGTAACGGTCCTTGCCTTCGTCCACAGCGCGTTTGAGGGCCTCATTCACGGATGTGGAGGGATGGAAGTCGGGCTCGCCGAGTTCGAGATGGATGATCGAGCGGCCTTCACGCTCCAGCTCTTTGGCGCGCGCATAAACGGAGAGCGCACCCTCACCCGACATCACTGCCATTCGTGAAGCTAACTTTCGCATTGCTTGCCTTTCCAGAATTTCTTTTACCAATGGAGGTCGGGCGTCCCCGTCCGGCGGGAACGGGCCAGAGTCCCATGCTTCATTTACAGTCCTTTATATAGGCCGCCATCCACGAGTACGGTCTGTCCCGTCACATACGACGCGCGCTCCGACGCCAGCCACACGATTGCGTCCGCAACTTCGCGGGGTTCCCCGACCCGCTTCAGCGGTGCATCTGCGCTCCATCCCTCGAAGATTTCTTGTTCACTCTTGCCCGTAGCTGCTGATCTAGTCTTCGCTAATTCCTTTAGCCGATCGGTTGCGGTGAAGCCCGGCCCGACATTGTTTACGAGTATGCCATCTTTGCCGAATTCGTTGGCGAGACTCTTTACCAGCCCAACAACTGCGGCGCGAACCGCATTGGACAGGACAAGATCCGCAACCGGCTGCTTAGTAGTAATGGAAGTAATTGTAATGATCCGTCCCCAATGCTGGCGTTGCATGTGAGGAATCACTTCGCGAGCGAAATAAACCGTGCTGAGAAAATTCGCATCCACCGCCTTCCGCCATTCTTCGACGCTGGCAGCAAGAAAACCCTTTGCCGGTGGGCCGCCAGCATTGGTCACACAAATGTCCACGCCACCAAATTTCGAAACTACCGCATCGACAAAACGATGCACTGCTTTTTCTTCAGTTACGTCCAGAGCTTGGGCGAACACTTCAGCGCCATACCGCTTCTCGATGTGCTCCGCGGCCGCCTGCAGCGTTTGCGCATTGCGGGCGCACATCGCGACCCGGCATCCCTCGGCAGCCAGAGCCTCCGCGGTTGCACGGCCAATCCCCTGGCTGGAGGCGGCTACAATCGCCACCCGGTTTTTCAGGCCCGTATCCATGAGATTGGAATTATAAAGGGTTGCAACCGTGTTGGACCGAGCTTCGGCTCTCTTGCCCACTTGGCCGGTGAACGATACTCTTAATCCGGTAGTCGCAGATGGAGCCGTGATGAAAAAACATCCGCATCACCAGGAAACTGAAGCCGTCCACGCGGGGGCCGACCTGCAAAAAAAGCACGGCCCCCTAGCCACACCGATCTACCAGACTTCCACCTTTGAGGTTACGGACAACGAGGAACAGTTGCGCGTGACTCCAACGGATATGTTTTACACGCGCTACGGCAACCCCACGAACACCGTGGTTGAGTTGAGAATCGCGGAGCTAGAACGCGCTGACGCTGCCTTGCTATTTGCTTCCGGCATGAGCGCGATTACGACTTCCATCCTGGCCCTGTTGAAAAGCGGTGATCACATTGTGGCGCAACGAGACATCTACGGCGGCGCAGGAAAGTTCTTCGCTCAGTGGCTCCCCAAGCTTAGGGTTGAAACGACATTTGTCGATACCACCGAGTACGAACAACATGCGCGTTCCATTCGACCGAATACCAAACTGCTCTATCTGGAGTCTCCGACCAATCCCACGGTGCGGATCGTTGATTTAGCCAAGGCCGTTGCGATCGCGAAGAAACACAGTCTGATCACCATGATCGATAGCACCTTTGCCACGCCGATTAACCAACGCCCGGTGGAGTTTGGCATCGATCTGGTCATGCATTCCGGCACGAAGTATTTCGGCGGACACTCCGACTTGATTGCCGGCGTTATTGCCGGTCGCAAGGATTTGATCGAAAAGATTCACGAGACTCGGACCACGCTTGGGGGCGTGATGGATCCGCACGCTGCCTGGCTGCTGCTGCGTGGTATCAAGACACTCGCAGTACGGGTGCAACGCCAGAATGAAAATGCCCTGCGGGTCGCACAGTTCCTGGCTCAACATTCCAAAGTGCGAAGAGTTTACTACCCGTTTCTGGAAGGGCATCCACAACGAGCGGTTGCGATGGAGCAAATGCGCGGTGGCGGTGGGATGGTGAGTTTCGAAGTCGAAGGCTCAGGCGACGACGCGCGGCGGCTCACCGAAGCCCTGCACCTCTTCACTTTGGCTCCCAGCTTGGGCGGAGTCGATTCGCTGGTTTCGATCCCCGTGCTCACGTCCCACGCCATGATTTCGGCCGAACAACGGCAGAAGATGGGCGTAACCGAGCAATTGATCCGGCTGTCGGTGGGAATCGAGAATGCGGACGACTTGATCACCGACCTCGAGCAGGCGCTTGCGGTTGTGAGTTCTCCTCAACATGCGCAGGTTGGGTAAGAAAAATCCTGGCCTCACGGGAGGCCAGGTGGGAGGACTGCCTGCACACTCGCTCAGAAAAAGAACTTCAGAGCCAATTGAAGGATGCGCGGGTTGTGAGCGGCATTGGGTTGAAGGAGTCCGTTTCCGAGACAGCTTGGATCGCCGGCCGAACTGTTAGCTCCGCCATAGCAGCCCACCGCGTTGGCGGAAGTGATACCGCTGCCATTCGCATTGTCTGCGGCAGAACCGGCGTCCCCACCCAGCCACGCATACTCTCTGTGATTGAAGACGTTGAAGGCTTCAGCCCGGAATTCGAAGTATTTGCTTTCGGTAACGGCGAAGTGCTTCAGCAGCGCCATATCAAAATTCGTGCGCCAGGGATTGTGCAGAATATTTCTTCCCGCATTGCCGAAAGTGAGTCCTGTGGGAGCTGCAAACGCCGCTGGATTATAGAGCAACGGCGGATTACCCGGTGGCAGCACCGGGATGCCAGCAGTTGGATTGCCCACGAGGTCGGGGTATGAGCCGGCACTCGCGAACGAATTAGAAACTCCGGCGTTGTCGGTAGGTACGCTGGTCGGCGAGCCGTTCACGGAGCTGCCGCAAGGACTGCAGCCCTGGTTATAAACGCTGAACGGTGTCCCGCTTTCAATGTCCGTGATGCCCGACCACTGCCATCCGCCCAAGAGCTTGTCAGTAAGACTTTTGCCCTTCAAGAAAGGCAAATCGTAAACGTAGCCGATGTTAATGATGTGCCGCTCATCGAAGTTGGAGCTGGCGCGATACGCGTTCAGGTTGTAGCTATCGACGAAGCCCGAGTCATTCCAATCGGACGAATCGTCGATCGAATGGCTATATGTGTAAGCCGCGTTCAGCTGCAACCCTCCGATGCTGTGGCGCAAAGAGGCCTGCAGGGCGTTGTAGTTCGAAGATCCTGTTTGATCCTTTCGGATGATGCTTCCGATTCCGACAAAAGGAAGATAAGGGTTAGCGTTGTTGCCACAGGCCACGGCCAGATTATTCGCCCACGAGCCAGTTGTGGTGATGCCGTTTACAGTCGCCGTCGCTTGGGCGGTGACGGGATCCAGCGTAACCGAATTGCAGTCATTCTGACTTATCGGCTGCCCTGGAGCGTACGGGTTCAAGGCCGCCGGAACCGCGTGCATCTGGTTGTATTCATAAGCGCGGGTCAGATGTACGCCACCACTGCCAACATATGCCAGGGTCGCCACGGTATTCTTGCCCATATCGTGCTGGACGTCGAGGTGCCATTGTTGCATGTAAGGCCAAGTGGCTTTGCTGGGAATCGAGACAAAAGAAAGCGGCGTGGTGCCAGCGCCGAGGAGAGCGGGAGTCAGATTGGCATATCCCGCGACATTCACCACGCTGCTGGTCTGGGTGTTGATGTTGAAGGGCTCGAGCGACTCGGTATTGGCTTCATTGCCGTTGGTGTGCTCGAAGAAGATGCCGTAGCCGCCGCGTACGGCCCACTTCCCGTTACCGAGCGGATCAAACGCAAAACCGATACGGGGCGCGGGATTCCACCAGTGGCTCGCCATGCAACCCTTGGGCACGCCCGGTGTTACGCCGCAGTCTACCCAGCCATTATAAGGGTTGCCAATCACGAGGCCAGTGTTCGGATCCACGCCACTTGCGCCGGGGACATAGCGTGCGGGATCGAAATTCCAGGCCAGATTATCCTTTTCCGAATACGTTCCGAAAAAGCTCATGCGCAATCCCAGGTTCAAGGTCAGGCGCGGAGTGGCGTGCCAATCATCCTGAAAATAAGGTTCGAAGATTTGATACTGCTCGTGCATCTTGAGCGCCGCTTGCTCTTGGGTGAAAGTACCAATATTTCCGAGAAGAAGATCAGCAAATGGGTTCCCGGTCGTGACCGTATTTCCGGTGTTGCTGAATTGCAACTGGCCATTTACGCCATACTGCGGCTGCGGAATTTCGTTTTTGTGGGCAAGCACTACATAGATTCCAAGCTGCAGATTGTGCGGGCCGACGTTCTTGGTAAGGTTGTCGCGAAAGGTGAATGTCGGATTAGAATTCAGCGGGCCGTTCGGAACATAGCCTGGGTCTTCCGCAAAATTATACTGGCCGCCAGACAGCATAATGCCGGGCACCTTACCGCCGAAGCCGTTGTCATAAATTCCAATCGATGGAAATCCGGCGGGGCGCTGCCATGGCCCGATCAAACTCGTGGTGATGTGATCGGTGGTATAGCTGGCGACGAATTCATTCAGTAGAGTAGGCGAAGCCGCGGCCGTGACTCGCGCCACCATGCTTACGCCGGGGCCGTTGAAGTTGGTTTGAATCGTCGGAAAAGTAGTGCCGTTGGTCCAGAGCGGCACGGGATAATCCTGATTCCACGAGTCGTGGATGTAGCGAAATGTCGCGCGAACTTTGTCGTTGACGTTGTGATCGATGCGGAATAGTTCCTCCCGCCAGTGCGTCGGCAGCGATGGCGGAAGATACCAACTGTTGGAATCGATATTCGGTGTGGGAATCAGTCCCTCGAGAGCATTGACCACTGTGGGGTTGGAGATCGGCACCTGATTGTTGGGGAAATAGCTTGGCGCTGACGTACTCAAGCCCTGAGCTGGGCAGTTCGGGAACGCAGCTGCAGTCGTCGCACTATATGTCGTCCCTGCCACGGGACAGACATCACTGAAATTCCCACCACGTTCGGCGAGCGAGGGAACCGTGGTCACGCTGAAAAAGCCCGATCCTGGCACAATCTCGCGGCGCCACTCCTCTGACCAGAAGAAGAAGGTCTTCTGTTTGTCCTTGTTGTAGTGGCCGGGAATGTAGACCGGGCCGCCGATGGTAAAACCAAAGTCGTTTTTCTTGTACGCTGGAGGCGAAGTTTGAAACTCTGGTGTGGCGTTGAAAAAATCATTGCGCACGAATTCGTACAGGTCGCCGTGGAAGCTGCTGGTGCCAGACTTGGTCTCAACCTCGACCGTGCCTGATCCATTGCGGCCATATTGGGCGCCGTAGTTCGAAGTCAGCACCTTGAACTCGGCAATCGCATCAATGCTGGGGTAGACGTTGAGCGTGCTGTTGCTGCCATTGTCCATGGCATCACCGCCGTCCATTTCCCAGTTGTTATATTCGGTGCGGCCGCCGTTCACGCTGAAGGAAACATTCCCCGAAACGCCGACCCCGGCTTCATCCTGCCCAGTCTGGTTGCTCACGCCCGGAACCAAAGTGATCAACTGAGTGAAGTTGCGGCCGTTGAGTTCGAGTTGGGTAATTTCTTTGCCGGTAACTGTGCCACCAAGGTCTGAAGACTGAGTTTCGACCTGGGCAACTTCCTGGCCCTGCACGATCACTTCGGTGTTAATGGCGCCCACTTCCAGCTGGACATTGACGCGTGCCTTCTCTGCGACGCGCAGGATAATTCCTTTGGCATCGTACTTCTTAAATCCCGCGTCGCTGACCGTGAGATCGTAAGAGCCGATGGGAAGCGAGGCAAACAGGTAATCGCCGCTACCGTTGGTAGCGGTGGTGCGATTGATGCCGCGTTCTGCGCTGATCAAGGAAACTTGAGCTCCAGGAACAGCCGCGCCCGAAGGATCGGTGACTGTGCCGGTAATGGACGCCGTGTCCTGCGCGAAGAGCGCGGCCGACGAGCACAATGAAAACACGAGAAGAACAAACCAGCGGAGACGGGATTTCATTGTCAACTCCTAATGCTCGAAACGTATTTGGAAACCATGCCAGGTCTCGCCCCGGAAACCCGGCCATGCCCGACAATCGAACCGGAACACCTTGGCTTGCACACCTGCAATCGCAATGACGAAAATCCGTTTATTAAAACGTGTTAATAGTGCTGTAGGTCCATCTCGATAGTCAAGCGAAAAAACCGTGTTGAAGCTCAGAAAAGGCTTCGGGTCGACTCTCGCACTGCTAGTTCCGGCGCTACCTTGCGATGTACGGCGGAGAATTCCCGCTTTTCCTGAACCGCGTTGATTCCATCCACAATGATACTGACCGCCATCGTGCCCATAACTTCCATGGGCTGACGCACCGTGGTTAACGAGGGCGTGTACAAACTGGAAGCAGCGATGTCGTCGAAGCCGATGACTGAGCAATGCTCCGGAACCCTTAGCCCACCTTTCGCCAAGGCGCGTATCGCCCCAAACGCGGTCATGTCATCGAAGGCTACCAGCGCCGTGAATGGGCGTTTCTGCCGGAGCAAATCCTCGGTTAACTTATAGCCCGCTTCAAAACTTGAAATCGGGTCGCGGGATTCGGGCAGATCGAGAATCAGCCGCGGATCCATTTCGAGCCCGCTGGATTTGGCGAAAGAGCGGATTCCCTTCCAACGCGGAGCGCTGTCCGCGAGAGTCTTGGGTCCGCGGATGAAGGCTATCTTGCGGTGCCCGAGCGAGAACAGATGTTCGAGCGCGGCATGCGCCCCAAGTTCGTTGTCAACCATCACGGAACTGACGGAGTCCGTTCGCAACTCGCGTCCGATCATTGCCGTTGGAATGCTGCTTTTCTCCAGATCGGCCAGAACGTCGATATCGACGAATAGCCAGTTGGCCAACACGATGAGCGCTTCCACTCGCCGATCGAGGAGCATCTCCAGGTAGCGCTCGAACCGGCTGCGCTCGTTGTGAACGTCGGTGAGAATGGGCAGGTAAGAAGACTGATACAGAGTATTCTCGATGCCGCGCAGTACCAGCGTGCAGTAAGGGTCGGTCATGTCGAAGACCATGACTCCCACCGTGTGGCTACGCTTGCTGCGAAGCGAGCGCGCGAAGAGGTTAGGGCGGTAACCCAGCTTCTTGGCCGCTTGCTCAATTCGTTTCTTGGTGACGGCTGGAATGTAGCGCGCCAATGGGGCGTTGTTCAGAACGATAGAGACCGTGGTCGACGAAAATCCACTGTCCTTGGCCACGTCCCGAATCGTGATGGTCGCAGCTTTCATCGCGAGTTTTTCATCCTTGGACCGCATTGTGGTGAAGCATCGTGGCTTGAATTCATGCGGCTGCTGGCGGACACTACAGCAGAGAGTGCAACCAGTGTCAAGCTCAACTATTCGATTTCTGCTGTCTGTCCTGTTGCTAGTTCCCTGGCAGTCTGGCCACGCGCAGCCAATACAATCGGCTCAGACCCAGCAAGCGCAGCACGCGCCGTCGCCGCAGACTGCCGATCCTCAGCAGCTTTTTCAGCAGGGTGAAGAAGCGCTGAAAAGCGGCAATCTGGATGAGGCTGAACACTCGTTTCGAGGCGTGCTCGCGATCAATCCACAAGTCGCGGGCGCGTATGCGAACCTGGGCGTGATCTACATGCGGCGTAAACAGTGGCAGCCGGCGTTGGAGATGTTGCAAAAGGCGGAAGATCTGGCTCCGCAGATCGCCGGGATACGGCTCAACATCGGGCTGGTCTACTATCGCCAAAACGATTTTCGGAACGCCATTCCTCCATTCGAGTCGGTCGTAAATGACGTACCGGACACATTCCAGGCACGCTATTTGCTGGGGTTGTGTTATTTTTTCGTCGAGCGTTACGGAGACGCGGCGAACACGCTGGAGCCGCTTTGGTCTCAGGCTTCCGGCCAATTGAATTATCTTTATGTGCTCGGTATCGCGGCCAACAAGGCAGGGCGCGCGGATGTTGAGCAGCGGGCGTTGAGTCACCTGGTCGAGATCGGCCAAAACTCTCCCGAGTTTCATCTCCTGATGGGCAAGGCTCACCTCAACCGCGAAGAATACGACCAAGCCATCGCCGAGCTCGAACTTGCGGCCAAAGGAGATTCGACTCTGCCCTTCGTCCACTTCAATCTCGGAATGGCTTACCTCAAGAAACAGGATTTGGAACGCGCCAAAGCGGAATTCCTCAAGGACATCGCCATCGAGCCCGATGTTTCCTACGACTACGACCAATTGGGAGAAGTTTATTACCTTCAGCAGCAAGACGCGGACGCGGAGGAGATGTTTCGCAAGGCGTTGCGCCTCGATCCTGAGCTTGCCAGCTCTCGCTTCCAACTCGCCCGCGTGTATCAGCGCGAGAATAAATTCGCCGACGCTCTGACCGAGGCTGATGCGGCCCTCAAGCTCGATCCCGACAGCCCCGGCATTCACTACTTGCGGGGACAAGTGCTGCAGCGCCTGGGACGCGTCGAGGAAGCCAAGGCCGAAATGCAAACCTTTACACAATTGTCGAATGCGGCCCGCGAAAAACGCCATCAGGAGCTTGAGACAGGACCGATGCCGAACCCCGAACTCACGCAGGAGCCTCAGTAGCCGTTCGCGGTTTGTTATCGTGGTGCATGACCGAAATCACCTGCGGTGCGATTTTGTTTGACCTGGATGGTGTGCTGGTCGACTCCACACCGGCTGTCATTCGGGTTTGGTCGCGATGGGCAATCGCCCGCGGTTTCAATCCCGACGAAGTTGTTCGCAGAGCGCACGGGCGTCCCAGTATCGCGACTGTCCGCGATTATCTGCCGCATGCAGACGCCGAGGCGGAGAACCGCGAAGTGGAACGGGGCGAGATTGAAGATTTAGATGGCGTAGTGCCTCTGCCGGGAGCGCGCGAGTTGCTGAGGGCTCTCCCTCCCGACCGGTGGATGATCGTGACCTCGTGTACACGTACTCTCGCGAAAGTGCGCCTGCGCGCGGCCGGGCTGCCCATACCTCACCAGTTGGTCACCAGCAGCGATATAAAGAATGGAAAGCCGGATCCCGAGCCCTACTTGAAAGGTGCGTCATTCCTGGGAGTGTCAGCGAACGACTGCGTTGTAGTAGAAGACGCCCCAGCGGGCATCCGCGCGGGCACGGCCGCCGGCGCTAGGGTCATTGCCTGCAGAACCACGGCCGCCGAATTAGAACTCAAAGATGCCGGTGCCGACTGGATTGTGGACAATTGCAAATCGATTTCAGTCTCGCCGGCAAGCGCGAACGGAAAGCTGAGGCTCGTCCTCGTGGGTGAAGATGTTATCCCCGCCCGATGAGACCAACCTCGTAGTCCCCACTTGCATCGTAGTGTGGTGAAAATAATTGCTGCGATTGCGGTCGTTTTACTTCTCGTCGGATGCACTTCGCAAAAGCCCAGTCCTGACCAGGTGCGAGAGAAAACTGCGCAAGCCACGTCAGATATCAAGCAGGACGCGAAGGCGTTGGCTCAGGGCGTGAGAGAAGGATGGAATCGTGATCAGCCTCTCGATGTAAACAAGGCCAGCAAAGAGCAATTGCTTAGTCTGCCAGGAATGAGCAGTGATGGAGCCGATCGCATAATCGCCGCGCGTCCTTATAGCAGCACCGCCGAACTGGTTAGCCGGCGCGCCATTTCGCAAACAGAATATGACAAGATCAAGGATCAAGTAACAGCAAAAGATTGACCGCAAGCCGGGGATTTTCCCGGCACGCGCTCAATGTGCCATCACCGCTTTACCCTTCTTCGGCTTGCGCATCAGGAATATCAGCGGCAGCATCAACACGAACATCAGGGCGAGAAACCGGAACGTATCGTTATACGCCAACATTGCCGCCTGCTGCTGCACCATCGCCCAAAGCGCTGCGTAGGCATCACGAGTCGCGGTTGCCGCATCCTTGCCCTGGGACATGAAAAGCGTTCGCAGGCCGTCAATAGTTTGGCGAGTCAGCGGATTCGCCGGATTGACGTGCTTGTCCAAAATATTGATGTGCATTTGCGCTTTCCTCACCTGCATCGTCTCCACCATCGCAATGCCCACGCTGGCGCCGATGTTGCGCATCAAATTAAAGATACTGGTAGCGTTGCCCATCCTTTCCCTGGGGATGGGATCGTTTGTAACCGTCGTCAACGGCACGAAAATCAATCCCAGCCCCGCGCCCTGCACGGTGAGCGGCAACCAGAAGCTTGACGAACCGACACCCAGGCTGAACATCGAAATCCGGTACATCGCGAACGCTGTAGCCAGGAAGCCCACGCCCAGGAGCTTTCGCGAATCCACTTTGCCCGTGAGATAACCAACCAGCGGCATAAATATGAAGGAAGCCATTCCGCGCGGCAGATTGGTGATGCCCGCGTGAGTCGCCGTGTAGCCCAGCAATTCCTGCATCAGTAGTGGCAACAAAACCGTGCTGCCATAGAGAACGAAACCAACCACCGTCATAATGAACGTGCCAATCGCATACGACCGGTAGCGGAAGACGCTGAGATCGATGATCGGATGTTCGGCTTTCAGTTCTCGGACGAGCAGACCACCAATACCGATAACCGCCAACACCGCCAGCGTGATAATAAAGTGCGAGCTGAACCAATCGTCTTCCTGGCCCTTATCGAGCATGATCTGCAGTGAACCGATGCCCAGCACCAACAAACCGATCCCCCAGTAGTCAATACCCTTCGATTCCTTGCGCAAATAATGAGGATCGAAAATGAATGCCTGGGTCAGCAAGATCGCAATAACGCCGATCGGAACATTAATATAGAAAACCCAGCGCCAACTATAATTGTCAGTGAGCCAACCGCCAGCCACCGGACCCAGCATAGGCGCAACCACAATTCCCAGCGCCCAGAACGCCATGGCCTGGCCACGCTTCTCCGGGGGGAAGGATTCCAAAAGAATGGCCTGCGACAACGGTTGCAAACCACCGCCGCAGGCTCCCTGAATGACTCGGAAAAAGATTAGAAACGGCAGCGACGGAGCCAGCCCACAGAAAAAAGAAGCTGTAGTGAAACCGGTTACCGATAACATCAGCAGGCGCTTGCGTCCGAAGGTTGTGGCCAGCCAGCCCGTCATCGGCAGAATAATGGCATTCGCCACGAGATACGATGTGAGTGTCCAGGTGGCCTCGTCCGTAGTGGCGGAAAGGTTGCCGGCGATGTGCGGCAGCGAGACATTGACCACGGTCGTATCCAGCACTTCCATGAAAGTGCTCGACATGACCGCAATCGCGATCAGCCAGGGATTAATATCTTTAGTGGCTGGATCGTTAGCTGGCATCACACTCGCGTTGGAAATAGCTAGACTCGATCATGCTACTGGGACTCGAATTGTCTCATAGCGTGAACCCAGCAATTTGCCCAGTCACCAGAATCGTCAATGCCCAGACCTGACTCAGCGAATGCGGAGTTGAAGTCGCCGCCCAGTCCCCCAGTAATGAAATCGCGGCGGGGCGAAAGCTGGAAGTTTGCCCTGCGGGCGCTACGCTCGAGGAACTATCGTCTGTTCTTCACCGGCCAGTCGGTATCGCTGATCGGCACTTGGATGACGCAGATCGCCACGAGTTGGCTCGTGTACAGAATAACCGGCTCTGCATGGCTGCTGGGCATCGTTGGCTTCGCGTCCCGGATACCAAGTTTCCTTTTGGGACCGTTCGCCGGTGTCTGGGTGGACCGATGGAACCGCCACCGAACCCTGGTCGTCACGCAAATTCTCTCCATGCTGCAATCGTTCGCGCTGGCTGGATTGGCTCTGGCCCGAATCATTACCATTCGCGAAATAATTTGGTTGGGGCTGGCTCAGGGCATCATCAACGCCTTCGACATGCCCGCGCGCCAAGCCTTCGTGATTCAAATGGTCGAGGACCGTGCCGACCTGGGCAACGCTATTGCCCTCAACTCTTCCATGGTAAACATGGCTCGACTTCTCGGCCCCTCGATTGCCGGAGTCATTATTGCCGTCTTCGGCGAGGGCTATTGCTTCCTGATCGATGGCTTCAGTTATCTCGCGGTCATTGCTTCCCTGCTCGCCATGACGATCACGTCCGTGCAGCCGCGAGGCGCGGGAAAGCCAGTGTGGCAGGAATTGAAGGAGGGGTGGAACTACGTCACGCACTTCGTACCCATCCGTTCTATTCTTCTGCTGCTGGCCTTGATCAGCCTCGTCGGCATGCAATACACCGTGCTGATGCCGATTTTTGCCGGCCAGGTGCTTCATGGCGGACCGCATACGTTGGGCTTCCTGATGGGCGCGTCGGGCGTGGGAGCGCTAGGCGGTGCAATGTTTCTCGCGACCAGAAAAAATGTGCTCGGCCTGGGCCGCGTGGTCCCATTGGCGTCGGCGATTTTCGGAACCGGGTTAATTGCGTTGGGGCTTTCTCGCCACTTGTGGCTCTCAATGCTGCTGATGCTGTTCGTCGGCGGCGCAATGATGACCCAGATGGCGTCGAGCAACACCATTCTGCAAACTATTGTGCAAGATGACAAGCGCGGACGCGTGATGAGCTTTTATTCCATGTCATTTCTCGGAATGGCGCCATTCGGGAGCCTGTTGGCTGGGGCATTGGCCCATCAGATCGGTGCCCCACGAACCGTGATGATCAGCGGCACTATCTGCATCGCCGGAGCCGCGTGGTTCGGCTCCCAGCTAAGTGCTATTCGCGATGTAGTGCGCCCAATCTACCGAACCCTGGGTATCATTCCAGAAATCGCCACCGGTATTCAAACCGCCAGCGCACTACAAACTCCACCTGAGAAGTAGTACCAAACTATTTCTCCGTTTCTTTCAGTGGCAACGCTCCTCTACCCATGAGCTTCCATTGCTCGCGCATGAAGCGGAACAGTCCGGTGCGGTCGCGAAACGCTTCTGTACCACCTTCCTTCGTCACCGAATAAGCGGCCGCGAGGTTGGCGAAGGCCAAACAGTCTTCCAGTTTCGCGCCAAGCAAGTACGCGTGGATGAAACCGGAATCAAAAGTATCTCCCGCGCCGACGTCGTCCACGACTTTCACGCTCGGCGGCATAAGGCTCCACTGCTCGCTGCCCGAGCGACACGTCGCGGCGGCTGAACCCCGTTTCACCGCGACCACCTTGGCGAGCCCGGCCAAGAATTCGAGTGCCTCCGAAAAATCTTCGGTCCGCGCAATCTTTTTCGCCTCGCGCTCGTTGGGAAGAAACACATCGACATATTTCAAGACTTCGAGCAGATCCTGCGCCCACTCATCTTCGGGGTCGTCGTTGGTGTCGAGCGATGTAGTCAAGCCGGCTTCTTTGGCTTGCCGAAACAGATTCAATATCTGCGGTCGAAGCGACCGATGCAGGAAAAAAGACGAAAGATGGAAGTGACGAGCTGTGCGGACGTAATCCATATCGATGTCGGAATACTGCATCTCAAACATCGTCCCGGGATACGTCAACATGTATCGGTGCTTAGGCTGAGGAAGGACAACTGTGAGGCCGGTTGAAGTCGTTCCCGCGCTTTTCTTCATCCGGGTGATGTCAACGCCCGCTTCCGAAAGCCGCTCCGCAGCCATTTTCCCCAGAGGATCGCTGCCGATTTTCGATATGAAACCGACTTGCGTGCCCAGCACGCACAAGTTGTGCGCGAAGATTCCCGACGAACTTCCCAACGTGAACGCCATATCGCTCGCCAGGTGCTCGCGGTCGAGCACCAGATCTTTTGGCAATCCGTAGAGAATGAGATCCAGGTTCAGCTCACCGACGACACAGACTTCAATCATTCGAACGTACCTTTCGTGAGTTGTGTGGCAGCGGAACTATATCAGGTATAAATGCTGACATTCTGTACGACGCGGCTGATGGCGCCGTTAGGACTGGGACAATCGGGTTGCAAGCTCCATCGTAACGAAAAAAAAAGGCCGAGGAGTTGCCCAAAAATCACGTCCACTGCAGGACGATAATCATCGGCGACAGCGACTGGCAAGGCCGGCGCAAGATTGTGTTCGGCCAGCAACTTTATTGCGGGCACTTCGCTCCCGGCGACTACAACTCGGGTCGTGACCAGTTGCTTGCTCGCAATTTCTTCGAGCAGATTGCGCTCGTACTCCTGAACCCGTTTGTCGCTCGAAAGAAAGCATACGAACAGGGTCTCCCGGTCCAAGGCCGCCATGGGCCCATGGCGCAGGCCTAAGGCAGACTCCGACATGGTCACAACCTTGCCTGCGGTCAACTCCAGCAGCTTGAGAGCGGATTCCTTCGCCACCGCCTTCAGGGGACCGGACCCCACAAAACAGGCCTTAGTATATGGTTCCCTCGCGAGGGCCGCCGCGCAATCCGCAGCGATCGGCAGCAGGCTCTTCCCTCCCTGAACCAATTGCGACAGGGCAGGCTCGTATTGCCCGATGCTTTTCCAGTGAGCCAGACATTGGCCAAACACCACCATGTTGGAGAAAGAACTCGTCATCGCGAGCGAGCGATCGTTCACGACATCGTCTAGACAGATGCCCAAGACTTGCGGTTTGCCAACGTTGTCTTTGATCATTCGACCATTCGCGTTGCAGGAAATCACCAGATGGCGAATGTCTGGGTGGCGCTCACAGGCGTTTTCTATTACGGCAACTCCCTCAGGACTATCGCCTGAACGGGAGAAGGAAATCCAAAGGTATTTTCTCTCGGGAAGGATCAACTCCTCGGCATGGGTCAGAAGATCCGTACTGGGGACGGCCATGACTTCACACTGCCAGGCCTTGCGAAACAAGCTAGCCAGCGAATGCCCAACATAGTCCGAGGTCCCCGCGCCAACGAGAAATACGGTCGGTCGCGCGGCCGGAGTTGCTTTGAACCCTGCCGATGCCAGAAACTCGCCGGTCTCTGGAAGCCTTTTCTTGAACAGGCTGAAGGTAGACTGCCAGGTATCAGGCTGCTGGGCGATTTCCGCAGGAGTATGAACCAACCCGCGAGAGGTCTTCTCGCCTTCCGGCAGACTTAGCAACTCAGCAAGGGCATTCACCTTCAGTCAGTCCTTATCTATCGTCATCTATATCTATCGTCGCGCCCAAGAAGGTCATTGAAACCACTATACTTTCGTATGCTTGCGTTTATTAACTTTTACTTTCGGTTATACTGCACTGTCAAGGGTAAAATACAAATGCGCGAAAGTAAGCGCTTTCGAGTGAGCCTGTGCTGAACGAAGAACGACGCAGACTGATCCTGCAGATGCTGAATCACGACGGACGTGTATTGGTCGGCGACCTGGCCCGCCATTTCCGGACATCCCAAGTCACGATTCGAAAAGATCTGGACATTCTCCAGGCGCATGGCCGCATTCACCGCACCCACGGCGGCGCTTTGCCAGCGCGAGAAAGCGCGCTGGAAGATCCTACCTTGCGTGAGAAGGAAAAGCTGCATCGCAAGGAAAAGTCGCAAATCGCAGCCGCGGCTGCTCGCATGGTGAAAGAAGGCCAGGTAGTCATTCTTGATTCCGGCACCACAACTACCGCGATCGCACGAGCTCTGCGCGAGCGCGAGAATTTGACCATCATCACCAACGCCGTGAATATCGCCGCTGAGCTTTCCGGTTCTTCCCTTGAAGTCATTTTGACCGGCGGCACCTTGAGAAAAAATTCCTTTTCGCTAGTGGGCCCGATCGCGGAAGAGACCCTGCGGCGCTTGAACGCAGACATTCTTTTTCTGGGCGTCGATGGCATCGACGTGCACTACGGACTGAGCACTCCAAACTTGCTCGAAGCCAAGGTCAACCGCGCGATGATGGACGTTGCCCGGGTCGCGGTCGCTGTCTGCGACTCCAGCAAGTTCGGACGACGAAGCCTGTCGTCGATTGCGCCACTTTCTGCCGTGCATCACTTAATCACCGATCGAGGCATTCCCAAGTCCGACCTCGCCGCACTGAGGAAAAACAGGATCGAAGTGACCCTGGTCTAATTCGACTGTTTGACACTTGCAACTCCCCGGAATTGGCCGATGATACGCTCCGCATTCTTGTGGTAAATCTTTTCCAGGACCGCGTCTGGAAGCTCCATGCCGTAAATCTTCCAGCGTCCCTGCCCCGGATATCCCCAATAGTCGAAGTATTCGTCCGCCGTCTCCAGCCAGCGAAAATGGTTGCGGTACATGGCTTCGTCCATGCCGTTGTCGGTTCCGAACATAATGCGGTCCTGATATTTGAGGAAGAACTCACGGGCTTGGCGGGGCTGACGGCCAAGCTCGGCCTCGCGCGCGCCAAATTCGACCATCACGTTGGGAAGCGTATCCAGTAGATGCGAAACATAGTCAAGGTTTTCCGGCCAGTTCGCCATGTGCAGCGCCACAAACGTCGTGTGTGGATGCTTGGCAAACATGCGATCGCGCGCAGCCAGGATCGACTCCTTGCTGGGAAACTGCGGACCATAAAAACTCCAGTCGGGATGTTCGATCAACTCTTCGTACCGTTCATTGGTGCTGTCCACGGGATGGAAAAAGGCTTCGGGATCGGTAGAGTGAATGGATACGGGAATGCTGAGCCGCCCGCATTCCTCCCAGATGGGATCAAGGCGCGGATCGTCGACCGCAACCAGTTTCCCCGATTTGTCGCGCACGCTCAGGCCAAGGTCTTTCAACTGTTTCAAGCCGCGTGCGCCGCGCGCAACCGCATCGTCAAGCTGCGCCACCATTTCCTGGCTGAAATTCGGATCGTCAATCTTGCTCCAGTCGATTTGCGCAAAAACCATAAAGCGCCCGGGATATGGCCTAACCATTTCGTCGATTACGTGCTGTAGTTTGTCACCCCACATGCCCGTTAGAATCACGACTGTCTTCACGTTGGTGTTGTTCATGATCTCGATCACGCGCTCGGGCGGCATGTGATCATCGATCCCCATTGCGTCGTTGACGTGGTTATGAACGTCAATCACGTAGTATTTGGCGCGATCCACTTTGTGCACCGGCGCGTGCAACATAGGGACAGGTTGAAAGTCCTTCAGTAGCAGGGTCTTCTTCTGTTCGGCATCGCCCGCAGACTTGTACCCGATTTGATCTTGTGATTTGTCCTGCTGTTTGGAAGCGGCCTGTGCGGCCGACCAGGTTGACACGCACAACAATAAGAAACAAACGCAGGCTGATAAGGCCGCGATGATCCTTTGGAGCGAGTCGAGAGATCTGGATTCTCTGATTGACATGGGGTTCAACCTCCATCAGCCAACAATCTAAACTTGACACGCGGACTAAACGAAAGTAAAAGTAATTGATCGCAATATATCGCAATCGGAGTGTTTGTCCAATAAATTTCGAGGAAACGCTTCGCCGGATGCAAAGTCAATCTCATTGGAGCGTGAGATCAAATTCGATCGGTGGTACCCTGCAATCATGAGGCGCAGGCGAATTGCGCTAACCATCTGCGTCCTGCTCGGCCTGGCGCTGCTCGGTTCGAACTCCAGGCAAAATAATGCCAGTCAGACGTCGGCCCCCGCGAGCGCTGCCAACGCCACGACCGATCTTCAGATCCAAAGTTCAGTTCTTCGAATTGAATTCGACCGCAACTTGCGCAGCCAGATCATCGCGCGGTTTGGCCCGAATCCAACACCCTTGACTGCGCTTGCCGCATCGGAAACAGTCAACGGCAATGGCCGGGTGTGGAGCGACTTTGCCCTGACGTCTGCCCATCGAGAGCAAGTATCTGACGCGTTCGGCGCCGGAGAGCGGTTGTCGATAACCGGCCAGTCTGGAGGCTTACGAAAGACCATCTCGGTCACGATCTATGCCGACTTCCCTTCTATTGCGATTTTTGACGTTGAGTACTCGAACGAAGGGACAATTCCACTTACGATTCGCGGCTGGACCAACAATCGGTACTCACTGACTTCACTTTCGGCGCCCAAGGGTCCTGCCTTTTGGTCCTATCAGAGTGGCTCGTACGAAAAGCGTCCGAATTGGGTGCTCCCGTTGCGACCGGGGTTCCGGCAGGAAAATTATCTTGGCATGAACGCGAGCGACTACGGTGGAGGAACTCCCATCGTTGACGTTTGGCGCAAAGATCTTGGTCTTGCGGTGGGCCATGTCGAGCCCGGACCTCGTCTCATCTCGCTTCCCGTTTCTATGCCGGATGCGCGGCATGCTCGCGTCGCTGTCCACTCGAGTCGCGAGCGAACGCTCGATCCGGGAGAAAGCTTCCATACTCTTCGCACCTTCGTCTCGGTCCATCAGGGGGACTATTTTCGCACACTCACCGAATACCGTCGCCTTATGGTGCGGCAAGGATTTCAGATGGCGTCAGCGCCCGACAGCGCCTTTGGGCCCATATGGTGCGCGTGGGGTTATGGCCGCTCGGTGCAACTCAAGCAGGTGTACGATACGCTTCCGACCGTCAAGAAGCTGGGTTTCTCCTGGGTCACGTTGGATGATGGCTGGCAAAACAACTACGGCGATTGGGGCGTCGACCCCAAGAAGTTTCCGAACGGCGACGCCGATATGAAAGCGCTGGTCGATCGCATCCATGCGGAGGGATTCAAAGCGCAACTGTGGTGGTCGCCGCTGAGCGCCGTTCCGAATTCACAACTGCTTAAAGAGCACCCCGACTTCCTTTTGCTGAATGAGGATGGATCGAAGCGGAAGATTTCCTGGTGGAATTCGTTTTATCTTTGTCCCGCCGACCGCGCTGTGGTCGATTACCACAAAGCGTTGGTTCGGAAGATCCTCGGCGAGTGGGGTTTCGACGGCCTCAAGCTGGATGGCCAGCACATGAACGGCGTTCCTCCTTGCTACAATCCCGCGCATCACCACAAACGCCCCGAGGATTCAGTAGAAGCTCTCCCCGATTTCTTTCGCGAGATTTATGAAACCGCCCGCAGCGTGAAACCGGATGCGCTGGTAGAGTTCTGTCCTTGCGGCACGGCTTACTCGTTTTTCACCATGCCACATTTCAATATGTCCGTAGCATCCGATCCGGAAAGTTCGTTTCAGATCCGCTCCAAGGGCAAGACACTGAAAGCGCTCATGGGCGACGACATTCCTTACTTTGGCGACCACGTCGAGTTGAGCGACGGTGCAAATGACTTCGCTTCCACCGTCGGCGTCGGTGGAGTCGTCGGCACCCAGTTCGTGCTTCCAAATCTCGTCAAGAAGCACAGCACGTCGGATCTGACGCCGGCACGGGAGAAAGTTTTTGAGAAGTGGCTGAAGATTTACAAGGAGAAGATGCTCTCACGAGGCGAGTATCTCGGAGAACTCTATGACATCGGCTTTGATCGCCCGGAGGCCCACGCGATCCGTAAAGGTGGAGAAATGTATTATGCATTCTTCGCCCGCCGTTGGAGTGGGCCTATTGAGCTGCGCGGTTTGCAGGACCGCACTTACCACGTCGTGGATTATGTGAATGGCAAAGATTTTGGAAGTGTCCACGGCCCCAAAGCAACGATTTCCGCTGAGTTTGACAAAGATCTGCTGATCGAAGCTCAACCCGAGTAACGCCGACAACGTGGAACCACGGCCCAAGAACGCGAGCGAGCGACTTCAGGAGATCGTCCGTCGCAATCGGCGAGGCGACCGAGGCGGCGTGTACGCCGTGTGCTCGGCTCATCCCAGCGTGATCGCAGCAGCCGTTCGGCAAGCTGTCGACGATGATTCAGTTCTGCACGTCGAATCCACATCGAGTCAGGTGAATCAGTTCGGCGGCTACTCTGGACAAACTCCGTCTCAGTTCGCCGAGTTTGTTCATTCCGCAGCACGGCGCGCTGGACTTCCCCGGGAACGAGTGTTGTTGGGCGGCGACCATCTGGGCCCGTACCCTTGGCGAGAACGGCCCTCGGCAGTGGCGATGGACAAGGCTTGCGAACTGGTTCGTGCTTGCGTTCTCGCCGGGTACACCAAGATTCACCTTGATGCAAGCATGGCGTGTGCTGATGACATTAAGAACGGCCCAGACGAAAGCATGATCGCGCAACGGGCTGCTATTCTTTGCCGCGCTGCTGAAAGCACATTCGAGGATCTGCTGCCGGGATCGGAGCCGCTGCTTTACGTAATCGGAACTGAGGTTCCGTCGCCTGGCGGTGAATCGCTACACGGGGCACCGCCTGCTGTGTCCTCGGCGGATCAGATTCATCGGACCTTGGAACGTTTCCGCGCTGCCTTCGCCGATCAGAACGTGGCTACAGCGTGGAACAGAGTGATAGGCCTGGTCGTGCAACCTGGAGTCGAGTTCGGCGAAAGTCTGATTTTCGATTACGACCAACAGAAAGCAAGCGCACTTTCATCTGCCTTGCCCGAAAATCCCGCGCTCGCTTACGAAGCCCACTCCACCGACTATCAGAAGCCGGCAGCTCTTGCGCAGATGGTTGAAGATCACTTCGCTATCTTGAAAGTGGGACCGTGGCTGACGTTCGCATTCCGGGAGGCGGTCTTCGCTCTAAGCGCGATCGAGCAGGAATGGCTTGCTTATCGGAAGGGATCTCGCGTCTCACAAGTTAGGAAAGCGCTCGAAGCCGCCATGCTGTGCAATCCAGTGTACTGGAGTTCGTATTATCGCGGGACGGAAGACGATCTGCGTCTGGCCCGGCTCTACAGCTACAGCGATCGATGCCGGTACTACTGGGGCGATGCCGCAGTTCAGCAAGAACTGGCCCAACTTCGCGCTAACCTTGATGCTTCTCCTCCGTCTCTGACGCTGGTCAGCCAATACTTGCCAATGGAGTACGAAGCGATCCGCTCCGGCCGTCTTCAAGCAGATCCTGAAGGGATGATTCAGGAGCACATTCGAGCAGTCCTGCGTGTTTATGCTTCTGCCTGCGACATGACAAAGAAAAATTAGGGGAGCCCGAACGCGTACAGGGAACTGCCCGCGGCGATAGCAACATATTCTTTTCCATCTAGTGCGAAGGCCATTGGCGAGGCGTAGACTGCGCCGCCCATCTGAAAGTGCCAAAGCGGTTTTCCCGACGCGGCATCCAGTGCGATGAAATTTCCTTCTGCGTCGCCGGTAAACAAAAGTCCACCGGCAGTCGAGAGCACGCCTGACCACGTGGGAGAAATATGGCGAAATTCCCACTTGACTTGCCCGCTTGCGGGATCGATGGCGCGCAACGCGCCCCAATACGGCTCTGCTTTGTCAGAAGGAAAGTAAGCGCTGCCATAATAAGCATGGCCCACCTCGTAAGGCTGCGGCGCCGTGCTGAAGATGTCGCACTGCTCGCGCGCGGTTACGTAAAAGAGATTGGTTCGCGCATCGAAGCTGGGGGCCATCCAGTTTGTCGCGCCTAGCGCTCCCGGGCAAACCGTTCGCCCCTCAGGTGTCGGGGAGCTTTGCTGGTTCGGAGCCGGGCGACCTTCAGAATCTTTGCTATCGGTCCAGGTTGTGCGGGCATAGGCATTGGTCGACAACAGCTTGCCCGTGGTGCGATCCAGAAGATAGAAGAAACCGTTGCGGTTCGCTTGCGCAATCAAGTGCTTGTCGCCGGAATCGATCATGATCGGAACCTGGGTGGCGTCCCAATCGTGCTCATCATGCTTGGTGAATTGAAAATACCAATTCAACTTTCCGGTGTCGGCATCGAGAGCGAGTAAGGAGTTACTATAAAGGTTGTCGCCGGCGCGTCCTTCGCCTCGATTGGACGGCGAAGGATTTCCGGTCGGCCAAAAGAGTTGATTGGTCTTCGAGTCATAAACGCCCGTGTTCCACGCGGGCGCGCCGCCGATTTTCCACGAGTCGCCTTCCCAAGTTTCATGGCCCGGCTCGCCGGGACCGGGAACGGTGTAGAAGCGCCACTTCCGCTGCCCGGTGTCAGCGTCGTAGGCATCGATGAAACCGCGGATGCCGTATTCGCCGCCGGAGACGCCGAGAATCACAAGGTTCTTTACCGCTAGCGGTGCCAGCGTGAAGCTGTACCCTTCTTTGTAGTCCGCGGCCGCAACATCCCAGATGACATTTCCAGTTTTCGCGTCGAGGGCGATCACGTGAGCATCAAGCGTGCCGAGAAATACTTTGTCGCCCAAGATAGCAAGCCCGCGATTCACCCGGCCACAACATGGTCGAATATCCGATGGCAGTTGATGCTGGTAAAGCCAAATCGGCCTGCCAGTGCGGGCGTCGAGAGCAAATGCGCGATCGTCCTGAGCGGTGGCGTATAGAATTCCGTCTACAACAAGCGGAGTCGTCTCGAACTTTCCCGTGGCGGCGGTTTGGTAGACCCATTTTGCCGTCAGTGAATGTACATTCGCCGTGTTGACTCCGTCCAATGCACTAAAGCGATTGCCCGCGTAATCGCCTGAGTAGGTGAGCCAGTTCTGCGGTTCCTGGGAGGAATTGAGCAGCCGCTCGAATGTGACTTGACCGCAGGCTCCGACCGCGCACGAAACGAAGATGAACGCAAGCAGACAAACGCCGCGCAGCTTGTTCATCGGCGCGCTCACTTCGCACCCACGCTGAGTAGATATGCGACGATGTCGTCGAGGTCCTGGTCGCTGAGGATCGTCGAGTTGTAGACGGGCATCAGCGAGTCACGGCTTTTTTGGATCGAAAGTAGTTTGTCTTTTTCGAAGAGATGAATATGCTCGGCCGTGTCCATCATTTGCAAGCTGAATTGGTCTTCGTTCAGAGTGACGCCTTTGATCTCGTGCCCGTCCGGGGTCACGACGGTGACGGTTTGATATTCCTGAGCAAACTCTTTGGTCGATTCGGTAAGCCCCCACGCCAGCCGCTTGCTAGGAATGCGTACGGACTCAACCAGCGATTCCACGGTTCGCGCCGTGCCTACCGCAGACAAGTCGGGGCCGAGGCGTCCACCGTTACCTTCCACCATGTGACACGACGAACAGTTGGCGTCACCGTAAAAAAGTTCTTTGCCGTGGGCAGCATTGCCCACGGACTTTGCCGGCGCCTGAACTTGAATGCTGCGCAGATAGGTGATGATCTGCCAAATCTCATCGTCGGTCATGCCGACACCTTGACCGTTCGTTCCGTTGGCGGGCATCACAGTGCCGGGGATGCCCTGGCTGATGTTTTGGAACAGGTCAGCGTCAGAGTCGCCGTGATGTTTGTGGGCGCGGGTGAGGTCAGGGCCGCGGCCACCGCCGCGTGCGCCGAGACCGTGGCAGAAGGCGCAGTTGATGCGGAACTCAAATTCGCCGGCCTTCGCGGCTTTCGGGTCTCCTGAAAATGGATTGCGAATTTCGTCAGCGAGAGTAGATGGAGCCACGAGCAGCCACAGCAATATCACGAGGGCAAGTCTCGACAATCTCTGCCCCGGCAATCCGTGGCCCGGCAATCTGTGACCAGACGTCGTCCGTGTCACCGTTGGTGACCAAGTAAAGGGATTTCCGAGGTGCATGAGAATTGCGCGCATGATAGCACAGGGTTCTCAGATGTTTTCCCACAACGGGAAAGAGTACTGTTTGCCATGGATACCCCCCTCCCCGCTTTCGCGCGCAAAATCCAGAAAACAAGGACTTTAATTTCCGACCCTGTCCCAGATCTTTGAGTTTGCAGGAGTTATACGCAAAATCTAGAGATCATGGGAGTTACGGTTGCGAGGCCACCTCGTTGCGTTCCATTTTGGAACATTATTGCTGATTCGGACGCTGGCGGGCAGGTCGCGAAATGTCAGATTGTCAAGGATCCTAGTTTATCTTTACGATAATACAATAACATCAACATTATCCCGCGTTGAGAACGGTGTCAAGGCAGAAGATCGAGCGTACGGGATCAGTTTGAAGGATGTTGTCCGACGGGTAGGACCGCAATTCAAGAGGTGCTGAGTTATATTTGGTACCAAGACTGTGCGGTATGGAGGAATCAGTGAGACAAATGATTCTGGTTTGGTCTTTGGCACTGGGTTCGCTTTACGCGCAGCAAGCCGCAGTGCCCGAAATACGCTACCACGCGGTTGCCGACTTTCTGCAACTTCCGCCGAATACTTATTTCGGCGAGGTTCCTGGGGTGGCGGTCAATTCCAAGGGACACATTTTTGTTTTTTCCCGGGGAAATACCACGGGCCCCGCTTATGGAGCGAGCGCCGCACAACTTTTCGAGTTTGACGCCGATGGCAAGTTCGTGCGCGAGATCGGCCACAACTTATATGCGTGGTCCTTTGCGCACACGGTGAAGATTGATCCACAAGACAACATCTGGGTGACGGACAAGGGCTCGGACATGGTAATCAAATTCGATCCCGAGGGGCGTGTCGTTATGGTTTTTGGTCGTAAGCAGGAAGCTTCTGACGACGGCACCGGTCCATTGAAGAAGCCAAACCCACCGCTGCCTCCGGAGGATGGAATGTTTCGACAGGTGACGGACGTCGCGTGGGACAAGGCGGGCAACACTTACATTAGCGATGGTTATATCAACTCGCGCATCGGTAAAGTCGACAAGGATGGTAACTGGCTCAAGTCGTGGGGCGAACCCGGGAGTGGACCGGGACAGTTCGATACTCCGCATAGCCTTGCGATTGATGCCGCGGGAAGCGTGTACGTGGCCGATCGTGGCAACCGTCGAATTCAGGTGTTCGACGGCGAAGGAAAGTTTTTGCGTCAGATCACAATCGACGTACCGGTCGATCCTGGTGCGCGCCCCGCGATTGGAAATAAGCGTGTTCAAACCACCGGGTCACGTGCGCCGGGAGCGCCCTGGGCGATCTGCATCACGCCTCCTCCGAATCAAGTGCTGTTTAGCTCCGATGGCTTTCCTGGGCGGATTTATAAGCTTTCGCTCGACGGAAGAGTTCTGGGCGTATTCGGAACGTCGGGCAAACAGCCGGGGCAGTTCGGGTGGATTCACGAGATCGCTTGTCCATCCGAAAATGAGCTTTACGTGGCTGAAATCTTAAATTGGCGGGTGCAGAAATTAATTCTCGAACCGAATCGTTGAATCAGCAACGAGATGTCGCCAATGCGGACATCTCGTGCTCCTACAGTAAACACCGTATGCAATTTGTTGTCGTGCTGCAATTCGGAGGATGGTCGGGATGGCAGTTTTCTCTTGTCCCATTGTTTGTAAGAAGAGACCGCGATTCATTGAACGTATACGTGACAAGAACTCTTGCAACTTGCACAGGCACAGCGCTCCGTTGCGCGGGTTATCAGCATCGGTGCGAGAGCTATGAAAAATGTCACCGGTGATGACAAAGATTTACAAAAATGCGCGCACGACTTACGTCGTCAATCCTTCCTAAGATGTACGATGAAATTCAATCAACACGAAGGAGACAAACATGCCTATGCAACCTCAAGAGCAAGCAACCCTCAATGTAAAACTGGTTCACTTCACGAAGCAGAATTCACCCGATGAGCCGGTGCAGGTTGCCTTCGCTGTTACGGATGATCAAGGGAAAGAAGAGATCATCACCGGCGAGGTGCCGTACAGCTATGACCTTTTCCATCTGTTTCAGGAGCAGGGCTGGCTGAACATTCGCCGCGGCGTAGCGTCGATCCGAGAGACTCGATCTCAGCGTCGCGCGATGTCGGCCTAATCTTCCATATTGATTCAGTGCGCTGGGGCCCCGAGCAGTACGGGGTTCCAGCTTTATCATAAAGGTTTTTCGGCAATTAACAGATCGGAGGTTCGAGATGATGAGGGATCTTCAACTTAATCGAGGAGATATTTGCGGCGATCCGACAGGCTTGCGGGTCAAGGTGGAAGACGTTGACGACTACGATTACGTTCACTTCTCCGTCATTGAATTTAGCGAAGACGGAGAGGGCGAGGCGGGATCGGGAGAAATGTCGCACGTGGCTTTCGCGCATCGATTCACGAAGCTGGGCAATACGTTTTCAAACCGACCGGCGGCTTAACAATTATGATGCGCTCCACTGGGTTATTATTGGTCTTCGGCGACGCTGGCCTGTGAGCCTTCTTCATCTCCGCGAATCAGGCCGAATTTCTTCAGCTTGTAACGGAGAGCGTCGCGGCTGATGTCGAGCAGCTTGGCGGCGTGGGTCTGGTTACCGTTGGCCTGTCGCATGGCGAGTTCGACCATGTGGCGCTCAACCTCTTCCAGTGACGTGCCACCTTCCGGGATATAAAGCCGCGGCAAGGCGCGGCCGTTGGGCAAAGTCTGTCCGCCGTCGGTGGGTGAGGTTCGTTCAAAGACGGTGCGACCGCCGGATTCTCCTACGGAAAACGGCAGATACACAGGCCTCAAGAATGGCTCGTCTTCAAGGATCATGCCGCGCTCAATAGTGTTCTTCAGCTCGCGAACATTGCCCGGCCAGTTGTGACTGAGAATGAGACGGCGGGTCTCATCAGTAATCCCGCGAATCGACTTCTTGAATCGGCGATTGTAGCGGTCGATGAAAAAGTCGACCAAAGGGAGGATATCTTCTTTTCGATCGCGCAGCGGAGGGATGAAGATCGCGATAATAGCCAGTCGGTAATAAAGATCCTGACGGAACTGGCCTTCGCGCACCGCTTTTTCCAGATCGCGATTGGAGGCGGCGATCACGCGCACATCCACCTGCATATCGCGAATACCACCCACGCGGCGGATGACTTGATCTTCCAGGACGCGCAATAATTTAGCTTGCAGCAGTGGAGAAAGTTCGCCAATCTCATCGAGAAACAGTGTGCCGCCGTCGGCGGCCTCGAACAAACCTTTCTTCATCTGCTTGGCATCGGTGAACGCGCCCTTTTCATGGCCGAAAAGTTCGGCTTCCATCAACGTTTCCGGGATGGCCGAGCAGTTAATGGCGACGAAGGGCTTTTCGTGACGGGAGCTTTCGTAGTGGATAGCTTTTGCGATGAGGTCCTTGCCGGTGCCGCTCTCGCCCTGAATCAGGATGGTCGTGGCCTCACTCGACGCAACCTTGCGCACGAAGTTCATGAGTTCAGTCATCTTCGATGACACGCTGACCACGCTGTTATAGCCAGCTTCGCGGCGCACCTCACCTCGCAGGCTCTGGACTTCGGCGCGCAGGCTGGTGGCCTCGAGCGCGTTCTTGATGGTGACATGCAGTTCGTCGAAATCCACTGGCTTGCCGACGAAGTCGTAAGCCCCAAGTTTGAGTGCGGCTTTGACGTCGTCAAGTTGTGGGTCGGCGGTGATCATAATGACGGCGCGGGCATCACCAGTCTTCTTGAGTTGATCCAGGACTTCAATTCCGGTGAGGTCGGGCATGCGGACGTCGAGAAGAACAAGATCAGGCGATTCATGCTGCGCAAGCTTGAGTGCAGGCTCTCCAGCATCGGCCTCGATCACGCGGTATCCCCACTCCTCGCACTTCTGGCGAAGCGACCAGCGCACCAAGCGCTCGTCGTCTACGATCATGATTTTCTCAGCAGGCATCGGTGTTTAATTTACTACGAAAGGGAAGGAGCTCGCTTCGGGCGCTGAGGTAACGGACCCTCGGATGTTACGCAGGCAGAATGTAGCGCCGCCGTCCCGGCGGCCGTCGTGCTTTCCAAAGCGAACATTTAGGAGGCGGCGATGTGAGGGGTGGGCATTTGAAATGGCAGCAGCACCTCGAAGCGGCTTCCCTTCCCCACGACGCTGCTGACTTCGATGCGGCCATGATGATCTTCGACGATACGGTGGGCAAGCGAGAGGCCGAGGCCAGTACCATCGCCTTTCGTGGTGTAGAAAGGCCGGAAAATATTGGGCAGGTTCTGAGGAGAGATACCGCGACCGGTATCGCGCACTACGACGCTGGCGTAGCCGTCCCGCGAGCCGATCTCAACATTCACCGTGCCCGTTTTCTCCATGGCTTGAACCGCGTTGAGAAGCAGATTCAGAAGCACCTGATGGATCTGATCGCTGTCGTGCTCAACCTCGGGCAGATCAGGCGCTTTCTGTAGTTCGATTTTGATTGGCCTTGAGAGAACCTGCTGGCGAGCCAGCATAACCGCGTGCTCCACGGTGGTGTTGAGATTGCTGCTGCGAACCTCCGGACGGCGAGGACGCGCCGTCTCCAGCAGATCGGTCAGAGTGCGGCTGATGCGCGTGATTTCCAGGCGAACATCTTTTACGACTGCCCGCGCGGGACTGGTCGCGGGCAGATCGCGACCCACGATTTCGATGACTCCCGCGATTCCAGCGAGCGGGTTGCGAATCTCGTGGGCCAAGCCTGTAGCCAGTTCGCCGAGCGTCGCAAAGTGCTCGGCGCGAGACATCTGAGTGCGATGCAGGCGCTCAATCTCTTCCCGGCTTTCGCGGAGCTGTTGCATCATGTGATTGAAGTTGCGGCCGAGGTCTCCGATTTCGTCGTTGCGCTGGGCGAAGCTGACGGCAACGTCCAGGTTGCCCTGGCTCACTTGCGCGATTTTCTCTTGCAATTCGACCATGGGCCGCTGAATCACGTAGGCAAGCGCGACGATTAACACCGCACAAATGGCAACTGCTCCCGCGCCCGCGACGATCAGTACCGCGTGCCTTTCCGGGTCGCGCAGAGATACAGTTGCGAGAATGAAGAGCAGCAGCCCCGCCAGGAGTACCAACCCTACCGGCAAGATTGCTTTGAGTTGCCAATTGAAGCCGACCGAACTCAAGCTAACATCCTCCATCTGCGAAGCAGCTGCGGACTTTGTTGGCTGGCTGACCGCCGGCCGCGGAGGAGGGCGAACCGCAGCCCTCGGATGCAGTTCCATTCCCCCTGTATCAGTTGCCCTTGCCGCGAACTGATTACGGCTAAGCATAAGCGTGCATTCCAGGCAGCAAGTACGTCACACCGAAGAAGGTGAACATCACAACCGCAAAGCCTAGGATCGCGAAATACGCAGCGCGCCGGCCACGCCATCCGCGAGTAACACGCATGTGCAAATATCCGGCGTACACCAGCCAGGTAATCGCTGCCCAGGTCTCTTTAGGATCCCAGCTCCAATAAGAACCCCAGGTGCGATTCGCCCAGTAGGCGCCCGCCGCGATCATCAGGGTGAGTAAGGGAAATGCAATCGCGATGGTTTTGTAGGTGATGCGGTCGAGTTCCTCAGCGCTGGGCAACATGCGCTCGAGGTCTTCACGCCGCCAGAGTAATAAAAGGTAGAGGAGTGAAACAAAGATCCCGCCGACTAGGCCGGAGAGAATGAACGGGCTGGCGGCCAAGCTGGTCGAGAACAAGCCGTCGGCGTCGAGGGAGCCGTAGCGGCCATCACGCGCTCGCAGCAGGAAGAACACGAGAGCCAGCACTTGCAACAGGATGCTGACGAATACGGCCCGGTTGGCGATGTCGATGAAATTTTCTTTCCCGGTTTTGCGCCAGACCAGATAAAGAACCAAAGGAGCGGCGGCAGCCGCGAGTACCATCAGCATGAGCCAGCCGAGATCGGGTATCACAACAAACAAGCGCACGCTCTTGGCCAGAAATACTTCTGATTTTCGTTCCGGATCCCAGGCGGCGACACTCAGTCCTCCCCATTTCTCGAAGCGAGTCAGCACGCCCAGGTACGTGCCGATGCTAAACAGGCTGGTCGCGGCCAGGAAGGTTTCCGTCTTCATCTTGTCCTTAATGAGGAACATCATGGCCAGCGCAAAGCTAAGCGCACATGCCGCGTAGGCCAGCATGGCGAGCGTGACGTGGACGTGCAGCCAGGTCGATTGCAACGCCGGTACAAGGGGATGGACTTCGGTTCGGAGCAACTGCATCAGCACAACGCCGACGATCGCGACCGGCATAGTCACGGTGCCGATGACTTTCACCTTGAATTTTTTCTCTGCAATCAATGTCAGCACAGCGAGCGTCCATACGAAACTGAGCAGCATTTCGTAGATGCTGGCGAACGGCGGATGTCCAGCTTCATACCAGCGATGAGCGACGGCGCCGGTGTTGGCGATGAGGCCGGCCCACGTCGCGAGCGAGGCGAAGCGGATATAAGAAGGAATGCCGGTGACCCCGAAGCCTAGATAAAGCGTTCCCGCGCCCGAGTAGAAAATGAGCGCCGCGTAGAGCAAGTTGGAATCGTTGAGCAGGTTCCCGCTCTTGACCACGTTCAAAAATGCCATGAACAACAGGAAGGCAACTCCCAGCCCCACCATTACGACTAGCGTTGTGCCTGTAGCCGCGGGTTGTTGTTCGGCTCTTGCAATTCGTGCCATTGACGCATCCTCCATTGCCGTATTTATTTTCCGGCGAGTGAAGCAACAGGCGCCTCGGCGCCTGCCTTTGATGAAACTTTGAGTTGTGATTCGATTTCTTCTACTAGTTTGCGGAAGCGCTGCTCGAATACATCCTTGTTCTTGTTCGCGGTTCCACCGATCCAGAGCGTGAGTTGCCCACGCGCATTGCGTACGGGCACGGCCCACACCCGCACGTGGACGAAATAGAAGACCACGGCCAAACCGAGCCCCATGACCAGCACGCCGGCCCAAACCGACCACTGGCCGGGTTCATGCGAAACTTCCAGGCCGGTGAAGTACGCCATCTGTATGTCTTTGCCTTCGAAGGTGTAGGGTGAGGAGTCGTTTTGTTCAAACCCTGGAATCGCGGGCAGCCAGAAATTCACGGCTCGCCCGGATTTCTTGGATTCCACTACCAGATGAGCGGCTGGATTTTCCAGTTCGCTGGAGCGGGCGTAAATCTGGCCGTCGCGAACCACATAGTCGGGAATGAACTCGGCGAGGCGGACCGTGGTATCTGGATCCAGCGGCAGAGTCTCGTCAGGACTAATCGTGATATCCCTGGGCGCCTGGCCGTCGCGAGGAGTGGCGGTGAGAACCAGTTTGTCGATCTTTCCAGTCTTGCCGTAGCTCGCCTGATAAAAGCGTATGCCGCGATACACCAGCGGATCGTTGACCACGATCTGCTTGTGGACGACGGCTTGTCCATCCTGCAGAATCGTCAGATCTGACCACCAGCGTTTGGGAGTTCCGTCGGTATAGTTTTCCTGGCCTGCGCTCTCGCAGCGAATGGCAAAACCAAGATTGCGTTTACTTCCGTTCTGCGTCTCCACCTGGCTGGATTGTTGCCCGCGGTTCAGAGTGACAAAGGCACGCCAGCCGTAAAGCGCATCGACGATGCCTCCAAGAAAGATGAGAAGCAGACTCGCATGCACGATATAGACCGACATCTCAGAAAAGCGGCTGCGCTCCCCGAACAAAGAAAAGCTATTCTCGCGGACGATTCGCTCGGGCCCGAATCCTGCTTTGTGGAAGACTCGTTCGGCTATGTTCAAGCCTGCTTCTTCATCTCCGATTGGAATCAGTGTGTGGTTGGGCAGTGCGTTTCGGAAGCTCTCGTCTGGACTCTTGTAAGGACGCGCGTAGTAACGCCACGAGTTTGGGAAACGCTGAATCGATGCGGCAATAATGCTGAAGCTCACCAGCACCAACAACGTAACGAACCACCAAGCGTGGAAAACGTCGGTCAGTCCGACGCCATCCAGCAGGCGAAGCACTTGCGGCGAATACGCCCGCTGCATTTCGTCGGCATCGGTCGCGGGACGTTGCAGAATGACCGTCCCTGCCGCCGAGACGATGACCACGAGAATAAGCAGAATGACGCCGGTTTTGATCGCGCCGAGGGTCTGCCAAGTTTTCCGCACTGTTTTCTGAACTGCGGAGTGTGAGCTTGTAGTCATGGTTCCTTCCCCGGGCTGGTAAAAGCACGTTGCGCGCCATTGCCGAAAAGTTGGCGAAGTTGCTGAAATTCCTGACAATCGGTCACATCGGCTGGAAGACTTGCAAAGTGGCGCTTGAGCCAAATCCCACAGCGGATTGGAGTTCTGCCGGAATTTCGCGCAGGCGAATGAAGTCGCCGTAACGATAGCCCAGCAATTTTCTCCCCAGCACCGGGGAACGATCGTCAGTCTCTAACAAACCCTCCTAGGTGACACTAATCACAGCTAGATGGTCCGAAAATCACAAGAGCAATCGAGACGTCGAAATATGCGAACTACGAAATCCGCAGTCTGCTGAAGTTCGCGTTCACGACGAGAATGAAGCTCCCAAATATTCGCCATGGTTACTTGGGTCATTTCGACCATGGCACTGCGGGAGAAACCCCATCATGATGAAGTTTTCAACAAATGCGACTTCCTATACAGTGGAGGCCGATCTCCAACTGATTTTGCTGCAATCTGTTAGAAGGACTGTTTCGAAATCCACCAGGCCTTGAATCTAAGGCGAGATGCGTGCACAGGCAGGCAAGGAGGCCGTAGTGGGCGTGACCCTGGAATCACTCAAATCGATCTCTAAGACGACTCGCAAGTTCAATGCGCTGGGCGGATTGATCGTGGTAATCATGCTCGCCGGCAGCGCGGCCGCTGCGAAACATCCAGTGCCGCTTGATCCGAAAGCGGACACCTCCACTTGCATTGCCTGCCACGAAGACAAGACCAAGGGCAAGTCGGTTCACTCGGCAATGGCCATGGGCTGCACCTCCTGCCATGAGATTCGCACGAATAACGACGTCACTCGGGTAAAGCTGATCACCACGACTCCACTGGCTCTCTGCCTGACTTGCCACGCAGACAAGAATGCTGCGGACTTAAAAGGAACGGTTCATCCCCCGGCCGTGCGCGACTGCGTGAAGTGCCACGATCCGCACTCCTCAGATAATAAGAATCAGTTGTTGAAGCCCGTCTCCGGGGACCAGAAAGAAAATCTTTGCCTGAGCTGCCATACGACTGGCCTGAACGTGCCCGAGAAAGGCAGCCGTCATGCCGCGCTCGATATGGGCTGCGATACCTGCCACGTCACCCACAAGACGGGGGAGATTGGAAAAGCCGAGTTCGATTACCATCTCACCAAGGCGCCGCCGGCGCTTTGCGTAGATTGCCATGACGTAAAGGGCGCGGACCTGCAAAAGGCGCATCAGAACCAACCCTTTGAAACCTCCAATTGCGTCAGCTGTCACGATCCGCATGCCTCCGCCGCTCCCAAGCTAATGGCGAAATTTACCCATCCACCCTTCGCCGACAAGCAGTGCGAAGTCTGCCACGCGCCGGCCAAGGATGGAAAAGTGGTGCTGACCCAAAGCGATGCAAAGGCATTGTGCGTAACTTGCCACGACGATAAAGCCAAGCAGATCGACAGCGCGAAAGTTCCGCATCCGGGAGCGGCGGGTGACTGCACCGACTGCCACAGCCCTCACGCCAGCAGGCAAGCGGGACTTCCCAAAACAAATGGGGTCGAGATCTGCCTGGGCTGCCATAGCGATATCGCGGACCAAGGCAAGAAACCGTATCATCACCAGCCGGCCTTCGGCCAGGGATGTGCCACCTGCCATCAGCCGCACGGCGGAGATAACGACCATCTGCTGCGCGCCTCGACGACGAACGCACTCTGCCTCGAATGCCACGGTCCTGATCGGCAACCCAGGAAACTCGAAGCTGAGCACCTGCTGACCATTTTCAGCGGAAGCGTGAAGCTTCCCGAAGACTATTTCACCAAGAACAAGGTCGTGGTGCTGCCCTTGAGATATGGCATGGGCCATCCTGTCGAGGCGCACCCAGTTTCTGACCTGATGGATCCGGCGAACCCTGGCAAAGTGAAGACTCCGATGAATTGCCTGACCTGCCATCAGCCACACAGCTCGGCTCAACCCGACTTGCTGGTGAAGGATCAAGCCAACAACATGGCATTTTGCTCGACATGCCACAAGGACTTGAAAGCGCGATAGCGTGCAGTTAGGGAGAGACTACAATGTTTACGAATCTGACTCGCGATATTCAAAGATTCCTGGCACTGGTTGTTCTTCTCAGCATAGGGCTGGGATCGCCAGTCTCGATGTTCGGAAAGAAGAAGAAGGCCGACGATGCCCCGCCGAAGGCACCGCCGGTCATCGATTATTCCAACATCGTGTGGCCGAACCCGCCTGCCATCGCTCGTATCAAGTACTCGACCTGGTATGCGGCCGAGCAAATCTCGCAAGTCGAGGCCGGAACCACTACCAAAAAGGCGAAATGGATGGATCGCCTGGCGGGCACGCAAACCGCCGCCGACAGTCCAAAATTTCTCTGGCAGCTTGGAGAGCCCTACGGCATGGCTGTGGATTCCAAAGGCAACCTTTATGTCGCCGACCAGAAAGTGGGCGCGATCTTTATCTTCAACACCGAAACTCGGAACGTCGATCTCATCAAAAACAAGGTGCATGGTCACTTCGTCCGCATCATTGGCTTAGCCATGGACGACAACGACCGTCTGTTTGTTTCCGATCCCGGGTTGGGTCACGTGCTGGTGTTCAACGCCCAGCACCAGCCGCAAGACGTTATCACCGACGGACTCGTGGAACCAGGCGGGCTGGCACTCGACGTCGAAAACCGCCTTCTCTACGTTGCCGATGTCAATCAGGATCAGGTCCTGGTCTACGACGCTGACACGCTGAAGCTAAAGCGCAAGATGGGTACCGGAGGTCAGAAACACTCACTCACTACCCCGGGAGATTTCGCTCGTCCCGCAGGGTTGGCGGTCGACCAGGATGGCAATCTCTACGTCGCCGACACCCTCAACAACCGGATCGAAATCTTCGATGGCGATGGCAAGTTCATCAGAATGTTCGGCAAAGCTGGCGACGCGGCGGGATATTTCGCGCGGCCCAAGGGCGTTGCTATCGACAGCGATGGCCATATCTGGGTGGTGGATGGGATGCAGGATCGAGTACAGGTCTACAACCAAGAGGCGCAGTTGCTTATCAGCTTCGGTGGCCACGGACTTCTCCCTGGCATGTTTCAAGGCATTGTCGGCATCGCCATCGATAAGCAGAATCGCGTCTTCACCTCGGAAATCTTCCCCGGCCGGGTGCAACAATTCCGTTACGTCACCGATGCCGAGGCTGAGAAGCTGAACAAAGAGAAAGAAGCGGCGCGAGAGAAAAAGGCCAGCGTATCGACTCCGCCGGCGCCTGTCGCGATCCAGGCGACCGCTCCTCAGGCCAAATAGTTCGCGCCTGTCGAACGGCACTAGCCGCTCGCGCAGATTGCATACATCCTTTGTCGGCGGGCTTCGCAAGGCGAAGGCCCGCACTTCCTCAGGATTACAAAGTTAACCGGATAATTCTGTCATCCTGAGCAACGCGAAGGACCTATGCAACCTGTCTGCAGCGGAAAACCTTACTACGTTCCAGCCTGTTCCCTTCTGTTGCATTTCTCAACACCATCTTTTGACGCCGGGAGCCCGCATCGCGTTTGTCTAGTTCCACTGCGGAATTTCACCAACAGGTTACGAAGGGGTTGGTTCTTTTCCCGCAGTTGAGCGCTCTCCCGGAATGGAACCATTACCTCAGTAAAATTTGCTAACCAATTCAAAGCGTTTTATTTATTGGCAATTTATAGTGCGCCGACAGCAACTCCCGGCTTCGGCGTGGCAGTTGCACTAACCCTCGCAGGGGGCGGCTGTAGAAAGTGCAGCCCAGGGCCTAAGCCTCCGAAAGTTGTTAACGCATTGCAACTAAAACAGGAGGTCTTATATCAATGAAAAAGGTAATGTTACTCGCAATCTTCGTCTTTGCCGTCACGGGGCTGATGATGGCCCAAACCTATTCTTCACCGGTCGATGTACTCGGCGCCCATAACAACCAAGGCCGCGGCTGCGCTGGCTGCCATGCTCCGCACAGCGGCTCGTTCGGATCTGGCCACGGCGGTGTGGCCGACGCCGGCAGCTATGCATTGTGGGGACAGGACGCCAGCCCACTGTACGGCGCGACCATCAAGTTCGGCGACAGCGGGCAATACGTCGAAGTTCTGCCCACCAGCATCACCAGCGGCAGCACCGAAGTTGGCGGCATCCTGCTCTGCCTCAGTTGCCACGACGGCAACGTTACCGCATCCAACATGATGACTGGCAAGTCGTACGAGCAAGCGATCGGCCTGTTGACCAATACCACGTACGGCGGCCAGGCGATTCCAACCCTGCTCGGCAACGACGGCACCACCGCCGGGAATTACACCAACGATCACCCGGTGGGCGTCGAAGCCACCATCAGCACCACCCAGCCCGGCTTGGTCTGGAGCGGATCGAAGTTTAGCGTAACCCCAGGAAGTCCGTACGCGCAGTTTGTAGCCAACTACGGCTGGCCAGCGTTGGCGCCCGGAAAGTGGTCCGCTCCATACGGTATCAACACCTCGGGTCAGCCCTACGTGGCTTGCACCACCTGCCACAACCAGCACGTCATGACGGTTTACTCGTCCAGTGTCAACAGTCCCATCGCCGGAAACACGGCCGGCTTTTATGCCACGTACTTCTTCGTGAATGGCCCCTACAACCCGAACCTTCAGACTTACGCCAAGACGTCAGCGCCCTCGACGACTCAATTCTGCCGTCAGTGCCACTTTGGCGAGGCGAACGAAGCTAACAACACCAACAACATTACGACGCAATTCCAGTAAGAATCGTCTGTAACCCGGGGGAGAGAATTTCTCTCCCCTTTTTTTCTGAAGTAACGAGCGAGGAATTATGAAATACAAGCTCTCAGTCAGCATCCTGCTAGTAAGCGCGCTCAGCGCCACGGCCCAAGTAGCCTCCCACGCACCAGCAACTCCCCTGGCACCGGCGACCGCCACGACGGCAGCGCCTCTACAGGTCAGCGACAAGCCCGTGGTACGGGTCAACGGAACGGTGCTGACGGATCGCGACCTGGTGCGCGAGATGTTTGCCATCTTTCCCTACGCCAAGCAGCACAACGGATTTCCCAAGGCCCAGGAAGCTGCCATTCGCCAGGGCGCACTGGAGATGATCATTTTCGAGGAACTGGTATATCAGGAAGCGGAGCGGCGAAAGCTGACGGTCTCTGCCAACTCCCTGAGCCGCGCCGAAGCCGGGTTTCGCAAGCAGTTCAATAGTCCCGACCAGTACGACGAATACCTGCAAGTCGAGATGCACGGCTCGCGCGATCTGCTGCGCAAACAGATTCAGCGTTCGCTCCTGATCGAGCAAGTGCTGAAGAGTGACGTTGACGACAAGTCCGTCATATCGCTGGCCGAGGTGAAAGCGTATTACGACAAGACCCCGGCGCGCTTCAAGACTCCCGAGTCGTTTAGCATACAAAGCATCTCCATCCTTCCTCCGCGAGATGCCAAAGCGACCGTGGAGGAGGCAAGCCGCAAACGAGCTGAAGATGCCCTGCGACAAGCACAGGCGACCAAGAGCTACCAGGAGTTTGGGCTGTTGGCGGAAAAGATCTCCGAGGACGACTTCCGGGTCAATATGGGCGATCACAAGGATGTGAGCCGCGACAAATTGCCCCCTCAGATTGTGAAGGCAGCGCTGGCCATGCAGGCGGGACAAGTGAGCGGGCTGATCCAGATCGAAAATGCGTTCACCATTTTCCGCCTGAACGCGCACAATCCAGCGCGGAAGCAGAGCTTCGATGAAGTGAAGGGTGACCTGCGAATCGAATTGCAGAAGAGCAAGTACGAACGGCTGCGCTCGAATCTGGCCAAGAACCTGCGCGCCAAAGCCAAGATCGAAATCGTTTAGGGCCGGCTAAGACTGATTCACCGCGGAGGCACAGAGACGCAGAGAAAACCACTAATTGTTCTGGTTTTCCCTCTGCCTTCTCTGTGCCTCTCTCCCTCTGTGTCTTTGTGGTGAGAACTTCAAACTGTTGTGTAATTAAACTCGCCGGGCGTGGGATATCGCGCAGCCACAGTCCGAAGCTAAATCTTGACGCGGGTTGTAACTGAAGTAATCCCTTCATTATCAGCTCTTAATGATTTCCGCAGTTTGCCACGGAGTGGCAACGATAGTGCCTTCTTGTCTATAGAGCTGTCCGGATAAAGAGGGTTAACGGGTGGAAAACGCTGGCACAATGAGAAGAGTTGCACCAGGTATCGTCGGGCTGTTGCTCCTGATGGCGATACCGCTGGCTTCCGCCCAACTGCAGGTCGGGGACGATCTTCGCATGAAAGCGAATGGCCTCTTTACCTTCGGGTACACCGGGGACTTCGGAGAAGGTTCCCAAGTGGCATCGGACCATGGGCTAACCTTTGGGATGGACGGCAACCTCTCCGGTTCCTACTACAATCCCAACTTCCTCTCCTTCAACGTCAATCCCTATGTGAATCAGTCGCGGGATAACTCCAACTATCAATCGCTAACTGGCGCCAGCGGCGTAAACGGGGCGGTGAATCTATTTACGGGCAGCCACTTCCCGGGATCGGTCTCCTTTCACGACGACTACAACAGCACCGGCACCTTCGGGCTCCAGGGTTCGCCCGATTTCACCACCCACGGCCGCGGGGACGGTTTCGGCATTGGATGGAGCGCACTCATTCCGGGCTTACCCACCCTTTCGGTTGGCTATCAGCAAGGCAGCGGATCGGGCACGGTATACGGCAGCGACCAGGAGACCAGTTCTGATTCGAGGCTGTTCAACGTGCGGTCTTCCTACGCGATCGAGGGCTTTCACCTCAACGGTTTCTACGATCACAACACTCTTAATGCGACCTATCCGGAATTTCTCACTGGCAATCAGGAATCGGTATCCGATACCAGCGGTCACGACTTCGGTTTCGGCGCCAACCGCAACTTGCCGATTAACGGCTCGATGTACATCAACTACAACCGCTCCGAGGCTAGCACCGATTTCCAGGGACAGAACGACAGCACGAACAGCTACACCACCAGCACCGAAACATCCGGCGTGACTTTCCATCCAACCCAAAAGCTAAGCTTGTTTGCGAACCAGAGCTATACGGACAATCTCTCGGGATTCTTGAACCAGACTGTCATCAGCAGCGGAAGCGTGCAGACGCCGTTCAATCTCGGTTCAGGATCAGACTCCCTCCAGTTCAGTGGCGGCGCTGCTTATCAGTTCACCAATTTTCTGGGAGCCCAAGGCCAAGCCACTTATTATGACCAATACTATTTTGGCAAGAGCTACACCGGAACCTTCATCACCGGCAACGTGAACTATAACCGCAGGATCCTGAATATGTTTACCTTCTCTGCGGGCATAGTAGAGGAGTCCAACGGTCAGGGCAGCAATTCGGTGGGTTTCCTTGGCAACGTGAATTACTTTCGTCGTATCAAGGGCTGGGAGACTTCGGGATCGTTCGCCTACGCCCAGAACGTGCAGTCGGTCTTAATCACCTATACGACCTCCTATTACAACTACACTGCCAGGCTGCATCGTCGCTTCGGACCGGGCTTAACCTGGATCGCCACTTATAACGGAACCCGAAGCGGCCTGACCCAGCAGCCGGGAAGCGACAACCATAGCGAGAGCTATACGACTTCGTTCAGTTCGCGGCGGTTCACCGTGTCAGGCAACTACTCGAAGTCAAACGGAGAGTCGATTCTGACCAGCACCGGACTGGTCGCGCTTCCGCCGACCCCCGGCGTGCCGACGGGCGACCTCGTCCTCTTCAACGCCGATAGCTATGGCGGCGGGGTTTCTGCCACGCCTTTGCGACATCTTACGATCGCGGCAAGCTTCAGCCGCGCTCTCAGCAATACGCTTAGCAACGCGACCTATTCGCGTAACAACACAGAGATCTTCAACGCTCAGTTGCAGTACCATCTCAGGAGGATTGGCCTGTTATCCGGGTTCACCCGATTCACTCAGGGCATTAGCGCGACCGGCCTTCCGCCTGGAACCGCGAATTCGTATTTCGTCGGAGTGTCGAGATGGTTCGATTTCTTTTAAGCCAGCGGTGCATTGGACTTATGCGAAAAGGCTTGGCGGTTGCTGGCTTCATCGTGTTGCTTGCGATGTCGGCCGCTGAGGCCAAATCGCACAAAGCAACGGTTGTCCAACCCGCACCGCCGGAGTTGTTGCTCGACGGTGGCCGGAAACTGACGTTTGAGCGCAGCTTCAGCCTGGAGCGCGAAGTGAAGCCCAAGCGCAGCTTTTGGACTCGTGTGGTTGATGTCATCGCTGGCGAGCCTGACTTCCACTTTCTGGTCAGTCCTTACAGCATTACAACCGATTCGCACGGACGCGTCATCGTGACCGACCCTGGAGCCTACGGCGTCCACATCTTTGACTTCACCGAAAAGAAATACAAGTTTCTCTCTCGCAGGGATAACGGTAAAGATCCGATGCTGTCGCCGCAGTGTGTCACTGTGGATGCGGAGGACAATATTTATGTGACCGATTCGCAGGCCGGCAAGATTTTCGTCTTCGATGCCAAGGGGAAATTCCGGCGGGTAATCGGCAGCCTGAAAGGCGGCGAAGGATATTTCAAACGCCCCACGGGAATCGCGGTCGATTCCGCGGCCCAGCGAATTTTCATCACCGACACCTTACGCAACAAGATCTTTGTCATGGATATGCAAGGCAGCGTGCTGGCGACGATCGGCAAGAATGGCACGGGCGACGGCGAATTCAACTATCCCACGGAACTGCGGCTGAACGGTTCGGAGTTGTTCGTGGTCGATGCCATGAACTTCCGCGTGCAGGTTCTGGACCGCTCCGGCACCTTTCACTATTCGATCGGGAAGATTGGGGACAGTACTGGATCGATGTTCCGTCCCAAGGGGATCAGCTTCGATTCCGAAGGACATCTCTACGTTGTCGATGGCCTTTGGGGCATGGTGCAGGCGTTCGATCGTCGAGGCCGGCTTTTGTACTACTTCGGGCAGCGAGGAAGCGGACTCGGAGAATTCCAGTTGCCGACCGGACTGCAAATCGACAACAACGATCGGGTTTATGTCGTGGATTCCTTCAATCGCCGCATTGAGGTCTTTCACTACTACGCGGCAGCGAAATCAGCTGATGGGGGAAAGCCATGAGGTGGATGCTGGCCTCAGCTTGTGCAGTGGTCCTGGCTCATAGCCTCGCCACGGCGCAGGTACCCGCTGACGTATTGGGGATGCACAACCTGTCCCCAACCAGCGGAGCTTCGGTCTACTCGCAAGGAAGCTTGGGCTGCACCTTCTGCCACGCCCCGCACAGCGGAATCGGAGGAATATCTCCGCTGTGGAACCAGACGCTATCGAAGGCGACCTATACTCCGTACAACAGCACGACCTACGTCGAACAAGGAAGCACCCAGCCAACACTTGGAGTGACCAGCAGTCTGTGCCTGAGTTGTCACGACGGCACCGTCGCCGTGGGACAGTCGGCAGCCTACGGACCACTGCCCGTGACGGGATCGATGAACGGCATTGATTCTTTCGGCATGAACCTGAGTGGAACCCATCCCTTTAGCCTGATCCTGCCGATGAAGGACGCGTCCAACCTTGTAGCCTCATTAGTTTCGCAGGGCAAGACGGCGGACCCTACCGGGGCGGTGAAACTGATCAAAGGGAACATCGAATGCACTAGTTGTCATAATCCGCATGTGCAAGGCACGGATAAGGTTGCTCTGGATTTCCTGGTCCGCGACAGTTCCAGCGGCCAGATGTGTCTCGCCTGTCACGATCCCAACCGCGTGATTCAAGGACAGCCAAACCCGCTTGCCGGCTGGACCAACAGCATCCATCAAACTGCAACCAACCAACCCGCTGCCAATGCCAACGTGGGTTTCTACAGCACGGTTGCCCTGAATGCCTGCACGTCCTGCCACATGGAACATAATGCAACCGCGCCAGCCCGACTGCTTCGGCCCGCCAATCCGCCAGCAGCCAGTACGGACACAGCAACCCAGGATTGCATCACCTGTCACAATGGGGGAACCCTGCTTTCGCCAGCGGCTCCGAATGTGATGGCTGAGATCGCTAAAATAAGTCATCCTCTGCCTGCGGGAGCCAATTTTCACGACGCTGCCGAAACCGCCGTGCTCAATAACAATCGTCACGCCACCTGCGTCGATTGTCATAGCGCTCATGGTTCGAACCAGGTGGTCACGTTTTCCGCGCCGCCCGCGATTCGTCCCTCGCAAGCCAACGTGACCGGGATCAGCGCCGCCGACGGCGTAACCGTTCTGATTCCCGCGATCAACCAATATGAGAACTGTCTGCGCTGTCATGGCACGAGCGTGGGAAAGCAGAGGATGCCGATTTACGGCTACGCACCTTTGCGATTGGTGTCGGCACCGGATCCCCTGAACGTAATCCCTGAGTTCAGCGCGACTGCAACCTCGAGCCATCCTGTAACGCACGACAGCCTGAGCCCGCTGGCGCAGCCGAGTTTGTTGACCAATATGTTGAACCAGAACGGCACACCAGGTCGGCTTATGGGAGTCCGGATTTTCTGCAGCGATTGCCACAACAGCGACGATAACCGTGAATTCGGCGGAACCGGGCCGAACGGTCCTCACGGTTCGGTCTACCCGCACATTCTCGAGCACAACTATCAATTCAGCCAAACTGCGGCCCCCGGTGGACTCGTCACGAACACTTTCCCTAACCCAGACCTCAGCCTCAACGGACCTTATGGCATGTGCGCCAAGTGCCATAATCTGACCAACGTCGTGAGTAATGCGAGCTTCACCCACCACGGCAATCACGTGTCGCAGGATGGCTTCTCCTGCTCGACTTGCCATACCGCGCACGGCATGGGTTCGGTAGTTCCAGGTGTATCTGGCGAACGGCTGGTGAATTTTGACATCAATGTCGTGGGGCAAAACAATGGCGCTCCTATTTCCTATAACCGCGGCAGCAACACCTGCACCTTGACCTGCCACCAGACCGCCCACAACGCCGATGGCACAATCACCAACGCCCAAGTATCCAACCAGAGAGCAAGAAAGAAATAAGGACGAAAACCCATCACTCGCAAGAACTTGGCTACAGAACTCACGCCTACGAAGTGCCCGCAGTGCCAAAACGCGCCCACGCTGCGAGGAAAGACCCGATTTTGAGGCCCATTTCCCTGGGTAAGGTCTGCGTCTGTGCTCCTAAATGCCTGCAAATAAGGCAGCAATCGACCAAGCAATCGTCCCTCGAGTTTTGGCACTCCCAATGCATTTCTGGACTTGGGGTGCTTCTCCATCAACGCGTAAGCAGGAGCTTCAAACTATGGCAGGTGAACCGATTGAACACGCCGCATCCAAGGCCAGCTGGCAGCCACGGCAGTTAGTGATTATGTGCGCTGTCTGTCTGGCAGCTGGATTCCTGGCAGGCTATTTACTGCGCGGATCGGCGTCCGCTCCAACCGCTTTTGCTCCGGCGCAGGCTGCTGCCGTTTCGCCTCATGCGATGGGTGATTACACGGGACCAATGCCGACTGCACAGCAGACGCCACCAGCAACGCCCTCGTTGGACGACCTGCAACGCATGGCGGACAAGAAAGCCGCGCCGCTGTTAGCGAAACTGAAGTCAGACCCTAAGAATCCGCAACTGTGGAACCAAGTCGGTCTGACCTACAAAAGCGCTCATCAATTCAAAGAGGCCGCTGGCTACTTCGAGAAATCCCTGCAGTACGATCCGAAAAACCTTGGCGTGCGGGCTGACTACGCGTCGTGCCTCTACTACACCGGGGATGTGGACGGTGCTCTCGCGCAACTCAATCAGTCGCTGACTTACGATCCGAAACACGCGGGCACGCTGATGAACATAGGCATCATCAAGTGGAGAGGCAAGAACGATGCCGACGGCGCGGTCGACGCATGGGAAAAGCTGCTGCAATACCATCCCGATTTCCCGCAGAAAGACTTGGTCCAGCAGATGCTCACGCAGGTGAAACAGAGCGCGAAGACGGCGAGCGCTGGACAAAAGGGATAACCTCCTCAGCCGGGGTGGTCGATTGCTAACGGAGCGGGTGCGTGGATTTCGGCTTTCCTCGGCGCGACGTGTGTGCTCTCGGTTTACAGAGCGTATGCCCGAGGACGGCCAGGGCTGGATACCAACGGGTCTGACGACCGAGGTTAGGCCCAAGGAATCAGATCCGATCCAGCCCTGATCGTATTGTGGAACTTGAATAACGGAAGCGATGGCGGAACAGGTCAAAGTGCTTGCTGCAGAAACAGGGCGCGTAACTTCGGGCAGGCGTATCTGGGCATTGCGGATCGCCATCAGCGTCTTTGCGCCATTACTCCTGCTCGGGCTGGTGGAAGCGGCTTTGCGGATGGGCGGAGTCGGATTTCCCACTGACCTCACAGTTCCATGCACTGTCCAGGGCCGTCCTGCCTCTTGCTACAACTTGTTCTTCATCGCCCCATTTTTCCCGCCAGGCATGATCAAGGAACCGCAAATGTATGCGATTCCCGCGGAGAAGCCGCCGGGGACCATTCGGATTTTTGTGCTCGGAGAATCGGCGGCCATGGGCGATCCCGCACCCGCCTTCGGGTTCAGCCGATACCTGGAAGTAATGTCAGGCGAGCGCTACCCCTCCACGAAATTCGAGATTGTGAATACGGGCAGCGTAGCCATCAACTCGCACGTTGTGTTGCCGATCGCCAGAGAATTGGCGAAGCATCGGCCGGACATTTTCATTATTTACTCGGGAAACAATGAAGTCGTTGGACCATATGGTCCCGGCACCGCGCTTACGTCAACCAGCATGAGCCTTCCCGTCATCCGCGGTAGCATCTTTTATCATTCGACCCGCATCGGACAGCTCCTCACCAAGGTGGGCACGCCGAAAAAAGACTGGGGCGGAATGGCGATGTTTCTTGACAAGCAGGTTCGCGCCAATTCGCCGCTCATGAAGTACACGTATTCGAACTTCGAACACAACCTGCGCGACACCATCGCCGTTGCTCGCAACTCCGGCGCGCGAGTCATCGTTTCGACGGTGGCCACGAATCTACAGGACTGCGCCCCGTTCGGATCATTGCATCGGGAGAATCTGGCAGCAGATGATTTGCGTTCCTGGTCGACCCTGGTTCAACAGGGGGCTGAGCAGGAAAATGCCGGCTCCTATGTGGAGGCTTTGCAGTCGTATCACGCCGCAGCCAGCATTGATGACGAATACGCTGAGCTCGAGTTCCGGATTGCCCGCGCCCAGGAAGCCCTCGGAGATCACAACGCAGCGAAAGAACATTTTCTTCGTGCCCGTGAACTCGACACTCTACGGTTTCGCGCCGATAGCAAAATTAATGACATCAATCGCTCCGTAGCGAATTCATCACCAGGCGCTGAGCTGGTTGACGCCGATCAAATCTTCGCCAAAGAAAGCACTAATGGAATCATCGGGAGCGAACTGGTGTATGAGCACGTGCACCTGACTCCGCATGGCAACTACCTGTTGGCTCGAGCGATGTTTCTGCAGATCGCAAAGCAGTTGCCTTCGGAAACGGGGAATTCACTTTCGGCGGAAGACGTCCCTTCGCAAGCGGAATGCGAGAGGTTGCTAGCTTTCACCAAATTTGATCGGTCCCGTGTGACAGCGGACATGTTGCGACGGCTGCAGGAGCCTCCCTTCACCAATCAACTGAACCATTCAGATCAGGTTTTGAGGCTGATGATGCAGGCCGACGACTCCGGCGAAAACCCGAATGACACGGCTGCGCAGTATCAATGGGCGCTCGCGAGAAGGCCGGATGATCGCATCTTGCACTTCAATTATGGCTTCTTTCTCAACCCGTACAATCCCGCGGCGGCGGCCGCGCAGTTCGATGTCGCTCGCCCGTGTGATGGATTTCCTTTAATCACGCCGGACGGAAGCTTGCATTGAATCGCGGTAAACGGTCACCTCATTCCCTTACGCTGCTCTTTTGATCGAACACCCGCTGGCGCAATTGCAACGCTCGGTTGTCATCGGATCCATGTGCAACACCGCCGCCATTTTGAACTCCCGTCACAGAATCCGGCGACCGTTGTAGTGTCGTGGGTAGGAAAAACGGCCTGGCCCTGTGCTCGATGGGGTAATTTAACCAACGGTACGGAAGGGTTTTCCGCTGACGGCCGACGGCTTGTCGATTAGATTTGGTGATTCGAAGTCATGGTAGGCTGACCTTTATGGACTGCCAACTTCAGGAGGGACTGGATGCTGTTCGACTTCGCCACGATTTCCGCTAAAGATCGCTACAAGCTTTTGGTGTCGACGGTCGTTCCCCGGCCAATCGCCTGGATTGTCAGCCAGGACTTGAAGGGTGAGTTGAATGCAGCGCCATTCTCCTTCTTCAACGCCTTCGCGGGCGATCCTCCGGTTGTGGGTATCGGCATTGGCAGCCACGACCACGCCCGACCCAAGGACACGCGACGCAATATTCGCGAGACAAAGCAGTTCGTAGTCAACCTCGTTTCCGAAGAAACCGCCGAAGCCATGAACATTACTGCCATCGAGTTCGAGCACGGTGTCAATGAACTCAGTCAAGCTGGACTCACCGCGGTCCCGTGCTCGTACGTAAAGCCGCCGCGCATTGCTGAAAGTCCGGTATCGATGGAATGCGAACTATTGCAAATCGTCGAACTGGGACCGGAGAGTGGCCTGGTCCTTGGGCGCGTGTTGGCGATGCATGTGCACGAAGATTTCGTCATCGACCCGGCCAAGCATTACATCGACACGCCCAAGCTGAAGCTGATTGGCCGCATGCATGGCTCCGGATGGTACGTCCGAACGTCCGATCTTTTTTCGATCGATCGTATTTCCCGCGAAGCCTGGAAGCAACGCAAGCCGACGGTGCTTCTGCCGTGATGCTGAGTTCTCATCGCGATCGCACTTCCGGTTCGTGATCGTCTGAAGCCCTCATTTTTTCGTCAATATGCCGCTGCAGTCGGTCCCATTCGGAGCGGACCATCATTTCCTTGATGGCGAACTTGGTTTCGTGTTTGGCATCATCCACCCGAACCGCAAGCTCATTTTTGTGGAAACGAAATTCGATAGTCTGGGCCAGCGGGATGAGCGAATTGGACAACTTCCCCACGATAACAAACACGACATTATCGGATACCAGCGTGTATTCAGGGCAGGATTCAGGGCCGATTGAGTTCGAGGGACCGCCGAATGCGACCATGAATCCGTGACCGGCGGGAATGCATTCGCCCATGTGCATTCGCACGACCGAGCCGTGTTGATAGACTCCAATTTGCGCTGCCAGCAAACCCGGCAAACTGCAAAACAAGAAAATCAGCGAAAGTGCGCGTTTCATGGAATGTCCTCCTAATGCGCGATGTCTGAGCGGTAGTAGTAACCGCGGCGGCAGCGAAATTGCCAGTTGAGATTGTGGGTTGGCAGAATGCGAGTCGAGTGGAAATCTGAGCCGGACTCCGGCAATGCATACGTCACTACGCGGGCTGAATGCAAATCATCGATGACATCGGTGAAAATCCTGGCCGCGCCCTCGCGGATCCGAACGTAGCGGCCGCCAGATTCATCGGCAATCTCTTGCAGCATTGCGGCTCCGTTTGACGGTTGTCCGACATTGCCGACGTCGATGGTATAAACCTGCGCTTCGCTGGTCAGCGTTTTCTCCATCGCCCGCTTGAATGAGGCCTTGCTGATGGTGTCGTCACCATCTGAAAAGAGAGCAATCACTGGCCAAACATCAGGCTGTCTGCGCTTCGTGAGCAGGCTGGCTGCGGTATCAAGAGCATCAAAGAGCGGCGTCGAACCCCCGGTGGGCACGGAAGCAACCCGATCGGCAGTGAATGAACTGCGGCAATCTCCGGCGCAGACAGAGTGAGCTTCCGTCCCGCCGAATGACAGAACCGATACATCGTCCTCTGGACCCCACGGCCACTGCGAAACCAGTTGTAAGACTTCTGTGATCTCCTGCTTGAAATGCGGCAGAACTGAGTCGCTGGAATCAAACAGCACAATGACATCGAGTTTGATTGCGGCAGGTCGGGTGAAGCTGCGGAAGTCTCGAATCACTCTCTCATTGTCGACTACCGCAAAATCGGTCTTCTGGAGACCCTGAACAGCATGATGCTGTTCGTCTGTAGCGAAGAACACGAGACGCACTTCGGAAACGTCGCTGTGGTAAGTAGCTAATTTCTCATAAGGGATGGAAATCGCCTGGCCGAAAAGGAGGCCGTAGCCACACAGCTTTGTGACTAGCAACAGGGGCAAGAGTAGATGCCTGACCCGATTACGCATAAGCACGGCTCCCCTGAGCTTGGACGTAGAAGGTAGAATAAGGTTGTCATCGGCATAAGCCAATAACAACGTAAGAACTGGTCATTCACTGGAGTTACCGAAGTCTTAAGAAGAGCAAACAATTCTCCCGCCACGGTCAACTCCAGCTGACATCAAACTACGAACTCGCCGGATTCAAAACCACTGCTCGGGCCATTCCAGGGGAGATTGCACCTCGGAATCCTCACATCTGGAAAAGCATTCTGCCCCAATGGGCAAGTGCCGTCAAGACCGAAATGTTTCTATGTCGGTAGCACATGATATGTCCGGTTGAGATAGCAAGTGATATGTCCGCTTTGCGGGCGGTGAGGATAGGAGACCATGCGGAGCATGGAAGCTTATCCGAGGGCCGCGATGGAGCGGGCGATGAAAGTGCAAGACGTGATGTTGCAGGCGATGGCGAAAAAGATCACCTGGTGGCAGGCGGCGGAGATCCTGGGCATCAGCGAGCGGCACATGCGGCGGTGGCGGGAGCGCTACGTCGAAGAGGGCTACAACGGGTTGCTGGACCGGCGGCGGGGCAAGCCGTCGCGCCGCCGGGTTCCGCTCGCCACGGTGGAAAAGGTGTTCGCCTTGTACCGGGAAAAGTATTTCGATCTGAATGTGCAGCACTTTCACGAGAAGCTGCAGGCCGAGCACGGGATCGAACTGAGTTACACCTGGGTGAAGCAGGCGCTGCAGGGAGCGGGCCTGGTGGCGCGCGGCCGCAAGCGCGGGGCGCATCGCAAACGGAGAGAGCGGCGTCCGTTGCCAGGGATGCTGTTGCATATCGACGGCAGCCGCCACCAGTGGTTTCAGGATGAACGCTGGTACGACCTGATCGTAATTCTGGACGATGCCACGAGCGAGATTTATTACGCCCAGCTGGTGGAAGAGGAATCGACGGTGACGGTGATGGAGGGATTGAAGGAGGTGATCGAGCGCAAAGGCTTGTTCTGCGCGCTGTACAGCGATCGGGGAAGCCATTTCTGGTTGACGCCGAAGGTGGGCGGCAAGGTGGACTACCATCGGCGCACGCAGGTGGGACGGGCGTTGCATGAGTTGGGGGTGCAGATGATCCCGGCCTACTCGCCCGAAGCGCGTGGACGCAGCGAGCGCAACTTCTCGACCTGGCAGGGCCGGTTGCCGCAGGAGTTGCGGCTGCGCCAGCTGGGGACGCTGGAGGCGGCGAACCGGTTTCTGCGGGACGATTACATCGCCGAGTTCAACCGCCGTTTTCAGGTCGCACCCAGGCAGCGGGGGAATGCTTTCGTGCCCTGCCGAAGTCGTGACCTGGAGCGGATTTTCTCGCTGCAATTTGAACGCAGCGTGAACCGCGATAACACCGTGAGCTTTCAGAATCTGAGCTTGCAGATCGAGCCGGTGCGCTGGCGGGCGACGTTGGCGGGCTGCCAGGTGGTGGTCCACCAACATCTGAATGGAACTTTGAGTCTCACCCACGGACCCCATTGTCTCGGTCGCTATGACGCAGATGGCCGGCCGCTGCCGGGGAAGGCTAGTACAGAGTTAAGCAGGGGAAGGGGAAATTGCCCCCTTCCCCTGCACCCCATCCCCAAAACCTACCCGACCCAGACGGCGAGGGCACAACTTTGAAACCGGACATTTCACTTGCTACGAAAACCGGACATTTTAACTTGCTACCGACAGATGAAAGATTTTGCAGTTCTGTTGATTTCGAGGCGATTCGGTGAGCGAGAGAGGATCGTGCTAGTTCATCAAAGCTAGCATCCTACGGATCGACAATGCAGTCTGGCGGATCTCATCGGCGTCGGAAGCATCGGGCGACATCTTTAGATACTGTTCCAGATCTTCGGCTGCGCCCGACATTTGATCGAGGCTATAGCGCAAAAGAGCGCGCTGCTTGACGTCCTCGGGAGAGCGGGGATAGATGACGAGCACCAGATCGACCAGCGGCAGGGCTTTGCGGAAGCTGCGCGCGGATAGGTGAACCGTCTTAAGATTGTTCAAGATACGGGTCAATATCTGACGACGGCTCACGGCGAAGAGAAATTCCGGGCGTAAAGTCATCTGGCCCGAGTAGATTTCGTCGAGGCGCCGCTGGCAATCCCGTGGGCTGAGGATATCTCCACCGCTGAAGCAGTCCACCAACGTCTCGCGGCCGTCAATGTCATAGTGCTTGAGCAGGAAATGTCCGGGCATGCCTACACCGAACAAAGGGAAGCCCAGACGCCGACCGACCTCCATGTAGATCAGGGCCAGGGTGATGGGAATGCCGAGTCCGCGGTCGAGTACGTCGTTTAGAAACGAATTGCGGGGATCGTAGTATTCTTCGCGATTGCCTCGCAGCCCGGCTTCTTCGAAAAGAGTGCGATTCAGTGCAGCAATGGTCTGGGCGGCGTCGCCGACTTCGGAGATACGAGCCTCGGCCATGCGCGCGAGTTCATCGATGCGAGCAACGTAGGATTCGATGTCGAGATCGGGATATTCGGTGAGCGCGATGGTCAAGGCCGCTCGAACGAGATCGATATCCTCGTCGCCGACTTGGGGGCCGACTAACGCGGCGAATGCTTCCGCAATCGCTGTCTGGCCATGATTGCCCATCTGTTTATGCTAGCAGAAGTGAGGCGGGATTTATCGCCGAATCCCGAGCTGGTTTTGGCATCTGGCCGGTCTGTCATCCCGAGCAAAGCGAGGGATCCAGGTTCTTCGCGCGGTCGGCTAAACCCAGCTTCCTCGTCGCTTCGCTCCTCGGAATGACAAGAAGAATGATGGAACAGGGAAAATGATTTGTTATCGCCGGAACAGGTTCTTGGCGATGAAGAAAAGGTTCGCCGGGCGCTCAGCCAGACGCCGCATCAGGTAGGGATACCATTCGGTTCCAAAGGGAATGTAGACGCGCATTCGCCAGCCGTCGCGCGCCAGGCTCTGTTGCAGATCGCGACGTATGCCGTGGAGCATTTGAAATTCAAATGCGTCGCGGGAAATCCTTTCTTTGGTGGCAAAGGCTTTGGCCTGATTGATGATGTTTTCGTCATGCGTGGCAAGCCCGTGATAAACGGAACTCTTCATCAGGATCTTCATCAGCTTGACATAGTTGGCATCGACTTCAGATTTTTGCTGAAAGGCAATCTCCGGGGGTTCTTTGTAGGCGCCTTTACACAGGCGAATGCGGATGCCTTCCGCCAGCAACTTCTCGACGTCGCTCTCCGAGCGTCGCATGTAGGACTGAATCACCGCGCCCACGCATCCCTTATTACCGGGCGCGCGATGCAGTTCGTGGACGAAATCAAGAGTGCGCTGGGTGTAGGGCGAACCTTCCATGTCGACGCGAACAAAGTTGCGTGGGTTCATGGAAGCGGCCTTGGCCACGAGCCCCGCAACCTGCTCGCGAGCCAGTTTCTCGTCCACGTCGAGGCCCATGTGGGTGAGCTTCAGACTGATGTTGGCGTTTAGCTTTTGTTCGGCGATATCGTCCAGCAACTGGTGATAGAGTTGCGCGCTGGCTCTGGCTTCGTCGGCGTTGCTGACGTTTTCCCCCAGGTTGTCGATAGAGACGCTCAGGCCGGACTCATTGATCGTGCGCGTGGCCCGAAGCACATCTTCGACCTGAGTGCCGGCAACAAAGCGGCTGGAGAATTTCTGGCCAATGGAAGAACGCTCGGCAATCGCGCGCAGCCAGTGGCTCTCCGATAGAGAAATGAAGAGTGCTCTTAGCACCGTACGCCTGCGCAGGTAGAGAAGATGGAGTTATAACTACCTTGCACGTGCATGAAGTTCACAGGAATTTGTATCACATGTGGGGTGAGCTGGGGTGTGACTGCGATCGGGCGAGTGAAATATTAAGTTAAGAACACTTCGTCGACGTAGCACCAGCGCCAGTTCTCGCCCGGCTCGAAAGACTGCATGATCGGGTGCTTGGTTTGATGAAAGTGCTTGGTGGCGTGCTTGTTCTTGGATGAGTCGCAGCAGCCGACATGGCCGCAGATGAGACATTCCCTCAAGTGGACCCAAGTATCGCCCATCTCGAGGCACTCTTTGCAGCCGTTGCCACTTGGCTTCACTTTTCGAATCTCTTTTACGTGCGGACAAGTTGACTGTTCGTCTGGCATGCATTCCTCCAGAATGGTTTTCGGCTAGCCCCGCACGGCGAGGACGCCCGCGCCTACATTCATTCTTCCAGAAACTTTTCTACTTCCAATGCGGCCATGCATCCCGAGCCAGCGGCCGTGATCGCCTGACGATAACGCCGGTCTTGCACATCGCCGCAGGCATAGACTCCGTGGACACGGGTTAAGACATAATCTTTCGTTTTCAGGTAGCCGTCCTGATCCATATCGAGTTGCCCCTCAAATATTTTGGTGTTGGGGATATGCCCAATGCCCAGGAACATCGCACTGGTGGGGAAATCCCAGACCTTATCAGTCTTGAGATTCCGCAGCGTCAGACTCGTGACTTCTTTCTTCTGAATGTCGTGTACGTCTTCGACGACCGTATCGAGCAGAAACGCAATTTTCTCGTTCTTCTGAGCGCGATCCAGCATGATCTTCGAAGCGCGGAAGTGCTCGCGGCGGTGGATGAGCGTGACTTTCGTGGCGAAGCGAGACAGGAAAATCGCTTCTTCCATGGCAGAATCGCCGCCCCCGATCACGGTTATCTCCTTGCCCGAGAAAAAGAAGCCGTCACAAGTGGCGCAGGAAGAAACGCCGTGTCCGATCAACTGCTGCTCGTGAGGTAATCCCAGCCAGCGTGCCGAAGCGCCACTCGCGATGATCAGCGTGCGAGTATGAATAACTTCGTGGCTGACATGGAGTTTGAATGGATTCTCACTCAGGTCAACGCTGGTCACGTGGCCGTGTTTATATTCTGCGCCGAAGCGCGACGCCTGCTTGCGCATGTTCTCGATCAACTCTGGTCCCTGAATGCCTTCAGGAAAGCCGGGAAAATTTTCCACTAGAGTAGTGAGCGAGAGCTGGCCACCTGGTTCGTGGCCTTCGAGCACCAGCGGTTTCAGATTCGCTCGCGCCGTGTAGAGCGCGGCAGTGTGTCCAGCGCAGCCGGAGCCGATGATGACGACGTTGCGAATATTGTCCATGGCGTAACGGTTTAGATTACGAATTTCAGATTTGGGTTCAGCACGCGGACTTGGTCACTCGTTTTGCGACGCAGACTTGTCTGGCGCAGTCTTCTTGGCCGCGGCCTTCGCTGCGGCTTTTGTTTTGCTCGCTTCCACACTGCTGACCCGCGCCAACTCCGCGGGCACGGTAGTCCGCGCCGCCAGAAGATTGCGATAGTTGTTCACGATCGCCGTGGCGCTTTGAAACAGCGGCTCGTAAGCGCTTTGATCTGGGGCAGGATTTCCTTCCGTTCCAGCACAGCGGCCCAGCACCACCGACGACTTCCCAAAGCGCTCCAGCTTAATGCGACTGGCGGGCGTGCTGGTCGAAAGCATGGTCGCGGGTGTGGTCACGGCGGAGGCATTGTCCTCGATAGCTACCTGCATCAGGTCCTTGGGATCGCGTACGTGGAAGATCAAAGTCTCGACCATGTTCTTAGGATCGCGGCTAAACGAGTACTGCACGGTTGAAAACAGGGCCTGTACGGAGAACTCGCGACGAATCCTCACCCAGTCGGCAGTTCCGGAGTCGGAAGAGAATTGCGCGCTCGCTCCCGCTTTCAGAAAATCGGGACTCTGATCGAGCGTCGAGCGCCCGCGATCGACTTCGAAATCAGGACTGAAAAGCGGTTGCTTGGGAATCCGTGCCAGCGCGGAAGCAATTTCCTGCTGCTCCTCAGGCGAAGGTGAGCACACATTCAGCATGTTCAGCTTGACCTGCGGCTGCGAGGATTGTTGGGCGCTGGCCAGCTGCGCCAAGCTCACGCTAAGCAAAATTACGAAGATGTTTCGGAGCACGTGGGCATTCTAAATGAAGATTACGAAAAATCTTAAATCGCGAAGAACGCGAAGCAGGCGCAGGGCTTCAGGCGTCTGCATTCCTATCGCGGTAGAATCGTTCCATGGCAAACCTAACTTTGGTGTATGGACTGCGGCTGTTGCCCTCCGAGGAAGTTGCGGAAGTTGGGGACGCAACCCTCAAGCTGAAGAACGGCCATGAAGCCCACGTGACCATGCACTTGCTCGAAGGCAGCAAGGATGAAATCGAAAAACAGCTAAAGACCAGCCTGGAAGCGTTCTTCGATTTCTATCCGGAGATTTGAGGCGGGCAGGCTTCAGGCTTCAGGCTTAACATCGTCCCGTCCTGAAGCCTGACGCCCGAAGCCTGACCTCGCCCTCTCCATCTATAATTCGGTTCTACACCATGGCCTTGCCTTATCGTTATCTTCGGCTGCGGCTTCGTGAGGCAGGATTGCTGCCCACCAGCAGAGTGGCGCAGATCGCGTGGTACCTTTTAGGCCTTGACGTGCTGCTGTTTGCCTTGCAGAAGATTTTTGGCCTGTTTCGGCTTTCTTACGGGGACAGTCTCGGCGGATGGGTCAGCTTCCTCAGTTTCCTCGTTATTGTTCTTTTCTCCATCCTGGCATTTCGGTGGATAAAGGCGAAGGCACTGTGGCGGCTGCGCAACCGGCTCATCGTCACCTACGTGTTCATCGGCGTCATTCCGGTGGTCATGCTGATCACGCTGGCGCTTCTTTCCTTTTATCTATTCGCCGGGCAGTTCGCCACCTTTATTGTGACCACCAGCCTGACCACCGAACTGAAAAGCCTTCAAGCCACGAATTCCGCAATCACGCATCAGTTTGCGTCTCAAATACAGCGCGGCGCGGGCACCAGCACGGCTGCCATCGAAAGCTTACGCCAGACCGACAAGAGTTGGGCACGCCGCCAGATCTGTGTTTGGCTGGATAAGAAATTAATTCTGAACAGCACTCAGGAGGGATCGACTGCGCAGCCCCCTACAATTCCTTCTCACCTCAAGAGCGCTTTCGGCGGCGTTGTGCGAGATCAGGGTGAACTTTTTGTGCGCGCGGTGGAGACCACTCCCGTGAGCGGAGAAGCGCTGACTGTGCTCTCGAGCGAACCCTTCGATCAGCAAATGCTGCAGGACTTGGCTGCCGATCTGGGCCAGGTTGCGCTCTATGCTACCGGCCTCAGTTTGCAGAAAATAGACCAGTCTCAGACGAAGTCCGGTGTGCGTATCGGCGATGCAAGTTCTCAGAACATGGTCGGCGTGAGCAAACCTGAGGGAGAATATCTGCTCGATGTTGGCAATGGACGCCCGCCAACTTACATCGCTGGAACTGTCCCTCCGCCGGCGGCGAGTGTGGACCGTCAAGTCACATTTCCCACTACCGTGCTCGTGGTCAATTGGGATACCGGAGACACTTTCAATCCAGCCGCCATTATTGTGCAAACCCGGGTGTCCAAGTTGTATGACAGGCTGTTTGGCGCGCTGGGAGATTTCGCTCCCACCGTGGAATTCGTCCTGCTGTTCGTCGCCATCATCTTCGGCATCATCGAGCTTATTGCGCTCGTCATTTCTTATTGGCTTACACGCACAGTGACGGGCGCGGTGGCACAACTCTACGAAGGCACTCAGCATGTCAACCGCGGCGACTTCAGCCACCGCATTCCGGTGAGGTCCAACGATCAGGTCGCGACGCTGGCGAACTCGTTCAACTCTATGACTGCGTCTCTGGAGAAGTTGATCGAAGAGCAGAAAGACAAGCAGCGGCTGGAGAACGAGCTTGTAATCGCCAAGGAAGTCCAGGCGCAGTTGTTTCCGCAGGAGAGTGTTCAACTCGCGTCGCTCGAAGTGCACGGATTCTTCCGTCCCGCACGGACGGTCAGCGGCGATTATTATGACTTCCTGGCCCTGGACTCGGATCGCCTCATTCTGGCGGTAGGCGACGTTAGCGGCAAAGGAATCTCAGCTGCTCTGCTGATGGCAACCATCCATGCCGCGGTGCGCGCCCTCAGCATGCAGGATGTTCCCGTCTTGCGCGAGCCCGCTGCGGTGGGCGCGGCGAGTGGGCCGGACATCATGCTCGCCTCGGGATTGCGCGGCGTCGACATGTCTCCCGGAGCTTTGCTCTCGCTGCTAAACCACCAACTCTACGAAAGCACGCCGGCTGAGAAATATGCGACTTTGTTCCTGGGGATCTACAACGGCGTAGAGCGCAAGCTCACCTACAGCAACGGAGGCCACCTGCCGCCCATCATCATGAGCGAAGACGGTTCCATTCGCCGCCTGGAATGCGGCGGAACCGTGGTCGGCCTGTTCGATCACAGAAGCTACAATGAGGCTTCGGTCGAGCTCCGCCGTGGCGAGATATTCGTGGGTTATACCGACGGTGTAACTGAGCCGGAAAATGATTTTGGCGAGTTCGGCGAAGCGCGGCTGATCGACTTGCTACGTGAGAATCGTGAGTTGCCGCTTCCGCGCATCAGTGAAATTGTGACTGCCGCCGTGGACGACTGGATTGGCCCCAACGAGCAGCCCGACGATGTCACTCTCGTGCTCGCCCGGGCGAGATAGGTCTGCCATCATCCGCACAACTCTGTCATCCGACCGGGGCGAAGCGGAGTCGAGGGACCTGCTGTTTCATCTTACCGCCGCGGTGATCGGTTCATTTCTCCCAGCACATTACAGGCACACGATTCTACCGGTGCGCGAAACTGTAAGCCACGCCGTACGCGGAATCGCCGCTGGCGTAGACGGGAAAAGCACGCTGCAGTTTGTGATGTCCAGTTTTGTGCAACAAATAGCTGATCGTAACTACCCCAGCCATTCTGCCTCCGAAGAAAACCAACTGGCCAGCGGTTCCACTCTCGCAAAGCGCCTTGGCCATAGGATCTATTTCCCTTCCTCCATCGCTCAAGTTGTGATGCGTAATACCAAAGTCAACTGCCTCCAATGCGGCGTGACTGGCAAAAAGAATTTTGTTCGCTCGGTCCCAAAAACCGTGTGCAATTGGAACCTCGGGCAAACCTTGAGCCGCGGCAGCAGCCGAAGTCAGGACCGCCATAACAACTAGATAAAACTTGCCACGCAGCCCCATGGGCCCAATGTAAGGGTCGAAAGCGAGCCCACCCAGATCACGTAGGTATGCGGACACATTTTCTGACTGGGAATTGGGAAACGATGCCAAGAGATTCCCTTTTCCGGTTAGGGGTCTGATACGACCGGATAATTAGGTTGACGAGCATCTTGCCCTCCACGATAATCGGCGCATCCGTTTCACCCTTCCCCTGGTAGTAGGTACATCCCTGTGCGATCGAGTTGAGTGTTGGAGGAGATAATGGTATCTGCAACGCCGAACCGCAGCGCTGTTCCTCGCCGCTCTGCGCAAGTGTTCTACACGTTGTGCACGCTTCTTTTGGCCCTCACGTTCACGTCCCATGCGCAGACTACAGACAATCTCGTGCGCATGCCCGTGAACCCTCTAAATCGCGTCCAACTCACAGGCCATCACCCGGCGTGGGCAAATACTCAGAACGATGCGGGCGCAGTTCCCGCCGATCTTCCGATTGAGAGACTCACGTTGGTCCTCGCCCGCTCACCGCAGCTAGAGCAGGCGTATACGCAATTCCTAAAAGACCAGCAGGACCCGGGATCGCCCGACTACCACCACTGGCTCACGCCCGCTCAGATAGGCCAGCGTTTCGGAGTTTCCGCACACGACATTCACGCAGTTACAGTCTGGCTCCAGTCGCAGAATCTTCACGTGGACTCCGTCTCGAATAGCCGGCAAAGAATCACATTCAGCGGTCCAGCCTCGGCGGTGGGCAATGCCTTCGGAGCGGAGATGCACTACTTCACCGTCAGCGGTGAGAAGCGTATCTCCATCAACGCCGAGCCGCAGATACCTGCCGCGCTGGCCGCCGTCATTAAGTCCGTCAGCGGCTTGTACACGGTCAAGCTGTATCCGCAACATGGAGCCGAGACCGTACAGGCACCCTCGCATAACGTGGCGTCGAATTGGCGGACGAGCGTGGTCCCCGATGCTACCTTCTGCAGTGGCAGCGTCTGCCAGAACATTATCTTTCCGGCAGATTTCGCCACCATCTACAATCTCAACAACGTCACGGGAGGGATTAACGGGGCCGGCCAGACCATTGCCATCGTTGGCCGTTCGCGGGTCTGCACAGCGGATATTACGAACTTTGCAACCCAGGCGGCGGTGACGGCGAACCTGCCCAAAGTCATCGTCCCGCTGCTGGGTGTCGACCCGGGCCCCGCGGCTTGCAGCGGGAGCGCTTCCGGGGATCAGAGTGAAGCAACCCTCGATGTGACCCGCTCCGGCAGCGTCGCGCAGGGTGCAACCCTCGATCTGGTGATCAGTGCAAATACCTCCACGATGGATGGCATAGCCATCGCTGCTACCTTCGTGGTTGACACTCCGCCGACGCCTGCTCCTAAAATTATGAGCATCAGCTTCGGTGGTTGCGAGCAGCAGGCTGGCGCAACGGGGGTCCAGTTCTGGGACAGTCTGTTCCAAGAAGCCGCTGGGGAAGGTATTTCGGTATTCGTATCATCCGGAGATTCGGCTGCCGCCGGCTGTGATACGGCTTTCACCACACCGCCTGCAAACCAGATTCTCAGCCCAAATGCTATTTGCGCCTCGAGCTATGCCACGTGCGTGGGCGGCACCGAGTTCGCTGACTTTACGAACCCCAGTCAATATTGGAGTTCGACTAACGGCAACGGCTTTGAATCGGCCCTCGGCTACATCCCCGAGGGCGCCTGGAATGAACCGCTCAACGGGAGCAACCAGCCCCAGGTCGCCGGGACCGGCGGCGGAGTGAGCGCTTTCATCCCGACACCGTCCTACCAGACAGGTACCGGCGTTCCCACTGCGCGAACCGGCCGGTACACCCCGGACGTTGCTTTTAGCGCCTCCGATCACGACGGATATTTCGGCTGTCTGGCTGCTGGTGGAGGATCCTGCGTAGTGAACAACGGCAGTTTTAGCTTCGAAGTTTTCTCTGGTACGTCTGCAGCCGCGCCGGACATGGCCGGCATCGCGGCACTACTGGATCAGAAGGAAGGATCGGCACAAGGCTTGCTCAATCCCGCCCTTTACACCCTTGCCGCGACGCCCTCGAACGCCGTCTTTCATGACGTTACGGTGGCCACCAGTGGCGTCACCGGCTGCGTAGTCACGACGCCCAGCATGTGCAATAACAGCACGGCTGGTCCGACTGGGCTTTCCGGTGGTCTTAGCGGATACCTGGTCACTACCGGCTACGACGAAGCGACCGGACTTGGTTCCATCAATGTCGCAAACCTGCTCACGAACTGGAGCTCATCCACTATCGGCACTACTACCACGCTAACCGTCTCGCCCGCCTCGCCGGTGAATGCTGGAACCAGCGTGACGCTTACTGCCACTGTGAAGCCATCCGTTGCCTCCAGCAAAACACCCACCGGAACCGTGACCTTTTCTGACGCAACTCTTGGCAAGCTAGGGACAGGGACGTTGAATAGCTCAGGCGTAGCCACGTTCATCAGCGCCGCGCTCGCGGGGGCTTCGTACTCGATCACCGCGACCTACGGGGGAGACACGAACTTTTCCGGATCGACCTCATCTCCGGTCCCCTACAGCGTGCAGGACTTCAAGATCGCGGCCAATCCCACGACCGTCACCGTAACTGCCCCCGGGCAGAGCGGGACGACGACGCTGACCATCACGCCGCTCGGCGGCTTCAGCCAGGCGTTAAGCTACAGTTGCACCGGGCTGCCTCCGGAAGCCAGTTGCACTTTCCCGACTGCAGCGACAGGCGGGACGCTGACCATCACGACTACCGCGCCCTCGTCAAGGTTGGACCAAAACCCCTTCGGGCATCACGGCGGTATCTTCTATGCCGTGTTGCTTCCGGGATTCTTGGGACTCGTGATATCCGCGGGAAATCGCAAACGAAGATTGCGCGGTGTGCGTCTGTTAAGCCTCGTCGCGGTGTTGGCGCTCTCCACTGTGTGGATGCCAGCCTGCGGCGGGAGTAGTGGCGGACCATCCAATCCGGGCACTCCTGCGGGAACCAGCACGGTGACGGTCACGGCGGCCACCTCGGGAGGCACTCTTTCGCATCCCGTAACGATCACGCTTACGGTGCAATAGAATAGCGGCACGGGACGGTTCTACCCCGAATCGGGAGCTACTCGAAAGTGTCGACCGAACTCGTCACACTGCAGCATTTCCGCGATGTTCCCGAAGCCCTGCTGGCCAAGGGAAAGCTGGAGTCGGCGGGAATCGCCTGCGCTCTGGCCGACGGCAACCTGGTTCGCATGGATTGGCTGCTCTCGAACGCCATCGGCGGCATTCGCCTGCAGGTACATGAGCAAGATGCCGAGGCGGCTCGCGCCATTCTGGACGAACCGATCCCGCCGGAGTTCCACGAGGAAGAAGTTGGCGAGTCCTATGCGCAGCCGCGGTGTCCTCGTTGTTATTCGCTCGACATCGGATTCGAAAAACTCAATCGCTTCTGGACTTATGGCCTGTGGCTGCTCTTGACCTTTCCCATTCCTGTACGCAAGAACAGCTGGAAGTGCTACACCTGCGGCATCGAATGGGTTGAGGAATAAAATACGACTCCGTGTCGTTTTGCTTGTTCCCCGTTAACAACTTGACCCGGTTAATCTCTTTCGGAGTTGAGCCGATATGTAGGGAGTGACTGCCCCTACTTCTGCTCTCAACCCCGACCACGGCAAACCAGGGCCTGGAACCCAGTTTGTCGCTCGCCAACCGATTCTCACGGTGGACGAAAAGGTATTCGGTTACGAACTCTTGTTTCGCGATGGCGTGGAAGACTTTTTCCGCCACGCCGATCCGGACCTGGCTTCGCGCAGCACACTAAACACCGCTATGTTGCTGGGCCTTGACGTTCTCTGCGACGGGCGTAGAGCCTTTGTCAACTGCACGCGCGACGTCCTACTCAAGGACTACATCACTCTGCTGCCTTCGGAACAGGCCGTGGTCGAGGTGCTGGAGACCGTTCCAGCAGACGAACTGGTGGTGGCCGCCTGCCGCCGCCTGAAAGAAGCGGGATACACGATCGCCTTGGACGACTTTGCGGTGAACGACCCGCGCGAAGCGCTGACTGATATCGCCGACATCATTAAGGTGGATATCAGGGCGACATCGGAGGCTGACGCTGCCGCCATGGTCAAACGTTACGGACCCTGGCGCTGCCGGATGTTGGCCGAAAAGGTGGAAACGCACGGGGAGTTTCTAACCGCCAAGAAAGCCGGCTTTCTGTATTTCCAGGGATATTTCTTCCGCCGTCCGGAAATACTCACTGCCCATGAAATTCCAGCCAACCGGCTCAACTATCTGCGTATGTTGAAGGCAGTTTCGCAGCCCGAGTTGGATGTGCGCGAGATCGAGAATCTGATCAAGAGCGAAGCCGCGCTATGCTACCGTTTGCTGCGTTACTTGAATTCCGCCGCCTTCGGATTCGCCAACGAGATTCACTCGGTCCGGCACGCTTTGTCGATTTTGGGAGAACGGGAAGTCCGCCGCTGGATCCGCTTAGTGGCTACCCTCGGCGCTGGACAAGGCAAAACCAGTGAACTGGTGCTCTCTGCCATGGTCCGCGCCCGCTTTTGTGAACTGCTCTCGCCAAGAATCCCGCACGGGGACTCCGACTTGTTCTTGATGGGCCTGCTCTCGTTGATGGATGCCATTCTGGAGATACCCATGTCCCAGGTGCTTGATCACATTCCCATCGATCAGGAAACCAAGTCCGTGCTGTTGGGCGGAGCCAGCCGCTTGCGGCTGTTCTATCAACTCATGTTGGCGCAAGAATCCGGCGAGTGGAAAACAGCCAGTGACCTGACCAGCCGGCTCCATATCACGGAGAGCGAGGTCGCGGAGTGTTACTGGCAAGCCATGCAATGGGCGCGCGAGGTCAGTCGCGGAACCTAGGCGGGGTTCGTCGTGGGCCGGTGCCGAAGCTGGACCGAGAAGCGATCCAGTTACTTCTGTGCAAAATTACCGTTAGTTAGCACTTGCGCTCTATCCGCCGCGAGAGATACCATCATATTGTTCCCAAGCGGCCATGCTCCCTAGCTGGCCTCCCGCGCCCATCAGCTCCAGGCGCCTAGACGGACAAAGATCATTCACGGATGAACTCCAACCGCATTGGGTTTCCACGCACGCTCGGTGCATGTGCGCGAGGCGATGTACCACCCGGAGTGAGGTTGCACCAAGGCAGCAAAACAGAATCTTCTTTCTGAGACTGAACGCAAGACTACACACGAGAAACAATATGAATGTTGGACCCGGAAATCCCTCCGGAGGCGGAGGGCAACGCAGACGGCGGCGGGGACGTCGCCCGTCAAATCGCGCAGGGAATCCTGGTGGTCGTGATCGCCAGCAATTAAGCGGTATCTACAGCGCTCCCATGGATCACAGCTATCGTGGCGCGCTCGGCGGAGACAAGGGCCAGCGCGGACGGGGTGGCCGTCCCGGCTTTGCTCCGTCGTATGCTCCTCTTGAGCCCGATCCGCTGCCGCTCAACGAGGACGCCAATTCGCGCATCTTTGCGTTCGTCGATGATTTGTTTTTCCAAGCCAAAATTCAGGAGACAGCGCGGAAGCTCAATGTCAAAGTCGAGTTCGTCAAGAACGAAAAAGATATGCTCGAGCGAATTAAACAGAATGGCGAAGAAAAGCCTTCACTGGTCATCTTCGACATGAACAATGCGAACGCCAAGCCGCTGACTCTTATTCCCAAGCTGAAGAGTAAGCTGAAGAAGACTTCGATTATCGGATTTCTTTCGCACGTGCAGGGCGACTTGAAGCAGAAGGCTCATGAAGTCGGGTGCGACATGGTTCTGCCGCGCTCGGCATTCTCCCAGAACCTGCCCCAGTTGCTGCGCCGCCACGGCGCCCCGGAAGACCAAGCCGCCGGGGAGTAGGGATAATAAGGCGGAGAGGAACGGTTAGAGCTTCGACTTCCCGGACCGTGAAAGTTTAATGATGCGGTCAATCTGACGCGAGGTCAATGTATTCGTCCCGTTCTGCTTCGACTCCTCACCGATCACCCTCAGGACATCAGCCTCGTATAGGGCGAGCTTTGCTCGTAGTCGCATGTAAACCTCGCCTCTCTATTTCGAAGTCGCTGAACTGCCAGTCTAAATCGAGATCATTCAATCCCAACCATTTCTACCCCGGAGGCCACTGCAAATTCCGCCCTCCCAGCAGATGCACGTGCAGGTGAAAAACCGACTGCCCGGCATGAGGGCCGACGTTGAGCACGGTTCGATAGCCGTCCTCGATGCTGCGCTGGCGCGCGATATTGGCGGCGACGAGCTGGCAGCGGCCGATCAATTCGGCATCCTCTGCCACAGCTTCCTTCAGTCCGCGGACGTGTTTTTTGGGAACGACCAGCACATGCGTCGGGGCTTGCGGATTAATATCGTCGAAGGCGTAGGTGTGCTCGTCTTCGTAGACTTTCTTGGAGGGTATTTCCCCGCGAATGATGCGGCAGAATAAACAGTCGTTCATGACACCGTCCATAGTTCAGAATAGGAGACACGCCGCGCGGAAGCACGGATGTCGCCGGGACGGGGAAGGCGCATGGGTACTATATCCGATCGGAGAAAGTTTTTGCAGTGCGGTCTTTGATGCTGAACCGTCACGAAGGCATGGTTAGGACGGCTCGAAACTGCACCTTCCCGCTCATCATTCGATCGTAGGCCTCGTTCACTTTGGACAAGGGATATTTTTCAATCATCGCGCGCACACCGGTCAGCTTAGCAAAGCGCAAAGTATCTTCGGAGTCGGCTGGAGTTCCTGAAGGCCATCCTTGAATACCTTTTCTGCCTTGAATTAACTGGGCGGGCGTAACCTCGATCGCTTCGGGACCCGCACCGACCACCATCATGGTTCCGTTGGCACCGAGCCCGTTGATCAGACCCGACATGGCTTTACCGTTGGGAACGGTACTCAGAATCGCGCGAGCTCCGCCCATCTTGGTAAGTTCCTTGGCGGCATCCACGGCATTGCTATCGAGGTAGCGATGAGCGCCGAGTTTCGCAGCCAGATCGGCGTTTTCTGGTCCCCTGCCAATGGCGACCACATGAAATCCAAACTTGTTGGCAAACTGAATTCCGAGATGCCCCAAGCCGCCCACACCCTGAACGGCTACTAGGTCTCCGGGACCGGCACCGCTGTGCCGAAGCGCATTGAAGGTGGTGATGCCGGCGCAGAGAAGCGGCCCCGCGTCTTCCGGCGAAAGATCATCCGGCATATGGGCTAACGCTTCCACCGGTGCGACCATGTATTGCGCGTAGCCACCGTCGTAGCTGGCGCCAGTTATTTTCAAGCGAATGCAATTGGCAAAGTCGCCCCTGCGGCACGGAATGCAACGATTGCACTGCCCGCCATGCCACCCGATCCCGACGCGTTGTCCCGGCTGCCAATCGAGCGCGGCTTCGGGACTGGCCTCATCGATGATTCCAGCAACCTCGTGACCTGGGATACGAGGAAACTGAATTCCGGGCCAGATGTTTTCCCTCACAACTACATCGCTGTGGCAGACGCCACAGGCCAAAACTTTAACTCGCACTTGTCCGGGCCCGGGCTGCGGCACGTCACGTTCCACCAGTTCAAAAGGGGTACCAGGCTTTGTGACTTGCGCGGCTAACATCTTTTTCATGCGGAATCTCCTCGGGGGTAAAGAGTGAACTCGCTGCAATTGCTATTCAGAGGAGTTGATGCCGGAGGCTGCAATTCAGATTCGAGCGCAAGTCGCAGAAATTCTCAGTCGAGCCTGACCAGAAAGATTGATCCTTGCGGAGTCTGGGTTTTGCGGGCGACTTCTTCGGCAAGTTTGCGATCGTCATCCTGCACGCGGACTCGCACCCACCAATCTCCGATTGGACTGCTGAAACATTGCACCTTCGCAGTCTGATATCGGTGAGACAAATGGTCGGCTAATTTATCGGCGGAGTGCTCCTTTTCGAAAGCGCCGATCTGCACCGCCCATCTTCCACCCGTTTCCAAGGAAGACGGTGCACGCATCACTTCGATGCGCACCATCGCAACGCCCGCCTGCCAGACGTCCACTTTCTTGGCCGCGGCTTGTGAGAGATCCAGCACGCGACCTTCGATGAATGGTCCACGATCAGTAATTCGCACCAGTGCTGAGCGCCCGGTCTTCAGATTCGTTACACGCACAATCGATCCCAACGGAAGGGTCCGATGGGCGGCGGTCATGGCATGCATGTTGTAGACTTCGCCATTGGAGCCAACACGTTTGTTGTAAGGGCCTCCGTACCAACTCGCGAGGCCGGTCTCCACTAGAATTGGTTTCGCATTCGCGGGAATACGGAACGCATCTTCCTCTGACTCGGATGGTCCGGGTGCAGTTGTCCTGGCCGCTGGCTCGGCAGTCACGGAACTGGTTTGCGACTCGGGCGCACTGATAGACGGCGGAGGCGGAACATTGACCTGTGCTTGTTTATGTTCGCCGCAGCCAGACAGCAGAAAACAGAGAAGAGAAGCAAAAATAGCAATCGCAAAGCGATGGTCAGGATTGCCGCCGAGACTCGGGCACTCGCGATCGCAACGTAAACAAGCCCTCACTTGCGGGGAGGCTGATTCTCCATATAGTCGGCGAGGTTCGCTAGCTTCTCCGCCGCGATTCGTAACGCCTTGGTGGAATGCTGGCGGACAACCGGCACCACCTCGTCGTTCAGATGAGCAATCAACTCCGCCGTTTCTTTCTCCACTGTGGCGGCTACCTCGGCTACGGACTTGTTGATACGCGCGGATGCTTCTTCCACCTTGCGGTTGAAGTCGTTCATGGAGGTCCTTCGATTTCGTGAGCGCGTAAATCGGCACTCGTAGATTGCGGACACCAGGCTCAGCCATTATTCCCTGCCTGCGAACGAAGGTCAACGGGGAGGCATCCTGAGTCAAACCCCGGGGTCCGACGAAAGTAGCGCGATTGGCCACTTCGGTCGACTCAGCCGGTTTACAGTAGAATCGCGCCAAGCGAAGTCGTCCTCCGAGATAGCTTCTTAGTTTGTGGGATTAGGAGGCGCTGAGGTTGTACGGCCTGCATCAATGACCCTAGAAAAAGCCTGCGGAAGGGAAGATTCGACTGGCAGCGGACGCTTTCAGCAGCGCTTGCTCCACTGGTTTGACCAGCACAAACGCGACTTGCCCTGGCGGCAGAATCGCGACCCGTATCGCGTTTGGCTTTCGGAAATCATGCTGCAACAAACTCGCGTGGCTGCCGTCACGAGTCACTATGCCAGATTCTTGCAGCGCTTTCCGAGCATCGAAAGGCTGGCCGCCGCACGAGAAGCGTCGGTGTTAGCCGCCTGGAGCGGGCTGGGATATTATCGTCGCGCTCGCATGTTGCATGCAGCGGCGAAGAAGATTGTGAAGGAGCATGGAGGAAAGTTTCCCGAGAGGGCAGAAGACCTGCGCGCTCTACCTGGGATCGGCCGCTATACCGCGGCAGCGATCGCCAGCATTGCCTTCGACCAACCTGTGGCTGTGATAGACGGAAACGTGGAGCGCGTTTTGCAGCGCATGCAAGGTAGAAACCTGGCAGGCGAAGAGTTGTGGTGCGCCGCGGGAGAACTGCTCAGTCAGCAGCGTCCGGGCGATTTCAACCAGGCCCTGATGGAATTGGGCGCGACCGTATGCCTGCCGCGGTAGCCCCAATGCCTATTGTGCCCGGTATCCGATCTCTGCGCGACACGCGGCGAACTGCGGAGGCAAATGAAGGCAACTCGCCAGACGAAGCGAGACATCCACTACACGCTCGCTTGCCGGAACGGATCGATCTTCCTGGTCCAGCGCTCGCATGCGGCGAAGCTGATGCCAGACATGTGGGAATTGCCCGAGACTTCCGGCGCAAACGAAAAAGCCGCAGCGTGGTTCACAGTAAGGCATTCCATCACCGTGACTGACTATGTTGTTGGAGTGCTGCGCGGCCCCGCTCCCGAGGACCTAAACGGGCGCTGGGTGCGGAAGTCCCGCGTCACTGCCTTGCCGTTAACCGGTCTGACTCGGAAAATCCTGCGCGCTGCCAAAATCATCTAGAGTAACGTGGCCGATGAGCACTGCTCGCGCTCCTTACGACTTGATATTTGCGAGTCCACGTTAGAATGGAAGCAGCGGTGAAATGGTTTTGGACAATTTTCGGAGGAAAAAGTATGGCTGCTCTGACTGCGGGAATATCCGCGCCGGATTTCAAACTGCAGACGATGGATGGAAAGCAGTTCTCTTTGCGCGAGGCGCTTACGCGTGGCCCGGTGGTAGCAGCTTTCTTCAAAGTGTCCTGCCCGGTGTGCCAATACACTTTCCCGTTTCTTGAGCGGATTTACAAAGCCCATGGCGGAAAGAATGTGACCATCGTCGGCGTCTCCCAGAACGAGAGAAAAGACACGGCCGCTTTTATCAAGGAATTCGGACTGACGTTCCCGGTCCTGCTGGATGATACGAAAACCTATCCAGCATCGAACGCCTACGGTTTAACAAATGTGCCGACCATTTTCTGGATCGCGCAGGACGGAGAGATTGAAATCTCCAGCGTGGGATGGGCGCGGAAAGAAATCGAAGAAATCAACCGCAAGGCCGCGGAACTCACTGGCGAAGGCCCCAAACCGGTGTTCCGAGTGGACGAGCAGGTACCGGAATTCCGTGCCGGTTGAGGGTCAAAGAACTAGCCTGCGGTCGCGGGCACAGCAGAGCGAAACTGAAGGGTCAGTCCACAGGTAACAACGCGCTTCCGGCGCTTTCCCTTACAATAAAAATCTTATCCGACATCAGTTTATCTAGGGAGCCTCTGAGGATGCGTACTAGCATCATCGTGCTTTTCGTGCTTCTTGTGTTCTCGAATACTTCCGCGGCGCAGTCATCGCAGAAGCATACACGGACGTCGAGTGATTTTGTACGGCCGCCGGGCGCAGCCTTCGCAGCCATGCAAAAAATCGATCCCGAGCGCATCCGGGCGCACGTGCGCTTCCTCTCGCACGACTTGCTCGAAGGCCGCGGCACGGGACAGCGGGGCGGTGACATTGCGGCCGAATACATCGCCACTGAATTCGCTCTCTATGGCCTGAAACCCGCCGGCGACAATGGTTCTTATTTGCAGAAGGTTCCGATGGTCGGCATTACGCCGGCGCCGGAAACCACGTTTTCACTGATCTCGTCGAGAGGAGCGGCCACAGATTTGAAACCACTCGAACAATACGTGGCCTATGACCAGACGCAGCAACCGCAGTCCGACGTAGACGCGGAAATTGTGTATGTGGGTTACGGAATCGAAGCTCCCGAATATCAATGGGGCGACTACAAGGGAACGGACGTGCGCGGCAAGGTTTTGCTGATGCTGGTCAACGAGCCACCCTCCGACGATGTGAATTTCTTCAAAGGAAAGGCGCTCACTTATTACGGTCGCTGGACCTACAAATACGAAGAAGCAGCCCGCAAGGGCGCAGTGGGCGCGATTCTCATTCATCAGACTGAGATGGCGAGCTATCCCTGGGAAGTCGTTCGCAACTCGAACTCGGGCGAGAAGTCATATCTAAAGCTCGACGGCTCACCGAAACTCAAGGTTGCGGCATGGGTTCAGTTCGACGTTGCGAAACAAATGACTGCCGCTGCGGGCATGGACCTCGACAGGATGATGGTGGATGCTCGCTCTCGCGATTTCCGTCCGGTTGCGCTTCCGGTGAAATTGAAAGCGCACATGGTAAGCAAGATTCGTCCATTCGAATCGAACAACGTATTGGCCACGCTCCCCGGTTCGGATTCCAAGCTCAAGAGCGAAGCTGTGCTGTATACGGCCCACTACGATCACCTCGGCATTCGCCCAGATATGCCGGGCGACAACATCTACAACGGCGCTAACGATAACGCCACCGGCTGCGGGATTCTGCTGGAGCTCGCGCGCACGTACGCCGAAGCATCGCAGAGGCCGCGCCGCTCCATTCTGTTCGCATCGGTAACTGCAGAGGAGCAGGGTTTGCTGGGCTCGGAGTATCTGGGCAAGCATCCGCCGGTTCCGGCAGACAAAATCAGCCTCGATCTGAACTATGACGACATACCGCCCCTGGGCTCGCCTGAAGAGGTAGAAGTTTCTGGAGCAGAACGCACTACGTTCTATCCCGAAGTCGAGGCGATGGCGAAAACATTTCGTCTGACGATTCGTCCCGATTCACGTCCCGAGGCCGGACATTACTATCGCTCCGATCATTTCAGTCTGGCGCGCGTCGGTATTCCCTCGTTCTCGATCAACGAAGGCACCAAATATAAGGGACACGATGCCGCCTGGGGCATGCAACAGGCCGAAGAGTACACCTCAAAGCACTATCATCAGCCGAGCGATGAATATCATCCGAGCATGGATTTTACTGGCGATGCGGCGATGGCGCGATTTGGATTTGTGCTGGGGTGGGAAGCCGCCTCGCAAACCAAACTGATTGGCTGGCAGAAGGGCGATGAATTCGATGCGGCGCGAATGAAAAGCTACGCGGGGGCACAGTAGATCTGCGAGAATTCTTAGTTGGCCATGGTCTTGAGATCAGGACTGAGTATCAGCGTGGCTTCGGTGACGCGCTGAACCTCATCCGCACTTAGGCCAGGCGCGACTTCTTCCAGCAACAGGCCTGAAGGCGTCACGTGAATGACTGCCATTTCCGTCACGATTGTGTTGACGACTCTGACGCCAGTCAGCGGCAGTGTGCACTTCCTCAGGATTTTCGGCTGAAGATCTTTGGTCGTGTGCTCCATGGCTATGATTACGCGGCGTGCGCCCGCCACCAGGTCCATCGCGCCGCCCATGCCCTTCACCATTTTCCCTGGGATCATCCAGTTGGCCAAGTTGCCTTCCTCGTCGACTTCCATGGCGCCGAGAACGCTGAGGTCAATGTGGCCGCCACGAATCATGGCGAAGGAGTCGGCGCTTGAGAAATAAGCTGTGCCTGCCATTTCGCTGACAGTTTCTTTCCCCGCATTAATGAGGTCCGAATCCTCATGGCCTTCGATCGGATACGGGCCGATTCCCAACATCCCATTTTCACTTTGCAGGATTACATCCATGCCCGGAGGAACATGGTTGGCCACGAGCGTTGGCATTCCGATACCGAGATTGACATAGAAGCCATCGCGGAGTTCTTGAGCGATCCGCTTAACGATGCGCTCGCGCTTTTCAACGTCTTTGCCGGGCATGCGACCTAACTTACCTTTCTTGTCGTTCGCTTCTCGATTCGCCTTTCGTACAATTCGCCTTGGAAGATGCGATTCACATAGACGCTGGGAGTGTGGATCAAATCCGGTTCCAACTCGCCGACTTCGACTAACTGCTCAACTTCCGCGATCGTAATCTTCGCCGCAGTTGCCATCATCGGATTGAAGTTGCGGGCCGTTTTTCGGTAAACGAGGTTGCCCCACTTGTCGCCCTTCCAAGCTTTCACGAGAGCGAAGTCCGCTTTCAGCGCTTGTTCCATGACGTACACGCGGCCGTCGAATTCGCGAGTCTCCTTGTTCTCAGCGACGATCGTACCCACGCCGGTGGGCGTGAAGAACGCGGGGATGCCTGCGCCGCCTGCGCGCATGCGCTCGGAAAATGTTCCCTGCGGCACCAGATCCAACTCGACTTTGCCTTCCAGAACCATCCGTTCCAGCAGCTTATTCTCGCCCACGTAAGTTCCGATGTGTTTGCGGATCTGTCCCGCGGAGAGCAGAAGACCCATGCCAAAACCATCCACGCCGACATTGTTGCTGATCGTGGTTAGATTCTTTACGCCCTTGCGGACGAGGGCGCGGATCAAGTTTTCAGGAATACCACAGAGCCCAAAGCCGCCAACCATGAGCGTAGCGCCGTCGGAGATATCGCGCACGGCCTCGTCGGCATTAGCAACAACTTTGTTCATGAGAAACAAGATTCTAAATGAGAATTGAGGAAATGAACCAATGAATCAATGACTCAATCAAGTTGCTTCCGTTTGGCTGGCCCGATTTTCTTCAACTGGTGAGCGCGCTCGAACTCCATGGCCAGCTCCCGTGTGTCGAGGTTTTCGCGGATATGCGCCAGATGCTGCTCCAGTCTCAAAAGCGCGTTTCGAATGTTGGTCTTGTTGGTCAGAGCGATGTCGCGCCACATGGAATAAGGGCTGCTCGAAATACGGGTCATCTCGCGCAACGCGCGGCCGCCGGCCTCGAGCAGTGGCGCATCTGCGCCGTATTCATCGACCAAGGAGGCAGCAAGCGCGGTGGAAATCATCTGAGGCAGATGACTGATCCAGGCGCACAATTGATCGTGATCGTTGGCATCCATGCTGGCGATGCGCGCCCCAATCTTCTCCACCCATTCCAAATACTCTCCGCTCAAATCGTCATAGACTTTTTGTCCTGGGACTGGAGTGACAAACCAGGCAGCTCCGTGAAAGAGATCGGGATCGGCATATTCCACGCCAGACTGTTCCTTGCCCGCCATGGGGTGCCCGGCGAGAAAGCGAGTACCAGTGTTTTTGCGGAAGACGGTCTTAGCTCGCTCCACGACCTGCGCCTTCGTGCTCCCGACGTCAGTGAGCAGAGTCTTTGGCGGCAGAGCGGGTCCGAGCCGTTCGATCAGGTCGATGATGCCGCTAACCGGCGTTGCGAGCACGATGATCTGGCTCCCACGAACTGCGTCGGCGGGATTGGTGTGCCCGGCATCAATCGCGGCCTTGGTTCGCGCGTGCTCGAGAACAGGCGCCCGATCGCAGCCGATGATTCGTCCAGGAAACCGATGTTTCTTCAGAGCCAGGGCGAGCGATCCGCCAATCAGTCCAGTACCGATGATCGTGATTTGGCGAGTAGGCATCAGGTATTGTCACTACGGAGACACGGAGGCGCAGAGAAGAAACCGAATGCTGGAACGCGCTCTCCGATGTTTACTCGTATGAGCTTCTGTTTTCTCCGTGCCTTCGTGTCTCCGTGGTGAGCTTTCTTCTCAAGCTATCTTGCGGCCAACCGCGGGCGCAATCATTCGCAACTGATCCATCAGCTCGGAGAATTGATCGGGATAGAGCGATTGAGCGCCATCCGATAACGCTTTGTCGGGATCGTGATGCACCTCGATCAACAGCACGTCGGCACCAGCGGCTACGGACGCGCGCGCCATAGGGGCGACTTTATCGCGAATCCCGGTGCCATGCGAGGGATCGGACGCCATGGGCAGGTGCGAGAGCTTGTGGATAATCGGGATAGCCGAAATATCGAGCGTGTTGCGAGTATAGGTTTCGAAAGTGCGAATACCGCGCTCGCACAGAATTACGTCGTAATTACCGCCGGCCATGATGTATTCGGCGGAGAGCAGCAACTCCTCGAAGGTCGCAGCGATGCCGCGCTTCAGAAGAACCGGCTTTTTGACTTTGCCCAACTCGCGCAGCAGATTGAAATTCTGCATGTTTCGCGCGCCGACCTGAAAGATGTCCACAAAAGGTAGCATGATGGCGATTTGCGAAATCTCCATAACCTCGCTGATGACCAATAATCCAAAGCGATCGCCGGCTTCACGCAGAAGTTTCAAAGCTTCTAATCCGAGTCCCTGAAAAGAATAAGGAGAACTACGCGGCTTAAAAGCGCCGCCACGAAGCGCCCGCGCGCCAGCCTTTGCCACACGCTCGGCCGTGGCGAAAAGCTGCTCGCGAGATTCCACCGAGCAGGGGCCCGCTATCACAACTATCTGCTCGCCGCCGATTTTCAATCCGTTGGCAAATTCGACTATGGTGCCCGCCGGCCGGAAACTTCGTCCCGCCAACTTGTAAGGCGCACTGATGCGGTGAACGTGTTCGACTCCTGACAACACTTCGAGGTTGCGAATATCAAAATCGACCCGGGCCCCCACCGCCGCCACCACGGTCTGCCTCGCGCCAGTGGAGCGATGCACTGAGAAGCCCATCTCGATCAGGTGTTCCACCACCTGCTGGATTTGCTCCTCAGTTGCCGATTCTTGCATTGCGACGATCATAAGAAGGCTTTTAGCTCTCGCCTCTTGGCCGTTAGCCCAGATCGAAAAGACAAGAGCTAAACGCCAAGGGCTAATGGCCGATGTTCAGTCATTCACCTTGGAATCTAGCTCTGTATCCCCGGGAACCTCAGCTGTTCTCGGTTTCGGTCCGATCTCTTCTTGCTGGATCTGGCGCATGATGTCCATAATGCGTTCGTAAATGCAGAGTAGATCGCGATCGGGCAACGGCCCCGGATTCATGCCTCGCACATTATCGAACACCGTCCGCTCACGATCTGGCTCATAGATGGGCATGCCTATGCCCCGTTTCAATTTGCCGATCTCGTGGGCGGCTTGAGCTCGCTGGCTCAGCAACTCCACCAACTTGCGGTCAAGTTCGTCGATTTTCTTGCGCCAATCCGAAATGTCCATAGAAGCTACTAGCTCTCAGCCGTCAGCTCTTAGCTCAACCTCTAGATCGAGATCAGGAACATTAATGTGCCAGCTTCTCGAATGCAAGACTCATCGTTGTTGAGCTGAAAGCTGAGAGCTGACGGCTGAGAGCTGTTTGATAAATTCTGCCACAGACTCGGCTTCTTTGCCGGGATTCCGCTCGATCGTTTCGACGATGGCGCTGCCGACGACCGCCGCGTCAGCGAATTCTCCTACTGCCGCGAATTGCTCCGCCGTGGAAATGCCGAAGCCAACGGCGATCGGCAGTTTCGTGAATTTGCGCAGGCGACGAACGAGTTTCTGTGCATCTTGCGTGAGCTGTTGGCGGGCTCCAGTCACTCCCGTTCGGGCGACTGCGTAGACAAATCCGCTCGAGGCGTCAGCGATGCGCTTTAAGCGCTCGTCCGTACTGGTGGGCGCTGCGAGGAACACAGTCGCCAAATCGTTTCGACGCATCTCGCGCAGATAGTCGCCTGCTTCTTCCACAGGTAGGTCTGTCAGCAGCGCTCCGTCCACCCCCGCGTGGCGCGCAATCTTGCAAAACTTTTCCAATCCCATGCGCTGAATGGGATTCAAGTACGAGAAGATGATGAGCCCGGTTGACTGAGCGTGCTGGCGCACTTCCGCCGAGAGTTTCAGAACATCGACTAGCGTTGTGCCTTGGTGGAGCGCCCGTTGGCTGGCGCGCTGAATCACCGGGCCGTCAGCGACGGGATCGCTGAATGGCACGCCCAGTTCAATCACATCGGCACCGGCCTCGATCGCAGCCAAAACGACATCGCGAGTTGTTGCCAAATTCGGATCGCCGCAGGTAACGTAGGCGACGAGAGAGGGACGCGTTTGAAAAGAAAGAGGCATGGTTTGAAAGTTTGGTTCAAACTCGCGCTTGGCAATTGAAAACCGCGCGCCGATCTAGCCGTCCAGCTTCAGGTTCTCTCTCAAGATTCCGATATCTTTATCTCCACGCCCAGAGATGTTCACAATCACGATGTCTGACTTTTTCATCTTGGGCGCGCGTTTGATCACTTCTGCGACAGCGTGCGCCGACTCGAGCGCCGGAATAATGCCTTCTGTCCGAGCCAGCAGCGTGCATGCGTCCAGCGCTTCCGCATCGGATGCAGAAACGTACTCTGCGCGGCCCGAATCATAAAGCGCCGCATGCTCCGGACCGATCGAGGGATAGTCGAGTCCTGCTGACACCGAGTGCGTATCCGCCACTTGCCCCGCAGCATCTTGCAGCAGGTAGGAAAAGGTTCCTTGCAGCACGCCCGGCGAACCGCCGTGAAAGCGCGCGGCGTGTTGGCCGAGGTTTTCGCCGCGTCCGCCAGCTTCAACGCCGACGAGTTTCACTCGCTTGTCTTTGATGAATTCAAAGAAAATGCCGATCGAATTCGAGCCGCCGCCGACGCACGCGATAATCGCAGTAGGCAGCTTGCCTTCGGCTTTGATAATCTGCGCGCGCGTCTCACGGCCGATCACTTTGTGAAAATCTCGAACCATCGTGGGATAAGGATGAGCGCCCAGCACGCTGCCTAGAAGATAATGCGTAGTGCGAACGTTGGTCACCCAATCGCGCATAGCTTCATTGATGGCGTCTTTCAGGGTGCGCGAGCCCGACTCGACACCGCGTACTTCAGCCCCGAGCAACCGCATGCGAAAAACGTTCAGTTCCTGACGCCGCATGTCCTCGGTGCCCATGTAAACGACACATTCGAAACCGAGGAGCGCGCAAACAGTAGCAGTGGCGACGCCGTGCTGTCCTGCACCGGTTTCGGCGATGATGCGGCGCTTGCCCATGCGTTCGGCCAGCAGTCCTTGCCCGAGACAGTTGTTGATTTTGTGTGCCCCGGTGTGAAGCAGATCTTCGCGCTTGAGGTAGATCTTTGCGCCGCGAAGTTTTTGGGTGAGTCGGCGCGCGAAAAATAATGGTGTCGGTCGCCCAGCGTAGGTGTGCAGGAGTTCATCCAGGCGGCGCCGGAATCCACGATCACGTTTCGCCTTGTCGTATTCGCGCTCCAATTCCTCAAGCGCGGACATCAGCGTCTCGGGAACGTAGCGCCCTCCATAGACGCCGAAGCGGCCTTTGACTGGCAACAACTTCTTATCTTTCGTCACAGTTGCGGTTGCCATTTTGCTATACCAGCCTCTCGGCCTGACGAACGGCAGCGACAAACGCCCGGACTTTTTCTGGATCTTTCTTGCCCGGTTTCGATTCGACGCTCGAGGAAACATCCACGCCCCAGGGATGTAAGAGCATCAACGCCTCCGGCACATTCTCAGGAGTGAGTCCGCCCGCAACAATCGCTGGGATTCTCATGCTCAGCATTTCAAACGCTCCACTTGACTTCTCCCAATCGAAGCGATTTCCTGTACCACCGGGTTGTGCCGCAGAACCGGAATCAACCAGGAGTGCATACAACGCATCCCTCAGTTTGTCGCTGAAGAGAAAGCCGCCTTCTGCTACTTCTCTACCAGAGATCACGGAAATGACTTTTGGGCGATGGTTTGCGTTTGGCTGTGCCTGCATATACTTGATGAATCCCAAGACAGAGTCTTTTCCGCAGAGCTGCACCGCCGTCAACCCGGCCTGCCGCACAGATTGATTTATCTGCTCAGCTGACTCGTTCACGAAAACGCCGACCTTTTCCAGTTGCACCGGGAGCTTTTCCACGATCTCACCCGCTGCTCCCGGGCTAATCTTCCTGAGGCTTTTTTCATAAAACACAAATCCCACCGCATCCGCGCCGGCCTCGACCGCGGTCAGCGCATCTTCGAGATTCGTGATCCCGCAAATCTTTACCCAGGTCATGGAATCCAGTTCTCTGCCATCGTTCGCTGGTCGATCGCCGCTCACGTTCTGATCGGCGCTTGCGACTCGCGTTGCGCTTCCGCCAGAAACGCCCTGAGAGCTTCGCCGGGCGACTTCGCTTTCATCAACGACTCGCCGATGAGGAATGACTGGTAGCCAGCCGCACGCAGACGGGCGATGTCCGCGCCGCTATGGATCCCACTCTCGGCTACCCGAAGCGCGTTCTCGGGAATCACATCAGCCAGCCGAAACGGTGTTGCAAGATCAACTTTGAATGTTCGCAAATCGCGGCTGTTTACGCCGATGAGCGTGCACCCGGCATCCGCGGCTCGACGCAATTCGTCTTCATCGTGCACTTCGCACAAAACGTCAAGGCTGTATTCACCGGCTCGACTGGCCAGCAGCTTCAATTCATCCGCGGACAACGCGGCCACGATCAACAGAACCGCGTCAGCGCCGGTGGCCCGCGCTTCCAGCAACTGGAATTCGTCGACGATGAAATCCTTGCGCAGGCAGGGCAACTTTGTGCTGTCCGATGCACGCCGCAGATTTTCTAGCGATCCCTGAAAGAATTCTGCGTCTGTCAAGACCGACAATGCGGCCGCACCCGCGTCCTCGAGTTCTTTCGCCAGACTCGCAGAATCGAAATCAAAACGAATCAGCCCGCGTGAAGGCGATGCCCGCTTCAACTCTGCGATGACGGCAATGCCACTCCGGCTGGCAGATTCCAAGGCGCACCGAAAACCGCGCGGAACATGGTTTCCAGCCTGCCGGTCGAGTTGGCGCAGATCCGCTGCAGGCTTGGTCTCGGCAACCTTTCGACGGGTTGTGGCAACGATTTGATCGAGGCTGGCAGGCATGGCAAGTCGCAACAATTATACGGGAGGGATATCGAATCCTTTGTCATTGGCCTGTCAAACCAGGCCCGTCAAAGGCATGAAACAAGTCTCGTCAGAGAAATGAGAGCGCGGGATAAAAGAAGAAAACCGTTGGTGCCATCGAAGGGACTCGAACCCCCACACCCTTGCGGGTACATGGACCTGAACCATGCGCGTCTGCCAATTCCGCCACGATGGCAAAAAGTGATTCGTTACGGGGCGACCTCTTCGGGCCGCCTTTAGGAGAGAACCACAAGTAATATTCTACAGGGGCATCGTTGGCTGTCAAACGTCTCAGGCTTCAGGCGACGGGCTTCAGGTCTCTGAACTTCAAATAGATCATTCCGAAACCTTCGTCCGGCGACGGAACCTTGGATCCGGGAGCCCGAAGTCCAAAGCCCGAACCACTACCCTTCCAGCTTGGCCGTCATCGTGATGTCCGCCTTGAGAACTTTAGACACGGGACAGCCGCTCTTGGCGTTTTCCGCCGCCTTCTGGAACGCAGCCTGGTCAGCATTGGGTACATGGCCGACCACATCCAGATGAACCGCAGTGATCGTCCAGCCGGAATCGAGCTTTTCCATAGTGAGTGTCGCGGTGGTCTCGATGCTCGATGCAGTGAGATTGGCGGCTCCTAATTGCCCGGAGAGGGCCATAGAGAAGCATCCGGCATGCGCCGCCGCAATTAGTTCTTCGGGATTCGTGCCGGGAGTGTTTTCGAATCGCGTGCTGAAAGAATAGGGGGTATTGTTTAGTACGCCGCTCGACGACGAGACAGCGCCCTTGCCGTCCTTCAGTCCACCCTTCCAAACCGCGCTTGCCTTGCGTTGCATGTTTTCTCCTCAAATCATGAAGTCATGTGCCTAGCTATTGTAGATGGAAAGGAGCGAAGGTGTCAGGCCAGAGCACTTCGCATTTAGCACTTGGCATTTAGTTCCGAAGGTTCTAGTTAGAAATCGGGGATATTCAAGGGCAAGATGCCGGTTAATTCAGTAGAAGTCGGAACAGCTCAGATAAAAGCCGCACCGTGGGCAGCTCAGTTTGCAGCGATTCTCCTGCAATTCCGCCGAACAGTTCGGGCAGAAACGCGATGAAGCGCTGCTATCGGTATTGACAGCGGCGTCTCTGGTCACCTCGGAACTTCCGGAAGCGATCGGGGCAGATGCAGCGCGATTCATGCCTGCCAAAACGTATCATCACAAAGCGGGGCCTGCAATTGCAACTCCCGATTCCTTAAGCGACTTTTGCGTTCTCGCCCAGTTTGATTTCATGACCGGCGATGGGCACGCTGCTGGTCCAGGAATCACCTGTGATGCGCCAAGCGCCCAAGCGACGCCAGGCGCGCAGGAACTTTCCGGAGTCGCCGCCGGTTCTGTTCCCCGGGTCAAAGGAAACTGTGTAACGGCCCATTTCAACGGCCATGTCGCCCGAGTAATCTACGCGCGTGGTCTCAAAGCGCAGATTCTGATATCCCGAATCGCCGTACTGCCGCAGCGCACGCTCAATCCCTTTCGGTCCCTGAGACGACTCACGATGCGAAAGCATCAATACGCCATCGGACGCGAATAACGCCGCTACCTGGTCATAGTTGCCGGTGTTGAAGGCCGTGCAAAAGTCCTGGGTGAGACCACGAATGGTTGACTCGACGTCAAGCGGTGGATTGGTTCCACTGCTATTGGGGGGCCGGTACATCAAACTACCTCCTGGGGGGAACAGGACACTGCGACTCTGATATGCATTGTAGCGCAGAAATCGAAGTGGAAAACTGCCAAGTTTTCCTCCGCCGATGCGATTTCAACGGCACTAAGCCTGTTCCCTCAGGGAGCTTCCAAATCTCGATCCTTAGATTATGATGATGTGGGCTGAGTTCTCTTGCATGCCCTCAACTCTCGATTGAGGCGACAATCATGTACTTCGAACAGTTTTATCTGGGATGTTTGGCACATGCTTCTTACATGCTGGCGTCACAGGGAGAAGCGATTGTGGTCGATCCTCAGCGGGATGTGGACATTTACCTGAAGGCCGCGGAAGAGCACGATGTGAAGATCCGCCATATCTTTGAAACTCATCTGCATGCCGATTTTGTTTCCGGACATAAAGAGCTGGCCACGCGTACCGGGGCAACGATTTACATGGGAGCCAACGCCGGCGCCAAGTTCCCACACGTCGCCGTGCGCGATGGCTTCGAGTTGCGAGTCGGGAAAGTGCTTCTCAAAGTGCTGGACACTCCGGGGCACACGCCTGAAAGCATATGCCTTCTAATCACGGATGAAGAAAAATCACCGAATCCCTGGGCAGTTTTGACCGGCGACACGCTGTTCCTGGGCGATGTCGGACGGCCTGATCTTTCGAGGACGCACACTCCAGCGGAATTGGGAGGCATGCTCTACGAGAGCCTTCATCACCAACTGCTCACGCTTGCGGATGACGTGCTCGTCTATCCGGCGCACGGGGCTGGTTCCCTTTGCGGACGCAACATGCGCGCCGAACGTTCCTCCACCATCGGCACCGAAAGGCTCACCAACTACGCGCTGCAGATAAAGACGAAAGAGGAATTCATTCGGCAGCTGACCACCAACTTGCCGGCGCGTCCCGAATACTTTCTGCAGGATGCGGAAATAAATCGTGAGGGCGCGCCTACGCTCTCCGATCTTCCCGAGCTACCCCCGATTGCCGCGGCTCAACTGAAGTTGATGCTGGACGACGGAGTAATTGCACTCGACGTTCGTCAAGGCGATCAGTTCGCTCACGAGCACGTGCCCGGCTCGATTAACGTTGCCTTGTCGGGACAGTTCGCCTCCTGGGCGGGAACGGTCCTTGGCCTAACCGCTCGTCCGGTTTTAATCGCAGACTCGCCCGACCAATTGTCCGAAGCCCGGCTCCGCCTGGCGCGAGTAGGCCTTGAAGATCCGCGTGGATATTTGGACGGTGGCGTCGAAGCATGGAAACAGGCTGGATTTGCACTCGCTGAATTGCCCCAAATCACCGCGCAAGCTTTGCATGATCGCTTGCAATCCCAAGCTTCACAGGTGCTCGATGTGCGCCGCGAACCGGAGTGGCACGCCGGACACGTTGAAGGCGCGACCTGGTGGCCTCTGGACAATTTCAAAGTTTCTCCGCCGGAGATCGATCGCGATCGTCCGATCGCCGTCCACTGCAAGGGCGGATACCGCAGCATGATCGCGTGTAGCCTGCTGCAACGAGCCGGATTCAAAAACGTTACAAATGTGGTAGGGGGCTTTGACGCCTGGCAGCAGGCCAAGCTTCCAGTGCAGACTGAAACCACAGTCGAGGCCTGAAGACGGCGCGGTTGCAAAGGCGCAGACGGTCCATTAAGCTAAACTTCTCCGTAGGCAAGATCCCGCGCCGGGATGGCGGAACTGGCAGACGCAGCGGACTCAAAATCCGCCGGGCCTCGGCCCTTGGGGGTTCGACTCCCCCTCCCGGCACCACACCTCAACCCCTGCAATCAAGCTCTAGCTGGAGCTAGTTCACCGCGGGGGATACGGCAGGCTGGGCTGAAATCACTTCATTATGCCCAATTTGTGCCCGTATCTGCTTTTGTTGCTCTTCCGCTTGCAGTCTTTTCTGCTCAACTCGGTATTACCTTGCAGTGCTGTGGCGGATTCGGTTGAAGACGCCAGGTCCGCGAGAAATGAGCATCACTACTAGCCCACGAAGAGATAAGCTCCGCCGCTTTAGAATGGCGGTGGGAATGAAGATCACCATGCCGTGCGCAATCTCAGGCCCGTGCGCCTGAGTCCATGAAAACTAAAACATATCCCGACCCTAAGCCTTATCCCGAAAAGGTGCGGCTCGTTATCTTGGACCTGGATGCCTTTCTCTACCCTTACGATAAGGCATACCGGAAGGCCGTTCTGCGAGCCTGGCGGTCGGTAGAAAAGGAATACGGCCTTCCCATATTCCGGAAGAAAATAGCGCAAAAGCTGATTGAAGAGGCAAAGGAGGAAGCGAAGAAGAATCCAGCTGACGCATTATCCCGCTACATCAGCGAGACGGCGGAACGTCTGGAAAGCATGGGCCACCGAAGTGCTTCCGTGCTCGGCATGCTGGAAGCCTATCGTCGCGGCCGAAGGGTAGCGCGCCCGGGCGGGGCGGAAGAAGGTATGCGGCACAATCACTCCCTTGACCCACCTTACCTTGATCCGCCATACAAGGACATGATCGCCATGGCCTTTAATCTGAGGCTACTTCAGGATCGCAGGAGCAAAAAGAAGGCAGGACTCACGCGTGACGAACTGCAAGGAAAAATCCTAGAGGGAGAAAAAGGGGTTACGCGGCTCTGGAATAGGCACATGGGCAGCGGGTTCATCCGGCCCGATGCCGGATTGGTAAGCAAGATACAGCGGCTAACGGACGCTGGGGTCGAGGTTGCTGTCCTCTCGCATTCGTTCAAGCAGGGCGAAGGACAGGCAATGGAAAAGTTGGAAAAGCTTGGCCTCAAAGGGGTGATCCCCGAGCGCAAAATTTTTGGGCTGGAAGAGATTTCTCCCTATAAAAAAGGCATGCACCCGGAGGTTTTTGAGAAAGCGCTTGCGGCCATTAACAACATGCGCGACCAGGCGGACCCGATTAAGCCGTTCGAGACAATCATGGCAGAAGATACGATCGGCAACCTGCGGGGTGCCAAGAAAGCAGGCATGCAAACCGTGTGGGTGCCGCGCAGGGACAAAGACATGCCAGATCATCCCTCACAGAAGCTACAGGAAAAGCTCGCATCGGTCGATCATATCTACGCTACGCCGCATCAGTTTTTGGACGCGCTGGATGCTGCGATCCATATTTCTAGACATGCTTCCAGAGAAGAGCGGTGAGGGGCGGAGCTACTCCCGAGGCGGGAGTAACGCTTTCCGGATGTTTGCAATCCGGATCTCATTCCCCAAAAACCGGGCCGTCGCAATCCACGACTCGTTCCGCGACTCGCCTTCAAGCGCGCCTTGCTTGCTTTGGCAAGCCCCCAGGCCACCAGTTCCAATCGCCCGCAAGACGAAGGAGCGCGGGACCGATCACAATACGAACGAGTGTGGCGTCAATCAACACGGCGACCGCCAACGTAAATCCGATCATCTTGACCACCAGGAAACTTCCGAAAGTGAATGCCGCAAATACCACGATCATGATCGCGGCAGCGCTCGTAATCAGGCCTGCGGTTCTCGCCAGACCCTCCGGGATCGCATCCATTTCACTTAGCCCGCTCCTTCTGGCTTCGAGAACGCGTGCAACCAGAAACACCTCGTAATCCATGCTTAATCCGAAAACGATTGCAAAGGCGACGATCGGAACAAGAGGAAACACGCTACCGGTTCCCTCAGGAACTCCCAGGAAGCTGCTTCCGTGACCGTTCTGGAAAACGAAAACCAACGCTCCGAAGCATGCCGCGACCGAGAACAGGTTGAGTGCGATGGCCTTCAAGGCGACGAAGACAGATCGGAATCCACAGAGTAGCGCAAGGAGCGTCCCACCCACGATAAGCCCCATCACCGACGGAAAGCGGTCTCTAATAATCGTCTCATAATCGGCGTTGAGTGCCGGGATGCCCCCAACCAGAAGCGTCGCGCCAGGAACTCCAGTGAGAGCTAGCGCGCCGGTCTTGCGAAGCTCCCGCACCCAATTGACCTGGTCGCGCAGGGAGACAGAACTCGCGGGTAACACCTCAAGCAGCGCCGCTTTTCCGTCACTACTCATAAACGTTCGGCGGGTCTCCCGCGAGAGGTCACGGAGGGAAGACCGGTTGCTCTCGGCAATCGTGGTGATAGAAATCACGCGGCCACTGCGAGGGTCGCTCGCGAGGCGCTTGGTGACACGATCAAGCACGTTCCACCCAGCGTCGGTTTGCGCGATCGAGTCCGTTGGAAGCTCGACAATGATGCGCAACGCTTCAACCACGCCTTCCCGATCCATCTGTCTCAGGGTGTGGAGGGCACGGACTGATTCCGCCGCCGGCGGAAGCCAATCTCCCTGGGGAACGCTGGTATCCAGTTGTCTGATCTGCCAGGCGAGCAGAAGCAAAGGAGTGCCTGCCAAAAGGAGGGCAAGCCAGGGATGCGCGACAATCACCTTTCCCCATTGCCGCCAGCGAATGCCAGTGCGCTCAGCCCGATTCGCATCCAACTTTGGAGTAAAGGGCAATCGGCCAAGATTAATCCGCGGACCGAGCAACGCCAGTGCTGTCGGAACAATTGTATTTGTAAGCAACACACTCATTCCCGCCACCAGGAATCCCGCGATACCGATGGAACGGATTTCGCTGATCGGAACCGTCAAGAGGGCTAGAAATCCGATCGCTACCGTTGAGGCCGAAATCAAGAGCGTGCGACCTGCCTGACGTGCCGCGATTACCGAGGCCGCGGGTCCGTCGTTCCCGGCGGAAATCGCTTCGCGGAAGCGGCTGACCATGAGGAGCGCGTAGTCGATGCCCAAGCCCAGGCCAAGCATGGTCGCCAAATTATGAACCAGGATGGACAAGTGCCAGCGCTGGGCCAGGAATCCCGTAATCGCCAGAGTGGTCGCGATGGCAAGCTGGCCAACTGCCAATGGAATCAGGGCGGCGATCAGGCTTCCAAAAGCCACCAGCAGCAGTGCGAGGGTCGCGGGGATCACCAGACTTTCGCCGCGTCGCACGTCGTCGGCGCTCGCTTTCCGAATGTCGAAATTCAGTGGAATCTCGCCGGTGAGTTCGAGCTTAACCGCCGGATAACGGCCCCGCAGTTGATTTTCAAGCGAGCTCGCCAGCTGGTGAAGCTGCGGAACCAGCGACTCCACAGGGCCGTCGGTCGACGTAAGTCCCACAATGACAAATGTTCCCCCTCCCCGGCCCAGGAAGATGGGATCGCGAAGGTCGAGATAGGACACCACTCCCGAAACACCGGGTTGGTCTCTCAGTCCCCTCACGATAGTTTCTAACGCTTGCCCGCCTTCCTCTGAACCCGCAGGCGGAAGTCCCTGGATCACCAGGACCACCTGGTCCACGAACGGCGACCGAAAACGATTGGCTAGTTCCTCGCGGACAGTTTCAGCCTGGCTTCCTTCGACACGGGTTGCGGTCTCCAAGTGGCGCTCAGCATGAAAAGAGAATGGAAGAAGTGCAATGGTTGCTGCGAGGACGATTCCTGACACCCAAAGGCGGCGCGCATGCATAGCACTCATCATGGCATACAAGATCGTTGCCACTAAAGCACTCTTGCGGAGGGCGTACCATTCACAGTAATGAGCTATGTGAATCTGCTAAACTCTCCCCATCAGCTTGAGAGGATCAATTCCCAGCTTACTGTTGTTCGGACTGCTTGCGGCCGTCCAACCTGGAGCGACAGACCCTCGCCTTGGCGTCTGGACGCTCATCTCAGCGCAGTCTAGCCTGGATCCTCCGAACCGGCTCACCATTACACATCTGCGTGACGCGGTGCATGTGGTCATGTCAGGCGAAAAACATTTCGATTTCACTGCCAATCGCAACGGACACGATTCGCCCGCACCCGGCAATCTCGGATTCAATCAAATTGTTCTGCGCAAGATCGATAAGAGGCAGGCGGAGGTCACGCAGAAAAAGGACGGAACTGTTGTGGCGACGGTTCGTGAACAACTTTCGAAGGATGGCAAGGAGCTAATAAGCACGACTGTGACCCCGGGGCGCGCCGACGAGATCACCGTGTGGACGCGAAGCGGAGGTGCGAAGGTCGCGAATGATCCATTTGTCGGCGAGTGGACGCAGGATCTCAGCAAGACCCGTTTGCGGCAAGGTTTGGTGCTCAAGATCGAGGCGGACGGAAATGGCGGAGTCCGTTTCCTGGGTGACTTCAGCTATACCGCCCGTTTTGACGGAAAGCAATACGATCTAAAGAACTCGCGCAACGATACCGTGACGCTCGAACTTGTCGATCCTCACACCGTGGATGCGAGTTACCGGAGGGATGAGCAAGTCACTCAAACGGATCGGTGGGTGGTTTCCGCGGATGGGCAACAGATGACGCTATCGTCCACAGGCACGTTGGAATCGGGTCAGCGGCTAACCGAGAAGCTCGTGTTTAAGAAGTAGCGGAGAATATATCTCCGTTGTCCACAATCGCGATCGGTCTGGGGCGGATGAGTGTAACGGCGATTTTGCAACGGTCACTCCCGTGACGCCGCCACCGCTCGCGCCTCTTCGACTATTTCCTCGTCAATTTCTCGACGTCTCTTGTCCGGGTGCTGACTGTAGGATTCGCAGTCTTCGTAATCGGATGCCAAACCGACAAAAGACAAAAGAGGGTGCTGTTGGTTAGTCCAGACCTCATTCACAATTTCATGCGCAATAAACCTCGCGCCCTCGTATGGCGTGACTCGCCGTTCTGAGATGCCCTTGGCAATCAGGCGAGCAAGTAACCACGCAGCCTGCTCTCGTGCGAGTGGTGCAGAGGCGCCCATTTCTGCAAGGAAGGCGGGCATGAGCGGTAGCAAATCAGCCTGATTGGGCCGAATAAGCCCGGCTATGCGCCGCACATTCTTGCCGTCGTGCCCAAACTCAAGCGCGTCTTGCGCTAACGAGGGAACCTCCTCGCTCGGCAATTTGCCGAGAGTCCAGCGGGCATGAATGAGTTGTGGTGAGAATGGAAGACGATCAAAACGCATGGCTTTAGTATAAGGTTGCCGTCATCAGGCCATCTCGCTCATTAACCCCGCGATCATCTCACAGCTGCTCCGAGGCTTCGATCTTCGGAATCTCTTCGATACACTCAGGATCTCCAGCGGCGGCCATGCATTGGAGGCAATCCGCACCGCAATCTATGCTTCTACGATGGGTCTCGATGGTCAGTTTGCGCTCGCGGATCGGTGACAGCGCGTTGACCTCACGAGCGGTGACCGAAATGATCCCCTTGCGATACATAAATTTCAGAATGCCGTTGACCGTATCTTCCAGAGACGGGTCCGGTTTGCCCCACACGGAGGCATCCCGGGCCATTTGATAGGAAGAGCTGTCATATCGTTTGAACTCCATCGCGGAGATGTTGTCGACAGAGCCCACCAGAAAATCCAGCAGGGGAAAGAGAAGATCTTCCTTCCGGCATCTCCGGATCAGCTCGGGAACGAAGTCGGGAAGGCTGAATATTTCGAATTGCCGGCCAGTCGCTTTGGTAATAAGCCCGGTAATATCCATCATGTTCGAATACTCGTCCCGAACCACATGGTAATTCGTATTCGCAGTGCCGGGAGTGGTAGAGATGGCAACGATATTGTTCGCCACAATATCGGCCGGAACGAAGCTGACCTGGTTGAGAGTATCGACGCCAATGCCGTGATTCACCATAAAGGCAACCAAGCGAACCGCGATATCGAAGTTATTACCTCCGCCCGTGACGGAGGGACTCACGAGAGCCGGCCGGAAAATCCGTGCGGAAAGTCCGCGGCTGCGCGCGTCGACAACCACTTGTTCCGCTACCCATTTCGATTGACTGTACCCGAAATCGAGAAGCTCCATATTCTCGTTCAGGTCGGTCTCATACAAGACTGATTTGACCGCCCAGCCAAACACGAAGGTAGTCGAGACATAGTTGAACTCTTTGGGCCTTCCCTCGAACGCCAATCTTACGACCTCATTGGTTCCCAGCACGTTCGCGTCACGCATCAGGTCGTAGTTGAACAGGTAGTTCACGGTCGCACCGTTATGGAACACCGTGTCGATTTCACTCGCGAGGAAATCCCACACATCCTGCATCAGGCCAAGCTTGGGCTGCGCTAGATCGCCGGAGACGGGGATCACGCGGGCCTCGAACATCTCCATCAGCCCCGCTCCGCAGGGTCCCATTGACTCCATCGCAGCTCTCAGTCTCTGCCTGCCCTGCTTTTCGTCGGAAGACCGGACGAGAACATAGATCTTCGCCCGTGTCTGTTCCAGCAAGCTCTTGATGAGGAATGGCCCTATGAAGCCCGTCCCGCCCGTGAGCAGCAGATGATTCAGCATCGGTATCTCCGGCATGGGCGAAGGCACCGAAGGCTCGAAGATGAGCTTCCTGTCGTTGCTCATCATCTGTTTCTCAGCGGCACCCTGCTCTTCACGGAAAGCTGCAAGGGAATGGCGCAGATGAACCAGTGCCTCGTCGGGAGCGCGCTCCAGTTGTTCGGCTAGTGCAAACAGCTCGGCTACACTGACACGCTGAATGACACCAATATCTACTTGCCTCGCCAGCATCTCGGCGTCTTTATCTTTCAGGAGCTCCTTGAGCTCATGCATGAATACAACCAGATCCAGGGAATCCAGGCCGGCTTCGACGAGGTTGTAAGATTCCTGACCTGTCAAGTTGTATCTGGCTTTCAATTCGGCGAAAGAGGAATGTATGTCGGAATGGGATTTCCCGGCATCCTTCTCCCGCGAAAAGTCGGAGAGAACGGTGAACTGACCTTGCAGCCACATCTGCTTGGTCTTATGGCGCATGATCTTCCCCGAACTCGTTCTCGGAATCGCACGAGGCGCGATCAGGGAAATCATCGCCACTTCCACGTTGAGATAATTCCGGACCGCGGCGGCAATCTTTCGTGCTTCGGGAAGCGCCCTGGGACTCTTGACTTCGGCGACGATTGCCAGCGCAGGTTCGCTGTCTTCCTGAACCTGGAACGCAGCGACGCAATTGTGCCGGATCAGACTGGATGATTTCTCCACGACGTTCTCAATGTCGTGCGGGTAATAGTTCTGCCCGCGGAGAATAATCATGTCCTTGATGCGGCCACAGACGTAGAGTTCGCCGTCGTGGATGAAGCCCAGGTCGCCGGTCCGAAGGTAGCCGTCGTCATAGGGAGTATCGTCCACGAGCCGCGCACGAAACTGCTTCAGAGTCAATTCAGGATTATTCCAGTAACCCTGGCACTTACCGCTTCCGGCAACCCAAATTTCGCCGATGCGCTCTGGCTTAAGAGGGAAATGTCCTTCCGGATCCACGATCTTGACGTCGAGACCTGGGAGCGAGGTTCCACAACTGACAATCTGCGTGGCGCAGCCGATTTCTGAGACCTCGGTGGTCATGCGGGCCTTCCCTAGCGCCAGGCCACGTTTGTTCACGGAAACGATGTTGCGACCGCCCAATGAGACCGCCAAAGTATTCTCGGCCAGCCCGTAGGCGACATGGAAACTCTCGGACTTGAGTCCATAGGGCTGAAACGCCTCTAGAAACCGGGTGAAGGTATCCGGTTTTACGGGTTCTGCGGCGCACATCAATACGCGAAGCGAGCTGAGATCACAAGCCTCCAGGCTTTCCTTGGAAAGCCTCCCGGCGCGCAAGCAATAGTCGTAGGCGAAGTTGGGGGCAGCTGCCGCAGTGGCGCGGTAGGTCGTTATCGTGTTGAACCACAGGATCGGCCGCTGAATGAAGTCCATGGGAGCGAACCCGTAGGTAGTGCCACCTTTCAGTGCCGGATATAGGTAGCACCCGATCAGTCCCATATCGTGATACTGCGGAAGCCAGGAAACGACGACCGGCGCAGGATGGTCGATCACGAGCGAATAGGTATTCAGGATGTTTTCGTGTGTCACGATCACGCCCTTGGGCTCCATCGTCGAACCCGACGTGTACTGGAGAAACAAGATCTTCGAAGGATCGACAGGTGGTCGGTCCGAAATCGTGTCCACGAAATCTTCCGTGGCGATCCAGGGAAGACCGGAAATGTAATCTACATCGACGCCCGACGCCGAGACTCCACGTCTGGCGAGATTCGTCTTGAGAGATGCGTGGTAATCCCTGCTCGTTAAGATCCCAGCCGCCTGGCAATCCTTTGCGATGTGGACCGTCTTGTATAGGGCGCTCTGGAAGCCGCGCGAGCTGGGGGGATAGACCGGCACGGGGATCAATCCGGCGCGCACGCAACCAAAAAATGCGCAGATCATTTCGAGCCCCGGCGGGTAGGCAAGCAGAACCCGATCGCCCGCCGCGAAACGACCATCTGTGCGCAAATGTCCGGCGATCGCTTGCGCCCGGCGGAGAAACGACGCGTAGGTGTGGGTTTCGATCGGATCGCCGTTTACGTCAAGGTACGAATAAAGTACTTTGTTCGGGTGCTCATCTGCCAGCCTATCCAGGCGGTCCAGAACTGACGCCGTCATCAATCAGCGATCCTCCAAGGGTCGAATGGAACGCAAGTCAGTAAACCAAACATACCTCGCCAGCGAGCGAGGTGAAACATGATTGAGTCTCGAAGTGCAGATCGCAGTGGAGACCTGGAATGTGGGACTGTGAGAATGTAAGCGTATTTTTTCTCTAACCGCAAGCGTCGTGCGATTGGCTGGAGAACGGACGTCCTCCTTTTTGCCGCACAGGCCGCGAAGTAGACTTGTGGAGCTCCTACACCACATGCAGGAGGCCCCGTTCACTAAGATTCATTTGATTGGTATATATTAGCAAAACGTTTGCACAATACCACGCGTCATCGCTTTCCGGGGTGAGGCACCAGCACCCATGCTCTGTCCGTTCTGAATTTTCTTGATTGCCCTTAATGGCTCGCACTAAAATATTGCAGCGAGACTGTCGACGGCGCAGCGACAATTACGCTGCGGGTCAGGGCCGTTTGTGCATCTTGTGGAACGCGTCGGGTCCAATTTACCATGATCGCGGAGGCGCCGGTGACGTTCCAACGCGAAACGGTGATTGCCGATCAACCGGACATCGCCGATCTTGTACCATCGGAAACTTCAGGTTCGCCGATTATCGAATCGGCCGGTGCGTCTTCGTTCCCGAAAGTCCTGCGTAGCCGCCTGGATAGGTTTTTTGCCGATCAAAGCATTTCTCCCAAAGCCGACCGCACAATGTGGGTCAAGATCGCTATGGGTCTGGCAGTCCTCGCGGGCGCATGGATTGCTCTGTATACGCTCAGGCCCGGCTCATGGAAATTTGTCGCCCTCTATATTTTAGGCGGCCTCGCGCAGACATTCCTTTTGCTGAACATTGCCCACGATAGCAATCACAACGCCATCTCGTCTCGGTCGCACGTCAACAAAGCCCTGAACTATGTCTTTGATCTGTGCGGAATGAGTTCGTACATGTGGCGAATTCTCCACCACCGGGGTCATCACTCCTGCATCAATCTCCACGGTGAAGACGACGCGCTTTCAGGACGCGGTATCTTTCGCTTTACGCCTTATGAACCCCGGGCGCCATGGCATCGGTTCCAGCACATCTACGCGCTCTTCGTTTACGCGATGTTCTCTCTCGATTATGTGTTCTTTAGGGACTTCCAGTGCTTTTTCTTTCCGGACCATGAATATCTAAGACGCACTAAACATTCTGTCCGCGAATATGTCATTCTCTTTGCGGGCAAAGGGTTCTACCTCACCTATATGCTTATCTTGCCGGTGATGGTTCTGGGAAAATCGCCTCTGCTTGTCGCCGGGGCATTCCTCCTGGTCCATCTGATCGTCGGTTTAAGCGTAACGCTCGTATTCCAGTCGACGCACACCGTCGATAGCACCTACTTTCCTTCGGATCGTGGCGAGTTTGAAAACGGCGTGTATCACATCTTCGCGACAACGGCTGATTATGCGACGGAAAACCCGCTTGTAGGTTGGCTCGCGGGCGGACTCAACCATCACGTCGTCCACCATCTGTGTCCTTTCGTGTGTCATACCCACTACGCTCCGCTGACCAGGATCGTGAAGGAGACCGCCAAAGAGTTTGGAGTTCCCTATAGGCAGCACCCCACCATGACCCTGGCCATCCACCATCATCTGATACTGTTGAAGCAACTGGGAGAATGAAGACTGATTTTGATCGTCATATCTTTATCTTGCATGGGCGAGTTTTGTATGGGCCAGCTAGCACTTCTTTCAAGTGACATGGAATCTCCTGCGGTTCGACGCAAGTATCGGCACGACCGGGTATGAGCTCATCAATGCATATCCCCGTTGTTTCCCGGCTTCGCTGCTTTGCGGATTCTCGCGCAATGGCCCGCAATCCGGTGCAGATTTTGTCCCGCTACAACGAAACCTTTGGCGACACATTCTGGATCCGCATAGGCGGTCTCAAGGAGGCGATGGTTACCATCGATCCCGCTGTGATTCAGCATGTGTTGAAGACCAATGCGGAGAACTACCAGAAATCCGAAATTCAAGTGAAGCGAATGGGCCACTTCCTGGGTAAAGGCCTGCTCACGACCCACGGAGAAGCCTGGCGCACGCAGCGCCGTCTGATCCAGACGGGCTTCGATCGAAAGCAACTCGATGCCTTGTCGTCAATCATGCAGGACTCCCTTGCCGAGTCGCTGCGCGATTTCGACCGACAGGTCCGCCGCGGCCCCGTGGATATTTACCCCCACCTCATGAAAATCACCTTCGCGATGGTCGCTCGATCACTATTTGGCGCACGGTTGAAGGATGAAGACATCGATCTTGTGAGCCATACCATCTGCACCGTCCAGGAATTCATTGTCCGGCAAACCCTTCAGCCCTATCTGAATCCATGGTTCGCTATCTCGGGCGAACTGCGCAGACACGAAGACATGCGAACCCGCGCCGACGCCATTCTGCTCGAATACATAAGGAAGCGCCGCAACGAACCACCCGGCCACGATCTGCTGCAGACTTTGATGGATGCGCGTTACAGCGATGGTGAAGGCATGAGCGATAAGCTCATCCTGAGCGAGAGCATGCAACTTCTGGTTGCCGGCCATGAGACATCGTCGAATGCACTATCGTGGCTTTTTTATCTTTTGAGCTCGCGTCCGGATTGTCTCGAGCAGGTGCGGCGGGAGTTTGACTCCGTGCTCGGAGACGCACCCATTACGTACGCCGACGTTCCCAAGTTCGAATTTACGACTCAGGTAATTATGGAGGCGTTGCGCCTCTACCCCCCGTTTTGGATGGTCGACCGCATGGCTGTTGCGGACGACCGCGTAGGCGACCTCGCCATACCCCGCGGATCGATGGTCATTGTGTATGTGTACGGTGCGCACCATGCTCCGCGCTACTGGCAGAATCCTGAGAACTTCGATACGGAGCGTTTCACCAAAGCAAGCGAAAAGCTGCGCACACCCTTCACCTTTCTTCCCTTCGGAGCCGGACCGCGAGGCTGTATCGGCGGAAATTACGCGATGCTGCAGATCCTCATGATTTTGCGCGATCTGCTCAGAAAATACGATTTTCAGTTGGCTCCGGGGCAAACCATTGAAGCTCGCCCGATGGTCATCCTGAGACCGAAGCACGGGATTCGTATGACATTCACCAATACCATCACTCCCGCCCCGTGCGTCGCATAAGACGCGATCCGAGCTAGAACGGACTCGAGTTGTGAAGCGCAAAACATTGAGACGGCAGTTGTTGAAAAGCCGCTTCCAGTGGGAAATTGTCATACTCTGCTATTGACGGAGTGCATTCGCACCGATAAGTCCGCATATCGGGATTGACGTGTGGCCAAATCCCAGTTGCTACCGGATGACGGCAAACCGGCGGCGGACCATCCCATTAAATAGTCCGCCCTGGCGAAGGAACGAAGATTGGCTGCCTCAGATTCTGCCGATCAAGTGGCGAAGTCACGCTGGTTGCGCTCCACGACGAGCTTAGATTTGTTTTGACAATGCTTGATGTCTTCGTTATCGTAATTTCGTGAACAGTCAGGCTCATCGTCATCATGACCATCATCACGCGCACAGCGCGTCGGCGGGGGTGTTTGGCTGAGCTAGCGTAACACCCAAGAGATTCAAGCCCGCTGATGCGATTCGCGCTCAGCGGGCTTTTTGTTTCTACACAGGCAGGATTTATGAACCAAGAGATTGATTTTGACAAGATGCAGGGCCTGGCGCCGGCCATCGTGCAGGATGCGGCGTCAGGTGAGGTTCTGATGCTGGGCTTTATGAATCGCGAGGCCTGCGAGCGCACGTTCATCACCGGCTATGTGACGTTTTTCAGCCGCACTCGCAACCAGCTTTGGACCAAGGGAGAGACCTCCGGCAACCGGCTTAAGTTGCTTTCAGCGACCATCGACTGCGATCGCGACACGCTCCTGTTGCGAGTCGAGGTCGAGGGAGCGGGTTTGGTTTGTCATGAGGGCACGCGCTCCTGCTTCACGCGGCCGCTTACGCAGAACCAGGCTCAGAAAGAAAACATCAGCGCGCAGGCGGTGCGATCATGAAGATCCGTTTGGGCATTCCGAAGGGCAGTTTGCAGGAAGCTACTCTGCAACTCTTCGCTCGTGCTGGCTTACCCATCTTCACAAATGGCCGCTCTTATTTCGCAACTACGCGCGATCCAGAAGTGGAATGCATGCTCATTCGCGCGCAGGAGATGGCACGCTATGTCGAGCATGGCGTTCTCGATGCGGGGCTGACTGGCCTTGACTGGGTGGTCGAGAGTGGGCTCGAAGTCATCACCGTTTCCGATCTCATTTACGCCAAGCAGAGCCGAGGCAAAGTGCGGTGGGTGCTGGCGGTTCCCGAGGATTCGCCATACCAGTGCGCCGAAGATTTGGGCAACCGCATCATCGCAACCGAGCTTGTCAGTGTTACACGGAAGTATTTCGAGAACAAAAAAGTTGTCGTGCAGGTTGAGTTCTCCTGGGGCGCGACCGAAGTGAAACCTCCGATGCTGGCCGATGCCATCGTAGAGGTCACAGAGACGGGCAGTTCTTTGAGAGCGAATCACCTGCGCATCATTGATACGGTGCTCGAATCCAACACGCAAATTATCGCCAACCAGAAAGCCTGGTGCGATTCGTCGAAGCGCCGCAAGATTGAAAATCTGGCGCTTATGTTGCGTGGCGCAATGGATGCCCAGAACCGTGTTGGGCTGATGCTGAATGTCCGCAAGCAGGATCTGGCGGCGGTTCTCGCAGTCCTGCCTGCTCTCAAGAATCCGACAATCTCTACCCTTAGCGACGGAGACTGGGTGGCGGTGAACACGGTGATCGAAGAATCCACGGCCTGGCAGGTTATCCCACGGTTGAAAGAAGCCAATGGACAAGGGATCGTCGAGTATCCGTTGAACAAGGTGGTTCTGTGATGCGCATTCTTTCAGGAGCCGCAGCCGCGACGAGGGTGCGCAAGATGGCAGCCCGCGGATCGCGATATGCGGAAGTCGAACCGGTGGCGAGGCGAATTATTGCCGATGTCCGCAAGCAGGGTGATCGCGGCCTACGGAAGTATGCCGAACAATGGGATGGTCTTGGTCCGCAGGAATCTCTCACAGTGTCCGAGCCAGAGATCAAGGCGGCATGGAAGTCCGCAGCTCCGGAATTAAAGGCTTCTTTGCGCACAGCGGCGGCGAACATCCGACGCTTCTGCGAATGGCAGAAGCCAGAGGAATGGACGCGCACTCGCAAAGGGATTGCTGTCGGACAAATTGTGCGGCCCTTGGATTCGGTGGGCTGTTACATTCCCGGGGGACGCTATCCGCTGGTCTCGACGTTGCTGATGACGGTTATCCCCGCTCAGGTGGCGGGCGTGCGGAATATTCGGGTCGTCTCGCCGCAGCCGAGAGCTGAAGTGCTGGCAGCTGCAGGAATGCTGGGAGTGCGCGAAGTCTATCGGATCGGTGGCTCGCAGGCGATTGCGGCGCTCGCATACGGGACGAAAAGCATTTTGTGCGTGGACAAGATTGTTGGCCCGGGAAATCTTTATGTGACTGCGGCCAAGAAGCTGGTTTCTTTTGACTGTGCGATCGATTTCCTGGCCGGCCCAACTGAGGTGGTGATCGTCAGTGATGCAGGAACACCGGAGTTTATCGCGGCCGATCTGGTTGCGCAGGCAGAGCACGATCCAGAAGCGTTTGCAACTTTTATCACAACTCGTGACGATCTGGCGCGCCGGGTAGCGCGTGCCGCAGAGAAGCTAAGCCGGGACAATACAGTGGCGCGCGAATCGCTGCGCTGCAACGGGATAATTCTCGTTTCCGTTTCGCGTAGGCAGAGCTTTGCGTGGGCGAACGAACTGGCGGCGGAACATCTCACAGTCGAAGCGGCAGATGTTGCGCTGGTCCGCAACGCGGGATCGGTTTTCATCGGCGACTATTCCCCGCAAGCAGCTGGTGACTATGCGTCGGGTCCGAATCACGTTCTGCCGACGGGTGGGGCTGCGCGCTTTCGTGGCGGCCTCAGCGTGCTGGATTTCGTAAAACTCATCAGCGTCCAGAAGCTTTCGCGGTCAGGCCTGAGAGCGATTGCGCCGGTCGTCGAGTCTCTGGCAAATGCAGAAGGGCTGCGGGCGCATGCGGAGTCGATTCGTGTGAGGGTGGGCCATGCTTGAAGCGCGCGAATCAGTTCGCAACTTACCAACTTATCATCCGCCGCTCGGTGGACGTGAGGGTTTGCGCTTGGACTTCAACGAGAACACCGTCGGCTGCTCGCCGCGGGTTCTAGCGCGGCTGCGGGAAATCACGGCGGAAGAGATCGCTTGCTATCCCGAGCGTGAGCCCATCGAAGCTGTGGTGTCCGACTTTCTTGGGATTAATCCCAACGAGTTGGTGCTGACTAACGGCGTGGATGAGGCCATCCACCTGCTCTGCGAAACATTTCTGCAGCCTGGCGACGAGGCGCTCATTGTGGTGCCAACGTTTGCTATGTACGAGATTTCGGCGGCCGCCACCGGAGCACGGGTAATCACCGTGCCGGCAGACGCAGACTTCCAGTTCCCGTCTTCTGACTTGCTTTCTCAAGTCACGCCCCGTACTCGCTTGATTGCGGTTGCCAATCCCAACAATCCGACGGGTAGCGTGGCCGAACCGGCGAGTTTGCTCGAAATCGCCCACCGCGCTCCGCAGGCGGCAATCCTGGTAGACGAAGCCTACTTCGACTTTTACGGACGAACGCTGCTAGGGCAATGGCGCGACGCGCCGAACCTGTTTGTGGCCAGAACATTTTCCAAGGCATATGGGATGGCCGGACTGCGCGTTGGCGTGCTCACCGGAACCGCGGAACACATCTCGATGGTAAGCAAAGTCGGTTCCCCTTACAACGTGAATGGAATGGCGCTCGCCTGCCTGCCGACAGCACTGGCAGAGCAGGACTACATTCGCCAGTACGTCGGCCAAGTTCGCCAAGGGCGGGACGCACTCCAGCGGGAATTCGCCCGGTGGGGAATTCGATACTGGCCGAGTCAGGCCAATTTCGTGCTTGCGAACTTCGGCCCACTGAACTGTGCACTGATCCAGGCGATGCGATCGCGCGGCATTTTAGTACGCGACCGTTCCCGGGACTATGGCTGTCAGGGCTGCGTGCGCATCACGCTCGGAAATACCGAGCAGACTGCGCGATTGCTCCAAGCACTGCGGGAGACGCTGGCGGAAATCGGAGCGAAAGAGGTAACCGAGAGATGAGGCGAGCATCGATCGAGCGAATTACCAAGGAGACCGAGATTCGAGCAGCGCTCGTGATTGAAGGTCATGGCCGGTACAAGGTTTCAACCGGAATCCGCTTCTTCGATCACATGCTGGAACTCTTCGCGCATCATGGTGGTTTCGATCTCCAACTGAAAGCCAAGGGTGATCTCGATGTCGACCAACATCACACCGTGGAAGACGTCGGCATCGTGCTCGGTCAGTTGTTCGACAAGGCATTGGGCGCCAAGCGCGGCATTCTGCGGGCAGGCTACTTCGTGATGCCAATGGACGAAACCCTTGGCCTCGCAGCCGTGGATTTTTGCGGCCGGACATCCACTACGGTCGATACCAAGGTTCGCGCCCGGCTCGTAGGCGATCTACAAGCCGAACTAGTTCACGATTTCTTCGACGGCTTTGCGCGAGGTGCACGCGCCAGTGTGCATGCTCGCGTGCTCTATGGGCGTTCCAGTCACCACAAGATCGAATCATTGTTCAAGGCATTTGCGCGCGCCTTGCGGGCCGCGTGTTGGCGCGATCGCCGCATGGCGAGATTGCTTCCCAGCACGAAAGGATTGCTTTGATGATCGCAGTCGTTGATTATCGTGCCGGAAACCTCACCTCTGTGAAAAAGGCGCTGGATCATCTACACGCGGATGTAATCGTGACTCGCGATCCGAGTGTCGTTGCGCGGGCAGATAAGATCATTCTTCCGGGGGTGGGCCACTTTTCAGCTACGGCGATCTTGGAGCAAGCTGGGCTGCGGACGGCGATTCTTCACAAAATTGAAGATGGAGTGCCCTTCCTCGGCATCTGCGTCGGAATGCAGTGGATGTTCGAATCGAGCACGGAAGCACCTGGAATCAGGGGCCTGGGCCTGTTCTCGGGAGCCTGCCGACGCTTTGCAACAAGTGTCAAATCGCCGCATGTCGGCTGGAATTCCCTGACCTGTCACGATGGTTCGCGGCTGCTTCGCGGAATCCCTTCAGGATCCTTCGTCTACTTCACCCACTCGTACTCGGCGCCGGTGACGAAAGCAACCGTGGCGCGATGCGAATATGGCGGGGAGTTCTCCGCTGCCGTCGAACAAGACAATTTGTTCGGCGTGCAGTTTCACCCCGAAAAGTCTGGAGCGATCGGGCTTAAGCTTCTAGAGAATTTTTGCGGCCTGTAATGCTGACAAAACGAATCATCGCATGCTTGGATGTCAACGCGGGACGCGTTGTAAAGGGTGTACAGTTCCAGCAACTGCGCGATGCAGGCGATCCAGCGGAACTGGCTGTAGCTCACGCCCAGGCAGGTGCCGACGAGGTGGTGTTGCTCGACATTTCCGCCACCCATGAAAAACGTACAACTCTGGCCGGCACCGTTCGCAGAACCGCGCGACAGTTATTTATTCCATTCACCGTTGGCGGTGGCATCGGCTCGCTGGATGACGCGATGGCTGTCTTCGACGCTGGTGCTGACAAGATCAGCATAAATTCCGCAGCGCTGGCAGATCCGTCGTTGATCACTCGCATCGCCGAACGCTATGGTTCGCAGGCCGTGATCCTTGCGATTGACGCCAAGCGGATTGATGGAGAAACGAGATTTGAGGCTTACGTCAGCGGCGGCAGAAATCCTAGCGGGCGCGACGCGGTGGTGTGGGCGCGGGAAGCCGAAGAACGAGGCGCTGGCGAAATCCTGCTCACTTCCATGGATCGCGATGGTACCGGCGCAGGCTTCGATTGCGAGTTGACTTGCGCCTGTTCCGAAGCATTGCACATCCCAGTCATCGCCTCAGGAGGCGGTGGAGACACGCAGAGCTTCGTTGAAGTCTTTCAGCGCGGCAAAGCCGACGCAGCGCTTGCCGCTTCTATCTTTCACTTTGACTTGCATCGTCTCGCCGATCTGAAACAAGAACTGCAGAGCGCGGGCATAGCGGTACGATGGCCATGTTGATTCCTTCGATCGACCTCATGGGCGGAAAGATCGTTCAGCTTGTCCAGGGAGAGCGTAAAGCGCTCGAATTCGACGACTTCGAAGAATGGATCACGCGCTTCTCTCCGTTCCCTCTGATCCAACTTATCGATTTGGACGCCGCTATCGGCACCGGCAACAATCGAGACCTGGTGCGAAAGTTTGCCCGCCGTCTTCCGTGTCAACTCGGTGGAGGAGTGCGTTCCATTCAAACTGCAGAGCAAATGCTGTCGATCGGGGCGCAGCGTGTGATCCTCGGATCATCGCTCATTCGCGACGGCCAGCCGAACACTATGTTCGCGGAGGAGATTGCGCGCACAATCGGGTCAGAGAAGTTGGTCTTCGCCATCGACTCCAAGCAGGGACGGGTCGCCATCCGCGGTTGGCGCCAACTCACGGCCGTCACGCCGCTTGAAATGATTGCGGCCCTGGAACGCTGGTGCAGCGCATTCCTGTACACAAATATCGATACTGAAGGGCTGATGCAAGGCATTCCACTCGACACGGTAAAGCAATTGCGAGCGTCAACGATGAAGCAACTGATCGTGGCCGGTGGCATTGCGAGTTCCGAGCAAATCAATCAGCTCGATGCGCTGCGAGTCGACGCGGTCGTTGGTATGGCAATCTACACGGGACAATTAAAATTAAACGGCTCTGTTCCTGACCCAGTCCGGACCACACGTAGAAGTGACCGAATAACCCAGGGCTGAGTCTGACAAAACTTACAATGGTGAGAGTTCGTCTTGTTTCTGCTCCTGTTTTTCTTTGAGGAACCTTCGCTCGAGAAATTGCTTTGCCAAGTCCCGACCACCGATGCCAAACGCAATAGCTAGCCCGAGCATAAGGGCGCCGAAGGCGATGGCGAAAGCGATCAGAATTGTCCTTTCCGCCAAGCCAAGTTGCTCGAATGCCATCGTCACTGCAAAAATAACAATGATCGTCCGGATCAAGGTTGCTAACAGTCCAGGCGAAGGGGAACCGGCGTTGACCGCTGCCAGCAACGTGGCCCGCGAAAAGAAACTTGCCGCGACTAATCCGAAGAAGAAAATAAGCAGGGCTACGAACAATCTGGGCAGGTACAGGAAGATTCTCGCTATGTGCTCTTGGAGGCCGACGATGCCGAGCACCTGCACTCCGAGCAAGATGAAGCCGATCCACACCACCCAAAACAGAACCCGGCTCAACAGTTCGCTGGACGAAGGCAATGCCAATTTGTTCAGCAGTTGAGTCGCACCGGCATTGTCGGAAAGCTTGTCGAACTTCGCGATCCGTAGAATGCCCCGCAGGCTGATTTTCAGCACGTAAGCCACGACCCATCCCAACAATGCAATAATCAGCATCGCCAGCAGACGGGGCAGAAAGTGCGCGAAATTCCTGTCGAATTCCTGGATCGCATAGTGCAATTCTCCGACGATCATTTGCCACATATTTACCTCACTCTCTCGCATTCCATAAATCAAGCAAGTATGGTTTCAAGCGCTCAAATGTCAGGCAGAGCGTTTCGACGTGCGCTTCTATTTCTTCTCCTGAAGCGTCGCGGTTTTCCAACAGAAACGTGTACACCTTCCCGCGATAAAGGGGAGCCAGAGCCTGAATTATGTGGTCACGATTGATGACCGATTTGTGATACGAAGCGGCAAATTCATAAACGGTTCTCACCCAGAGCTCGTGGGAATATCGAAAGTCATCTTCCGCAAGTGTGGTGATGCCTTGAATCTCCGTTAGTGTCTGAGCCGAAAGGATTGACTTAAGTACCGGCTCAAGTTCACTGACACCCGAACTGAATAGTTGATAGAGCCGTTTACGGTTCACCCGAATCGGCTCTGCGGTCAAGTCATATTCGGCGCCAAACGTGGGGATATTTTCCGTCGCGTGGTTCGCGCTCCAAAGCTGGAAGTTGGGTTCCAAGGACGAAAAAAGCGTCCCGACGGTCTGCCGCATCGCGGGCACGAGGTCGGCTGAACTGCGATCCAGATGCTGTTTTGTCCCCAGGAACGTCTGGCCAAGGCGGAACTCGCCGGCAATCGCAGCCAGCGTCACTCGCATCTCCGTGCCCACGCCCCCAGCGCCATGATCCCAAACTTGCTGCTCCAAAAGATGGCTGCCCAAGCGTCCGGAGAATGCGAATTCAACCGCGTAAGGTTCCCGGAGGCGTTTCGCGTACAGGGCCCGCATCATCGGGTAGACGAGGTTTCGCAGCAGCAATCCATCGAACTTATGCCTTCGGTAGAGCGGAGTGATCAGATCGAAATCGTCCCGATACACGGGTCGAAGAAGATGGTCGATCCAGTCTGGTGCGATGTTTGTCGATTCCGGAGAGACGATTGCACATGCTTTAGCACGAACTAACTCGGCGGCGGCCAGAATGGTGCGCAGGGCAACTTCGGTCGCGGGACTGCCGTCATAGACCGTGGTGATGCAGTGCAGGGTGCGCAGAGCATACAACTCGGAGGAACGCTGCACGTCGTTGATCGAAGCGGCGGCGATGACGTCACGCGTGCTGTCCTTTGATCCCCCGTCCGCGTTTACGATGACCACGCGCTCCCTGGGAAAATATTTCAGAAGTCCAACTCGAATGGCCTGTACAACTTCTCCGACTGTCTCGGCATTGTTGTGGGTAGGCACACCGACAAGCAGGTCCACTTCGCCAACGCTGATCAGTTCGCGAATAAAATCATCGGTAAGCACGCTTGTTTCTTCCAGACGAAACCCCTGTCACACCAGCTCAGATGTTCTACCAGTTCTTCATGACTTCATATCCGTCGCAATCGAAACCAAAAGAACTGGTAAGGACCCATGGTTAACAGATATGGCAAATCACCGATGCGTGGAAAGATATTCCGGCCAAACATTTCCACCAGAATATTGCCCTTGTAGCGGCGCAGGTCGAGTTCCACTGCCTGAGCGGAACTCGAAAGGTTATTCACCACCAGTACCGTCTCATTCTTGAGTTGCCGCACATACGCGAGCACGCGATGGTTCGCGGGATGCAGGAACTCTATCGACCCTCTGCCAAAAACCTGGGTAGACTTCCGCGTCGTTATGATGCGTTCCATCCATGCGAGCAGCGAATGCCCGGCTCGTTTTTGCGAATAAACATTCACTGCTGGATACCCGTACACAGGATCGAGGATCAGCGGCGAGTAAAGGCTCTCAGGATCGGCCGAAGAAAAGCCCGCATTCCAACCACCATCCCATTGCATCGGCGTGCGCACTCCATTCCGATCGCCGAGGTGAATATTGTCCCCCATTCCAATCTCGTCGCCATAGTAGATGATCGGGGTCCCGGGCAGAGACATCAACATGCCGGTCATCAATTCGACGCGACGGCGGTCGTTATCCAGAAGGGGCGCGAGCCGCCGACGAATGCCGAGGTTCAACCGCATCGCCTTGTCGCCGGCGTAGGTATCGTACATATAATCTCGCTCGATATCGGTGACCATCTCGAGCGTGAGTTCGTCGTGGTTGCGCAGGAACAGACACCATTGGCAGGAATCTGGGATCGCCGGAGTTTGCTGAAGGATATCCATGATCGGCTTGCGATCTTCGAGTTTCACACCCATGAACATGCGGGGCATGAGGGGAAAATGAAAGGCCATGTGGAATTCGTCGCCATCCGCGAAGTATTGTCGAAGATCAGCCGGCCATTGATTGGCTTCGGCAAGCAGCATCTTTCCAGGAAAATGGTGGTCCAACTTGCCCCGCAGTTCTTTGAGGACCGCGTGGGTTTCGGGCAAGTTCTCGCAGGAAGTTCCTTCTCGTTCGACGAGATACGGAACCGCGTCGAGCCGAAACCCGTCCACACCCATCTCCAGCCAGAACTGCATGATCGACCACATCTCTTCCCGAACGGCTGGATTGTCGTAATTCAGGTCCGGCTGGTGGCTGAAAAAACGATGCCAATAATATGCCTTGGAAACCGGGTCGCGGGCCCAGTTCGAGGTTTCGGTATCCAGGAAAATAATCCGCACCCCACGATAGCGAGTGTCGGTATCGCTCCACACATACCAGTCGCGGCGCGGGTTGTCGCGTGAACTGCGCGATTCCTGGAACCACGGGTGCTGATCGGAGGTGTGGTTCAGCACCATCTCAACGATGACTCGAATTCCGCGCTCATGAGCAGCGGCGAGAAAAGCTTTGAAGTCATCGAGCGTGCCGTAATTGGGATGGACCGATCGGTAATCCGCGATGTCGTATCCATCATCGCGTAGCGGCGACGGAAAAAACGGCATCAGCCAAAGCGCGTTGATACCCAACTCCTGCAGGTAATCAAGTTTCTCCGCCAGGCCGCGGAAATCGCCGATCCCGTCTGCGTTGCTATCCCGAAAGGTTCGGACGTGCACTTGATAAATGATCGCGTCTTTGTACCAAAGCCCGTCCTGCGTCAATGTCACGGCCGTGCCCCTCGTCCCCTAATTATGCACTGTAAGACAGAATTGGTTTGGACCTGGTTCCTTGGCGTTGAATTGCACGACTCAGCTACAATGAGCCGACTCTGAGGATACACAATGCGCGTTAACTGCCTGCGAATCCTGTTGATTTTATTGCTTCTGTCTTTTCCTGTCGCCGCTCAACAGTCCGCCACGCTGTCCCCAACGGTACAAAAATACGTGCGGGTAAACACGCCGAGAGTGGTTCTTGAGCACGTGCGCCTGATCGACGGTACGGGGCAGCCTCCTGTCGACGACCAGAACGTGGTCATCGAGAATGGAAAGATCATTGCGGTCACTGCTGGCGGGGACATTCCCGCAGCCGAAGGAACAACGATTCTCAACCTGCGAGGATATACGGTGATGCCGGGAATCGTCGGCATGCACAACCATCTTTTCTACGTGGCCCGGCCGAATGAAGATAGCCAATGGCACTTCGAGCCGCCGGTGCTGGTTCCGCAGATGACGTTCTCCGCGCCGCGCCTCTATCTGGCTGGCGGCGTAACGACGATGCGCACGACGGGAAGCGTCGAGACCTACGCCGATCTGAATCTGAAGCATGCGATCGACGATGGCAAACTCCCCGGCCCTCACATTGACGTCACCGGACCCTACCTCGAGGGACCCGACAGTTACTTCATTCAAATGCATCAGCTGAGCGGTCCCGACGAGGCCCGGCAGATGGTCGACTACTGGTCAGACCGAGGCGTGACCTCATTCAAAGCGTACATGAACATCACGCGGGCAGAGTTGAAGGCCGCGATTGAAGCCGCGCACAAGCGCGGAATCAAAGTTACGGGACACTTATGCTCCGTGACCTACAAAGAAGCGGCAGAACTTGGCATTGACGATCTTGAACATGGCTTCTTCGTGAACACCCAGCTCGATCCCGGCAAGAAACCCGATCTTTGCAGCGAAAGCATGGGAAGTTACACGATGGAGCACATGCAGCCGAATGGCCCAGAAGCCAAAGACCTGATCGACACGCTGGTGAAGCATCATGTGGCGGTCACCTCGACGCTGCCGGTTTTTGAGAGCGGAAGCATTCCGGGACGCCCTCCGCTGCGGCAACAGGTTCTCGACGTGATGACTCCCGAAGCCCGCGATGCTTATCTCTACAACCGCGAGCGGCCCGCAAGCATGAAGCCTCCAACAGAAGACTGGCCCATGCAGTTCAAGCGCGACATGGAACTTGAACGCGAATTCGCGGCTGCTGGAGGATTGCTGCTCGCCGGTCCGGATCCCACCGGCAACGGAGGCGTGGTCCCCGGCTTCGGAGATCAACGCGAGATCGAACTGCTCGTTGAAGCTGGATTCTCGCCCGTCGAAGCCATCAAGATCGCCACCCTCAACGGCGCAACGTACATGGGCAAGCAGGATCAGATCGGCACAATCGCCGCCGGAAAAAATGCGGACCTCGTCGTAATCAAGGGCGACCCTGCAAGCCACATCTCAGACGTCGAGAATGTCGAGATCGTCTTCAAAGACGGCGTCGGCTACGATTCGCAAAAACTCATCGATTCCGTGAAGGGGCGCTACGGCCAGTACTGAAATGGAATGCGGCAGGTTTTGTGGTTAACGCTTTTGGCGGGCTCTACTTTTTCAGCTCCTGGCTCCAGTTCGTGACGACCGCAATCGACTGGTTAACCTGCTCGGAAATTGTATTCAAGAGTAGCTTCTTGCCGTCCGGCGCAACATCGTAGAAGAACATCTGGCTGGACAAGTTCGATGCCAGTTGTTCTGGCGTTCCGAATTCCAGGGTGTCGTTCTGTGAATTGACCGGGACCGCGAAAACCGTGAAGCTCAGGTTGGCATAATAAAGGCTCTTGCCATCTTTTCCCCAGATAGGCACGTCGCCTCCATTCTGCGAGACCTGCCATTTTCCCTGGCCGCCGCGGAAGGGCACGACATACACCTCGGTTTGGCCCGACTCATTGGACGTATAAGCCAGCCAGCGGCCGTCGGGCGACAGCGCCGCTTCGGTGGCAAAGGAATTCTCCCCACGGGGCACCACCAGGAAAGGCTTGCGATCGCCCTCGAACGGCAAGGCCCAAACCTCCTGGCCCTTGGCAGAGAGCGGTCCTCGGGCATAGAGCAGGTACTTGCCATCGCTCGACCAATCGGTGGGAAAAAGAGTTTGATCGTCTTCCAACAGAAGTTCTTCGGCACCGCTGCCGTTGGAAAGCCTGCGATAAAGATGCTGCCGGCCATTGCGTTGGGAAGCATAGGCGATCCACTTGCCGTCGGGGGACCAAACCGGGTAGGCGTTCCAAACCGGCCCGAAAGTGAGCCGGGTGCGAATGCCGCGAGCCAGATCAAGCACCCAAATGTCGTTCGCGCCCGTGTCGATCTGCAACACGACGCGATCTCCTTGGGGTGATAAATGCGCGAATTGCAGGTTCGAAAGCTTGTCAGCTACAACCCCAATCCGTTTTCCGGTTCGATCCAGCCAGATGAGTTCCCACTCAGGTGCTCCGCCATTACCCATCACTAACAGCCCCGCGCCCGAGGCGGAGGCGTCCATATGCCACGTGCTCAGATCGTTGGCGACTCCGTTGGCCAGGATTTGTGTGGCTCCGCTTAGCTTGCCCGATGATGGATCCAGCTTTTGCGCCATCAACTGGCTGCCCCGCGCGAACAATACAAACCCGTCCGCGTAGATGGCGTTCGAAAGAGAACGGAACAGAGGACGGTTTTCCGCGCCATCAAGCGAGGCAAAGTAAATAGCGTCATTCTGGGATTGGGCGGAATCGTGATTCAGCGCGAGATAAAGAAAGTGTTTGCCATCGGGAAGAAAAAACGGCCAGCGATGCGATGTGTGCCGCGCATGATCAATTTTCGTGACTGCGACCGGCGCTCCGCCGCTAGCGCTAACCCGGCTAAGGGGTGCCTGCACGTCCGTGGTCAAAAGAATCGTGCCGTCCGCGCCCCATGCGCCCCCGCGTCCCTGCGGAACGTCGCAAACAACTTGTGGAGAGCCCCCGTTGAGATCGATGGTCTTGAGCTTCCCGTCGGCAAAAAAGCCAAGCGACTGGCTATCCGGAGACCAGAAAGGAAAAGTCACATTTTCCGTACCTGGCAAAACCCGCGCATCGAGCTTGTCCATGGGACGAACCCAGAGTGCGACCTTGCCATCCGACGACGCAGCGGCGGAAAACGCGACATATGCACCGTCCGGCGAGAGTACCGGAGGACCTGCGAGATCGCCAGTTAAACGGAAGGAACTTCCCTCAGGAGGAGCAATGACAGTGCGAATCGTCCGAGGCTGAGGGGGACGATTCATAAAAGTTCCAACGGCTAAGGCACCCACAATGGCGATAAGAACCGCCGCTGCCCAGGCAAGACGCTCGCTGCGATGACGCGAAGCTGGAACCGAAGCCGGCGCGGCCGGCGACGGTCGGTCTTCGGCAATCCATTTGATCTGCAGCCTGACGTCGTGCGCACTTTGGAAACGATCCTCCGGATTCTTTTGCAGGCAGGTCTTTACCACATATTCGAATGCCGAGGGAGTCATCGGTTTGGCCGCGCTGATCGGGTCCGGATCTTTTTCCAAAATCGACGACGCCACGGAGATTTGGCTCTTGCCCTCAAACGCCCGCTTGCCCGTCGCCATTTCGTACAGCACCGCGCCCAGCGCGAAAATGTCGCTGCGCGCGTCCGCCTCTTTTCCCTCGATTTGTTCCGGCGACATGTACTGGATGGTACCGACGATGCTTCCCGCAGTGGTCAGCGGGCTCGCGGGACTCAGTCCGGTCATCGTCGCCACGGCAGTGAACGCAGGGGCTGCACCGGACGCCGAAGGGCTCATACCGAACGGCTTCGCCAGACCGAAGTCCATCAGTTTTGCACCCGACTTGGTCAGCATAATGTTGGCCGGCTTCAAGTCGCGATGCACAATGCCCGCGCGATGTGCGACCTCCAGCGCCTCGGCTACCTCGGCGCCTACCTTGAGCGCTTCGTTCAAGGGCAGCGCGCCCTTGCGCAGTCTCTCGCCGACCGTCTCGCCTTCGAGGAACTCCATTACCAGATAGTCGGTTCCATCCTGCGAACCAATGTCATAAAGCTGGCATATGTGGGGATGATTCAAAGAAGAGATCGCGCGCGCCTCCCGCTCCATCCGCTGCTTCAGTTCCGGAGAAGAGGAAAGATGGCCAGCGAGAACCTTGATCGCAACTTGCCGGTCGAGGCGCGTGTCGCGCGCCCGATAAACTTCGCCCATGCCACCCGCCCCCAGCTCAGACTGGATCTCGTATGGTCCAAGCTTCGTGCCAGAGGCGATGGGCATGCGCTGGCAATTATATCCGCACTTTACTTCTCAGTCTGTAACTCAGTGCTGCGGAGCTACAGCCGCATCCCCAGTCTGCTGCGGCGGAGGCAGGGGTGGAATGGCGTCGCCTGCTTCGTTGTTCACCAACGGCCCTGCGGGAGGCGCATCGCTTTTAGCCAATTCCGTCTTAATTTCAACCTTCTGGTTAGCGGTCGGATTGATGTCCGTCTCGAACGTTTGATAGCCGGGAAGCGCAAGTTTTATCCGGTGCGGTCCCGGCGCCACCAGCATGCCTCGACCTGCGCCTTCAAACTCCCCGACGTGGCCCACGAAAAGGCCATCCAAAAATACGGCAGCCCTCGAGGGATTCACCGCAATTTTGACTTCGGCCGTGACTTGAGGGAGTGGTCCAGTGGGCGCTTTCTGCATCACCACGCTGACGACCTGCTTTTGTCCAGGCTCAACCATTACTCGCTGAGTAAAATCCTGATAGCCGTCCTGGCGGACGCTAATTGTGTGCTCACCCGGCAAAAGCAGAACCTTCTTCGATCCCTTGAGTTCCTTCAGATACCCGACATACTGGCCATCCACCCAGACCCCGGAAGTTTTTTCCACGTGGGATTTGCCTTCGAATTGAATCTCTCCCATCACCGCGTTGTCAGCGTATGTCCACGGGCACAAAGCGATAGCGAGAAGCAACACAAACACAGATAAATACGCTTTCTGGCGCGCATTCTTCATAATAACCTCCTCATCTTCGATGCAAATACAGCAGCGCGCGTGCCAAACCCTGTAAATGATTGAAATCAGTGTTTAAACGAGAAGGCCCGCATCTAAGAAACGGGACGGGATTGGGAAGAATGTTCCACTTCAAGCAAAAATTTCAGGCTCCGAACAAATCGTCCGACCGAGTGCTGAAAAATCTTCGGCTTTGGATAGCGCAGCGCTTCGGTTTCAGTGTGAAACATCATTCAGAAACTGGATTTACGGTTTCTTGCCACATTCAGTTTCACCTGCATGACGCTGAAATAATTTCTCGAGCTTATTTCTCAGTAACTCTGGTGTTGGATCTTCCGAGTGGCTCAGCCGGGCGATCAGAACCACACCACACGCGGAGCACCGGCCGGAAATATCTCGTTCGCTATTTGGCCCAATTTGGCGAACGTCAATCAAGCGTGGAGAATGATCCACAGTCTTTGCCGCCCGACTGTGGCGCTATCCAAAGTGTGGGCTATTCAGAAGAAGAACACAATACAGGCTTTTATGTACCAATCAATCTTGTCGCGGGAATGCTATGCTGATGGGCCGAACGGACAGCTTTCGGCGCGATGGAACGAGTTCAATTTGCGTTAGCGGTGTGATTCGTTCGGGGTTCGAAAGCGCGCCTGAATATTGGAGGCAGCCATCGTGCAAATGGCCCAATTCTTCAGCATCGCCGATACAGAAAAACACCGAGAGCAATCTGGGAAGCGCTACCTCGAGTTTCTGCGCGTCCCGGCCATGAGCGCTGGGATCTACGTTTTGCCCGCCGGCAGCACAGACGCGCAATCTCCGCACAAAGAAGACGAAATGTACTATGTGGTTAGTGGCCGAGCGCGCATGCAAGCGGGCTCCGAAGACCATGCCGTGAGCCACGGCAGCGTCATCTTTGTAGCGGCTGGAGCGGAGCACCGCTTCTACGAGATCGCTGAAGAGTTGACGGTACTTGTGTTTTTTGCGCCCGCGGAAAGCGAATAGGGTCACAGCTTTTCAGGAGGCGCAACCTTTGCAGAAATGTGGAAGTCCAATAGCTATGCAGGATTTCAACGTCAGGGCCATGCGCAGTGAGGACTGGCCGGCGGTTCAAAAGATCTATTCCGAGGGAATCGCGACGGGTAATGCGACGTTCGAAACCGAAACTCCACAATGGGCGAAGTGGGATCAAGGACATCTGCAGGACTGTCGGCTAGTCGCGCAACACAACGAACGGATTCTCGGGTGGGCAGCGCTCAGTCCAGTCTCCGCGCGGCGTGTTTATTCCGGGGTGGCGGAAGTGTCCGTTTACGTGGCTGCGGAAGCGCGAGGTCGAGGAGTCGGCAGGATGCTGCTTCAATCTCTCGTCGAGCAGTCGGAGCGTTGCGGACTATGGACACTGCAGGCCGGAATCTTTCCAGAGAATGTTCCAAGTATTACGTTGCATAAATCCTGCGGATTCTGTGAAGTCGGTCTGCGGCAGAGACTGGGCCAACGAGATGGAATTTGGAGGGACGTTCTTCTACTCGAACGCCGAAGTTCGCGGGTCGGCGCTTGAGACGAAGCTGATAATCAGGATGCAGGCTTCACTTTTGAGGGCACCCAATAAATCTCCTCTTTCAATTCTTCCTTGGCGAAACCGATACGTTTCAGAATCCCCTTGCTGCCTTCGACCATTCCCGGATGTCCGCACAGATACGCGATCGCGTTGGCCCCGAAGCCCCACATGTCGGTATATTTGCGCAGAATGTCTTCGACTCGTCCAGTCTCGCCTGTCCATTTTTCGTCATCCCAAGGACGACTGACGGTCGGCACATATTTCAACCACGGCACTTCGTTTGCGAATTTCTGCAATTCTTCCAAATATCCGAACTCCCACGAGCGGCTCGCCCCATTCAGCAGAAACAGCTTGTGTTCGCCCGCAAATCTCCCCTCTTTCCATTCGCGATACAGCGTGCGGATGTAACTCACAAAGGGAGCAACGCCGGTCACAGTGCACACCAAGAGGTGATTGGTACGGCCGCTCTTGGTATCGAGCATGAACCGTCCCTTGGGAACCTTTCGCATTAACACTTCGTGGCCGGGTTGCAGTTTGTATAGCAGCGGCGTGAGATCTCCGGGAGGAACCAGTTCGAAAAAGAATTCGAGTTCGCTCTCGTGAGGTGACGATACGATCGAGTATGGGCGCTCCCTAAGTTTGCCCATGCCTTCGAGACCCAAAGTTGCGTACTGACCGGGAGCGAACTTGAATTCGTGGTTAACCTGGACGCGGATCATCCAGAGCTCGGGGGCAATGTCCACCCGTTTCGTAATCTTTGCGCGATGAAATTTTTCTGTGTCGTGGCCGGTCATGAAAGGTTTGCCGGGGGTTCGTATCGCCCGGAGTTGGCATAGTTTACCGTAAGTGCGCGGCCGCTCAACTTCTGTTCGATCTAATTAATCTATTCAAACAATCTCTTTTTTCGATTCACTTGAGCCGTTACTTGCCAAGGACCAACACCACGAAAGTGTCCGGCAGAATCGAGTGCCGGGGATGCGGCTGGTCTGCGGTCGGCGCGGGCGGCGGTCCGAATTTCGCCGTCACCACGAAAACCTGGTGGGTCTTTTCGTCGAGGGCGAGAGTGCGAGCGCCTTCCTGCGTCTTCACATTTTCCGCCACGCTGAATTTGCTGGGCGACTCTTCGCGCACGACCGTCAGCATGCCTTCTCCGCAGGAGGCGAAAGCGAGGCCCGTGCCCGGATCAAATGCGGTTGCATCGACGCCATCGCCGATCGCAGGCGTGGCAATTACTTTTCCGGAGTCAGCGTCGACCACGGCCATCATCTTATTGTCGCAGCCGACGAACAGGCGGCGGTTTTTGCGGTCGATGGAGAGGCCGCTGGGTTCCTCGCACGGCGCCAGCGGCCAGCGCGATTTCACTTCCAGTTTAGCTGGATCGATCGCGTCCAATTGGCTCTTGTCTTCGATGTTAACGAAAATCTCTCCCTTGCCGTCGCTGGCAGCAAATTCCGGCTTGCCTTCCAGCTTGATCGTGCCCAGCACCGTGCCCTTGGCGGCATCGATGGCGGTCGAATCCTGACTTTTTCCGTTGAAGGTGAAGACACGTTTGGTAGCAGGGTCGTAGAGAATCGCGTCGGGATTGTCACCGACTTTGATCTTAGTGATGAGCTTCAGAGTCTGGATGTCGAAGATCGTGACCGTCCCTTCACGCCCGTTGCTGACAAAGCCGCGGCCAAGTTCCGGAGCCAGCGCGATGCCGTGCACGCCGGGAGTATCCGGGATATCGCCAACGGGCTTGCCTGAATCCGCGTCGATCACGATGACGTGCGTGGCGCGCGAGATGTAAAGCCGCCGCGAGGAACTATCGAGATTCAGATAATCCCATCCGCCCTCGCCGCCCAACTTATAGGTCTTGATCACGTGATAGCCAGGATCAGCTGCGGTGGAGAACGTTGTCAGCAAAGAAACGCACAACGCGGCGAGCAGCCACATCGAGCATGATTGCCTCATGTGATATTCCTCTCTAAGTTTTTCGTTTTTGAAGATCGATTTCCACGGGAGCCGCGATCCTACCGTCCTCTAGCTGAAGGCAAGCTTAAGGAGATCGAGGTGCTGGTGCTTTCCCATTCTGGGACGGGTTAACTGTTTGGTACCGGTACCCCCCCTCCCCCTTTTGTCTGCAAAATCTAGAAAACAAAAGATCAGTTCTGCGACTACGTGCTAGATCTTTGAGTTTACACGAGTTACGCGCAAGATCTAGAGAACATAGGAGTTACGGCGACGGTTGCGTTACACTCTCGGGCCCATTTTGGAACGAGATCGGTACCGCCCCGGAGCGAGATCAGGCTAACACGCGGCGTCAGATTATCAAAGACCGATGGTTATCTTGTAGATAACATCAACGTTTATATCTTATCATCATTGATCGACGAGGTCACGAACAAACAGGAAGGCTGCGGAGCTGATTCCAGATTGGGAACGAAGGCGTGGATGTAAGAAACTCCTCGCCCATCTCCCGACAGTGGGCATGGGAGGACCCAGGTTAGCGTCCGAAGAACGGATGTCACGAGACCGAACGCTCAAAGAACGGACGCTAACCTGGGGCACCAGGCCGACCGGCCCGTCCGATAGCCATCCCAGCGTCCTTACAGTTCGAAGTGAAAAACATCCACTACTTGAAAGTTGACCCGGTTTACCAGGACGACGTGTCCGCCGATGAAGACGTGCGCACAGTCCGGCGGTGGCGGAGGCAACTGCCGTTCGAGGTCTGGGGGGCACGGATACATTTTCCCCCGCAACTCCACCGGAAGTATCCCGTGTACCACAAGCCGTCTTTCCATTTCAGGCGGCAAGCGGTCTCGATCCCTCAAGCCGGGAGGCAGGTGATCGCGATGCGCCGCGTACCAGCCATGCATCGCCTCGTGGTCGTGGTCGGCGTAGAAATGATCTTTTTCATGAGCGTCGCGTGATTCTTCTCTATCGCGGCCACGATCGTGGTCACGTCCTTCGTCCTGGGCCAACGCTGAACTGCAGCCAAACGCGAATATGGCCGCAATGAACACAGGTAAGCAAGTCCTCAGTCGCATAAATTCCTCTCCCCAAAAAGTTGTAAGCGCGGACGAACCAGCCTAGCCGGGAGCCAGAGGGGCGGACAAGGTACAAGAGGACGTGTACTCCGGTTGGGAACAGGCCATTTTCAGAAGTTTGCAATTCACCTATTGCTTACAGGTTTCTTGATCGGAAGCTGTTCGCGCGTGGCGCATCCCTGGTTAGCGTTACACTTAAACGGGATGAGGAAAACCAGTTCTCAGTTGCCGGTTTTCGGTTCTCAGTTTGTTCCTCAGAAGCGGGAAACAGGGTGCCCGTGAAGGAGGGTATGCCGTGCACTTACGGAGAGATTTGAGGCGGGTTCTTGCCGCGGCCGCTTTTACTTTAGTGGTGGCTGCTTCGGGAATGGCGCAGCAATACCAGATCCTTCGCGCCGACTATGGCTATGGGAACCAACGGGTGGACGTCACCCAACGGCTGCGCGATCTGGCTCGCTCGAACCGCACTTTTCGAATGGGCAACAGCACGTTCGGCGTCGATCCATCGCCGGGCAACGTAAAGACGCTGCGCATTTTTGCGCGCGGGTCCAACGGCCGCGACCGAACGTTTGAATACCCCGAAGGCAGCGTAGTCGATGGCTCGATGTTTTCCGGCTGGGGCGGCGGGAACTGGGGCAGCAGGGGCGGCGAGTATACGATCCTGAATGCGGAGTACGGTACCGCGGCGAGGCACGTGGATGTGACTCATCAGCTGCGGGACTTGGCCGCCCGGAACAGCTTCTTCCGCATGGGGAACAGCACGTTCGGCGTCGATCCCGCGCCGGGCCAGCCCAAGATGCTGCGCATCTACGCGCGTGGGCCCGACGGACGCAATCACATGTTCGAGTATCCCGAAGGCAGCGTGATTGATGGTTCCAGGTTTTCGGGCTGGGGAAGTGGCAACTGGGGGAATGGCGGGTGGAACGGTGGCTGGAACCCATCTCCACCGCCGCCTCCGCTGACTCCGGCTCCGGTGCGTCCTCGTCCTCCGGCAGGTGGATACCCGGGCCAGTTGGACATTCTCTCGGCCACGTATGGCTCCGGGAATCGCACTCGGGATGTCACTCGAGTTCTGCAGTCGATGATCCGAAACGGGCGCCTGAACACGATGGTTAACAACACGACGATGGGGACTGATCCTGCTCCGGGTGCGCCCAAGACGTTGCGGGTGACGTACTCGGTTGGCCGCGCGGGCTCGCAACAAGCTGTCGTGCAGGAGGGAGGTCAGCTCAATCTTCCGTAGCTTTTCTGGTTATATTCTCGGCAGAGCTAACAGCCCCGCCCAAGTGGAGCTTGGACGGGCCACCCTTTAGACTTTACATTTCCTCGCAAAGTTTTTACATCTCACAGACGCAAGCGTGACACTTCCTTGCCTTTAGATCCGTAGCCTCGGAACTGTAAGCGAATGGCACGACGGACGCGTCCGGCCGCAAGCAAAGCGGGCCGGCGTGAGGACTCTTCAGAGCCGATCCGAGCTATTCGCACAGATCAATATTCGCAAGATCAGAAGAGGGAAATATGAAGAAACAATTGTTGTCTTGCTTGCTAGCTCTGCTCACCGTAGTCGGAGGCCGGTCTGCTCTGTTCGGTCAGCAGACGCCTTATATGCAGACCAACCTGGTTGCCAACGTCTCGGGCGTCGCCAACCATACCGACTCTCAACTTTCGAATCCGTGGGGAATATCTTTCCTGCCGGGTAATCCATTTTGGATCGCGAACAACAACGGCGGCACATCTACTCTGTACGACGCCCAGGGAAATAAACAGTCGCTGGTGGTTGGAATACCAAGTGCATCGGTGAATCCGTGCAGCCCGGGCTGTCCCACGGGCACGGTCGCTAACAGCAGCAGTGATTTTAGTGGTGGCGCCTTTATCTTCGATACCGAGGATGGCATCGTGGCCAACTGGACCGGTGCTAACAACGCAGTCGTGGCTTTCGACAATTCGGCGAATGGCGCAGTCTACAAAGGACTCGCCTTGCTGACCAATAGCTCAGGGAGTTTTCTTCTGGCGGCAAACTTCCGCACGGGCAGCATCGATGTGCTCGATCGGAATTTCAAGGTCACGGCGCTTGCCGGGTCGTTCACCGACCCCAATCTGCCTAAGGGATTTGCGCCGCACGGCATTCACATTATCAACAACCAGATTTATGTCGCGTACGCCATGCAGGATTCGGCCAAGCACGATCCCACGCCGGGCGCGGGGACCGGCGTGGTGGACGTTTTTGACGAGAACGGAAACTTCGTCAAGACGTTCGCATCCGGCGGAACTCTGAACGCCCCTTGGGGCGTAGTGGCAACGCCGGCGACATTCGGAACTTTTTCCAGCTCGATTCTGGTGGGAAATTTTGGGGACGGCACGATTAACGCGTTCGATTCGACGGGAAAGTTCCTGGGTCAGTTGACTGATTCCGGGAACAACACAATCGTCAATCCCGGCCTGTGGGACATGGTTTTCGGCGTGGCCGGAAGGGGCGATCCGAACACTCTGTACTTCACGGCGGGAGGCAGTTCGCAAACGAGCGGCTTGTTTGCGACGCTGGTCCCGGCCTCGGCTGCGACCGGTGCTGACTTCTCACTGGCTCTGTCGGCACAGAGTGCCACGCTGATTCCGGGGCAGTCAGCCTCGCTGACGGTCAGCGCCAGCGGAGTTGGCGGCTTCAATAGTCCGATTACCTTGTCTTGCACGCAACCGACGGGCATCACGTGCACGCTGTCTCCGGCCACGATTACTCCAGGATCAAGCGCGGCGAAGTCCACCGTGATGTTCAGCGCCGCGTCGGCTCCGCCGGTTGGAGGTTACGGAGCGGCGACGATGGGTTGGTTGTCGCTTTCCGGCGTGGCATTCGGACTGGTTTTCGTACCTCGCAAGCGTGATCGTAAGCGGGGAGAGGAAATATGGAAGCGCGGATTGTGGATTAGCGGCTTAGGCGTGCTGGCCGTTTGCCTGTTCACGCTGGGCTGCGGCGGGAACAGTTCGACCCCAAGCCATCAACCGGCCGCCAACACGGTTACGGTAATGGTGACGGGAACATCTGGATCGATAAGCCATTCGACCGCAGTCACGCTCACCGTTCAGTAGCAGCACTCAGGACGAAGCCCATCTTTGTCTCGACACAACCGTCGAGACAAAGGTGGGGTCTTTTTAAAACGTCCCAAGTCGAGATCATTTTGTAAAAAGTTGTACGGCGGCGAGCTATTTGTGTCCGCGCCAGTCTAACGGGACCAGCGAACTCTAACGGAGGATCGGACATGAACAAAATGTATCTGGCAGTATTGTTGCTTTTTGTGGGTGTGAGTGTTGGCGCGCTGGGTGCAACACCACAGACTTCGGATGCGGCCAGCGTGGACCACACCGCTCCGAGTTATGACATGAAAGGCCAGTCTTTGGCCGATTTGCAAGCCGTGCAGAAGAAGTTTGTCGACCTTGCTAACGCAATCCCTGCAGATAAGTTGACGTGGCGTCCCTCGGCGGACTCGCGCTCTTTCGCGGAAGTATTTCTTCACGTCTCCGGCGAGCGCTACGGAATTCTGGGATTAATGGGGGCTACGCCTCCTGCTGGATTCGACCGAAAGACTTTTGAAAAATCCACGACCGATCGAGCCCGGATCGTGGACGAGTTGAACAAGTCGTGGGAGTTCGCCCAGAAGACGATCAACGGCATGACTAATGCCGATTTCGCGAAGCTGCTCCCCAAGCTTGGGCCGCAGGCGAATGCCGGCGACGTTGTCTACATTCTGGTTGCAGACGCGCACGAGCACCTCGGCCAACTTGTGGCGTACGCGAGAGTGAATGGCATCGTCCCACCCTGGACGGTAGAGGCGCAGAAGAAGGCCGCGGAAAAGAAGTAGGGCACGAGCTCTTCTGTTCGGCAGGCCAATTGCAGCATCGACTCGAAAGTTCCGCGAGTGGAATTCGTGCGCTCAGCGAGCTTGCAGACCGCTGGCGAATAGCGCTGATCTCTGCCTCCGAAGGAGTAAGGTCATGCACGTTCACGCTAATCAAACCAACCCAAACATCCAATTGAATGCTCTTTATGCGGCGGAAAAGGCCGAGGCCAGACGGCAGACTGAGTGCACCAGAAAGAAACTGATGGAGTTTGCCTCGGTGCTCTCTGGCGAGGCTGGAGAAGCCTGCGTGGTGAAATTGGGGGCACATGATGAATCGCAGGAACAGGCGAAGCAAAATCGGCAGAATGAAAACCAGGGCCGGAAGAAACAAAACGAACAGGGGACTCCGGAGGGTGGGGATGGCTCTATCTCGGACTGGGCGTAAGCGGCACAGCGCTTTGGAGCCCCGATTTGCCTACGCCGCTGGGCAAGATTACTTTCCAAGTGGGCAAGTGTTGCCCGCTTCAGAATCTATGAAAGCGGACAAAGCGCTCCCTACTTTTTGTACTACGGATTGCCAGTCGCCGCGCTGGGGCTGACGAAAGAGGCGCATCGTCGGGTACCATGGGCTGTCCTCGCGAACCTGGAGCCAGCGCCAATCGCGCGCGAATGGCAGCAAAACCCAAACCGGCACCCCCAGTGCGCCAGCCAGATGCGCCGTGGAATTATCGATGGTTATGACCAGGTCGAGGGCTGCGATCTGCGCTGCGAAAATATCGATGTCCGCGAGTTGATCGACCGAGCGATCAAGAAAGATGGGCGCGTTGGCCGCTGTCGCCTGGTTTTCCAGCGCGTCGTGATCCCCATACTGCAGGCTTACCCATCGGATATCTTTTCGTTCGAACAGGGGAGACAAAAGCGACAGGTCGATGGAGCGGTCGCGGCCTGTTTTTTGATTTCTGGTGTGCCAAGCCAAACCAACCAGCAGTCGGCTGTCGGCATAGCGGGCACGAAACTGCTCGCGGGCATCCGGATCGGCAATCAGATATGGCGAGGTGGTAGCAGCAAAAGAGGCGCTGCTTGGCCGGAACAGAGCCCGCAGAGTGCCGCTCGGCAGATGGGCGGCGAGGTCGAATTGCGGATGACGGTCTGAATCAATTCCCAAATTGCCGGAAACCACGTCGACGCCGGGAAAAGATCGAGCAAAAAGGGGTTGGAGCCGCGGATCGCAATCGAGCATGCAGCGGGTGCCAGTGCGGATCGCGTCCGGGATAAGTCCGGCGAACATGATTTCGTCGCCAACCCCTTGCTCGCCCCATATCAGCACACGCCCTGATTCCAGCTTTTCGCCGGTCCACAGCGGTTGCGGATAGGCTCGCATCGGCGTGTCATGATCTTTGGTCTGCCAGCGCCATTCCAGGTTGGGCCAGCCGGAGGTGAAATCTCCTTTGAGCAGTTGGGCCAGGCCCAGGTTATAGTGTGCTTCGGCAAGGTCTGGCTGGAGGGCCAACGCCCGCTGGTGACAGGCAATCGCTTCGTCCACTTTGTCCTGCGCGTGGAAGATGTTGCCGAGATTGGTGTGAATTTCTGGCGAGTCGGGCTGCAGAGCCAGAGCACGGTCATAACATCTGGCAGCTTCGTCGAGCCCGCCTTGGGACTGAACCACCGTACCCAGATTCGAATGATAGGCAGCTTGCGTTTTGTTGATCGCAATTGCCCGGCGGATCATCTGGACCGCGGCCGCATGATTTCCAGCCTGGTATTCGATCATCCCGAGCAAGTGCAGGCTGTCGGCGTGGTCGGCATCGACGGCCAGAATCTGCCGATAAATCTGCTCGGCTTCGCTAAATCGCCCAGCTTGATGTTGTCGAAGAGCAAACCCAATCATGCGTGCAATGAGTGCAGAGCGCCCTGGGCCATTTACGGGATATGGATGGTCGAGTTGCGGCACGGCCGATAAGTCATTCGGCAGCGGGCTCGGTGAGAGGTTTTCCGCATTGGGATGGCTTAGCATCTTGGGAGCAGGCATTTTGGCCACACGCTTCGGGCCGATTCGATTAGACCGGTGTAAGAAACAATGGGTCTTGCACGATTGCGAAAGCAATCTGGGGTCCACCGCGAAAAACGAAGGTGAGAAGTTGCTGGCGAACGAGTCGGAAGGACGTCATGCGCCGTTGGGGCTTGGATTCAGCAATGCAGTGCTAACGGCCAAACTGGCTGTCTTCCGGGACTCCTGAGCTACTCACACTTGGTCGCGGGTTTGACAGCTCTGCATCAATCAGGGAGGCAAGCTGATCCCATACACGGGGATCGTTCTCGATTTCGTGGTGAGGTTTGTTGAAGGTCCGGGCAAACCATGGGTAGTTGTCGCAATTAATCGGATAGTTCCGATACTTCATTTCAAAGTTTCCAATGATCTTCGTGCGGGCGGGATCAGCCGCGAGAATTTCCGAGCGTCCGTGAAGGAAACCGCCGGACTGATAAAAATTGACCGCACTCGCCACGTTCGGAGGAATCGTGGAATCCTTCTGGCCTGGTTTCGCGATACTGTCTACCTGAATGGTGAGCAGCACCGGGATGCCCTGCTGCCCTAACTCCCGAGCGAACGAGACCGTTTCCGAAGCGCCCCAGCTGTGTCCGTAGACGATAATTCTGGCTTGCTGTTTCTCCGAGGCCGAGAGGACGCCGTCACGATCGGTGTCAAGCAGGTGCTCCACTTGACGGAGTGCGTCTCGCCCAGCGTGATTGGAAAACACTTCCACATAGGTTCCCGAGGCGTAGTGGTCGCGGAGGTACGCGGCAAACTGTACTTCAGGATGGTTTGCATCATTGCGCTTAACGAAACCTCCAACAAAGCCAATGATGATCGTGTTTCGAGAGTCAGCTATCGCCGCGGGCTTTCGTAGACAGACCTGCCGGAAAGCGTCTTTCAGCGAAACGGGTGCAAAGGTTTCTTGGCAAATGCTTGAGGTTGGGACCGCAGGACGTGGGATGGTTTCGGCCTCGGTGAGCGACATCGCCTGGCCATGCGCGGCACTGAGTGACATCAGGCACGTTGCGGCGAAGACAAACAACGGCGCGATGAACTTCCAATACTGACGGTCTCTCATACGACTTCGCCCGCTAGCCGTTCCACTATTATTTTAGTTCCGTTTCCCCTGCGCCGAAAGCGCCTCTACTGCTGCAAGATGTTTGCCACATCTCTCGGGGTGAATCTCGGCGAAGTTCTCAACTCGCACAAGGCCGACAGTCTACCACTCCGGGCTGATCGAAGCTGTTAAACGGCGGATTTAGAGGCACTCTCACGCCCGCGGCGACGGTCATACATCACTGAGCGGAAGTTACTGCCGCCAAACAGCCATCCGCGGGTGCGACGCGTAGGCGGCTGGGTCAGACGCGCATGGTGCAAGGTTTTGCACACATGCCCATACCTTGGCAAGCGTGAATGAAAAGCGATTTGTGAACACCTCCCCCGCGCAGGCTGCGGATCGTCAAGATGGAGAACGGGAAAAGGAAAGCAGGCAGGTAGCTCGATCATGTTAGAATGCCAGCCAATCGAAGGGCCCCGTTGGAAACCAGGCAACATTCTCGACATCAGGAGGCAGAGGAAATGAACCGCTTGAACCTGAGGCAAGGTTTGATTGCATTCACCGCGGTGGGGGCCGTAATCGCGTTTGCGGCTT
>DATNNE010000201.1:0-3320 GCA_035601995.1 Terriglobales bacterium
CGGATGCACGATCCCGTGCGCCAAACCGGCCAGTCGCTCAAGTCGATTGTGCAGGGCCCCTTCAAGTACTACGCGGTACTGGGGAACCTCGACAGTCTCGGCGTATTCCGGGAGCGGCTAATCGCGCAGTGGTGGCGGACACTTCGCCGCCGAAGCCAGAAACGCCCGATCTCCTGGAAGCGTACCCTCGCCCTGGCTGACCGATGGCTCCCTCGACCGCGAGTCCTCCATCCTTATCCCGCGGATCGCTTCGCCGCCACTCATCCGCGATAAGAACCGGATGCGCTAATCAGCGCCCGTCCGGGTCCGCGCGGGGGGCGATCAGCGATGATCGTCCCTACCGCGATCTTATCCTATGAAAAAGGATGAGTGTAACGGGGATTTGTACGAAGCCGCTGGCGCGGCGGACGCTACCGCGTGTTCGAGGATCGGCAGTTGTTGAGGGATTGAAGTAAGAAGTAAGTTGGGTCGCAGAAAAAGGAGGTCCCTGTGACCCAACTACGCCAAAAGATGCTGGAGGAACTCCAGCGTCGTAATTATTCCCATCGTACCGCAAAAACCTACGTTCGCATCGTCCGGGATTTTGCGGAGCATTTTCACCAGCCGCCGGACAAACTCGGGCCCGAGCAGATCCGGCAGTATCAGGCCCATCTGTTCCAGAGCAAGAAGCTATCTCCGTCCACGGTCTCGCAGTATGTGTCCGCCTTACGCTTCTTGTTCATCAAGACGCTGCATCGGCATTTTCTCGCCGACTACATTCCGTTTCCAAAATCCCGCAAGCGATTGCCGACCGTGCTCAGCCCCGAGGAGGTGACTCGACTCATCGACTCGGCCCGCAATCTCTATCACCGCACCCTGCTCATGACCTTATATTCCACCGCCATGCGCCGGGCCGAACTTTGCCGACTGAAGGTGCGCGACATCGACAGTCAGCGCATGATGATTCGCATTAACCAGGGCAAGGGCAGCCGGGACCGTGAGGTCCCCTTGAGCCCCAAACTGCTCGAGACCCTGCGCGTCTACTGGCGCTGGATGAAGCCCACCACTTATCTCTTTCCCGGCGCCGTGAAGAGAGTGCGCGTCGACGTGCCCATCAGCACCAACTCCGTTTGGTTAGCCTGCCGCCAAGCTGTTCAAGCCGCCGGTATTTCCAAACGCATTTCTCCACACACTCTCCGCCACAGCTGTGCTTCCCACCTTCTCGAGGCCGGCGCCGACCTGCGCACCATTCAGGTCCTACTCGGTCATTCCCGACTGGAGCACACTCTCGTCTACCTCCATCTTTCAACCAAGCATCTGCAGGCCATTCCCAATCCGCTCGACCAACTGCAGATCTCCAACCCGGATACCGTGAAACGACCCCGGAGCCTCAAGAAAAAATGACTCGGCCCCTCCTCGAGGTGGCCGATATCGTTCGCGCGCAAGGCGATCGTTTCATCCACAGCAACTTCCGCTGGTTCCATTGGGCCCATCGGAAAGTACTGCGCGCGATTGCTCGCTGTCGTACCGCGGCTCTAGGCGGGCATCGCGACCAATGCCCGCGCTGTAGTTATCGCACCACCTCCTATAACAGTTGCCGTGATCGCCACTGCCCAAAGTGTCAGAGCGGCGCTCGCGACAAGTGGGTTAGGGCTCGGCAGAGTGAACTTCTGCCCGTCCCCTATGTCCACGTTGTCTTCACCCTTCCTCACCAGCTCTCCGCACTGGCCCTGCAGAACAAGAAGGTCCTCTATGACCTCTTGTTCTGCGCCAGTGCCGAGACTCTGCAAGAGGTCGCCCGAGATCCACGCCACCTCGGAGCAGATATCGGCTTCCTTTCCGTCCTCCATACCTGGGGACAGAACCTACTGGCTCATCCTCATCTGCACTGTGTCATTCCCGCCGGTGGGCTCTCGCCCGACCATAACCGGTGGATTCATCCCCGCTATCCCTTCTTCCTGCCCGTCCACGTACTCAGTCGCGTCTTTCGCGGCAAGTTCGTCGCCGGCTTAAAGCGTCGATTCCAGCAACACCAACTCACCTTCGCCGGATCTCTTCAACCCCTAGCCAACGAGAAGGCCTTCCGCTCCTTCCTCCGTCCCTTGTTCCGTCAAGAGTGGGTCGTCTACGCCAAACCACCCTTCGGTGGTCCTCATCATGTGCTCGGCTATCTCGCCCGCTACACCCATCGCGTGGCGATCACGAACCATCGACTCGTGGCTTTCGAGCATGACCAAGTTAGTTTCCGCTGGAAAGATTATGCCCACGGCAGTAAGAAGAAAATCATAACGCTCGGTTCGCAAGAGTTCCTGCGCCGCTTTTTGCTCCACGTCCTGCCTCGCGGCTTTGTCCGCATCCGCTCTTTCGGCTTCCTCGCTACTCGTCGCCGCGCCAAACTTTTGCCCCTCTGCCAGCGCCTACTCGCCGACTACCCCATACCGCACTCACCGGCAAACGTCTCTCCCACTCAGCCCACTTGTTTCCGCTGCCCAAAATGTTCCACTGCCATGCTTATCGTTGAAAGATTCTCTGTCATTCCTGCTTGGCAACTCTCGAACCGGAGCGCATCGCTTGACTCTTCCTAATCATCCGGCGATGCCGCCCTCCACAGCGCGAGCTCCTGCTCCGACAGTCGTGGTGTCTCTACTCACCGAAATCCACCTCAATCCACCACTTACTTTCGTAAATTACCCTCACCGAATCGCCTCCTCGGACCTACTGCCGCTCTCGCCGACATCTTTTGCCAGTCCAATCAGCCTGACCCTGCGACGAACAAATCGCGAATCGCGCATGCAAAACCCATAGCTCCACCGCGTCCGCCGCGCCAGCGGCTTCGTACAAATCTTCCTATCGCAAGTGCCCCGGCGAGCCACACTTGGGTCCACCCGGAAGCTCACCGCCGGCGCACCTGTCGATAGGAAACTAAGATTTATCAACACTTGACCCGCTGTGAGACACTGACGCCTACGCTGAAACATCACTTCCACGGCAGCGCGCACGCTCGTCTTCATAGGTTCCGTTCGAGTCGCACTGGTTAATCTTATGCCCCATTCAACCAACCGCCGGTAAAGCCTGCTCGCTTCAAACCACGCACCAGATTGGGCACTTTACGGGTGGCGTTCCAGAACACGACAGTAGTATGCCCCTTCTGAACTTCGACCAAAGCAGTTCCTTCAGCGCCAGTTGAAATGTACGCATCCGGGCGGGGCGGAATGTCTGTGTCCGAACCAGACGATCGCTCCGCCGCGCGAAGCTTTAGATTCGTTACCGTTCCCTTCACCGGATCGCAGATCACCTCCGACCATTCACGCGTGTTACCCTCTGCGCTCTGAGTGGTTGTG
>DATNNE010000202.1:0-79435 GCA_035601995.1 Terriglobales bacterium
GGATGTAGACGAAGATGAAGTGCCCGAGCACCACGCGGACTGCCGGGTGCGGCTCTTCTCGCAGAAGGTCGAAGAACGCCGGCATGGTATCCCTCACCGCGTCCCGGTTCAGCGGCACATGCATCGACTTGCGGATATAGACCTGGCCGTTGCGGTAGCCCGCGAGATCGGTGGGCTTCAGCAGGCCGACGGTGACGCTGGGGGCGAACAGCTCTCGATACCACGTGCCATGGTCCGCGTCCGCGACCTCTCCCGGATTTTCCCCCTTCAGAATTTTGTGGAGGCTTTTCTGCACAGCCTGAAAGGCCTGCCAGTAGCCTCGCGCAGCCATGGCGTTCCGCTGATCTCGGTCGCCCTCGTCAGCTTCCGGGTTCCACCGCCCCCCGCGGACGCGCTCGATAAGTTCTGGCGTTACCTGGTAGCCCTCGATCGACAGCGAATGGTAGGCGTCCGTGACATAGGCGTCATTGACGCGCTTGAGGTACGCCTGGATATTGCGCGGCGGCCCCGGCGCTTTTGGAAAGCGTTCGATGACCGGCTCGCGCATTTTCTGCCAGAGCAACCGCAGCCTGTTTACGTAAGGAGAGGTTTCGCGGGCCCCAATGACCAGGGAGGGCTTGTCCGTGAAGGGATCGTTTTCCCGCACGGCGTAGTCGGCCGCCGCCATCGCTTTTACGATATCGTCCGCGATGCGGTCGCGTCCGGTGTTGCGGAAGGCCCCAGCCAAACGTCCGGCGATCACCGTGTGACCGCCCTCAAGGAGTCGGATGAGAAGACCGGAGGCGTCCCGGATCATCGGCAACGCCGCACGGACGTCCGTCGCGTTATTCGAAAAATAGTTGGGGGAGCACGTGATCAGTGCCGATTCCACCGAGAACAGCCGCAGGCCGGCCTTTTCCTTCCGGTCTGCCACACCAGGCAGCGCGATGCGAAGCTCCAACAGGGACGTGCCATGCGGAAGTTTGGTGACCTTGTTACCCGCGCGCGGCGACCGCACTGCGAGCTGGCCGGGCACGGTCCAGTTGCCGGCATGGAGTGAGAGCGATTGTTCGGGCGAAAGGCACCAGCGCGCGCCGAAGCGCGCTTCCAGATACGCGCCGCTGAAACGCCAGAACGATGCATACCAGGCCGTGCTATCGCCTTTCACTTCGTCCGGGCGGCTTGGGATATACCAACCCTTGATGACTTCCTGCAGGAAGCCGTTGCGCAGAAGGCGCTCCCGGTGCGTGCGCGACAGGTCGCGCGCCCGGATCGCCCCCGCCCCTTCCGCGGTCTGGAGTTTCCGCAGGACTTCGAGGGACTGCGCGAGTTTTTCAGGGGGTCTGGCCATGGCCGGCTTCCTTCAGGCTTCGTGTTTCCATTATCCGATTGTGTTGCGCTGTAGTTATACTATTGCGCTGTATGTGAATTATCCTATTGTGTTGTACCATTGTTATCCTATTGTGTCGAGCGCAAGAAGAGAAGAGTAAATTAAGGCTTGAGCGGGCTCTGTGCCGCTGCTCCCTTCTCGCCTGCTTTCGTCCCTCACGTCGTGGAAGTCGGCGGCTTGCTGACACCTATCGTTGGTTCGCGGTCGAGAAGCTGCCACTCAATCTCGAACTGCCGCGCGATAGCGATGACAACCGGCCGAAGGTCGCCAAGATTGCAGTTGATCTCATGAATCCGGTGATCGCCGGAGCCGGAGCCTTCGGAGAGTATCTGGGCGCAGTCAAGCTGACGGCATCCCGCGTTTATGTGAGACTTCAGGCTTCTCAGCGATGCGCTGCTTTTGCCTTTCAGGAACGGCAGCCCCTGCATAATGGACCACTGTTGCAACGCTCCCCCGACGTCGGCAAGAAGCTTCAGCAGCGCTTTGTCTTCCGGTCGAAGCCCGCCCAGGTAGGCTCGCAGCCGCGATTCCTCCCACGGTTTGGTTCTCCAGCCCTGATAGCGCTCTGCCTTGCCGGTGGCATAAGGAACAAACGCGGAATCGCCGCGTCTGAGAGGTCGATAGAGCTTGTCTTCGTAGAAGAGCGGATCGTCCGCGAGGGTATTTTTCCAAAGACGTTTTCCGCACAGATACGCCAAAAGATCCAGTGCAAACCGGCGCTCGACGCTCTCCAGTTTTCCGGCGCCGTAGCTCTCCGAGAGCACGTCGCCAATCAGACTCCAAGAACTCCAGAACAAACATTCACAAATCTTCTCCGGATTAACATCGGCATTTGCCGGAAATGCGTGTCGCTCTTTTCGGAGACGCGCGACAATGTCGGGCTCCGACGTGTCGGGCGTGACATAGACCAGCGCGAACGATTTGTCCGACTCCAAGGCGCGGCGATAACCGACATCAAGATTTCGCGATAGCTGATTCCGGTCCGGGTCGCTTCGGGTTCTCTGGCTCGGCTCAGCATCCATCTTGACTTCGACAAAGACAAGCCACCGGTCGCATTCCAGGATGAGATCGACTTCAGTATTTCCCTCGCCGACCGGTCCGATAGGTCGCTTCTGTTTTTCCCAGAAACTTGATTTCCAGTCTCCGGAACGTATGGATTCGTCGTGCGTCATTCTTTCAAGCCAGGGGTTGAGGACCGCATCGCCTGAAAAGTTCTTCAATGTGCCAAACACGTTGGCGAGCACAACGTGCTCCGAAGTCGGGTGGATGAGCGGGACGCCCGCATGGGTGAGCCTGTTCCGTAAATCAAGAATCAGAGCCATTCAAATTCCTGTCCAGCTATTAGAACGCTAGTCAAAGTCGATGGCGCGCGAAAACCGAGCCTCGCCTACACGGTCTCGCTCGAAACCACAACTTGAAGATCGCACACCTCACACAGAAACTCGTGTTCGTCGCCCCAGGCAAGGATCGCGAGGATCGGAATTCCGTCGATCGGAAAGAATAGTTCATACAACAGCTTCCCATTGACGCTAAGTCTTACGATATCGGCGGAGGAAATTTCGAGTGCAAACTCCGCACCCGCGCACCCGGCCATTTCGTCCAAAGGTGTGTCGGCGCCCAGCCTGTAGCTCGCTCTATAGGAAGTGGCGAACCACGCCGGATTGTCTCTGTTCTTTCCGACGTGGATGAGAATGTTCTGTCCAACGGTTTGTACACTTCCGGCGCTGAAACGAGGCTCTCTTGAGTCGTAGTACTTGAACCCGAATCGGAAATACGGAGAGGACGTTTTCATGGTCCACGTCACGCGTATGTTCTGCCGCCGGTATTCAGCTAGCGGAACGAGGAGCGAATCAGCCCATTGCGGCGCGGTATGCCGATTCCTCAGGATTACATCGGCAAGCGGAATCGTCTTTGGTTGCGCTCTTGCAATCAAGACTTCTCTCGTTGGTAAATATCGGCTCGTTTCCGAATTCTCAAAGAGACGGTCGTAGGCCTCACGGAGGCTGATCCTAACAAGGTGCCGCAGCTCCTCGTGGTCTCCGAATGTCTGGTAGAGAACGCCCAAACGGCTGGCCTTTTCCCTGAACGCGCTTACGAGCATGAGCTGGTGCGGATCAAGGCTTCGCGGTCTCACCAGAATGTTGCTGAAGAACAGCAACAACTGAACTCGTCTTCCCTTGAGTATTGCCTCGATCGCGCAGTCAAATTCCTCTTCCGTGCCGGAGTTGGCGCGGGGTGTCGGTGTGCCCATACGAAAACCGACCAGGCAAACCAGGATGTCGTAATGGGATGTCTGCCTGTTGATGACCGATTGTCCGTAGCTTGCTGTACCGGCTGCGATGCTCTCAGGCCACGCTACTGCCGAAATGACGGGGCCGTTATTCCGGACCACGTGTTCCGAGAGTGAACGGATCTCCTCAACGACTATGGATTTCTCGTCGTCCAAACCACTCGGAGATGAGATGAACACCTGGAAACGTGGCGACAGGTCGATCGTCTTCTGGGTATCAGTCATATAATCTGCTTCGTTCGGCCCGGCAATGAAAAACCGCATCGTGCCTGAACCGCATAATCAGGTGGTTCCCGGCGCGGGCAGCAATGAAGATTTCCGTTTTTGCGTTTTCGGCAGCGGCACCTCTTCAATCACCTCGATAACTTGCGGGTAATCGGCCTTGTCATTCATCCTCACCGGAAAACCTAGTCTGTGCATCCGTGACCCGATTTTCAGGCGTCAATGAGAATGGCCGCCCGTAGACGGGAATCTTTTCGGCTGAAGCCTGTCCGTATTGGCGGGTGGCCGACCTTTAGCAAGCTTTACGCGAAGCATTCCTATTTCGCCGGGTACTTTTTCTTCAGCAGCCGCTTTCGCCGCCCGATACGCATCCTTTAATGCGACGCTGAGGGCGAGAAGGAATTCCTTCAACTCAGCGATGGAAGTGTTCAGCAATTCGGACGTTAGATTTATCTGCCCGACCTCATCCAGGAAACGAGCATTGGTCTTCTCCATATAGTCTTTGCTGGGTGATCCATCGCCATGGAAAACGCTATTGCGAGCGAGAACAATTTCACGGACGGTAGCGAAGTGTGCGAGATTTTCCAAGGAAATGCCAAAACGTTGCTGATATTCAGAAACGATTCGTTCCAATTCGCTTTTTCCTTTAACTTCACCGCGCGCTGCAAATTGTTTGTTCAAGCCATTCGTAATTTGCTTGAAATGTAGGACCATCGATTTCGTCAAGAGCGACAATGTCATTAAGGCAAGAGCGGCCTTTTGACCGCGAAACTCCTCATTCAGAAAATCGATGTAGTTTCCCCGATCGTTCTCGTCCAAGTCGGGCGATTCCGCTCCTTTGAGATCGTCGGAATGAGCTTTTTCAAACTGCTGATAGGCCGCATCGTAGATGGCCTTAACCGTAGTATCTAAACCCTTACCTCGTTGTTCAGCGTCCCATTGGAACCAATCGAAATTTATCCATGTCATTGGTTATGGGCCTCCTACGTTATGCTGAACGCTAATAGAACACCGTTAAGCACTTCGCGGATGTTGGGTCGTTGACAGAGTCTTCCGCTATGCGTTCGAGTATTCCCGCCTCAGCGGCGTCGGTCCAGACCATCATCATCCCGTGCCTCTCCCATGAGGTCTTCAAGCGTCGGCCGGCTCGCGCTTGCTTGCTGAAGCTTCAGCTCCAGCCCCAGCGCCGCGAGAATATTGGTGATCTTGGAATATCCCAGTTCGCCCATCCGTCCGTTCTCCAAGGCGTCGAGCGTAGAAAGTCCGACCCTGGCTTTTTTTGCAAGCGTGGGCTTCGTCAGCCCGAGTGATTTGCGCTTGATGGCGATCTGTTCGCCTATTAAGTACAAGGGCAACATGCACCTAATATACGAGGCTTTTACTGGGAATGCATCAAAATAGCCTAATATACTGGGCGTTGATGCCGCTGTCGGTGCGGGGTAAGCAGTCACGATCTCGAAAGAAAGACGGGCAATCTGTTGTTGCGCTCATCCTTCTTCTTCCGCCATCTCGTCTTTACCCGAGCGGACCACATTGATGGCGGCGGCGTCGAGCGAGTTCTTGATATGCACCCCGTAATATTTCTCGATCATCCCGACGCTCGTGCGACAGTTCTTAGCGATTTGATAGATGTTGGCTCCCTCCATCAACCGCATGCTGATATACGTGTGCCGTAGACTGTACGCCGTACGTGGGCGGCCGTCTCTGTCGAACCGAAGATTCTCCTCCTCAGTGATGGTCTTGAAAAGCTCGCTCTGCCATTTGGGAAAAATAAGGTCGGTCGGTTCGGGCCTGCGCCACTCCTCCCCCCGGACATCAGAATTGTCGGACACTTCGCTGGGAGCACGCGCGCCCTCAACGCGCCTCGGACGGAGCCTGCTTCTGAGTCGCTCAAACGGACTCACTGCATCGGGCAGACTCTTGCAATATCCGAATCCCCGTTTTCCGCGTACTTCAATCTCGAGAATCGTCTCACCCGAAGGCTCGTCGTCAACGATTTCGACATCACGGAACTCAAGGCGCCGTGCCTCATCAGGCCGCAGTCCAGTAGTGCCCGCGAAGAGGACATAGTCATGCAGTTGCTCCGCTTGCCACTTGAAACTCTTTTTCTTCGGCTCTAGTGCGCGTTTTCGAGTCGCTTCACAGAGATTCTCGTATTCTTCTGGCGAAAACCATGCCCGGTAGGAGACTTTCGATGATCGCCGGTAGGGCTCAGAGAAATCTGGAAGGCGGTCGAGCCATCCGTGGCACAGCGCGGTCTTCAAGGTCTGGCGCAGCGTCACGATTTCGTGGTGCATGGTGCTGTGTGCCGGCGGCTTGTCGCGTTTCGCAATTGCTTGTTGGTGTCTGTGAATTCGATACTCCACGATTTTTCCCGTGGTGATCTTCGAGATGTCCATGTTTCCGAAGAAGGGCACCAAGTGAACGCTCAACCGCAAATGCTGGCCCTTCACGTATTCCTTGCTACGTTCTCCACGCGTCATGATCTCGCATTCGCGTAAAAATTGTTCAGACACCTCGCGAAAGGTCTTTTCGGCTTTGAGCTCTCCAGTGAGAAGTTTTCCCCGAAGCTGTAGATACCAGTCCTCGGCGACGTCCTTGGCCTTGGAAAGGCTCTCTTCCTTTGTGCTGGTACGACGATTCTTACCCGCGAAGAAGCTTGAGCATTGCCAGCGGCTGCTGTTTGGACGCTTGTAGATGCAAACTTTTCCGCCAAGAATCGTGTGTTGTTCCGCCATCTTCGTCCCTCGTTCTAAGCAGTGCGAATACGCGAAAAACTGTAAATCACGTGGAGTATAAATCGTGGCGAGTCTGCCCCTATGATAGAAATGCACTCAGGCAGGCGCGCGCGGGCGTGGCGGAATGGCACGCAGCGGACTTAAGGAAAACTTGAGTGCTCGCCTGGGAAACCGGCTATGCTCAACGGTTTACTGGCCATTCTCTACGACGACTCCCAACGCTCCCTCCTCCGCATCAATCATGTTTGCCGCTCGTATCACATAGTCGATGGAGAAGGATTTCGCCAACTCCCAAGAATCGAACGCAACGTACAAGGGGGCGAATGTCCAAATAAACCCATGCTGGAGCTTTTCATGCTCAAACTCGACATTGTAGCTGTTGGTCTTGCGAATTTTGGGCACACTCGGATCACGAGGTTGCGGGAATCGCGCTCTGATATCCGGCATGTATGGCAGCGACGAGAGAAGCGAAGAGTGAGGAAACAGATTCATCTCTTTCGACGGCGCTGCTGGCTCCTCTGGCATCTTCGGAGGATGCTTCTCATCGTAGAGCATAAATCCGTCCGGGAAGTGGAGCGAGACGTATATGTCTTCCGCTGGACACGTCCCGGAGTTCACCACAATCAAGTTGAGTTCTATGGTTCTGAGCGCGAGCGTTTTGAATTTCTCGTTGTCTCTCAGATATCTCTCGTATGCTCGATAGTAGGCGGCCACCTGAACGTTGTAGTTCTCGTGAAACTGGCGCCCAAAGGATTCAACTCCTTCCATAGTCTGCCGTATCGATTCAGCGACTTGAAGAATCGGATTGTTGGCGATCGAGGCGGGGTCCAATTCTTGCTTTGGCCTGAGCTCAACCGGCTGAACCTTTTCTTTCACGGCTGCCAGCTTCGCCTGTATCTCTGGTTCTGAGTCAGTGATGTTAGCCGGAGACGGGAGTTGGAAACGAGCGTGATTCTCATAATCACCGAACACAACGGCCAGCAATGGCTCGCGAGACTTGTAACGATTTAATTCGGCAGCAAGCTCCTTGTTCTTCTTCTCTAGCGGGTCGGGCTCAGCCGGCAGCAACAAACTCTCATCCAGCGAAAGAAACTCAATTTGGAATTGGTGAGCTTTGATTGTCAGCGGAAGATCGCCAGTCACCAAAACACAGCGCGTCTCGGGATTCTCATCGCGGTACAGAAAGAACGTTCCGATCAGTCGATCGTCTTCCAGTTGCAGACTCAGCCCGCGGGACGCCGCAAACTCTGAAGTTGGTTCCTTGATCAGGAACTGTAGAGTGACCCCATCTCGCACCTGTGGATTCGTAAGGTGCTTGTGTAGGAGTTTCAATGCTGTGGCAGCACGGTCTCTGAGTTTCTTGGACGGATTCAGCGTCTTCTGCTTCTCCAATTCTCGGGGGACGACCGGAGCAATTTCGATCTCCACCGTGCTGGAGCGGAGTAGAGAGCACCAGTCAATTTCGCTCAAAGAACGGTAGTGCAAGAACAGATTGGTGTCTGGGAATACGGCCATCTTGCTGGCATTCATACCTGCACAATACTAGTCCTAAGCTGCCAGTGGAAGGCGCGGCTGTTCGTTGCACCATGCCGCCCGCGTAGGCACCTACCTTTTGACGGCGTTGTGCATTGAAAGCTAAGCAGGCAGCGGTAGAGTCAGTTGCATCGGCGGCAAACGCCGCGGTGCGCATTTCTGGAGAAATGACCGGCCGAAATCGTTAGCCAATCGCGAATCTTCGTCCGCTCTCATAATCAAGCATGTTTCGAAAAACAACGATGGATCGGACAGCGGCCTTATAACAACACCTTCAACGCTGGGGCCCGCTGAGGCAGGCTTGGTCACGATTGCCACCCCAACGTGCTGAGATACCAAGTGAATCGCTTCTTGGGCGGTAAGAATATCGTGTGCTTGTTTCGGAGCGACGCCCTGACGTTGTGCCGCGTCGATGATTGCGGCACGAACGACTGGATGAGATCGCCGGGCAAATAGAATCCATTCGTCTTTTGCTAAATCTTGGAAAGCAATTTCTTCCTTCTGAGCAGCTGCGTGGGCCTGCGGGAGTGCGGCATAGAGATGCGTTCGAGCGAATGCCGCAGCCGTTATCCGAGAGCTTTCGGGCGGTGCTGTAACCAACGCCATATTCAAGTCACCTGCCATAACGCGCCGGACCAACTCAGTTGAAAACTCGCTAATGAGCTGAACGCGGAGTTTAGGGTACATGGGAAGCCGAATTGCGAGAATCGCTGAAATCCAGGCTAGGTCGGCGTCAGGTGAGTGCCCAATGGTCAAAATGCTATCGCTCCCCTCGCGAGCAGCATGAACGGCTCGGTCTAGATGCCAGAGAGCCAGACGGGCCTCTTCGACAAAGATGCGACCCACTTCGGTGAGTTCCACATTCTTCTTGTTCGTGCGTATGAATAAATGAAATTTGTGTAGGGCTTCGATTTCATTTATCTGTTTGCTGAATCCAGATTGGGTGATGTTCAATCTGTCGGCGGCCCGAGTGAAGTTCAGCTCTTCGGCCAAGACAACCACGGCGTGCAGGTGACGTACTTCAACCCTGGGGAACACTTCTCCAGCTCCCTTCCTCATCGGCGGAGGTTGGTCAATGCCCTACATCTAGTCAAGGAACCTGCATCACGGGAAAAGTATCAAAAAAAAGTTTATTTTCGCCGATCGGCCGAAAGGGCCGCTGGACAAGGAGATTGCTTGACACTGACTAGGCGGCATGACACGATTTGACTCTGGCCATCTAAATTGTGAGTCGGGTTGAGGCCCTCTCAGATGTCCAACCGCGAGTTGAGCCCGGAATGGGTTCTTTCGAGTTTTATCCCCCCTATCGCGGCTCCCCAGCACGAGATAACCGAATTGATTGCCGTCGCGAGGCGCTTGTGGCCAAGCGTCCAGGCTCATGCGTACAGAGAGCAGCCGGGGAAAAGCTCTGATGAAGCCCTTGATTTTGCTTCTGAGGTCTGGGAGGGGGTGTTGCGCTCGGTCGCGAAAACGATTCAGCGGTCCAGCGGCAGACACTGGAAAATAAGGGACATGGAAGCCTATCTCTTTGGTGCTTTCCATCATCGGTTCAACCGCGCTTTAAAGAAAGAGCGGAGACGACTACAGACGATACAGCATCTTCCGACGAGCCCTGATCTGGAGCGCTTGGGGCAGGCCCACGATTCAAAGGCGGTGCGCGATCTGGAGCAATCGATCCAGCTAAGAGAGGCCGTTCGGAACATGGATGAGTGGACCCGCAAGGTCTGGGCTGCTCGACAGTACGGATATTCGTGGAAGGAAATCGCGACACAACTAGGCCTGACCGAACATCAGGTCAAACTTCGGTTTCGTTATGCAATCGGTAAGCTCCGTGCTCGACTGGGCGGCCCAACGTGATCGGCGCGTTCCGCCACATTGGTTTGCATTGATTGGTCGCGTTAAACTTGGCTCTTCTTTTGTGAGACGATTTCAACTGGAAGCAGGCTAGTTTTGAAGGCACAAGAAGAATTCAACGGCGAAGAAAAGAGGATGTTGGATCTCCTGGGGAAAGGTTTATCCCGAGATTTTCCAAACCCGCAACGTGTCGGATGTCCCGACTCTGCGCTGCTCCGACGCATAGCCCTTCGCACAGTACCACTATCAGAAGCGGATCGTTGGCTCACTCACTTCAGCTCCTGCAGCCCGTGCTTTCAAGAGTTCACCCAATTCCGTAAGCAGGCAGTGGAACGCCGCCGTACGCAAGTGTGGCTAGCTGCAGCGGCTGTGATCATTTTTGCAGTAGCGGGATGGCTCTGGGTGCACACTCGGCCGGCTGTGCAAACGTCCGCAACTGTCGTGCTGGATCTTCGTGAACGCTCACTTGCGCGTGGGGAGAATCCGAAAGGCGCCAAGGAGGGTGACCTGGAAATACCGCGAACAGCCAGGCACTTGATTGTGGACTTGCCGATTGGGAGTAAAGAGGGAAGCTACGATCTGGCATTGCTGAATGAAGCTGGAGATGAGGTTTTGCGTGCAACGGGCACAGCGACGTTAGAGGATCACGTCGTCATTCTCCGTGCCGACATTGACATTCGCAATCTTAGCCCTGGGTTCTACTTTGTTGGTCTGCGCCAACTTGGGCCGGAGTGGAGCCGATATCCGACTCGGGTCATTTGAATCAAATCGAGCCTTCTAACGCGATTCGATTGACAGGACAGCCTGAGAGAAGAAACGCTGGCAAGATGTTCGTGAAAACTCTGTGATTTTTCGCAGTATAATAACGTCAATCGTGAGCCGCTGTTCGTTTTCGGAGGTTCTGCCATGCGGATTCTCATTCCCTGGAAGCCAGTCGTTCTCGTGTGGGGATTGTTGAGCGGGATGATATTTTTTGGTTTCATTGCATCGTCGGTGCTTCAAGGAAAGGACCCCTTCGCGCCAGGTGCGACGATCACTCAGCCCACAGCCGTGAAAACGCGTACAGCGCAATCGGGACAACAACCTAGGCAGTCCAACAAGGCGGCTCGGACTCCGAGTCAGTGAGATATCAAAGATCTCTTCGTGCTAATTTGCTTGCTTGACCCTCGCGGTCACCGCCTTGCCTGTCTTTCCTTGCCCAATATTTTCTCCAGCTTTTGCTTGAGCATGACTTCGGCAGGAGAACGTCCTTGGCGTCCGAGCCATGAGACAAAGTCCTTCATTTTGACCTCATGCTTTACGGGCGGCTGCTGGACGAGAACGGTCACCGTTGCGAACCCCTGACCGATCTCTCCTACCCAGTGGTCCTGCTGTAACGCAGCGAGAGCGGTGGCGATCGCTTCATAGAGAGTCTCCGCAGTAACCTCTATGGAGTGCTCAACGTCTCGAAGATCCTTTACCGCAACTGTGCACGTTCGGAGAGCCACCCGCAAAAGCCTACCATATTCGCTTTTTGTTCGCCAATAGAGCGCGCAGTCGGGCGGGTTCGGCAGGGTCGAGTATTCATTTTTGTGGGGGTTGACTATGCATGTACAGTGTTGTATATAGTTGTTTATGGATGACAGTCTTTTATCGGTCGGGGATGCCGCCGACTACTTGGGCATCTCAATCCAAACCCTGCGACGGTGGGACGCTTCGGGAAAACTGAAATCACTACGAAATCCGGGAAGCAACTATCGCTGCTACCGACTGGTTGACCTTGAGCCGTTTCGGACGGCATTGCTGGCTGTACCAGCCGACAATCCAGACATCGGCAAGTTATTTCAAACAACGCCGTTCAACATTGAGAGCAACGTGTTGCTTCGCGACCCGCAAAAGGAAGCTCACCAGCACGTCAGAGAGCATTTCGCCCGCAGCAACGACCCGGCCATTGTCCAAATTCCGGTCGGGTGTGGAAAAACCGGCGTGATCGCCACGGTGCCGTTTGGAATTGCGTCGGGCAGGGTGCTCGTGATCTTACCGAACTTGACGATCTTAAAGGGAGTTTCTGCGGCGCTCGATGTCACGAATCCTAAGTGTTTTTGGCGTACAACAAAGGTGCTGAAGTCATTCTCAAACGGTCCCTATCGTGCGGTTCTAAATGGTCGCAATGCAAACATTCACGATTGCATTCGCAGTCATTTCGTTGTCACGAACATTCAACAGCTAGCGAGTTCGGCCGACCGTTGGTTGCCTCAGTTTCCAGAGCGGTTCTTCGACATGATTTTGGTTGACGAAGGCCACCACAATGTCGCCGACTCGTGGCGCAAGGTTTTCGCACGGTTTCCGGACGCGAAGGTACTCAGCCTGACGGCAACGCCATTTCGCAGTGACGGAGAAGCACTGGTTGGTACGCCGATCTACAGATACACCTACGCTGCCGCAATGGTGAACGGTTACATCAAGCGGCTTCATGCAATAAACGTTGCACCCCAAGAAATCCAATTCACTTATCGGAACGATCAGCGGCGACACACGTTACAAGAGGTGCTGGCGCTCCGAGAGGAAGCGTGGTTTAGGCGTGGAATCGCGCTCGCGCCTGAGTGCAATCGTCACATTGTAGAAGCGAGCATTCGCCGGTGTCTGATGATGCGCGAACAGACCAAGTTTCCGCATCAAGTCATTGCGGCTGCTTGTAGCGTCGATCACGCTCGACAGATTAGAACGATTTACGAGCAACTAGGCTTCAGGGCGGCCGAAATTTATAGCGAGATGCCCGATGAAGAACAGGAAGTGGTACTGAAAGCGCTGCGCGACCACCGAATTGATTGCATCGTACAAGTCGCCATGCTTGGCGAAGGCTTCGATCACCCGCCTCTCAGTGTTGCCGCGATCTTCCGTCCATTTCGCAGCCTCTCCGCTTACATTCAGTTCATCGGACGCATCATGCGTGTAAACGACAAAGATCCTCAGCACCCTGATAACGAGGGCTTCATCGTTTCGCACGTTGGACTAAACAACGATGCGCGATGGGAAGACTTCCGCGAGATTGAATTGGCCGATCAACAGATGTTCCACACGTTGTTGATATCGATGAACGCCGGGCCAGAATTTCCCGGCCAAAATGGTGGGCGGACGGGAAGTGGACAACCTCGCCGATTTGACGGTGGCATGACGGTCGTTGATGAAATCGTCAAACATTTCATTACAGAGTCCTTTCTTGATCCAAATGATGATCGCGTGCTGGAAACAATCTTGAACCAGCCGATCCCTGGAACACCTCTGACGGTTCGCGACATTACCGAACCGCAAAAATTGCGAGAACAGATCCTGCAGAACCAGAAGCGGCTCCGGGAGCAAGAACCCGAAGAAATGTTCATTCAGCCACAGGATCAGCGCGTCGGCCTGCAAAAACGGTTAAATGAGCGCACCAGGTCGGTCGCAAGTCGTGTACTGAAAGATTTGAAGCTTGCGCGTGCTGGTCGCGACATCGGAAAGGTTGTTCAAGATGCAAGAGGAAAGTCGAACGCCGACGCGCTGATCATATTGATGGCAGTTGAAGTGAATGCCTTTATGGGCATACCGGAAGGCAAACGGAAAGACACGCCTCCGGAAAAGCTGCAGTCTGCTTATGAACATCTCGATTCGATCGGCGACAGCCTCAGGGAGAAGGTGAGGGCACAGCTCGGCCAAAAGAAAGGAAAACGCTAATGCCCGCAGTGAGAGACATCCTAGTGCATGTTGAAATTGAAGTAGCGCAAAGGGTGCGTATTTGCCACCGTAAGCGCAAAGGTTGCGGCGTCGCACAACATCAGCAGTGCTTGGTAATCTACGAGGCGAGCGGCGGACGCAAGAATTATTGCCCACCGCACGCTCTAGAAATCTTGACAGCCGCAAAAGCAAAATTGGCGGCGCTGGAAAGCGCGCTTCACGGTTAATCGTTCTCTCCTGTAAGGAGAAGCGATTTCCTGTATGGTGTGTGCTGTTCCGGGGCGGAACGTTTCATTGAATGAAAGAGTTGAAAGTGCCATACGTACCCCAATGAACGGAACGAACGATAAGCCACTGATGCACGACCCGGCAAGGTGGGACACCCAAACGGGGTACTATGTTCCGCCGAGTCTGACTTGGAAAATAGACGCGGTTGATATTGCTGGTAGCACCGACACTCCGGACGTGTGGTTGAGCAAGCCGGGTGGTGAATATCGGTTGGCGGCGTCATTTCACTTTCCGGGGTTTAACTTCCCGTCCGGCACCGGCCGCCTTCCGACCGGCATTGCATACACACCGTCGCCGTTTGTGCTCAATCACGTACAGGACCCTTACAACAGTTGGAACGTCAGAGCTTCCACTATGCGCGGCAATGGGCCGATGGAACATTGGGATTGGCTGCCCGGAATCATGTTGGTCGACGAGACCACAACCTACTCGCTGCCCTCCGACGAGTTAAGTGCGTTTGCGGGGACCGAATGGGCAGACAATGACGCGCGGGTGTTTCACGGCCTGCACGATGACGCGAAGCATGCCGAGCATCTTGATGCATTTTTGCAGGCTGTGAACGCCATCACTGGCCCTGGATGGGCAAACTGGCCTTTCGGGCATCGGCAGCTAGACGATGCGGTTATGTGCTGGCTACGCCCAGGAGCGGCCCTACCAGATGTGGTATTGCTCCTCAGCGTTCGTCAGTCGGGAGTTAAGTTCTCATATCGACGGAAAGGTCTTTATGATCCTGGTGGCAAGCTAGGCGCGTGGCTGCAGATGCCTCCCAAATGGGATTGCCGCCAAGCGATGAAGTTCTTGTACCAGGCCAGCCTGCTGGCAAAAGATGGCCTGGCCGAATTAGCTGTTGTGTCCGCAATTGCGGCTCTTGAGAATGCGAGCGCAGAAATCCTGCTTTACCTGTCTGGGGGCAATACGGCAGTTGTTCAGTCGGCACTGGGCAAATGCAAGTTTCTTAGCCGCTTTGATAAGGTACTGCCCAAGCACGGGGCGACACTCCCGCCACATAAGTTCGCGGCCATGAAGGCAGCGTATTTGGCGCGCAATGGAGTGGCGCACGCGCTCGCACCGGTCAGTCAGGAAGCTGCCCTTCATCACGTTCGTGCCGTAGAGGATGTTCTTGTGTGGTACCTCGCCAACATCTAGGATATTGGGATAGATGGCCTACACCAAGCGCATCGTTTGCCTTGCGAACTCCTTCAAGAAAGGCGGCAGTTGTATTGCGGGCCGCGAACTAATCGGCACTAGTTTGGGTGGGTGGATTCGACCTGTAGGGGATCGAACGACTGCGGAGGTTCGAACCGCTGAGTCCGGGAACCTTAAACTTCTGGACATCGTTGACGTGCCGTTCTTGCGTGCCGAGCCGCGCCATCATCAGACTGAAAACCACGTAATCGATGCTTCACAACGTTGGGTGAAAGCAGGCGAACTACCGTGGGCAACTTTAGCGCAGATGATCGATCAGCCGGCATCCCTATGGATTAACAGGGATCACACAAAAGGCCCCGGACTCTACGACTGCATCAGCGAAGCCGAAGCTTTCACGCTTGGCACGTCCTTAGTGCTCATCAAGCCGGATAATTTCGGCGTCGAAGTCGGTCCTCACTACTACACCGGAAAGAGAACCTGGAGAGCGGACTTTGCCTACAACGGTACGAACTACAACTTCAGTTTGACCGACCCGATTGCGACCAGCAAGTATACGGCGGACAGCAGCTATCCGTTGAACGATGTGTATATCTGCGTAAGCTTGACCGAGCCCTGGGAGAAAGATAACAATCGTTGCCACAAGCTTGTGGCGTCGATTTTCAGCAATCCGCCATTGTGAGCGAAACAACCGTGCAAGACACCGTATTCAGCATCGGGCACTCGACACACTCGCAGGAGCGTTTCATTGGTTTACTCCGCCAGCATGGCATTACGGCACTTTGCGACGTGCGCTCTACGCCCTACAGCCGGATGAATTCCCAGTTTAACCGTGAGGAGTTGGAGAAGGCCTTACTGGCGCAAGGCATCGAGTATCGATTTCTAGGTAAGGAACTTGGGGCGAGGAGCGACGATCCGCGTTGCTATGAAGCCGGAAAAGTTCAGTATGATCGCCTGGCCGAAACCACTCTGTTCAAATATGGTCTCAAACGAGTACTGAAAGGGATGAAGGAGGGTTTTCGGATTGTGCTCATGTGCGCCGAAAAAGAACCCATTGAATGTCACAGGACGATCTTAGTCGCGAGGCATCTGGCGGCGCTCGAAATCGATGTTGCGCACATTCATGCTGACGGTTGTTTGGAGACTCATGATGCCGCGCTCAGCCGACTGGCACGCCTCATGAATTTGCCCGAACATGACATGTTTCACTCCCACGAGGAATTGTTGGCAAATGTGTACCGCAAACAAGGAGAACGAATTGCTTATGAAATTGCTGATCCCGATAGTGTGATAGTGAAGGACTTGGCTGGATGAAACTTTTCACTATTGGATTCACCAAGAAGTCGGCCGAAACCTTCTTTACGCTGCTGAAGAACGCGGGAGTTAAGCGGCTGATTGATGTTCGACTCAATAATGTCTCACAGCTTGCGGGCTTCACAAAAAAAGATGATTTGCGCTATTTCACGAAAGCAATTTGCAACATCGAATACGTACATCTCCCCGAACTCGCGCCGACTGCGGATATTCTCAACCCCTACAAGAAAGCCAAGAACGGAGACTGGCAATCGTACGAGCGCCAGTTTCTTGAGCTGATTCGCGCCAGGCATGTTGAAGACACAACGTCGCGTGAATTGTTGGACGGTGGCTGTCTGTTATGCAGCGAAGAAAAGCCACACCATTGTCACCGTCGCCTCGTCGCTGAGTATCTGAAGGACAAGTGGAGTGATGTTGATATCGAGCATATTCCCTAGCCTGTGAGTGCGGTCGCACTGTTTCAGATTTGCGACTGAGGCAGGGGCATTCCGTGATGATTACAAAGCTTTCACAACTTCGATTGCGGCTCCGAGCTGTGCATCCCTTCCGAACTTCAGAGCTTCCCGCGAAAGTTCGATCGAAAACTTGGGGATGATGCCGTTGTTCTCCAGCATCCGTCCTTGCCAGGTCAGATAAGCGGCAACCGGGAGGCCAAGAATGTATCCATGGCCAACCTTGTATGCGCTGCCGCTCAAGAGACGGCCGGCCGTCTTCGTTCCCACGATGGTTGCCAGATTATTTTCCTCCGCGAAAGCTGAGACCATCTCTCCCGCACTCGCCGTGTGTTCGTTGACCAGCAGCACGACTCGACCGTGGAAGCGTCGCGGGCCGAGCCCTTCGGTGACCACGAGGATAGATTTTTCAACGAGGGCATATCGAGCCGCTAGCCATATGAGAGTTGCCTTGTGGGACGGAATCCGTCCGAATCGGGTCAGTTCCTCACGACGATAACCGCGTTCGCGGCGTTTCCGCGTGAGACTGTAGCCAACCTCAAGTTTTCCGGGTGTCAAATAGCTCATCAAGCGAAGCCCGCCGATTCCTCCGCCGGTGTTTCCTCGAAGATCCACGATAAGTCGGTTACAACCGTCAAGAGACTTAATTCCACGATCAATATCTTTCGCCACGTCAATCCCGATTACTCCCGGGAACATGGCGACTCTAAGGAGGCCAATTTCATCGCTTAGCTTCTCGGCGTTAACGGCTTCGGGCGCGGTGACGGGATGTGTCTTCGACTTGGGGATGGGCAGTTGGACTTTAACGGTCTCCTGGCCTCCGTGAAGCTTCTCGATCAGTAGGCTTGCTGACTCGCCGACCGAGAACGTCAGCCCATCTGGAGGTCGAATGTCCCGCTCGCGGCTGCCGAGCAACAAGTCTCCAGGCCGTATCCCCGCGAAATAGGCTGGGCCTCCTGGGTGCACATCCTGAAACATCCAGCGCTCATTCCCGTTGACGGCGATGCGCTGCATGGTTGCATTGATGGCGTTCCGCGCCGGGATGTTTCGCATTCCGGCGTGTCGGAACCCCGTGTGACTAGTTTTGAGCTCGGATACGAGACTCTGAACTTCCTTCTCGAATGTCTCGGGTTCCGCGGACGCCAGAATTTGGTCCCTACGGTCTTTAGACAGCGCGTTCCAATCCACTCCGTTCATGGAAGGATCGAAGTGCTTGGTTTCCACCAAGCGACAGACCTTGTCGAAAATCTTTGTACGGTCTTCGAGAGTAAAGTTCATTGCTGTTTGATTCCAATCGGCGTGGAGGTCTCTCCGACAGCGACGAATGCTGCCCAATAGAACGGGCTCACTTGCTCACCATACTTTGCCAGCAAGTCCAATTTGGCGTCTCTGAGTGCCGAACCTGTGTCCTCGCCCTGACCGAGTCGCAAGTAAAAGCGATCCATTAGTGCGCTCGCGAAAGTGTCGTCGGCGCTCCATAAACTTGCGACCACCGATTTCGAACCTGCTACCAAGAACGCTTCCACAAGACTGCTAATACCCTCTTGCCCTTGTAGTTTGCCCACGCCCGTGTCGCAAGCGGATAGCGTAGTCAGTTCCGCATTCAGTCGTAATCTGATGATCTCGCGTACCTGCAACAGGCCATCATCACCAGACTTCGGGTCTGTCCCCAACACGAGAGCTGAGCGCTCCGGATACTGGGTATCTGCGAACCCGTGGACCGCCAAGTGCAACACGCGAAACTGGTCGAGTGGCTCCTTCTTAAAGGCAGTTTCCGTGGCGTCCTTACCCAGCAAGATTACCGCGCCTGGCCCGACAATCTTACTGATTTCCTCGATCTCTTCCCGAGTTTGAGGAAGATCTTGAAGACGCATGCCGGAGAAGTCTGCCACGCCGCGAAGAACCCGGCCGCGCACGGTTTCTGGAGCAGGAATTCTCCTGCCCGCGCCGCCTTGATTCTCGTAGGCAACATCGCCTACGCCGAGGAACGGACTCGCCGCGCTTTCGTTCTTGCTCGCTCTACGCAAGACATCAAGGATGGTTCCCGAAGGCACGTAACTTATCACGCGAGACTTCAACAGATACTCGCCTTGGTTATCGCGCAGTGCTTCAAATGGCAGCAGGTTTAATGCCCCGTCCGGCGCAACGATGAGCTTTGTTGCTGTCTTCGCTTCGGGAATCGGCTCCAAGAGCACTCGGAACAGACGTTTCGAGGCTTCTACCCCTGGTCCCTGTGCGCGTACATCATCGACAAATTGCTCCGCTAGTTTTTCCACTTCCTCGCGTCCAGTCGGCAGCGCTTGGACACGCGCGCCCCTGCGCGTCACCGAGATACAGTAGGAGATGGGATCATCTAGCACGTACTCAAGGAGCACTTCATCTGGATGCAGATCGTTTTCCACATTAGACAACACTGCGGGCTGTACCGGAAGTCGTCCGGTGGGAACGTCTTCTCTGGTCCACGCCAGACCTAGCCGCCGTTCGTATTCAACGAGGTTCTCCAGCAATTGTTCTCGTTCAGATGCGCTGTTGGTCTGCATGAGTCGGGCCTGAAGACCTGCAACATCGCCTTCCAGCGCGACCGTCTGAACAGATTCTGTTGCGGGCAGCGCATTTCTATCTTTAAGAGCCCATGCGAGAGTTCGGCCTCGAACGCGTTCGAGAACCGCGAACGCTCCGGGAGCGTCACCATTCTTGGTAACAAGTTCAAAGTGTCGAAGGTAGGTATCGCTCATCGCTGCAGCGACGGAGCTGTTCCAATATGGCTCATCGACGCTGATCAGCATACCCTCAATCACATCCTCCGCCTGTTCGTAGAGAGCGTTCGCTTCGCGGAAGTGTCCACGACGCGCCTTCAAGTCAGCTAGCATCGTGAGGTTGCGAGGGACGTAGTAACGATCACCAACGCGCTGGCTCGCAGCCAGACCCTGAGTCGCACGCACGTCCGCTGCGGCGAGATCCCCGGAATCACGATAGATTCGTGCCAGTTCGAACATGGCGTCGGCTTCCATCCGGTAGAACTGAGCTTGGGTCGCGAATTGGCCGGCATCTTCCAAATACTTCACCGCCTGTTGTCGGTCACCTTTCTGTGCCGCCAGTTTTCCGAGAAGAATCAGTAATTGCGCCTCATGGCCCCGCTTCTCTTGTGATCGCGCCTTGGCGAGTGCATTTTCAAGTACCACCTTAGCCTCGTCGGTCTTGCCGAGCGAGACCAGGGCCTGAGCTTTTCCTTCATAGCCCATGAAAGGAAGTCCACAGTCAGGATCAGCCTCGGCTAGCTTGATGGCTCTCTCAAAGAATTTCAGCGCTTCGGCGTGGCGGTTGACTTCCTCGAAGCCTCTACCAAGCAATTCAAGAAAGCGTACTTGGCCAGCGGTGTCGCCGTTCGTCATTGTGGAAAGGAGTGCACCGCCCAGAAGCCTGGCCGCCCGTCCGGGATTCCCTTCCAGGAAACCAATCAAACCTAATTCGCCGGATGCCCTCGTCACCCATTGATCTTGGCCCAAGCTCTTTGCGATTTCCTGCGCTTCTAGCCAATCGCGCTTTGAAGCTCGGTAGTCAATCTCGATGTCTGTGTAGCCCTTCGCGATCAGGCACCAAAGGCGCAGCTTCTTGTCAGTCTGGACAGTGGGATCCTGGAGTTGTTCGTTCAAAAAACGTGAAAGGTCAACGAACGACATTGTTTCCGCTTCTGATCTAAGCTGGCCGACCTTGGCGTGAAGTTGATCCTTCGCATCGCCTCGTTCCGAGAACAGCTTCTCGGCCTTGGTATAGAGAGGGGCCGCTGCGGGTCCATTATTTAGAAAATAGAAACGGTCTGCGGCTTTGAGCAATACCTGGGGATCCGCCGACTGTTGCACATCAATGGAGGTGAGGCGAATCCTAGTTGCCTCTCGACGGTGTGCGATGAGGACATAGCACGAGGCAGTAGTGAGAACTACCGCCGCAGCGGTAGCAAGCCCTGCTCGTATTGAGAAACGTCTGCCCATACGCAAGCCACACGAATGCGGGATCTACGATGTGGTCGCGACGAAGCGGAGCAAGACGATGGCGATTGCGGACTAAAACCCGAACGTTTCTGTATAGTTTCTCAGTTTGCAAATAAAAAATAAAGTAGGTGGGCCCGAAAGCGCTCGCCTGTAGGGCGTTTTGACGGATCTGAGGCGATTAGCTGGCAAGGCCCGCATTGTTCCATTGCCGCACTCACACAGACGCTGTGCGGGCCGGCGTCCTGTGTGGATTGCATCCTTGCCTGTTCCGTGTTGCGGTAGAATTCGCTAATTAAGAGGTAGCACAGGATGCCCGATTTCCTGCAATATTGGAAGACCTACAACCCTGAAACAGAGGTCGGCACGCCGCTGGACTTTGCGGCGAGCGCACAGTTCAAGAGAGTAAAACCGGGCGACACGCTCTGGATTGTGGCTCTGCGACAGCGCAGGTTGACACTGCTGGGACGCCTCGTTGTTGGGAGTGTCGTCAGCAGAACAGAAGCGATCAAAGTACTAGGCAAAAGGGTGTACGATGCGCCCCTGGTGGCCTTGGCAAGACCGGGGACTGAGCAAGACATCATCGAGGCTGAAATTCAACAACTCGCCTCTGGACTTCGCTTCAACTCCCCTAAAGATCGGCTCTCACTGCCTGATCTTGAACGAACTGATGGCAAGCAACTACAAAGCATGAGGGAATTGACGCCGGAATCAATCGGTGTCTTACAGTCAGTGTTCGAGTCAACCGGGGCACAGAAACAGCGTCCCCGCAGAGTGCTATTTGCCAGAGTCGGATGGATGACCTATTACGCTGGTCCGCAAACTGGAGATGAAAAACCCATCGGCGGCGGGCAGAACAACAAAAAGAACATCGGGCACGAGGTGTTCAACTTCACGGATTTCGGCGGACGCCTTTATGGGTTTGTCCGCGCTACGGATCGACGAATCAAACTCGCGCGGATCGACCCGACAAGCAGCGGAGAGATACTCAAGGACGTCCTGGTCGTATTCGTGGCGAAGCAGCGGATTATCGGATGGTATGGAGCCGCCACTGTTCACCAGACCGAGGTGAAATTTCCGCCGGATGTGGCCAGAGAGATCAAAGAGCGGTTGAAACGAGTTAACACAAAGGGCTTCTCAATAGAGAGATGCAGCTTTGAGTGTCCTGTCGACAGTGCGGTGCTTCTACCGAAAAACGAACGTACCCATCAGATTCCGGGTGCGATAAAGGGCGGATTTGGCCAGTCAAATATCTGCTATGGGTACGAAAAAGACGGGATTCGCAAGTCGGCCAGGTGGATTAACGACGCCGTGTCATACGCCCTGAATTACGGCAAAGAGAATTTACTCAAGAATAGAATTGCGGACAACGAATCCGAAGAAGCAGCGACGATGTCTCAGGAGCAGGCTGCCGGCTTCCAGTCAAACCCGGCCATCCGCAGAGCCGTCGAGAAGTTCGCCATGTCCAAAGCTCACTCTGCGCTTGTCGCTATGGGTTACACGAACCTGACGGATACCTCCAAACTACGCCCCTACGACTTCACTTGCGAGAAAGATGGCAAGACCTTTTACGCCGAGGTAAAGGGAACGCAGACAACGGGGGCAGCGCTCATATTGACGAGGGGAGAAGTCGAACATATCAACGGCCATCCCGATGACTGCATTCTCGTTCTGGTGCATTCGGTCACTGTGTCCGTCAAGGAAACGGTGAGCGGCGGCGAAGTACGGATTACAGAATCTTGGATATTGCATCCAGATGATCTTCGCCCTGTTCAATATATCTGGAAGGCCTCCGGCCGTTAGGTTCGTTTTCGGTCTGTTTCCTTCATGATTACTTCTGCGTTGAAGTCTCGCGGATGCTTGATCCCTCGATCCCAGCTGATGGATTTTACGAATACCAACGAGTGAGGAAGACGAAGGAGCCATACTGCCTTGAAGTCTCCAGCGATCCGAGATTCCTGCGAAGGCAAACATTTGCCCATTACCGACTGTATCGTCTTGTGGTTGTGATGTTGTGGGCCGCAAATCGCGGTGATCACGATCGAGCCGTTCTCGGCGAAAGTCCGATGAGGGCACCGAAACACAGCAACGAGCAGTACTGAACAGTTGTGCCAAGCACAGGGGCGTTCAACGTTTAGCGCGGCTAGTGACTGGCTCTTCTTTGCACTTGTCGGGTGGATATAGAGTGCTCGGACGACTCAGCGACCTCCCTTGCGGTCGCCTCTTAGACAAATGCCCATGCATTTTCTCTGCTTGTTTCCACTCGTCGAGATAGCACTGATCTGATGCGTCCTGCGCCGCGTCAGCGATTGTGAACGGAAATCGGAGGAGTTTCCAGTGATGATCTTCTAGGTACTCAGCGCCTATAGAACGCCGCTCAACAGTCTGCTCGACAAGTTGACTCGCGGCTGTTGATCGTCGTTCAGAATACTTCCAGAATGTCTTAGCATGACCGCTCGCCGCCACGATGCAGACCTGTCCATCTTCCAGAACGTGATCCACTAAGACGGTATGGCCTTCAATGCCATGAACGGTGTTTTCACGAAACACCAAGGCGTCCCCACGCTTGACCTTCTTGAACCAATGAGCGGTCACGATTGACTGATGCACTGTCTCCCCATTCTTGTCAGTGGTTACCTTATCGTCATAGAAAACATCATCGGCAGCTGGGAACATATCTTTGGTGGAAGTTTTCGTAGGTAGACCCCACGCACGTGAGACGAGCCCGGAGCAATCGGTGCCAGTTGATTTACTTGCTTCATGCGGCTCAGTATCGTGATGTCCGGCGCTCACTCCCGCTTTGTGATTCGATATGAACTCGTTGACCGAATCCCAACCACCCCAGTCATAGGGTTCACCCCAGACCGTCTTGTTCTGATCAGACTCAACCAGCCAACACTGCGCACCACTGTCCCCAAAATACTTATGCTTAGGCGGGTAATCATTGTCACCCAGGTTCCACGCAAAGCCCCAGGGAGTCGTCTTTACGCTATCAGAATCAAGAGGGTGACCCAGTATGGCATCTATAGCGGACGCAGCTCTTGGCTCGTGGCACAACTCGTCGACCTTCGGTTGTTGCAACTCTCCGAGGATTTTCCGGCCAGTAGCCGTGCAATAGTCAGTATCGCTTGCAGACACTTTTCCGACAGTGTGGCCGTCTTGGCTCCACGCAACACAAGACACCATGATGAAGGATGCAGCTGTTAGTAAAACATGTGGCCTAACCATCCCTGCTCCTTAGAAGATTTCCATGACCAGACCTTTGCCTCGCTACGCTTTACTATGAGAACGTAACAAGTTCCATCCTCGTCAACCGCTACCCGATCTATTACTTCAAGGTCATTGTGTTCATCGGGGGTCGGCGGACTTTCTAGCAGTAGCTGGCCATTCAGGGAATATTTCATTATTGTCTCCACGGTCGCCTTTGTTCCAAGGCGCGACTGCGCCACTACGAACGTGTCGCCTTTAGCGTCGCGCCCGAACGCGCGCGCGCTAATGACCGCGCGGCCGTTGATGGGTTCGCGCGGTAAGGGAAACTGGGTTACGATCTGGCGTTCCTCGTCGCCTCGTTGATGGATGAAATCGCGCGTCCACACGCCTTCGGGCTTGGGTTCCAACTCTTGCTTCGCGATGTCAAAGACCTCATCACTCAAGGAAAGGCCGTATCTAGAACGAATCAACAGTTTGCGGTCTGAGATTGTGACTCGCTCCGGGGGGAAAGACAATGGAATCTCGCCCTGGTACGCGAGCGTATCGGTATCAAATATCGCAACTCTCAGCCGAACCGGATCGGCAATAAACAGGCGCCCGCGGCTGACGGCGAAAGATGCCGGACCTGTGGGGAGACGCGCTTCATGCCTACCCTCGGGTATATCGTTGCCCGGAACAAAGCCTAGCTTGGCCTTCTGAGGGTCATCTGGAGTAGGGGGATGAGATATAACCTCAATCGCGCTTTCAGTTGGAAAAGGAGGGAGGCATAGCCCCCAACAATGATGTCGGCATAAGTATCCCAAGCCAATATAACCGCTCAGGATTAGGAACGACAGCACCACCGCGAAGACAACGAACCGTTTCGCCCTGGGAATCTGTCGATTCTTTGGATTCTCGTCGTTCGTCTCGTCTTCGGCCACTATCGCCTCCTGGGCTGCCCTTGCTTTGGTTCGCGTGAGAACACGAAGAAATGTCGCCAGTTACTCGTATCGGGAATGTAAGGGGGCGGCCAGCCTAATCATGGTGATATCCACCGTTGCCTAATCCAGCAACATTTCTGCGGTCCCATCCGAGCGTCATTGGATCTTTAGGGCGAAGGTACTGGAGCAAATTGCGTATGTCCGGCTTTCCCCAGCAACCGTGACGTTGTAAACGACAGTTGAAGAAATAAACTGATGACTGGGGGTGTGAGGGTCTTGGAGCAACAAAAACACTAAATCGAACCTTCCATCTTTTGCTATCAGCTGCTCCAAAGCCAATGCAGACACCTTGTTGCCGGCCTGCGCATATCGCATGAGACCGTCGAGGAGCGTTGAGGTAATCCCTATTGCCGTTGTGACTGTCGTAGGTATGCTGCCGATTGCTCCCACAATCCACGGCACCTGATCCGCACTTGCGGCATCGTGAAAGATCTTCTTATAGCTCACCGCTTCCTGGGCAGTCAGCTTATGCGAGTCAACAACAATCAGGTGCTTCGGATCATTCTGAAGGCGATTCACGGTCATGGCCGGCAGAGTCGCGTAGACCTTGCCAGCAGCTGGGTGTCCTGCAAGGGTCAGTCCTGAGTTGGGGAAAAGAACCACGCGCTGGCTGTCGAACTGAAAAGGATCGTTGTCAACAAACATAATGTCCTCATACCAATCCGACGCCATGGCGCCCAAGCTGAAGACGACCAATATTGCAATAATCGATAGCTTGTGTCGTTTCATATAGCTCTCCGAATGCTTGTTGGCTGTGGTTAAGAGTAAAATGCACGCTCTTTCGTTTTGCCCTAACCTAAGGATCAAGCCCAGGTGCGGTGTTGCGCCGGGGACGTGATTAACCTAGCTAGTCCGGCTGAGAAGTATGCACGTTGTGCTGCGCTGTTCCCATCGACGGGGGAAACACGGATTGCCTTAATGAAGTCGACGAACGTACTTACTGACGTGTCCCCATTAGCTCGGAGCGAGGCGTGACAAGTGAGGTGTCCAGATCGACCTTGGAGGTGCAACAAAGCAACCGGAGCGGATCGTGCCGCAAATGTATCGATTCGAATCCTCCGAAGAAAAGAGTCCTTTACAGCAAACTCGATGAGGGTGGAGCCGAGCGTGGATGACACATGGGGATTAGCCAAGACAGAATGGTCTGCCAGACGGTCGTTCTGACGGACGGATGAGGCTATGAGCAAATCAATACAAGCTATCGCGGGAATGTTGATGCGCGGCACGTCATTCGCAAGTGACGCGGAAGTCAGGCATGCTTGCAAAGGGACTCCTATCCGGCGAAGCGCGGCACTATTCGGGCGGAGTTGACGGGAGTCAGGCGCGAGGTGATCGATGAGCCTGCTCCGTAGAATACTCCCCGACGTTGCGATCTTATGACTCGTGATCATGGCGTCCTCGAAGCTGCTCGCGGAGGGCGAGTCAAATAGCAGGTGCTTCTTAGATTCCAAAAGGGCAGAGAGAGGAGCGAAGGAACTTGGGAACTGACTTGGAAGCGAAATGGCTTCAACAGATGCGTCACTGACTACCTTACACAGTTGTGTCGTCAACTGGGGTTGAGGGTATCCCCAATCACGCAAGAAGCTCGCGGCCTTTCGCAAGCGATTCAGATCAGGATCAAAGAGAGTGACAATCTGAGCGGCTGGAATTGATCCGAAGATAGCCAAATGCTCATAGGCGCGATTGCCTAGACCAACAATCGCGACTCTTACCGGGTCCGCACTGGATTGCACCCAACAACTGTTGCCGAGTTTGTCGGCTGCAAGCGCCACACTCGAAGCGAATGCGGACTGAAGAAAGACGCGGCGCGTAATTGAACTCATTCTTGGCCTCCCGTTTCACACGGCGCGGATTCACGCGTCATCTGATGAATTGGCGAAGACAAACCGACAATTTCCCCTGCTGCATCCTTCGTGGGGTCGTCGGGGAACAAGGCAGCCCAAAGAGAGGGATACATGTTTGTGTCTGTAGAAGACCCGTTTCCAATGCGAATTTGTTTATCCCGACCGACTTGGACCTCGACGACACGGCCGATCAATTGACCCGCGGACTGGATCTTCGTGGAGGCGATATACCAACTCTTACCGTCAGCTGATTGCTGGATGACATCAACGAATCGCTCCTGGTTGGTGCGACCGAGAGCGTCCGGAACGTGCGTGGTTAGTAGCAGGAAGTGCTGGAGGTTCGAATCGCTCTCAAGCTGTCGAAAGAGTATAGGTTGGGGGGCCGGAATGCCGGTCTTCTTATCCCTGATCTTGATTGTTATCACTGCGTTCGGAGAGTTGCCAGACGGTTGATCAATAGAAAGAACGGCTTGCCTCGCGAGCTGCAAGTTATCCCCATTCAAGTAGTTGCTGTTTGGCAAGAACTGAACCCAGTACGCTTCCGTCGGCTTGCTAGATATTTCATCCTCCGTACTTAACTTGGTAGCAGTCGAGTGGGGAGCCCGAGAATCGAAAATGCGACGGAATCGAACTTTTGCCAAATCCCAAGATGTATCCAAAGTTGTGCCGTTCTTGTCCGTAGATTTAATGGGAGGAATCACGAAACTGGTGTTGACCCACAGAGGGTTAGCGTCCGTGTCATCAAATGTGTGACCAACAGGGCCATCAAGATCGCTGAGCTTAAGATCGGGAGCGATTGAGGTTGAACTGTCCTTATCTTTCCCAAGCGAATATGTCGAAACTAGGTGATCCGGCTTACCCTTCCAACGGATGGGATCGGGACCAGCTTCGGCCAAGCGCATGGACGAATCGGTGTAGAGTAGTTCAGCCTTCATTTGTTCGGCAAGACCGCCGATGGTGTACCAGGGGCCCTGGACGACCACAAGGAGGCTCGCAGCTAGGCTTGAGGTTTCTAGGCTTGAGGTTTCGAGACTTGAGGTCAGTGGGAGCACGAGCTTAACTGCTGGCTTGGGAATCTCCCCCTGCCAGCGCAACGGGACCAAGTAGCGCATCCATAGCGGTTGGGTCAATATGTCACCGAGCGAGTTGACGCTCCGTTGCTCGGGAGGAACGAGCGGGCCGTACCGGTTGAAAACTTCGATACCGTAGCGTAAGTAGAGCGCACCCCGGTCCTTACTAATGTCCTCGCCGACACTTAGTGAGTCGCCAAGTTGATCTACACTCATGACGCGTAGGCTGCTGTCATTGACTGAGCGCAGCCCGAACGCGTCAGCCTCCCACTTCTTAAGTGAATCAGTGAAGACGATGTTCTTTGAATCGCCCGATGTTGGAAATGGAAACGGAACACATGGACGGCCGTCCCATCGCCATTCCTGCAGACGGAGCTTGGCGTGGCGAATGTTTCGGAATTTATTGGGTGGCTTGCCTGGATCGATCTTTAGCTTAAATGTGAGCTTCTCGTCTGTATCTGCGACCGAGAGCATAGATCTCAAGTCCTGGTCCGACGGCAGAGCGCGCTCGATGATCTTGCCGTTTGCATCGACTTTACCCGTATCGGCCGTCTCGACCAAGAAACTGTAAGGTGCACCCGAGCTTAGATCCGCGAGGATGCCATTAGCAAACAACTCTCCATTACGAAGAAGTGGAGTGAGGGTGAGCCTTGCGAGACTACCTGGCAGGATCGAGAGATCGGCGCCGTAAAGGCCATCTGCGGAAAGACGGGGAGCATCTTTCGAGACGTGAATACAGACCGTTAGCGGCCCGGAACGCATGAGCGCCAACGTTTTCTGCTCTGAGTTCGAGGCGCTCGGATTGGGCCACCGCAGAGTGAGACTACTTCCTGTCGCGCCACCGTCGAGCCATTCCACCTTCAGTTGGAGTTGGCTCACCGCCGGATCGTCGATTGAGAGGTCGGCTGCAGTGCCGCCGTTAGCCTGTTGATTTGCTTTCTGGTGATAATCGGCCCAGATGGAAGCTCTCTGTTTGGTGTCCGTACCCTTTCCCGCGACCCAGGCGTCCCATGTTCGAAGGTCGACGGTTGGCTTGAAAACTTTGAAAGAGAATTGGTCAATTCCGATGGACTGGACGGGCGCGTAATCGGAGAGAAGTATCAGAGGCTCGGGTGCTCTAGATTCAGTCTGATTCGCTGGACCGACGCCCGACTGTAGATCTAGCGCGCGAGGCTGAACTTCTGGGGGAATGACTGGGAGCCCGAATCCTTGATTGAATCCAGAGTCGTCGTTGCCAAAGCGAAGCTCGCCGATCGGCACCGTGCGAAGATAAGAAACCTGCGACAAGCCGTGGTTGACGAAGATCCTCTCAAGATCATTGACGCGAACGGTGCTGCCGGAGTTCAGATTTAGAGTGCCGGGCTTAGCAGTATCCGCAAAGAGACTGGGTAGCGCACCAGAACTGCGCATGATTCCAACCAGAAAATCGTAAGACTTGCCGAAAGCTAGGCCTGGAATTTTTCCGTCTGCCGTCGCCGTGGCCACAAGCGAAGGGTGAAGGTATTCGATCAGTCGAGTGGTCAGATGATTTGCGTCCTGACTGTTCAAGGGAGCCCCGAATTCCATATCCGGACTGAGACCCATCAGGGGACGATTGTTGTATGTGATCATGGCGCTGCGCAGCCCAGCTTGGTTGTGCAGTGGCAAAGGGACAACGACGCCGTCACGTGCGAGAACCTGCCTTCCGTCGGTATCGAGACATGCAACCGCGAGGTTGAGGCATTTCCATTGCTTGTTGGTGGGGTCGGTTTGTCGGGCGAGAACACACAGTCCGGCAAGTGAGCGCATGGGATCGCTGGGGTCGTCTAAATCGGCGTCCTGCGACGAGAGGCTGTCCAAAGTCAGGGTTATGCCCTCTGAGGTGCGAGTTCGTTGGCGCAGGTTCCTTTGCTTCGGGTCGGCCGCCGTCGGATCGGGTGCATCCTTGATGATCGACTTGAGCTGCAAATCGACCCAGCAAGAGCGAGAACTCACAGCGGCCCCGCAGTTGGATTTTGAAAATAGGCAGGTCAAGAGCGGTGAGGGATCGAAAGGGGTTCGTACCGGCGAGGTAAGAGTCTCTGTGAGCACCGAGCAAAGGGCGTTCGAGAGCCCGGTACGGAGAGCCGCTCTGGAGGCCGCTGGCGTACTAGCTTGCACGGTCGTGGGTAGCGCCTTTGCCATCTCGCTGAGGACGAGTTTCCAGTGGGCGCCTAGATTGCCAGCCGCGAGCTGTTGGCGCAGATCGATCTTGGCCAGCTGATCTTCGGCCGTCTGCCGAAAGGACTGCCATAGATGGCCGTCCGGATCTGTCGCGGCAAGCGGATCTTTCGCTGCAGGGCCGGCTTTTGTACGTTTATAAAAGTCGTCCCATTGAACGGTAACTACGTCGCTCAGCACCTCGTTTTGCGTGAAGGCTAGGTGCAGGTTTTCAAAGGCGGCAAGACGGCGATAAAACTCTTTATCCGTGTCCGTATCCGTTGTGCCCTTCGGAACTTCCTGCGCGGGTTCGAGCATTGGATTTCCAGCTAGATTGGGAATGGTCTTCAGTAGGCCAACCCAGTCCTGGGGCCCTGAATCGCCCTTAAGGGCGGAGATAAGGGCTTTCGCGAAGGCCTGGGCTTTCTTTTGGTCGGCATCGCTCTGGGCCGCTATCCAGATTCTGACGATCCTCGTGACCAGCGAGGGTCCTGTCTGAGGGTCCTGATTGAACACATTGCCCGGAGCCTGCTGGGCTCCGTAGTCAGCGATATCGCGGAGAGCACTTACCGTGCGTTGGCGGAAAACCTCGAAGTTACTCTGGATCGCTTTGTAGAGGGCATCAAAGTCCGGATTGGTCGGTTTCGCCTTTGTTGTCTGCTTCTGAGGTATAACGAGGCGGAACGCCCCGATAAGGCGCGCAGCTGGGTCAAAGAGCTCGGCAGCTAGAGGGATTAGTGTGTGCTGCCAAGCGCTATCTTCCGGCTGAGGTAATGACAGATAGGGATCTTGCTTGGCAATGGGCGTGTCAGACCGCACGACACGGACAGTGAGCTTGCAATCAGCGGCGGCAAGGGGTTGAACAAGAGCCTGGACCTTGATGCCGGTGGCCGGGTCCGCAGAACTTGGGGAATAATCGATTGTGATCGTACCATCGGGATTCGATGAGGCGACTGAGTTGTTCGGTTTGTACAGGATAGTATTTGCAATGAACGTAGGAGCCGCCACGAACATACCGTTCGCGGGCAACTGACCGTTGACCTTGAGGAAGTAGGAGAGATTGAGTTGATGCGCGATGGGGTAGGGATAACGTCCGATCTGAGCAACCTGCGCCGGCCACCGGTATGCCCCTTGGGGCTTTTTGCTCCCGCTCGTCCGCAGAGGGATTGCGCTTTCCGGATGCAGGCGAGGGTCGGAACTCCATCCAAACAGCCCGTCTGTCAATACGCTATTGCAGAGGGCCTCGAACCGATCATCCAGCTTGCCGAGTAGTGTGGTGTCGGCCGAACCAGGGTCTTCTTGGGACGTCAAAAGTACGGGAGTCAGAGCGTTGCTTCCATCCTGGGTTTGCCAAAGCTGGATGTGCGGGTGTGGATTCGTATCTAGCTCGGCTGGATTAACTTTCCACCACCACGGGCGAAGCAGTTGGTCGCTTTTGTCGACTTTTCCAGCATCGGACGCAACTTGCAGGGTTACGCCAACATAATCGTCAGTGTCTCCGTACGTGCCAAGGTATTCGAGTGTGATGAGAATCGTGACATTCGGCATATTAGGCTGCTCGCTGTTTAACTAATCATGTTGATGTATCGGGTAGCGATGTCGATGTAGTTAGGAGGCGTCTTGACCTTGAGTACAAACAAAGGCGTGTCCGAGATTACATCGCTCGTAAGAAAAAGGTTAGGTGGCTCATTTAGCGCCACTTGCTGCGACCCTCCGCCATGACCGAGCGTGAACTCGACATGTTCGTCAACGTTGAGAGTAAAGCACCAGCAGATCTTGATGCTGATGCTGAACTGCCCGCGTCCTGTGAACGTGCCGTTGTCATACGTTGCCTCTAGGCGCAGACCCACGTACGCGGAGACAATGCTGAGAATCGAAACCTCCCCAACCACCTGTATAAAAATCCCGAGGCGCAGATCTGTACCGCCAACGCCGCCTGTGTGGAAGTTCACACTCATACCGAGGAATATCGCGACGTATCCACTGATAGGGCCGAAAGCAATGGCCAAACTTGCCGAGGCCGCAAGTTCGATCTCGACGTTGCAGACAAGTTGTTGGCCCGGGATGAATGTGATATCTGTTTCGACGTATCCAGCCCCGCCCAGGATAAAGACTGCAATGTTGAACGGCGCTTTCTTGCGTCCAAGGTTGAATCCAGCCGTGATGGCGAATGATGGGGCAAACTGTAACCCGAAGCTGAAGCCGAAGGTAAGGTTAGTAATGCCTGTCGTTCCCGCGCTGGTATTGGGAATCGGTAGATCGAGACGGGTTTCGATTCCAGTGGCTGATGGCAGAATTGTGAATCCACTGCCGGGTGCACTGTAAGATGCGATAATCTGCTGAATGAAATTCAGTGCCTCGGACAGAACAACACGATCAGGCGATACATTGAAGTGGACGTGGCCCTGTTCGTCGAAGGTAAGCGAAGTGCTTACCATAGTAATTAGTCGGGTACCTGAGATGACCAGTGTCCAATCACCGCTGATCGAACCGGTCGCCTGTTTGACGATCTGACCGGATGCGTCGGCCTGAAGCTTAACCTGGCATTTAAAGGTGGCTTTGGGCAACTGCAAAGCCAACGGGCCGATGCTGAAAAGAGTCGCAAGCGTGTCGGTTGTGAAATCGATGTCTCCCTGCACCCATGCACGCCTAGAGCTCTGATCGAGACCGTGAGTGAGTTTGATGTACTTGTCGGCGCCTTCTGGCATCTTGAGGCCCGAGAAGAGGCTGTCGAGCTTCAGCCCTGCAAAGTTTGGGAGTACGTCGCTAAGATTAAAATTCTTTAATAGATCGGAAGGCAGCATCCTGTCGAGAATGGCCGTCGACGGAAGCATCGAGCCCAAAGGCGAGAGCGCAGCGCCGAGGTCGGAGACCTGTGTTAACAGCGGCGTCAAGTTAACGTTCTTCAGAGTGGGAACGTAAAAATAGCCAACACTCGGGAGCGAAAAGCCCAGGTTAGGCACGCTTGGGGCCCCACCAAATGCTCGCTGCAGAACGGTCGAGACCGCATCCCCGTGCGGAAGTGAATTGAAATCAATCTGCGTAGGAAGATTCGTCAAGAGCGTGTCGGCATAACGTCCGAAGGCACTCTCCGCACGTTTTCGAAACGCTTCTATATCCGCAGCTGCACCGTTCTTGACAATGGAGTCGAGTGCATTCGTTACTTCGCTGCTCGCATGTGTCACGAAGTTTTCGAAGAAGGCGACGACATCGGCTTCTCCCTTCGAAATGCTGGCTGTCAACTTACCCAGTTCAGTGGCGAGTTGATCCTGAACGGCTTTTACAGACCGACTTCCGAGCGCCGCAATTGCGGTCGCTAGTTGGGACGCATCTGCAGGTGGCTGGAAACTGGAAATCACATTATCAACTTTCTGACGCGTAGCGGAATGTACACGCTCCAGCCCAGGAGATATCAGTTGGTCCAAATTGGCGAATTGATCAAGCTGCTTTTTAATCGTCTTAATCGGCAAAGTTGGGGAATGAAGATTATCTAACTCAGCCAAGATGCTCGCCGTCGATGAGCTTCCGTCGTTAACCAGTCGATCGAGCTTTGTAACGCTGTCTATAACTCCCTCTTCCCAAGCATGCACCATGAGGCCGGCTCCGGGCATCCACGGCTCTACACAGGACTGCACGGCAATCCGAAGCTGGTCGAGGGTCGCGTTCACCCCTGAGCTAAATTGGGCGAATCGATCCCTGGCCTCCTTCGGGCTTGTTATGCCGCTCCGGAAAGCGGTTACGACCCTGTCGATGCTGGAGTCAGCGATCGCAAGAGCTTTGTCAGCCGTCGCACATAAGCGCCCGAGCGGGTTGACACTAAATTGCAGTGATTCGATTTGTACAAATAGGGAGTCCACCTCGTTATCGGCGATCTCTTGTAGCTTTGCCTTAAATGCGGCGAGATCTGCTGATGCCAAGGCCGCGTCGATCTGCTTCCACTGGCCGGTCAGATTGTTCCCGAGGGCACTTATGTCGTTGTCAATGGCGGTGCGCCATTGTTGGATATTGCCTTGTATCTTGACTGCCTGCTGTCCTACCGCGGCTTTTAGCTGTGAGGCTTGCGTCGCCACGTGATCGCTGAGTGTTTTCTGAAGGGTGTTCACGCGTGTCGCAAGCAGATTTGCGACGTCGCCGGGGCTTGTACTTACGTTGTTGACTTGTACACTCCCGTTGCGAATAGCCGTAAACATATCTGCTCGGAGGCTCGTCGTCACCGCTTCAATCTGCGTTTGCAGGTCTGGCTTCGAGGCATTGTTGGTCGGACGCTGGAAGGTCACGCTATTCAAGACGGCCCCCACCATCTGCTCAGTTCGCCCGTGGACCAGGTTGACTGCTCCGTGGCCGGGGTCAAGGTGCAGTGTGAAAGCGGAAAGACCGGTCGGTACAGGTGCATCGTATGCCTTAAGCTCGTTGACATCCGACGACTTAAATGCGGGGTTTTGCACCGGTAAAGGGGCCAACGAGAAGTCTAGCCCCTCGACGAGTTTCCACTTGTGCGGGTCTGGATCGGCATGGTCAGCTGTTTCTGTATAGAAGAACATCTTCTCCGGATCGCTGATCCCGCACTCTACGTCGGCTCCGTCGAATCCGGCCATGTCAAAGACGATCTCGGGTTTTTTATAGATGTAAGGGAACAGGGCGCATCTGTTATCTGAGATAGTGGCTCCAGATGGAGTCGGACTAGCACTCGGTTTCGGGGCCAGGTTTGATTTCTGCGTCGAACCGTCGGCTTTCGTATGGGCCTTTGTCGATACCGCGGCCGAATGCTTTGCTCCAGAAGATGACGCTGTTGAAGGTGGCGCCGCACTATCAGCTGTCAACCCGGCCGATCTTTTCCATATTGGGACCTTCCATCCGCTGTCGCTGACGTTAGAGCCCCAACTAGAGTCAACGGGAATAATCTCCGTTTTGAACTCGATGGCTTTTGCACAACCGCATTCCGGATAAGCCGACTCGCCGCGCGAGAGAAAAGCCTTCGGCTCAAGGATCTGAATAAACTCACGCATCTTTCGCAATACAGGCCTGCCGCAGAAAGTCGTCTGGCTGCCGGAAAACTGCTCTCCTGGGGAGACGCTTCGTTCGTATTCGATCACGTGGCGGGCGAGGTTATGGTAGACGGCTATGCGCCCCATCCTCTGGACCGAGTAGTAGAACGTTCGCCCAGTCTCCGTGTTGCTATATACAGTCGTGAGGTCTCCGTCAAAGCCAACTTTCTGAAAGCCAGAACCGCCGATGGCAGAGAAATAGGGATTTACGAGTTTCGCTGAGCTTGAGGAGTGTGTCTTTACCGTAGCATGATAGATGCGTGGCGCTTCGAAACCCCAGGTTACCCCACCTTTCAGGCCTTCCGGATCGATGGTGAATTCATCATTACTTACGGCCGGCTGGCCGGAAAGAGGTACCCCGGATTCCGCACGGTAATAGAGAGAAGCCGAGCTGCGAAACGTGCATTGAACATCATTCTCCAGAGTGACGATTTCGGGTGTTGCCGACGCACCCTGGACACCGACCGTGTGTCCATAGTTCGCACCAGAGAAACGGGGCTCCAAAACGGCTACGCGTTTACTATAGAGTCCAAAATAGTTGGCCCACTTCTTCCGGTATGCAGCATATTCCGTGGGGTCGATTCCAGGCTGCGGGATCTTAGGCAGTCTGCCCGGGATGCGCCCAATCGTTGAGAAGACTTCCGCAAGGCGAAGCATGGGCATGGTTGCGATGCACGAGAGACCATAGAGCAATTCGTATCGCAACTTTTCAATGCCGGCGCCTGCGTCCCGCTGCCCCGGATAGCCGAGGATTCGCCTGAGATTCCACGGGGCTTCGGTAAAGTTTTGCGGAGTATACGACCCATCCAAGGTCTGTATTGCAGGGGGCGAGAAGCGATAATCTAGTGGCGAAAGGTTTCCGTTTGAGTCAACGGTATCCTCCGCCGATAATTCCCTGGCCTTTGGCATCTCCTCCCCAATACCCTGCGGTGGCAATACTAGGTCGAATGGTTCCGCCATGGTCTGGAGTTCCCAGGCCGCACCATCTGCTCGGTTCATATCCCAAATTGCCACGACGTCGGAGGAATCAGATTTGTTTCGCCTCCGACGGAAGCCAGAGAATCGAATTTCCGCGACGAGAAAAGGATCGGAATCTAGAACGATCACTTTCTGCGTCGAACTCGGCTCCTCAGTTGTATGGTCATTCGGAGCGATATCGTGAGCGTCATGGATCTTGATGGATACAGTCTGCGAATACAGCCGCGAATTGCTTTCAGTAATCTCAGCCCAATAGTGGGCACGCTCGTCAAGTTTGTCGTTGCTGTAAGGCGAGATGACTAGCGGTGCGCTGCCTTGAAACTGTTGCTCAATAGTTGTCTCACGGCAATAGTCATCGCTTTGTTTGCTGACTACCTCATAGTTCTCCGGGACATACTCGTTTGCCGGAAGGCCATCCTGACCCGCCGGATCAATCCTGATTACCGGGAGGAACAGCTTCGCGCCAAACCGGGGCACCTTGCTGGTCTGAGCGGAAAGATCAAGCAAAACGAACTCCGAATCATTGATCACATCCTGTTGGATCTTGCCGCCGAAAGCTAGGTCCAACGATCCAATACGAGCTGGTTCGTGCTCCGGAAGTTCTATGAAATTTTGCTCCCCGGCGGCACTAGGGAGCTTCATCTGGAAGCAGAGGGACCCTTTTTCATCATTCTGAGAAACGGGGGGAGACAAGATGCAACTCAAGGAAGGGCTATGCGGGATAAGGGAGTCGAAAATCGCTTCAACAGTAACAGGGTCCCCGGACTGGAGTTCTGGATGAGCTGAATTCACCGTTACTAGGAACTCGGCCGGCATGACGCTCGGGACCACAGTGCATCGGATCAAGAGATTAAGCTCACTCTTCTTGGCAGAAGTTGTTGGGCTCAATCTAGGCAAGAACGTCAGTCGATTTACAGATCGTGTAGTCTTTAGTGCCTCTCGGTATCGTTCCAGCGCAGCGTTCCAGAAGGCGTAAAGAGCGGACCGAATGTCAATCTTCCAATGTAGTCCAGACTTGCCGGAGATCCAGTCATCGGAAGCACACTGCGTAACCTGGATTTCCTGTCCGTCGACAGGAATTACCATCCCCTTGATCCGATACTGTGTCGCTCGTTCGGATGAGCGATAAGTAAACTGGAGAGTTGCAATGCCAGGTGGACCAATGGGCATCTGCTTGATTTCCACTACCCGATCGTTTTCGAAAGGCGTATTCCCTTCGCCCTTGTCCAGCAAGGGCCCGGCATTAGCTTTGCCGGTATTGGCGTACGGCAGCCGACGCCAGTGATACGGGTCATACGTTCCGCTAAGAATGCTAGTAAGCTGCGACCATTGCACGTCACCGTGAAGTAGGGGTGGCTTAGCATCACCCACCTCAAGATGGTGAATCACAGTGGCGGGGTTGCGATCGGATTCTGCAGCCGATGTGTCCTTATGGCGGGAAAAGTCAATTTTCAAGCTGACTTGCGTGTTTGTCCCACCAATCAGACAGAGCAAATGACATCTGACGCTGAAGAGATACTCGGTCTTAATCAGCGTATTCGAGATCTTGAATCTGTCCTCTTTGAAATCCTTAACGTCACCAGAAACAGCAATTGTGGGAAGAATTAGGGTGGTGTTGCCGGTGGTCAGTTCGAGTCGTTGAAAGTTCCACGAAGTACCCGGAGAACGAGCGTTTTTGTCAAGATCAACAACCACCCCACCGAGTTCGACCTGAATAAATTGACCAACCTCCCGAATCACGAGATCGGGGTTCTTGTCAGGCGTGGACGCAGAATAAGCGCGAAGAATCACATCCGTCATAACGACCTCGGCAGGCAAACCATGAGTATGAAAAGGCCTTAATTAGGTTCGTTCATGCAAAGCATCCAGAAATCCTCGAAACTGTCGGTGATTCGGGCCCATCCCGACGTTGTATGGCATCGGTTTACAAGTGAATAAGCACATCCGTTTACGGTGCTTGGACGAAAAAAGACAAAGCTGGAGCATGGGCGTGCCATCAGCACGACCTCGCGTCAACTCATCAACCTTTTCCAGGGAAGCAGCGAGAAGGACACCCCCTCACATCGAGAAGTTGTGGCTTCTCAAATGACCAACTCGCTGAAGGTCGAAACCTTAATAGAAGCCTCCCACTCATGTCAATAGGCACGTGACATGCGCAAATGTTGCGAGCTAGCGTGGCTCACTTTGACAACAATCTCAGCTGTAAATGTCTGTTTGGAAGTGCTGGCAGCGACCGAAATGATAATCAGCAGAATATGAAGTACGAAGGACTCACTAATCGCGGCTCGCACGAAACTCGAAAAATGTCTTTCACCCTGAAATGCAGACGGCTGGAGGTTTCGACAAAAGTACGGCTTGCGTTACAGGCACTCATGCTTGAGGCTTGAATGTGGGGCCCATTCGCCCACGCGAAAGTCTTGGGACAGCAGTCATAGTCCTGCCTTGCTTCTGATCGAATGTCTCCGAGCTGTCGGGATGCACCCGCTAATCGCGGCGAACGATCTACGAGATGATTTGATATGCAAATAATACTCGCTGAAGATCAGCCGCAGTCCAGGAAAGTGTTAGTCGCTCATATTCCTTTCCAACAGAATTCAGCTTGCCCCAAAATGCAACTGCCTTGTCCCGATCTACTTGCGAGTACGAATCGAATGCGTTGCGATAATCGACGACTACTGCAACATGACCGTTTCCTTGACTTTGTTCCGCGGCGACAACGAACTTTCCTTCTCCGGCAGAAATGCCTGCGGTGGCGGACGCTTGTGCACCCACCCCTATCCGAACCCACGGAGCTTTTGCAACTTGCGTGTAGATAGCATTAGCGTTCCCGCTGAGCGCAAAACCAAGATCCTGCGCTACCGCACGGACAAACGCACTACAATCGCCTTGATTATCAGGCCAGTGTTTGTTGCAAGCGGCGATCACACGGGAGCGTTTTGCTGCGAGTTCAGCACCTCCGACGTCTGCTGGGCACCGATCGGCCAAACACAGAAAACCAACTGTTGCCACCGAACTTCTGGCCAAGAATTCCCGCCTTGTATATATGTGGTTCATGTCATCTCCCGTCATACCCTCAAACAACGGTAGGCACAAGCTCACGAGATACTATACAAACTTCGTTTTGATCTTACTTGTGTTGCGATGAGTCAAGCGACTCAAAAGTATTCGGATCGCACGCTGGAGCCTTTAGTGCGATTGAATCGAGCAGGCACTTTGTTCCATGTTGTACCTGCTCCAGCTCGTTGTTGGATAGCTTTAGAAACTTAAGTGCTTCATCTCTTTGAGAAAGATCACTCGGATCGAGGTCGGAGATTCGACGCAGGTCTTCGAGTTTGCTATTGATGTGACTCTGAATCTGGTTCTGAAGTGCAGAACTGGTCAAATTCGATGCCTTTGCGATTTCTCCCGAGAACATCGTCAGGCTGTTATCGAAATGTTGAACGTCCGATGTGAGCCTGCTCACCCTTTCCGCTAGTTCATTCCTTGTTACGTTTCTCGCAATAAGATCCTTTGCCAGCTTGTCGTTTTTGCTCCACAGCTGCCCGGCTTCTGTGTGCACGTCAATAATGGTCTGTTTTGCCTGTCCTTCTCCCAATTTCGTGAACAGTACGGACTCATTGTTGAGCAATGCCGACACATAAGCAGAAAAACTGGACAAGATGCAAGTGAAGCACGGTTTCTGTTGCTGTGACGCGGACGGTTGCGACAGGCATACAGCGACCGTCAATATGATCCATGCGGACTTCATCGGGGTCACCTCCTACAGAACCAAAATAGAGCGAAGTAAAGCAAGCCTGCCACGACAAAAATAACTCCACCCTGCGTCGCTGTGATCCATCTCAACACAGTCGCCGCAGTCACAAGGACCTCCGTCGCGACAAAAACTCCGGTTAGCCTTCTCCTGTTCATGCTTGTGTCACTCGCACTCACACTGCTGCTGTGCCCTTAGCGTTACCGGATGGGGCAGCACGAGCATAGCACCAAGCAGTCCGTCCAGTTCGCCTTTCTTCCGCCACGGTACACTACCGTCCCCCAGAAATAAGTAGCCAGAAAGTTGACCAAGAAAGTTGATCGAAAACTTGCCCTGTCCGTTCGCTAAAGTGTCTTGTGGTATCTGCCCGATTGCTCTTTGCCCTGTTTGCCACACCGCTACGCATACAGGGTCATGTCAGCTTTCTTAAAAACATCAAGTCCATCGTCAGCGAATTTTGCTTCGAGGTCAGCCACATACCGCTGCAGAGCATTAGCGACCATCCCATCGTCAGAGTCGGAATCGAACCGCATAGCGGCGTATGCATCCCCTTCGTCATCTCCATCGTAATTTCCATTTACGCCGAAATCCCTGATCTGGTTGAATACTCTCTGACCCTTGGTAGTACTCCACGCATACTGTTTGAGTCGGTCGTTGCTGATCGTGATCGACGGGCCATGTCCGATGTTGCCGTATTTGCCCATGACCCAGAGGAGCTTCAATTTCTCTTCCTTTCCTGCGGCCGGACTTTTGATGATGCCGGACAGTACCTTATGAAGTTCCCTTAAGCCGGTAATTGTGGTCGCGGCCTCCGCGCTATCATCTGAATCTGCAATAGCTCCGAGTTGAACGGGAAAGCGAACAACTTCAGGCTTGTCTTTGGTGCTTGATTTCGGCTCGCGGCTCGCAATCAAGGCTTTCGAATATTCCAAGGCGATGTAGGCGAATTGATCGGTGAGAGCGCGTTTAATGTCTTCGACATCGTCGAACATCTTGATCCAGTTGTTCTCTGACTGTGACGTGACGAGATCGATGAAATCGAAAACGCGGACATCGTCCACCACACCGCTGAAATCTCCCTTCGGGTTCTTCTTATACATGCGTCGAGCCAGTTCGACCTCACGTTTCACGAAGGTGATGATGGGCTTTCGCTTCTTGAGGGCACGACGATACTCCTCATTGGTGATTGACTTTTCGCTGCCCACAAACGTCCCGCCGTGACGACCTCCTATCAATAGAATCAAGTAATCGCAATTGTCGACCTGGTCGAGGCATGCCTCGTGTGAGTGCTTGCCGAGGCTCACGCCGAATTCTACGGTGTCTGATCTGATCGGTTCATGCCCCAAAAATTTGAGGTGTTCCGCGATAGCCGAGCGCGCATCGGCAAAATCGAAACAGGTCGAACTGAGAAATGTGCGAGGCTTGGACATTTTTAGTAGTGGAGCAGCCTCCATGATAGTTGACCTTTGGGGCCATAACCAGTTCTGGTTGTTTTCGGTATCCAATGTGCGGCGGATTGGGCGATTTATCCGGCGAAGAAGTGTTTGGAAGCGAAAGGAAACGAAAAGGCGGAGTGAGGGAGAGCACTCCGCCGAAAATAACTACGAATTAGGATGTTTCGGCGTCGTCCTGTCTCGTCTCTTAGGCTTGGCCTTGATCGTTTTTTCTCGTTTGGCTGTCAACTCGTCGGCCACGGCCTTCTGTAGCCTTTCGACATCTACCCGGTAACGTTTGGCCGCATCAATAAGCATATCGTCGCGACTGGTGGCTCGCTGATACGCCGAATCCAGCAAGCTGATTTCCAGAAGCAGTTTGCAAAGTTCAGCCTCGTCATAGGCCCCCACTTTCTTGGCCAGAAGCTCCTGCGCGGAAGCGGAGTCCTTCTTTGCCTCTGCCTTATGCCGCTTTGCCAAAGCCGGGACCTGGCTGTAGGAGAGATGACCGATCAGGTAGTGGGCAACCGCCAGCAAGTCAGCCTTCTTTAATGGAGCCGATACGCGTTGGAGGATCGTAGCCAAGACACGATGGCGAGTCGTAATGGCCAGTTTCTCCTTTTCGATGCGATTCCGTTCCTCTGCCCGCTCCCGCTCGACTTGCTGCGGAGAAGGTGTGTTGGGATGGTGGACTCGGCAAGCGGGGTCGGCACAAACCTTGACGACCTGTCCGCGCTTGCCGCCGTCCATGACGATGGCCTCGGCCATCTTCTCGCACGGCTTTTGGTTCGCGGGCAGCTTGGTACTTGCGCCGTTCGGCTTGGGTTTCTTGATCTCCAATTCCACGTACTGATTCCGTCCCAAGGGAGCGTTTTCGCGGGAACTCCACGCCGCCGAAATCTGTATTAGCTTCGGCTTGGTTTCTAGAGTCTTTTTCACGGAAGCGTCGATCTTGGCTCGGAAACAGTCGGGCGAAGTGCACGAATCCTTACGCACGTCGGGGAAAAGGAGCTTATTGAATCCGGTTCGCTTCGCGCAGTTGACGCACGAACTTGCTTCGGGAACGAGTGTCTCATCCTGCTTGTCAAACGGCGCGGACGCCAGTTGTAGCAAGATGTTCGATTCGATCCATGAGGCTAACTCCCGCACTGGAATCAGGACTTGGCTGTTGCCTTCGCTTGTCCACAAGCCCCGAAAAGCAGCCGAAAACGCCTCCTGCTGTTGGGTAGCGGAGAGCTTGGCGATCAGCAAAGCGTGGCCGATGGTGATCTGGTCTTTCAGGAACGCCTCAGCCACGGGCGGGATCAGATCAGCGAGTCTGATGCGCCCGTAGACATACGCCTCGCTCTTGCCAGCGCGTGAAGCGATGGTGGCGATGGTGTAGGCAGGTTCTCCGAGTTCCAAGAGCGACTTGAAACCCAGAGCTTCCTCAAGCGGGTGGATGTCCTCGCGTTGCAGGTTCTCAACGCATTGGGCCTCGATGGCCTCGGCATCTGTCAGCTTGACGACGCGGACGGGAAGTTTTTCAAGTTCCGCCAGTTTCGCCGCTCTGAGGCGCCGCGCCCCGGCGACTACCTCGTACTTGCTTTCCTCCAGTTCGCGTACTAGAAGAGGGGCCAGAATCCCTTGCGTCTTGAAGCTGGCCGCCAGTTCTTCAAGGCTCTTTGCATCAAAGCGTTTGCGGGGATTGGTTGGTGACTCCGCAAGCGCGGTGATGGGAACGCTGCGATATTCGTGGTTGGCAACTGCATTTTGTGTACTGTGCATCGTCATTTCTCCTTTATGTGTCTTTGGTTAGCTGTTGGTGGATTCGGCGCACACGTCGGGCCCAAAAAACCAAACGGTGCAGGTGTTGGCGTGTTATGCGGCTGCCGCGAGTGCCGCAGGCTCGGGGACAATGCCCCCGAGAATGACGGCAGCGGTTTGTTGAACGGCTTCCAAGCTCTCGCGCAGGAGACCTGCGTCTCCGTGCCAAAGCTGGATGTAGTCCTGGGATGCGGTTCCGTTTTGAAGTCCGACAGATTGGCAAACCACAAAGGCCACGGCTTCGGCCTCTGTTTCGCGCACTTGCTTGGTGGTCAAGGTGCGTCGGTCGCCACGATGCAGCATTTCGTGAGCGATCTCATGCACGAGCGTGGAAAACTCCTCGGCGGCCTGCATCCCTGAAAGCAGCGTGATCTTCCCGCCATGCGAGAGACCCTTCGCGGGAGCAATTCTCTCGGAGAAACTGATCTCGACACTTTGCGATTCGACGAACTTGAACAGGCGTTCGCGGTATCCGCTCACATCGCCATTGACTTCGGTCAGAGCGGGAAGCTCTTTGCCCTCCGTCTGGGTAACATCGAAAACATAGACGGCCCGGAATCCGTACAGCGTCCGGTGACCTTCGGTTGTTGCGTCATCACTCGGTTCGACGGTTGCTGTATCCTTCGCACTTCGTCTTCCGACCATCGGGGCGAGAATGAAAATGCCTTTCTCTCCCCGTTTAACGAAGCGGCCAAGCGAGTTCCATGTCCGAAGTCCGGCTACGTTGGTAGCATCCGGCTTCTGGCGTGCGATGAGCATGATGTTGCCGAAGCTGTAGGTGTGAAATTTTGCCATTGCTCCGAGGTATGCGGTGAGGACCTCACTGTGGCCGGACTCCAGCGCTGCGACGAGGAAATCGACGGCCTCTTTGGTTCGTGTGTTGACTTCTTCTAATTTCATGTTTTTTCCCTTCTGCCGTGTCGGCTTGTTTTTTCTTTCACTTGAGCGGCAGCGAGGAAAAACAAGCCGACACGGGTGAAGGGACAGAACGGAGGCCGAAGGAGGGTGGCAGGGCGTGAGTGAAAGCGCGGTGAGTGACAAACCGCTTTTGGGTTATGGTTTGGCACGAAACCGGCGCAGTCCGAAACGCCCGTCCGAGCCGCGGCCAAGCGGCGTCCACTCGGAAGAGGATGGAGTGAAGAGAAGAAGCGAAGCTACCTAGAGGGTTGTCACAATTGTGCGAAGAGCCAAAGGTGCGGTCGCGGTAGTGCAGAGCAGATGGTGTTGATGCCTACGTTCCTTCATGTTACTTCGACCCATAACGCAAGAAACATATCTGCTGCAGCGTTTGCATGGACCTTTGCTTTGTCGAGGTTGTTTGTCTCGGCGATTTTGTCCAGTTCTTCCCGAATCAACTCGGCGACGCGTGTATTGAAGTGCTGGATCAGGAATGACACGTCGTCGGTGAGTGTTTGCAGGTCAATGTCATAGTCGAAGGCCTGCAAATGTATATTTCCAATTGGCAGCCGAAGTTGCTGGCCACAGGGATTCGGGACGTTGACCGACAATTTTGGTTCCAGCATTGCACCGGACCATATTGTAACGAGATAGAGGCCAGCAATTGGCGGCGGGTCCTTCGCGTACGTCCACGCCAGTGCACCATACAGCGGGGTGGTCTTTTTCTTCTTATTGCTCCGATTTGGAAATTGGTCCTGATAGTGCTGCTGCGCGTCACGCACTTCAGAAACCTGTTGCGTCCCTGAAAGAAAAGCAACGATCTCGGGTGTGTTGAACTCAAGAGACTTGAGAATTCCCCTGATCGTATGACAGTGGCTGATGATCGACCAGGCGTCCAACTGCAAGGCCGCCATCGAAGTGGCGCTCGGCTTGAGTTGTTCCTCACGACAAACTTGAAGAGCCAAGCTGATCAGCCGGAAATTAGCCAAACCCACCATGCTCGCGGCGACGCGAAGAGCGTCAAATTTCATTCGCTGCACGAGGGATAGACCTGCAGGGAGCTTCCGGAGAAAACAGTCTTCCGGAACGATGTTGGGCACCAGCGTTGCTGTCATTTAGTTGCTCCTATCGGCCTGCAGGAAAGCCGAGAGCTGAGCTGATGCTCCGGAACGATCCTCGCCAGGCACACTCAAATAACTACGGTCATGAGCTCTCCGCTAATTCCCGCTTGACGACTTTGCGATTATACTATACCGTGCAATTAATACAATTGCACAGCGAATGCCGGAGGATGTGATGGATAAGAAACCCACGATTCAGGAATTGGAAAGACTCCTCAATAGCGAAGAGGACACGCCAGTTCAGATCCTGCCCAACGGTGAAATCAGGGGCGCCGGTCAAACGAGCGCCGCCGACCTGGGGGGCAAGAAGCCGTTAACCATGAAGGAAAATCTCGGCGGGGAATACTAAGGGGATGCTTATGGATGTTAACCGAATAAACCGGGAGTTTGCTGAAGCCCAGAAAACGTTCGCCTACCTGGAGCTGCACCCGACGACGGACGGCAAGGTCTATGCAAGAACAGCCTTGCAGACGGTGTCCGCGATGTATGTGTTGTCGATCAAATTTCCCGAAACCTATCCGAACGAAATGCCGAGGGTTTTCGTGGACACTCCGGTTATCACCAATGCTCCGCACAGGTACAACGGAGGGAATATCTGCTATCTCCACCCGTCGATGTGGAACCCCGGCACTCATAACCTCACCTTTGTGATAGCTCGTGCTGCAAAGTGGTTAAGCAAGTACGAAGTTTGGCGCATGCGAGGCGCGTGGCCTGGCGCGCAGATCACCCATTAAGACCCGAGGCTCATTTTGAAAATAGACTTCAAAACTCTGAAAATGATGGAGCTCAGAAGCTCTCCCGGAGAAGTTCTCGACCGGGTGGCCAGGGATGGCGAAGTCTTTGTCATCGAGCGCAACGGTCAGCCGAAGGCTTGCCTCGTACCTGTTTCATTTCTCCTGCCGGATATCTCGCCCGACCGAATCACGCTGGAGTTAGGCAGGCTTGCTGAGAAGAACGAGACCTATAAGCTCACAATCAACGAACATAAGGAATTGGAAATCAACTGCCACGAGGTCGCAGCGGGGGACAATGTGCTGCTCAGCATCGTTTTGCCTCACGGCTACCCCGATTCAGCGCCCAGGATTTACGCCCTCCAGGTGCCTGCAAATACTCCGAAGCGCTGGCAGGACGGATCCTTGTCTATCTTTGGCACGACTGCGACGTGGAACGCGAAGAAGCACGATGTCATTCATGCCCTGACCTTGGCGAGAGCGTGGCTAAAACAATATTCAAAGTGGCGAAAGACCGGCGAGTGGCCGGCTGGAGCAACAAAAGATGAGCAACAACAATAATAAGGACCGGACCTTCGAGAGAATCGAGTCCCTTTTTGACGTTCGGCTTTTTGCGGATGTCAGGGTGCTCGTAGCCGGGTGTGGCTCCGGAGGCGCGAATGTGGCCCTGCAGTTGGTGATGTCGGGCATTCGGAATTTCACGCTGATGGATATGGACATTCTTGGACCCGAAAACGTCATCCGGCACGTTTGCGGCCGGAGTTTCATCGGCAGAAAGAAAACCGACGCCGTCGCCGAAGTCCTCCGCGACAGGAACCCCAATGTGAACATCGCCACTATCGATGCCGACATCATGGGTTATGCCGACCTTGCTTCGGAAATCAGCAAATCCGATGTGGTCGTGCTGGCAACCGATAACGAGCCCTCCCGCTACCGGATCAATGAACTCTGCGTGCAGCATGGCATTCCTTTCGTGGTGGGGCGCGTCTTCACGCGCGGAATCGGCGGAGAGGTCTTTGCCTACAGGCCCGAGGCTGGCGGCTGTCTGGCTTGCCTCGAATCCTTCCTGCAGCGCACGACATTCCGGGAAGGCATCAAGGAGATTGATCTCGTCTCCGACGAAGAGCGCGAGAAGGTCTACGGGATGGAGATCGCGGAGATAAAGGATTCTCCTGGGCTCGCAGTGGATATCTCCTTTATCAGTTCGTTCCATGCCCGCTTCGTCCTCGACGCCATCGCGCGGCGGTTGAAGGAGCGGCCCAAATTCCTGAACTTAATCGACGAAAACTACGTGATATGGGGCAACCGGCCGGTGCATCCGTTCAAGAAGCATTTCCAGCTGCAAAGGATTGAGCTGCCCCAACAGGAATCATGCACCATTTGCACCATGAGGACCGCAGCCAATGTTTAGATCAAAACAACCCCAATTCTCCGTAACGATTGCCCGAGCCGCTCTCGAATCGATATTCGACGAGTGCGACCAGTACGATTCACATGAGACCGGCGGCAGGCTGATCGGGACCTATCAGAAAAAGGGTGCCCACTACAACGTTCAGCTCTCGGGCGTTATCGGACCGGGGCCTGCGGCGCAACGCTCCAATACCAGTTTCTTTCAGGATGGGGACTATCAGGAGCGAATCTTCAGGCAGATTGAAGAAAAGCATCCGGACATCGAGCATCTTGGCAATTGGCACACGCATCATGTGAACGGCCTGGGCACTCTCAGCCAGGGGGACCACGCCACTTATCAGAGGATCGTCAACCACGAGAAGCACAACACCGATTTTTTCTACGCCCTTCTGGTGGTGAGGAAGAATCGCGGGCGAGATCCCAGGTACGACGTTAAACACTATTTCTTTCGGCGCAGCGATGAGACGGTGTACGAAGCTTCGCCCGCCCAGGTCCGGCTCGTTGATGCTCCGATTCTATGGCCCGTCAGCAACGGGCGTCCCCCCTCCGCGTCTGACTCCTTCCGTCATTCTGGGCATCAGGCTCAACCCAATGTCGAGCGCGCAAAGGATCAGGAATTCTTTTCTGATTTTTATCCGCACCTTAAACCGTCAGTTTCAGAGAACGCGGGTGCGCTTTACTGGAAAGGCCTCGTCACGCTGATTGATGGCTCCCACGTTAAAGTGCTGACGATGGAGAACTCGGGGCACGGCGGCCCATCTTATTCGATCACTGCCAGTGGCAATGAACCTGTGCTCGCTGAGGTGTTGTCAGGATATGGAGAACGCCAGTTTCGTTCGGCGAGACACGCCGTGCTGCATCTGCAGGCAGATCTTAATCAGGCACTATATCGGCACGGGAAGGGATAATCACCACCATGAACATCCTTACTGCAGGCGTGGGACAAGGCGCACTCGCAATTGTGAGGCACGCGGGCGAAGCAATCATCGTCGATTCGCGGATTCCCGCGTGCGACGACAAAACCGTGGCCTTTGTGAAGGAATTGCTGGCGATCGCTCTCAAGGGCCACAATGTGATCGGCCTCGTTTTGACCGGCTTTGATGATGACCACTGCGACCTCGTGGGAACATCCATTGTGTTGCGAAAGTACCGGCCGGATTGGGTAATGTATCCCAAGTATTTCAAGGAAAGCACGGAAGCCGAGAAGGTCTTCGTGCTGATTGATGAAGAGGAGAAGGCAAGGCGCAATTCGTCGAATCCGTTGAAGCGGGTATCCGTGCGTCTCGACCTGCTATCGCAGCGCAGTCTGAAGGGGCTTTCTAATAATTTCGATTTTGAATTATTTTCGCCGCATATCGAAGACATGGACTGCTCGAACAATTGCAGCATCGTGCTGAAAGTGACAGGACGCGGTCCTGGTGGATTCTCGTATCTTGTCACAGGGGACACGGAAAACGCGCGGTGGGACACCATCAGCGAATTCTTCGGCAGCGCGCTGAAATCGCACGTTCTGGCCGCTCCGCACCACGGCTCGAAGAATGCGACTCATCCGGCATCGTTGCTACAGATCGCGCCTCACACCGTTTTGATCAGCGCCGGTGTGGACAGTCAATACGGTCACCCGGACCCAGCTGCGCTGAGGGTCTACAGCCGGGTTGCGAAATATGTGTTCTCGACCAATATGGAGGGCGGAGCGTCGCTGCTTACGCAGCCAGGAGCGAGGGAACTGACGACCACGGTAATACCGTGCGCAAGTTAGAAAACAGGCAGTGGGAGTGATGATGCCGACGAAGGTGAAAAATGGCGAAGCTGCCCAGGAACCTTACCTGAAGGGTAAGAATGCGGTCTATTTGTGGTCTTTCATCGGGGCCAACCTCGCGGTCTTCCTGTCGCTCGTCGTTAGCAGGCAATTTGCAAGCGCATCCGTCGATCATTTCTGGGAACGCGTTACGACAAAGGACGGAATCATTGCGGCCTGTATTCCGATCCTTGCCATCGTGTTAAGTGGCGTGCTCAGCGACGTCGGGAAGGCCCGCCTGGTGTTCTGGCGTTGGCGGAACCCCCTGCCCGGCTGCCGGGTATTCACACAGCTGATCGCCACAGATCCTCGAATCGATGTGGCGGCCTTGCGAAAAAAGCACGGAGACTTCCCAGACGACCCGCAAGCACAGAACGCCCTTTGGTTCCGGCTATACAAACAACATAAGACAATCCCCTTGGTTTGGGAGGCCCACAAAATCTACCTGCTGACTAGGGATATGACCACGATAGCGGCAGTGTTCGCACTGGTGTTCTCGATTGGTGTCATAGCGGCCTCGGTCAATTGGAGGATCTCGCTTTTGTACGTTGGCGCTCTGTGTATTCAATACGTGCTTATTGCGAGCGCCGCGCAAAATTATGGAAGGCGGTTTGTCCTCGATGTTCTATCGGAAGAGTCCTCTTCTTTGTAACCAGCTTTTAGCTGCCTGGTATCATTGCGAGCCAAATTGAAAAGCATCAGAAAGGTGTGAGTCTACGCTGTGCTGACATGCACAGAAATGGGCTATTGCGATTCGCCCAGGAAAATCCTTCAAGGTCAGTCGATTCGGTCATCCAGCCCCAGTTCACGGAGGGCGCTTTTTATTTCTTCCATCTTCTGCGGCGACAATCCTCCCTCGGGTTTGCATTCAACCTTTACGGTGAGGGTGAGGTCGCTTGTGACTCCCAATTTAGTCAGGACTTTGGTGTAAAAGTTCATCCATTTTTGGGAGGGGATTTTGCCGGACCAGGTTAGCGCTGACTTCTGCTGAGAGGTTTGTGGACGGCTCTTCCCAGTGTCGGCGGTCGTAGTCTCATCTGTCCCTGGTTTGGGTAGGTCTCGTGTATCGCCAACTTCGGCCGGGAACAACGGCGGCGCGGAGCCCTCGGGCTTGGTTAAGTCCTTGCGGTAAGCCTCAGCGGTCTCTTTAGAGACGATAAACATCTCTTCCGAAATTTCGATGTCTGCCGTATTGATCGTCCGCTCGAAGCTGAACGGCAGATATTTTCCACCTACGGTCTTACCGACATAGGCGAGCTGCCCATTGGACACGCCGCGTGCGATGGTTTCCTTGATGGCATCCGGGTTGAGCAAGCGCGGGAATAGGGGCGACGCGAAGAAGGCGTCACGTACAGCCTTCGTGCTCCACTCCCGGAAAGCCGGCGGCCAGTTGCGTACAAGAAGATTCGGACTGATACCGCTCTGAATCTCGTCAACATGCACAAGCTCATTCACAATGAACTGAATGATTGAGGTTGCGGCGCTGGAATGCATATTCCCGAGGTCGATGAATCTGATCTCGTTGCTCTTTCCGAGAAGAGCGATATTGTTGTAGCTTCTCCAAACACTGTCTCTGAGATCGCGACGGGATTTCTTGATGTTGTCTTCCAGTTGGGCGATTTGGGTCGTGTCAACGTTGATTCCGGGGAGCTCCTTCTGAATCTCTTCCCAAGCGAGAACGCGGCGGGCATCTTCCGTAAGCGGACCTGCGGATTGGGCGACGACGAATACAAGTCCGCTTTTGTAGGTTCGTGCTGAGGTTCCATGTTCCCGGATTACTGACTCAATGAATGATTTTGTTCGCTTTTCATCCGCCAAGCTTTGTTCCGGTGACAGCACCACCAGAGTCAGAATTGGCTTGTCCGGAATCTGGCTGGTCTTCTCTGGATAGAAAACCGGCTCGATTCCATCGCTCGCGGCAAATACTTTCCGAATTTCCGCCCGAACACAATCACTTATTGATGTGTCTTTGATATTTGCGCGTCGGTCGGCGTAGCGCTTGTTCAGGTTCTCTTTGAAGCTGAAGTGATAGCGGTTGCCCTCGACTGTGAGGTAGTAGCAGGCATCAGTAAGGGCCTCAAGCACCGTTTCCACATTGCCGATATCGATCTCCGGCTCGGCGACAGCCAACCGGATCTCTGGGGTAGTCGCTTCTGCGCGCGACATCCCGCCGTTCGATTCGAAGAAAATCGTCGTGGCTACTTTTCGGTGAAGTCTGGCTTTGCGGATAGCTTCCACAGCCTCGTTGTCCAGACGGACCGCGTGAGAGTCGTTTTTTCCGCAGATATCCGTTGTTACGGCGGCTTCAAGGCGATGCTCACCGAGTTGCTCAAACATAGCGGCGCGAAATTGAGAGTCGTCCAAGGGTGCGGTGCCAAGTCCGATCAGTGGGTCGCGGTGGCCGCCTTTGAATCCCGCTTGATAAGCGTGAGAAACCCATAGGGCCAAGAGGCGCAGGATTCCGCGGGTTTGCTGAAATCGAGGTAGCCCTTGCCATTTCCTTTCAAATACTGAGAGAACGCTCGGATGAAAAGGATAGGTGTCGGCAAAAGCCTCTCGCGCACTGTCGAAAGGAAATTGCTCGGGCACCTGCTGGCGATGGTCCTTTACCCAGTCCCCAAATTCGTTAGAGGAAGCTATCGCATCCCTATTGAGCATCACCCTACCGTCACTTGTGACCGCATTGTCGTCCCACTCGAAGAGGCGACGGCGGATGATCTCAGAGGTTTCGGATTCCGCCGACATTATGACCGCCTTGCCAACGCGGTCAAGCAACTTTTTGAAACGCTCGTAGTCGGACTGGTCGTCGGCGCTCATTTCGAGTTCCGAAGCTGGGATGGATACCGCCAGCACCATGTTGTCGCGCCCGCGGGCCTCTTCGCTGAGGTTGTGAAGAAAGCTGTAGAGCTGGCCAGCCATGCCGCTTTTTCGGCTGCGACTGACAAAATTCATCAACTCGTCCATCAGGATCAATACTGGTTGGTCTTTGGGGAGAAATGCACGAATTACATCGCCACCAGGTGCGACCTCCTGCTTCTCATGTTCGGCGAGAATTGCGAGTGCTTTCTCTCCGCCGACTTGAAAGGCGATTTCGCCCCAGGGCGTTCTCCTCACCGGAGTTCCGTCCGAACCTCCTCGACCCGCAATTGGATCGAATTCCGTGCCGACAAATGCTGCAACCTTAGCGGAAGGGACCGTGTTGATTCCGGCGACCTGAAGCAGCCTGGAAACGCCATGCCAATCCTTTGCTTTCGGGCCGTTATTCGCTAGGTGATACAGCAGGGTAAGAGAGTGGGTCTTGCCGCCACCGAACTGCGTGGTCATATTAAATACGGCAGAGGTCTCGGTCTTCTCGCCGGACAATCGGCGAAGCACTTCGGCTGCCACGCCGGTCAGTCCTTTCGTGAGAAAGGTTCGCTCCAAAAAACGCTCAGGGTTCTGATAGACTGCCGGCGCGCGGCCATCCCTGACCTGATCGAGGTGAACGGCAAACTCAGATGCATCGAGAGGTTTCCCATCTCGTAGGTCCTCCCTCGGCGTGACGACCTTATACCAGGGTTTGAGTGCCATGCTCTGACTTCTCCTCGTGCTTCATTCCCATTACTAGAACCCGAACTGTTTCTTGCGGGTGAGAACTCCGTCCACCCAGCGTTTCTCATCTGAACCGGAAGGATAGAGCGCAGAAAGCGCCTGGGCAAGCCGCCAGAATTTACCATCCTGTCCAACGCCATCTTCAACCACGAAGCGCTTTAGCGCCTCGCCTCGTCCGGCAGCGAAAAGGATCATTCCCTGATGCACGCGGTCGAGGGTAGTCTCCCCTGCCCGTTTCACGGTCTTCTCCCTCCAAGCGGATTCCGCGTCCTCCGACTCCGTCAACTCGGCGAACATATCCAGCTGTGCTGACTTCTTCTTCCTACCAATACTCCGGGCCGCTTCTTCTTCCTCTTTCCCGAAGAGATGCAGCGTTCGCTCGGATACTGGCAGCAGACGCGCTTGGTCACCTGATACTTGGACCAAATGGCTTAAACTTTCCAGATGCGCACCTAGGCCCTGAGCTATCTTTCGCGCTGCGTCGAATTCAAGGGTGAATCCGCCGAACTTTGCTTTCTTATTTTCAGATTCGGATTCATCTTCGTACTCCTCCTCGTCACCAACCTCGGACTGCCCGTTGGTATCAGGGGACTTCAGGGTCCACAGCCACATGGCGGTCAGGCGCGCGTCAGCTTCAAAGCCAGTCGCGTCTGCGCCTTTGAAGACCATCGCGAGAGCCTCTTTGGCGACCGCTGCCCAAACCTGCTCCAGGTATTCACCTAGAGAGACAGGTTCGCCGCTTGCTTTCTCCACCAGTGAATATCGGGAGAAGATCTCAAGTGCGGGTCCAAGACACGCAAAGATGGCGTCTGCGCCAACCACACCCTCCTCCGCCAAACGTGGCATCCAGTCGTGGATACGTTTGGGCAGCTCTTGCAACACGTGGCGCCATTCGCCGACCTCGTCGGAGCGGGTGGCTCCGTCCGCGTTCTTGCGCGGACGGCATACCAGGTGGACAGACGAGGCAAGCGCAGCAGAATCATTTGCTCTCAAACGCCCCGGTCTTTCTGTGTCGATCGGCCACGACGCAGTGACGATCCATCCCGCGTCAATCAGGGCCTTCAGCAGAGCTTCCCACCCTCCAGTCGATTTGTGAGCAAAAACGACTACGGCAATTCCACCCGGTGCAACGGCACGTTTGCCTTCGGCCATCGCTTTCGCCATCGTGGACTCAAAGTAGACTTTGTCCTTGCCCTTGATCTCATCAACGATGCATTCATCTAACTTAGGTGTCAGGCGCTCGCTCAGTATGTCGAGGCGAAATGGTTGAAGTGCCCGCCTGTGCCAGACATAAAAATAATCTGAGAGGTCTGCATATGGCACGGCGTCGTAATATGGCGGGTCAGTGATCAACGCCGATGCGAAATCGTTTGGGAGTGGTAAGGAGACCGCATCCGCCTTTATAGCCGAACCCGAGACAGAGCAACCCGCAGCGATCTCCTCAATGAAAAGACCCAAATAACGACAGGCCTCACCCCAATCCCCCGCGCTCCCTGCGAAAGGATTCATTTCACCGAAATCCCACGTGATTGGAATGGCTTGGCGGCCGAATGTGTGGGCAACGCAACTACGCGCAGTACGCCAGACGCAAAGTGTGCTGAGATAGTCTGCTAGTTTTGCTAACGCGGTAGAGAGAACAGAACAGACGGCCACCGCAAATTCTTCATTCTCATCTTTGAGTAAGGAGGTGCCGACCTCTCGAATCAACCGAGCGAGCGTTGAGAGGACCAAAAGCTGCCGGTAGTTAAAGAGGTCTTCAAATACATCCATTCCATAATTGCGCTGCGAAAAGGCGCGTCCTGCCCCACTTCCACCCCCTTCGGGAGTTGGCTCATCTGGAACGAGGCTGAGTGCTCCGGGAGCGTTCTTTCTTGCGGCCTTGAGCCGTAACGATGCAGACTCAAATGCCTTAATGTCGCGATCAGCGGGAAGGCGGTAGGAGACGCTTTGTTCCTCTTTTGCTTGAACGACGACGCACAACAATCGCGCGTCATTGGAACCGCCTCGCCGAGCTTTCAATTGCGCCCGAATGCGCGGTACCGGCGTCGTGTATCCGCAGCACGGACAGGTTGCAGATCCCCGCTTTACCGTGCCTTCAAATTTCGGATCTTTAATTTTGTCATTGGCGTCGTCCTGATTGGCCCAGGAGCCGCGCTGTTTGACAATAATCTGGATATCTACCCGCTTCGCCCTAGGCCTAGCGACGAGCTGCAATGCTATAGAACGATTCGCTTTCTTCGCGAGCCATTGGGAGCGTATGAGGGGTATGTCAGCCCCACAACCCGGACCCTCACATCGAACTGTCCTCGCCCAAAGATACGCCACCGGGAAAGCGCCACCGGGATCTAGCGGATAGAATTCAGCGAGTTCCTTTACAGCTTTGGCCTTAATTATCTCCGCTTGCTTTCGGACTTCATCTGCGAGGCGGCGACCGTACTTAGGAATGTCTTCGAGGACGACCTTGTTCAGCAGAACAGGGATGGGGTTGAGGTCGCTCGCAAAGGTGTCCGCACCCACGCGCAAGGCTTCGAGTGGGATGGAGCCACCCCCCGCAAACGGATCCACGACGAGGGGGCGCGTGCCGGGCGCACCGCCCAGTGCTTCGTTCGCCGCCTGCGTCAGGGCGCGGCTGGTTTCAAGGTATTCCTGCACGATGGAATTGTCCCAATTTGCGAAGTCGGCGATGAAGTCCAACAATGCAAAACGCAAGACGTTCCAGTGAGCTTCTTTCCGGCTGTCGACTCCCCCAGTCTTTGTTAGTGCTTGCCACTTGATCCAGGTGTGATGATCGCAGCTCTCGCCGAGCGCTTTGTTGGTGACGGCAGCGTTGGCGAAATCGGTGATTAGCTTGGAAGCTTTGTCTCGAAAATCCTGCGGGCACAGTGGGTCGGCGGGATCGGGCCAAAGGGCCGCACAAATTACCGCTCGACAAGCGGCAAGCGGCCTTCGGGCCCACCAGATATGGAGGGTCGAGATATGGCCGTGGCGAATGGACTTTTCGCGCCTGGAATGCGCCGAAATGCGTTTGATCGGTAGATCTACTTCGATCAGGCGCTTCGGATAGGGTTGCGTCATTATGTTTTGTATTCCTTAGTGCGTCGCCACATCGAGGATGGCTTGTGGCCTAACCTGATAGTGTTCGATTTTCACGATGGGCTGCCAATCGAGTTGTGCAGGGTCTTGAACCACGTTGATCCCTGGTGTATCAGCGCAGTTGAAGACAACGTAGAGCCAGTAGTCTTTCTTGAGACGCTGGGCGGTTCGATATTCATTGGTTGTCAGGGCAACCTCTCCGACGAAAGACCGTCCTTTCACTTCGATAAAGCGGACTTCGATTGCAGTCTTGGGGTCTTCAGGATGCGGACGGCGCGAAATGAGATCGAATCCTCGATTGTCTTTTTCAACGCTCTCGACTTCCCAGCCTCGGGCGCGTTCAAACGCAATCACAGCATCGACGGCGATGCCTTCGATTTCGTCGTCACGCACGAGGGCGGCTACATTCGGCGTGGCACGCTCGGGATGTGGCAACACCCAGGCAGACCCGTGCCGCTGAATATCACTGATAGTGCAGTTGCGCTCCTTTTGTAACTCTCGCTGGCGCCCCTCAAGTCTACCGTTGAGTTCGTCGAGACGATCTTCGGCCTGTTTCGTATTTGCCGCTAGAAGCGGGCTGCTATCCCCACTCTGCTGCTGGTCCACAAGTTCAGCCAGCCGCAGATTCTGACGGTGAATCAACTCGTTAAGGCTAATCTCAAGGTGGTGCGCGACCGTCTGGGTTTCTTTCTCGCGCTGGGCCGCAACTTCAGCAAGAAATGGTTCGAGGGCCGTCTGCACGAGGAAATGTTCGAGGGAATTCTGGTCTTTCCCTGATTCGCTTGGAACCTGCGTTCCCGTTGGTGCCGACATCAGGTCCAGCAGTAGCGTGGGTTGGCGCACCGTGAGAGTACCTTCGATTTCTTCCTGGACTATGAATAGGCGGCGATGAAGCACATGCCCCAGCCCATCCCGGATCGCGGCGGAATAGACGGTGAGACGCGCTGGTAAGCTCCGGTGTATGTCAAAGAAGACCGCTCCCTTATCCATTTCCGGGCGCACGTTTTCCAGAAGGTCTTCGCGGACAACTTCAAATAAAGGATGGCCCGGCGTGACCCAATCGTAGGTGGGCAGTTTCTTGAGGATTTCTTTGTCGAAGACAACTTGTTTGTATTCTCGCCCCAACTTCCCGAATCTTGGTTCCAACCGTTCTCCGATGGGCCAAAGATGACGGGGTACACGGGGCACTCGGTACGTGTGCTGCCCCTTGCCCTGCTCACTGACTTCAACGCCAGTCACAGGAGCAGCCTGAAGAAAGAAATCCTCGATCACTTCCGGGACGAGGCGGCGTTCTTTAGCTTCGGCAGATTTGCCGACGATGGCGGAAAGATTGAGCTCGCGCTTTGCCAGTCCCTCCAAGGTCGAATTGGTAATGCTTCGAAAGTGCTCGGGATCGACCTGCTCGACGATGCGCTGTTTAATCAGCTCTTCCGTCATCTGATTGTGCGCATACATGTCCCGCAGCATCTTTTCGAGCTGGTTTGACGGGAACACCTCGCCCAGCACATTGAACACTTTCCCCGTGCGCCTCGGGTCGAGGTCGTTTTCAATCTCGGCGATACGTTCGAAGAGTTTGTGGAGTACCCTGCCCTCACGAGTATTCGTTGTGACGAAATTGAATATGAGACAGTCCTTTTCCTGTCCGTAACGGTGGATGCGGCCCATGCGCTGCTCAAGGCGGACCGGGTTCCATGGGATGTCGTAATTGATCATTAGCCAGCAGAACTGAAGGTTGATGCCTTCGCCCGCGGCTTCCGTGGCCACAAGGACCTGACACGACTCTCGGAATTCGCGTTCGGCGTAGATTCTCGTGCCGGGTGTATCGCGGTCTCCGATTTTCATTCCGCCGTGAATCTGCGTGACGGTCAAGCCCCATTCGCGCAATTTTCCGAGGGGACGCCCGTCTTTCCCGTCAGCCACTAGAAAATCGAGAGTGTCTTTATGTTCGGTAAAGAGCAGGAGCTTCATTTGAGGATCAGAGAAGATCCCTTCATCGGTCAGCAACTCCTTCAGGCGTCTGACTTTTACCTCTGCTTCCTGGCCTTCTAACACCTTGGCTTGGCGGATGAGCTTTTCCAGTTCGACAATCTCAATCCGCAGATCATTCGGATCGAAGGATGTAACGGTCTCTTCCAATTCAGAAAGGATTTCCTGTCGTTCTTCATCGGTCAGGTCCTCGAAATCCTCAGGTAAGCGCTTGGCGATCTGTTCCTGACGATATTTAACAGGGTCTTCGAGAATCCTCTCGCGCTTTTCCTTCATGCGCTCCAGCGTCCTGCGCACTGCATAGATGCTGGAGGCAAATCGCCGCTGAAGCATCGCCATCGTAAATCCGACTGCGCGTCCGCGCGCCGAATCATCCCTCGCGGCCTTGATGGACTGGTCCTCGACATAGCGCGTGAGCTGATCATAGAGGTCGAGTTCCTCGTCGCTAATCTGGAACGGAGTGGTATGGACGATTCGCTTGGTGAATAGCGCTTTTACAATCCCGGTTTCAGGATCTGGAAAGCTGACAAGGGCCTCCTTGACACGGCGAAGATAGAATGGCGCTTCGTGCTTCGCTATGGCCTCATCGAGGCTCTTTATGTTGCCGTAAACATCTTTGTCGAGGAGCGAAAGGAACAAGCAGAAGTTTTCGGGATCGCCCTTATGCGGCGTCGCGGTCATCAAGAGATAATGATCCGTCATCTGCGACAGCGCCTCGCCAAGCTGAAAGGCGAGGGTTTTCTTGTCAGCGCTGTAAGCGCTCATCTTGTGAGCTTCGTCGACGATAATCAGGTCCCAACTACTTCGCAGCAGGGATTCCTTCGCGTCATCAACGCGGGAAACCCACGAGACGGAAGTTATGACCTGGTTTTTTTCCTGCCAAGGGTTCATCCCGTAATTTGCGCGGAGCACGTCGCTCCGGACTACTTCGAAACTCTCTCGGAACTTGTCTTTGAGTTCCCGTTGCCACTGAAAGGATAGATTGGCCGGAGTGACGATAAGAGTTCGCTTTACCAATCCACGTATTTTCAGCTCTTTGATGAGAAGACCCGCCATGATCGTTTTGCCGGCACCCGGATCATCGGCCAGGAGGAAGCGAATGCGTGGCAGTTTTATGAAATAGTCGTACACCGCCTCCAATTGGTGCGGCAACGGATCAACGCGGGCTATTGAGAGAGAGAAGTAGGGGTCGTATTCGTAAGCGAGTCCGAGGCGCATGGCCTCGACTCCGAGGCGGAATTTGCTGGCGTCACCGTCGAAGGGCTCCTGGGCAGGTGACGCATGAAGCTGTGCCAGCTGTTCGGGGCTGAGGATCGGTTCGTAGACGGTGCTCGACCGGATGCCCTTCCCGATCAGCTTGACCGAGCTGCCCATCGGAATAGCGATAATAATTTGTACCGGCTCCGGAAACAACGGGCCGTAGACCGTAACGTTTTGTTTAAGTTCTTCAGACCGCATGAATCAATCTTTCCTCAGCGTACTGTCAAAGGCTTGGTCATAGACATGCAATGTTGTTCGAGATAACTCGCCGATGGCGCCTACAACGGGGAATCTGAATACTAATGCATTCCATCCAAGATTTCGCTATTTGAGCTTCTATTGCTTACTCTAGAATTATGGAATCGTCGAGGTCATCAGCCCTGGCGGTAGTCCAGCCGTGACGTGGTCTCCAAGAAATAGTGTCGGCCTTGGCGAGATTCTTGCCAGAAACGCACGGCAAGAGGAAAGCGCGAATCAGGGTGCCCACTTGCTCAAGCGATGGAGTCGTCTTGTCGGCTAGATTCAGTCGGCTCACAAATGCGTTCCACTGTACCGTCTTCTGTGGATCATTTAGAAATGCTGCCGTTAGAGCAAAAGGAGCATCTTCAGGTAGGGCTGATCCGCGCCTTTCAAACGAAGCAAGGATCGCCTTACGCAGCGATGCCATGTCGAATGCCCAGGTGTTTGCCATGAACCAGATATCGTAGAAATCTTTCATGCGGCTGTTGCGGATGTCGAGGACGACCATTGCGTGGAATTTTTCAGCGATGCTTGCTTCTCGTGGATACGCCCGAATGAGTGGTATTTCCATGGGCAGGAGGACAGGAAAAGACACCAGTTCCGGTTCCGGATAAACCGCGTCGCCGAATCCGATGTCGATCTGCATTGGCATCCGTGCTCCTGCCAACTCGGCCTGAAGCTTGATGCGCACGCCATCGTACTCGTCATCCTCTTTGATTTTTGTGACGACAATCGATTCGCTGTCGAAGACAATGCCGTCTTCTTTATGACCCTCGCAAATCGCCCGGATTGTTCGTTCAACTTCGCCGATAGCGGATGATCCCCGTCCGACTAGATCCAAATCCTTTGTTGGACGGTGGGTCTGACCTATCCATAGAGTGAAAAGCGTGGCTCCTTTGATAGCAAATTTGTCCCGGTACGGCGAGCGTCCCAGGCGATACAAGAATCGCTCAATCGCGAATCTGCCGAGCACGCGTTGGTAGTCCTCACCTTTGCTCTGCGCGAGAGCAAGGAGGCGGGCGCGGATGGATGCCGCTTTGTTCTTGCCTTTCTCGCTGGTCACATCGCCTCCATGTAAGGGCGAATGACATTGCTAACCCGGCAAACTTTGGCGTAACGGTAGATTTCGTTGACGTTGGCCTTCTTTTGTCGAAGAGAATCCTTTAGAGCTTCGATTGCTACATCGAGTCCGATTTTGTTCCGGAACTTAAAGCAGTCGGCGACGGTCTTCGCCGCCGAATAAACGCGGACTGGAACGCCCTCGACCTGATGATTCTCAATTCCTTCGGTCAGCGACGGGCCGGACAGGCGAACGATCCTGAGTGAAGGCGAAGCGAGGACAGGCGTCCTTGCCCCCTTGCTGAGAGCGATCCAAACCGAAGCAGGACTCTGGGTGGTGATTTCGTGAAACACAAGGGCCGAAAGCAGGCATATAGTAGCGTCCGGGACGCGTTTCGCCACCTCAGCGTAAGAGTGGCGTTCCGTAACCTTGGCATCGGGCAGCGTGTAGATTCCGCGTCCGGAACGATTGAGTTTGCCCTCCCGGTGGAGACGAACAAGGTACTCCCGCGGAAGGCCGATAGCCTCAATGTCACGGGGCCTAACGATCCCGTGTTGGCCGACGTACTGCATGATCTTCTGGAGAGGTTTTGCCATAGCGTATGTCTCAATATGTCATTACTTAATCATATCTAATGACGTTTTGCAACACACCATGGGAACTTGCCTCAAATACCCTGCCCCAGACTGAGATTTGTCATCGCGTTAGCTATCGAGTGAGAAAGCTCAATAGCAGAACTCTTGGAAACCTCGCCACTCAACCTTTTGCCAAGATCGGCAGCGTCATTGGTATAGATCTTAGCGTCGAGGCTTGCGCGCGAGATGGAAACGTAGGCGAAGCGGGAGTTGAGCAGGTCTGGGTGGACGCTAGTATCGCCGTGGATGAGGACGCGTTCGGCGGTGAGGCCCTGCGAGCTATGACTGGTGACGGCGTAGCCGTGGTCGAAATGACGATGCTCGCCGACGTTGAGCTCGATCTGGCGATTGTTGTCGAGGCGGGCGGATAGGCGACCATCGGGATGGATCGCCTCGATCGCGGCCATGTCGCGATTTGCAACGCCGAGAGATTTGTCGGGGGCGGTGAACTGGATGCGGTCGCCGACGGACAGCTCCCGTTCGGTCTCCCGATAAACGCTGACGCCTGTAAGGCGGCGAGGATCGTAGGTCGCAAGCTCTCCGTTGATTTTCTTGACCGTGAGTTCGTTTGCGGATGGGTTGATCGCGACAACCGATGCATAGGCGGCGGCTTCAATTCCAACGGCCTTGCTGCCGCGTGCGTAGCGCACTACGTCGTTGATCTCGTAGTGGCTTGCCCATGATCGTTCGGCTCCGGTCATGTCCTGACGCTGAACTAGCACGCCGAATTTATGATCTTCCAAACCAAGCGTTCCGTTGGCCTTTAGCTCCTGCCGAACGGCGACGTTCAGTTCGCGGCGAGAAGCGTTGTCGGGTGAGACGATGAGAGTGTTTGCCGGCGATTCGACATAATTCTTGGCAATGGTTTGGATGCGATCCTCTCGGCTAGGAATTTCCTTCACGCGGCCCTGCTGCTGAAGCGCATCGAGTGCAGCGGAGACTTGCCCCGTCGCGAGCAGTTCGACGGCGGATTTCAAGGCCAGGTCTTGCTGGCGAACGATCTCATCGAGCTTGGCCGTCCGCATTCCGGCTTCCTGTAGTTGTTCAAAGGGGCGGCCAGCCTCGACACCCTGATGTTGGCGGATATCGCCGATCAATAGCACGCGATCACTAGCGCCAATCCGGGCAAGGAACTCGCGCATCTGGTTGGTGCTGGCAAGGCTTGATTCATCGACGAAGTAGAAGCGTTTTTGTTCAACAGAGTCTGGATCTGCCGCGCGCGCGAGGAAGCCTTGGAGAGTTCCCGCGTGGACTCCGGCCTCGTTTAGTTGGCGCGAAGCACGGGAGGTCGGGGCGAGGCCTTCGACCTGGTAGCCCTGTGTCTCTACCGAAGTCCGAATTGCTGTCAGCGCGGTCGTTTTGCCTGAGCCAGCGAAGCCTTGGATTCCCTGAATGCGATCCGGTGAACTGAGAACATCCTCGATTACGCTCTTCTGCGCGTGGTTAAGATGTGGGTGCTGATCGGCGAGAGCGATAGCGTCCGGACGCGAAATAACCGGCACGGCATGGTTTTGTCCCTCACGCATTCTCCGGATGATTTCATGTTCCGCTTCGATAGTCTTCGCGGTGGTGAACTGACGGCCCGGAACGCCCCGAGGCCGCTCCACGATTCGAAATTCTCCGGAAGCCAATCGAGCCGATAGATTGGCTCGGACCTGGCCGTGGGTGATCTCTCCCATGCCGCGGCGGAGCCCGTCGCGGATCAACGCTCGTTCATCCACAACTGCCTCGCGTTCAAAGTTCTTGTCGCGGGAGAAAGTCACAGACTCTCGAACGCGGTCAAGGGAATTGACCGGCTTCTCCTGATGTTGAGATCGTGCCCGAGCTGCGCGCACAACCGCATCGGCTTGGTGCCCAAAGTCTGCCGCCATCTTTCGGTGCGCGGCCATCACTTCTCCCGGTGAATGAATTTCCTTGCGGTCGCGCGTGGAGTGCGCCGCGATCTCGGCGGCTTCCCGCCCGGAGCGCCCGGTTCGTTCTAGGTATTCGCGAATCTGTTGGCTTCGGGGACTGGATGCATCGAGGTATTCCTGCGTGTAGCCCTTGATCTCCGGGGCACCGCTCCTGCCTGTTGTAATTTCGTAACCGAGTTGGCGCAGTTTGTAGGTCAGCTCGGATTGATATATCGCTGTGGCAAACTGCTGCGAGGCGAAAAGGCTTTGCGGCTGGATGGCACGAGGCTGGCCGTTGTCGCGCTCAGTGAGGTTGAAAACGACCGCGTGTGTGTGCAGTTGAGGCGCGACATAGCCATCAACCGGGCGGGCAGTATCATGCTCGAACTTGGCGGCGATAAACTTGCCCGTGGTCTCTGGCGGATGATTGCCGCCGATGCGGGCTTGCGTGTAGTGTTCGAGTTGGTCTAGGGCAACGCGGACGCTCTCACGGTGCGCCTCACGGACGCGGTCGTCGCCGCCGACTAGTGCGGTGAGTGAGACGGATTTCGGGGCAGAAAAGGTCGCATCCCAACCTGCCCGGTGCTCCATTGTTTTGATGGTCTTCCCCTCGGCGTCCTGATATTCATAGGACGCTCGCTGACGCACAAGCTGGTCTCCGCTGTGTGGATGTTGGCCCTGGCTTAGTTTCGCGAAGTCTTCGGCTGAGACGGCTCCAGCAAGGCCAAATTGCGTGGCTAGTTGCCCTTGCCATTCGCCAGCGATGACGCCTTTTTGCGACCAATAGTTCTGCTCTTTTGCGGTGAATTCCTTCTGGTGGTAAGTCTGGGCCTGGCCTGCGGAGAGGGGCTTTGAAATGGTCAGCATGGTCGTTCTACTCCACCTGGTTCCCGTGCGACTGTAGCCCGTATTCGGGATTTAGAAGGTTGCCCTGCATCTCGTCGGAGTCTGGGGTGGGCGGGGTGCTGGGCACAATCAAGTCATCCATTGTCCGCTCATCGAAACCGGGACTCTTCTCTTCCAAGGCGATGAAGGGAAACGAAAATCGCGCGACATGGTTGCCGTATTTGAGAAAGCCTCGAAGATCGTCGAGACCCGAGACCTCGGACGGTAAAACAAGCGGTTCAGTCTGCCGGTCGAGTGCGAAGTTTCGTCCCGCGCGTGAGCCCTCGTAGTGCGTTTCACGCAGCCGCTCTATCTCAATTTCGCCAATGGCCTCGCTGACCCATTTAGCTGCCCGCGGCTCGGTTGTGCGAAGGAAAATCTTTGTCGCGGGCTGCGAGAGCATGGCTTCCGCATCTTCCCCGTAACGGGCCTGCATTTGGCTGCGTCCCTGGAAACCAAGGATGACCGGGTTCTGCGACTTCCGATTCTCGGTGATGGCCGTATGAAGTTGCGGTAGTCGCTGCAAGCTGGCCAACTCGTCTATGACGAACCAAACGGGTTTCTGTTCCGGCATGGGTTCGTTTAGCAGCCGCAAGACGAGCGTATCGATCCACAGACTGATGAGCGGGCGAAGCGCTTCGCGCATGGTTGGGCGCGAAGTGATGAAGATCCAACCGCGCCGTGTCTCCGCCCAATTGGTTGCCGTCCAAACAGAGCTAGTCTCTTCTGGCTTAGGCAGAAGGCGGAAGCTATCAGCGCTCATATTGAGAGAACCGAGAACTCCCGTTCGCTGTTGCGGGGCCTTCGGATCAATCAGCATCCAATACTCGGTTCCTTTGACGCGTCGGTCGATTTCGGCAGGATCGGACATCCATTGCACAAGTTCCTCCGGCGTAGGGAGGAAGGTCAGTAGATGCGCGAAAATCTTCTGCGGAGCTTCAACGAAGAAGCGATTCGTCACGCCTTCCGGCTGGTAGAGCGACACGGCCAGTGCCTTGGCTTCGGCCTTGCGGCGGAGTTCTTTCGACGGGTTCCAATAGGGCATCCGAGCATCGAGCGGATTGAGAACGATGTCGCCGCGGCGCTCGTTATAGAACTGTTTCACAAACTCACAGGCCGGATCGTAAACAATGGCGCTGTCGCCGCGGGCGTCTACCTGATAAAGCATCTGGCGAATGATGCTCGACTTGCCGGAGCCGGTGTCACCCACGATTAGGAAGTGCTTGTTTTCGGCGTCGCGTGGAATACGCAAGGGTAGCTTCGAATCGTTGGTCGTGATGCCGATGCCGTTGCCGCTGACCGCTTCGGTGAAGTCCTTAGCGTTCACGAGAACAGGGCCTTTGAGGCGGCGCCCGTAGCGAAGTGCCTTGATGCGCCGGATATCCTTGCGAACGGAAAATGGAAGCTGAAGCGCGAAAGCAGCTAGACCAAAAATCAGTTGCATCTTGAAGAGCTGGCTAAGAGGAATCTCCTGATAAAACCAATGCCCGATCCAACTGTGGAGAGCCTTGTTCGAGTAGCTCCGCGGTTGCTCACGGAACAGCAAGTCAAAGCCTTTCCGCCGCGCCTCAGATGAAAGCACAAGTGGCAACGGACCACCCGTGGACTGCGGTGTCGCTCCTGGCGCTACGTCGCCTTCGAGCGCAGTCCGAGGAGGTGATTTGCGATCGGAAATATAAAGCAGTTGATAGTTGCTACTGGGGTGCGTAAAGCCTGCCAACTCGGTGCGGAGATAGTACGGCAGGTAGTAGCGTTCGAGCGGCGAAAGGCCAAATTGAAAGCGGAGGTAGACGAAGAATCCGGTCAGGACCATCGCGAGAAAGATCGCGCCGAGGGTGTAAAGATAATGGCGGGGCGGCCAAATGATCGATTCTCTTCGGCCCCACTGTTGGACGGCGGGCATGGCTATTTCTCCTTGTTCTGGCTGCGCTTAACTAGGAGTTCCTGCGCCTTCGCGGCCTTAGTGGTTTGGACTTGGCGAAAGAGGACGGTGAGCTGTTCCTGGGCAAGTTTGTCGCCGCGCAGCAACGGTTCGAGCGTGTTCATCAAAAGCATCTGAACTCCCACAAGTTCGGTAAAGATATGCATCTCCATCTGAGGCTGACTGGCCCCTTCAAGGCTATGCAAGATCACATCGCGCACCCAATCAGCTAGTGTCTTTCCCTTCGACCACGCGAAACTCTCAAGCGCCACATACTCACTCTCAGTGAAACGCGCCGATAGGATGCGATTTCGGGCAAGCGGCCGCTTGGAGCCGGCGGTTGTCGGTTTGAATAGGATCGGTTTTTCCATCGCTAAACCCCTGTTTGCGTCGCCGTCGACGAACGTAAACGCTGTATACGGCGAATTACGCAAGTGCTTCAGTGCAAGAGCGTTGACGTTTGTAGACGGGCGTTTACGTTCGTGTACCCTTTAAGGGGTGGAGTGTCACAATTCTCCCGGTGCGAAGCACCGTTCTTGCTCCGGCACGAACTTGAATGCAGGATCACGCCTTCACCGCCCGCACCAAGGGCGTTGACTCCACCCCGGCTACGAGCTTCTTGGCAGGCTCCTCCGACGCGCCATTGCTTGGACCCTTACGGACACGCAATGTAGAAGGAACCTCCTTGGCCTGGGGCGTCTTCAGAAAGTCCTGAAAGTCGCGGTCCTTCGAAAAGACATAGTTGAGCGCTTTGTCCACAACATCGTCCGCGGATGCGTGGACGAAAGCGGCGTATTGATCGACCTGCTCTGCGGTGGCCTCATCGAGCCGAACCGAAGCACTGATGTAGTGGGTCTGGTTGATTTCGAGCAATGGCATTGTTGTTCTCCTTATAGGTGGTCGAATCAGGCAATGTTTCTGCGGGCAATCATTCTTTGCGCCGTCTGTGTGATCTCCCGTGCACGAGCGCGGCAAAGTGCGATGGGAATCTCGAATCGACGACGAACTTCAAGCAACGTGACAACGTCGTCTATCGGAATGCCCTCGATGAGCCAGATTCTGGCCGACGCAACGTCAACCGTTCGCTGAGCGTAGTAAAGGGGATTGGGCTTATCGGAGCGGAGCGAAGCTAGCTTGCGCGTGAGCTTCGCGGCATCTTTGCCGCGGGAAAGCTCATGCAGAACCCAGGCCCAATCATGCTCGGAATGGGTGTGGTTCGAGGTGCGTTTTCGCGCCGTGATTGGATGGGCAAGAAGCAGACCATCGGCGGCTAGAATATCGAGGCGAAAGTCGTCGCAATTCCAAGCGGAATCGCCGGGATATTCGACCGTCACAGGATACGCGGGATCGTACTTGCAATTGAGGAATCCCGGTACGCGGAGCACGCGGTTGCAATCGGTACAAGCGGGATCGCCGCCGAAGGTAACGGCAAGCAGTTTCAGTGCGTTTTCTTGTTGTTCGAAGGTAAAGCCATCGACTCGCCAGATGATCTGGTATTTACCGCGGGATGTCGAGAGGACTGCATTCGGCGGGGGAACCGCGTCCGAGGCCCGGAGCGCAGAGAGTCGGGTCTCTCCATCGGTATCTAAGTCCAGATAGAGATGGCGCACTGAAGCGATGCATTCTTTGGTGCGTCTGCGGCTCTCCGAGCGAAGCGGATTGGCTGCAACATAGACATTCGCGCCAGCCGCGTTCTCCTGCACGAGCCAAGCGAGGTAACGAGACGCGAGCGCAGTCTCCAATTGGACGATCCTCTGAATCGTCGCGCGTGGGACTTCACGTCGTAGAAAGAGAGCAATAGTCTCACCTGGAGCAAAGCAACGAGTGAGGAATTCAGCAGCTGTGACGGTTGCATTCTGAGCATTAGGCTGTGGCATGTTTCACCTCGAAAATCGGTTCTATCAAGAAGTGTTTTGCGTCCCGGTCGTATCCACGAATCGCCAGCACCTCGCGGAGGATGCGGCGCCCTGGCTGTCGCTCAACGTGGACGACAAAATCAACGGCTTCCCCGATCTCGGCTTCTGTGTCGGAGAAGGTGGTTTGCGCGTGGTTGCGCATGACCAGATTGGCGAACCGGCGGAGCGCTTTCTCCGCGGAATTCGCATGAATCGTCGCTAGCGAACCGGCATGGCCGGTGTTGAACGAATCGAGCAGCGTTCTCGCCTCGACTCCGCGCACTTCGCCGAGAATGATCCGGTCCGGTCTCCAGCGGAGAGCGGACTTCAAGAGATTATCGAATGAGATGTTGGCCTTGAACGTGTCGGTCTGGCATTCGGCCGGGACAATGTTCGGCTTCTGGATGTGAAGTTCGGAGGTATCTTCAATGACCACGATGCGATCATGGTCCGGAATGAAGTCGGCCAATATCCGTAAGAGCGTGGTCTTGCCGGTCCCCGTTCCACCGCTGATGAGCAGAGTCTTTCCGCCGCGGATTTGTTCTCCCAGGAAGTCCGCGAGTTGCCGTGTCAGCGTGCCACGAGTGATCAGATCGTCGATCGTGTAATGCCGGCTGGTGAACTTTCTGATTGTCAGAGCAGGTGCCGGGCGTACGACTGGCGGAATCACCGCCGCCAGGCGGCTCCCGTCTGGGAGCTGCGCGTGCAATAAGGGATTGTCCTCGTCCAGCTTTTTGCCGAGTTGATTGGCGATCACTTCGAGGCCGGTGCGAAGCTGCCCAGCGTGAAAGGAAATGGTAGCTTCTTGGCGCATGATTCCGTCACGTTCGTACCACCATGAGGCATCGGGATTGCCCATGATCTCGCTGATGCTGTCGTCCAGCAGCAGTGGCTCTATCGGGCGAAGGAATGGAAGGATTAATTCGAAGCTCATGGTGGGAACCTCACGAAGATGGAAGCCCAGCGGGTAGCCGGGCTTCCGAAAGTGAAGGGCAAGGGCCTATGCGGCCGTTTCCTCCTGGGGTGATTCATCGTGTTCCTGATCCTCGGCAGCGGCCTTTTCAGCGCGGTCCAGCTTCAGGATCGAGGCGACTCGAATTTCCCAGACACGCCGCTTCGAGTCCGTTTTCTTGCTGTCGTACTCGCGGCTGCGCAGTTCACCTTCCACCTGGATATGTGCGCCCTTGGTGAGCGTTTTGGCGAATTCCGAGAGCTTGCCGAAGACGACGCAACGGTGCCATTCGGTGTGCGAGATGTACTTGCCATCCTTTTTGTAGGAGGACTTGGTTGCCAGCGAAAGGGTGGTGACGCTGAAATCCGGGCTGTTGGTACGCCCTTCTGGGTTGCTGCCGAGGAAGCCGATGAGAGTTACTTTGTTCTGATACATGATTGTCTCCGTTTGTTGAATTTCCCGATCTTGATCGGGGCACCATTAAGCGAGTGGGCCATGCTCCCAAGTGCCGAAGCTCTGCATTTACGGAGGCTCCGGAGAAATCTTTTCGGCGCTCTTTGCGAACAAGATTTGGAGGGAAACCGTAACCCGCAGGGCGGCGTAGCCGAAGCAGAAGAGCGAGCTGCCGCAGGGCGCATGAAAAGACCCGAAGCGGTGCCCGAACAAAGGCGGGATACATGACGGAAGACACGCTTCAGAGCAAAGTTTTCATAGTTACCCTGGCTGCGGGAGGCGGCCACGATTACGATTCGCACAGAGCTGGCATGTCCGTCGCGAGAAGGGTGCAGTTCGCCACCGCCGTTGCAACTCGGAACGCTCTCGTTCGCCAGGCCCACTATGCACAGAGACACTTGGGGCAGGCCAGCCGGATTGGCAGCAGAAATGGACATCGTTTAGTCTCGGGGATTCTCTAAAGATCCTTAGCTGAACGCCTGGTCGGCCCGGAAACGCACGATAGTCAGACCGAGGGGATTCACGGCAAGCTCATTGTTCTTCACGTTCTCGCGAAAGACATAGGTAACGCTGGCAGTCCATCGCTCCCGCTTGAGTTCGGTGTGATCCGCAGGATTGGTGTAAACCTTCTCGAACTCGATGCGTGCCGAATACGGAGACTGGCGAAGGTCGTCGAGGATGACGTTCTTGATCTCGACATCTACATACGGCAAGGTACTGTCTTTGACGTAGTTCTGAATGCTGTTGTCCTTGCGTTCCTGGTCGATGACGGCGCGTTGCACATCGCTATTGAGGAAGTAGAGTGACTGCGTTTGATCATGTTCAATGGTGAAGCGATTGCGGTTGAAATACAGTTCGGCCCAGCGGGTCAGGTAATACTTGTTCTCCGCCTCCTGGGGGCGATACTGAAAGTTCCGGTAGTCGATCGCTTCCGCATGGCCCACGTCATTGATTCGCACAATCATTGGGTGCATGTTGGCTAGGGCCGTCTGGCTCTTGTAGGCGAGCCCAGCCAGGCTGACACACACGACGGCGAGCACAAGAATGGTCACTTTCAAGTAGGTATTCATCACCAGTGGGTCGCCGTATTGCTCCAGGTAACGCTCTGCAGCTCGGGTGATTTGCGGGGTGGCTTTGGTTTCTACGCTCATCGTTTCTGTGCTCATTTTGGCCTCGTTCCCTTGTTGCCGGTTTACTTCCCGCTCCGCATCGCCATCAGCGCTACGCCGAGGCCCACACCGTGTCCGCCAGTGCCGCCAGTGAATAAGGTGTGCGTCATTGTCGGAATCTTGAAAAGGATGTAGATGTTGACCAGTACCAGAAGAACAAGAAGTGGCAAAGTCTGGACTATCAATGAAGGGTCCGACAAGCTCTGACCAAGCTGGAGGTAGTAGTTGGTCAGCACATGAGACAAAACATTCAGAGTGGCTGCGGCCACAACTTTGTAAAAGCTGAATCCGAGATAAGCCTTGAGCCATCCCCAGAACAACCAATCGAGTTTGTCGAAGACAAGGAATGGAATAAAGATCGGGCCGAGCAATCCGATGATCGTTGCCGCAATTGCGCCATAGGCCACGATTGCGGAAACGATTGCGGCCAACAAGGCCAGGAGGAATTGCACCGCAAAGTACACCATCGCATAGTAGGGGGACATCATCGTATTCAGGAGTCCCGGCCCTGTCTTGGAAGATGCAGCATTGATCTCGTTCAGCATGGTGGTGGAACCATCTGATCCAATTACTTTCACAAGATTGATCGTGCCGCCGTCGATGAAGCCCTTGAGAGAAAAGCCAAGTCCGGGAATGGAACTGTCGTAATAGTTCACCATCACGTAAGCGAAGGTAAGCAGCATGAAGAGGTTGAGAAACCTCCCCATGCTGAATCCGGCTTCGCCGTGTGCAGATGCGAGTGCTTCCTGCACTCCGAACCAAACCATCACGATAGTGGCCAGCGCCAGGACCATGTGAACCCCCATCGCTGTGATGGCAGGCGCCGCTGTGGCGGCAAGCGACTGGCAAGCCTGAGCGATGAACTGGAAGAGACTCATATTTCATCCCCTTGTGTTTCTCCTACTCAGTACGCCTGCGTAAGGAGAGTCTCCGACCCGCTACTAGTTGTCGTGATGTTGGCGTTGTAATAGCTTTCGTATCCCGCCGAGTCACGGAATGCTGACTTCAGTGCGTCTTGTTGCTGTTTTTGGGCGACGATCTGTTGCAGCGAGAGATTGGCATTTATCTGGTTCGCGTCCTGCTGGGTGCGGAGTTGTAAAAGCAATGCTTGGTTCATGCGCTGCAGCGTTGCCATGACGGTCTGCTGGGAGGCGTCCTGGGTCTGAGTTGCGGCCTCCAGACTGGCGATGTCGGTTTGTCTGGAGGACTGATTCGCACGGATAGTCCCGAGAGCCTGCAAGTTGGTGGTCATTACGGAGTCGTTGATGTCAACGGTCGCTCCCTGTGCGGCAATCTGCAACTGGCCGGCAACACTGGCAGTGCTGTAGCCAGGGATCACGTTGGCGGTATTCGGAATGCTCACTTGCTGGTAGGAGACCGCGGCTCCCTTTCCGGTATTCGCCGAATTCAGCCAACCCATCGAATTGCCGTAGGTATTCGAGATCTGCTGTAGCAGGAGCAAGTCAGAGGTTGGAGACAGAAACCGCGAATAGAGCATTCTTGGCGCGAGGATCATCTGGTGAACGAGGTTGTATTGCTGTTTTGCGACGTTGTAGGCCTGTAGCGCTGTTGTAGCGATCTTGACCGTATTGGAAAAGATTTGCTGGCCCTGCTCGATCTGCTGGAATTGGTTGGAGATGGATTGTTCTTCGTGTTCGATCTGCGTAATGGCGTGGACCGACTGTGTAGGATCGTAGACGATACCGGAACCAAATTGCGCGTGCGCAACGGGTTGCAATGCCGCAGCGAGGCCGATAGAGAGTGCGGTAACGATTAGCTTCTTCACTTTCTTGTCCTTTCGTCTGCGGTTGGTGTGGCAGGCTCTCACAGCAACACCGCGCTACTGCTGTGCAGCAATAATTTCTTTCTGAAGCTGTGCAAGGCGGTCCGCTTCTGGCGTACACCTTGCGTCTCGCTCTTTCTTCTTGGCTTCCAGGGCCGCTATCTGTTCAGGAGTCAGCTTCTCTCCTGTCAGAAGTTCTGACGACCCCGCGGTCACTGGGTCGATGCATTCCTTGGCATACGTCGGGTACTCGGCGTTGTATTGATCCTGCAACTGTTTCACTTTTGCCGATTTGCTCTGGCAGCCGGTAAAGGCGAGAGTCCACAGAACGAAGAGGGAAAGAGCACTTTTTCGCATTGGATGCCTCCTTAAAAACTCTGTGGAATAGTGTGGTTCGAGTACGCAGGAAGAAGCAAGTCCTGCGTGAAATAGACCTTCACGCGATGTCCTTCCCGAATCGTGATCGTGGATGGAATCTGGATGAAACGGTCAAGAATGCTCGCCGCGGATTGCGAAACACTGCCTGCAGCCCCGTTCGTGAACGCTTGGGAACCGCTCGTGGTAATGGTGCCGCCACCCTGCGTGATTTGGCTGGCCCCGGCGACTACACCCAACGCGATCGAGGTGCCGAAGATCTGAAGGTAGTGATTATTGACCTTGTCTTTTAGCCCTTGCTCCCCGATTTGGTCGAGGCCTTGGAACTGGTCGAGATCGACGGAGTAACCGTCCGGCATGATGAGGCGGTGAAAAACAACGGCCATTCGTCGCTGTTGGCCGAATCCTGCCGCTCCAATCTTCTTTGCTTCACCGAGAACCACCGTTCCCTCGGGAATTATTACGTGTTGATGATCGTGCGAATACAGCGGGTTTGAGACAAGAACTTTGACTGGTCCTGCGGCGTCTCCATCTAGGCGGTTCATCAAAACGGTGTCGAGCACTGAGCCCTCATAAATCAGATAGGGCTGTCCGGTGGCTGAATCGACATTGGCTTCAAGCGGGCGTTTATAGCCTTCGGGCGTGTCTTCCTGTTTTCTTTCTGTTTCTGGAGCGGCGGGATTACTGTTTGCCTGCCGGTCGGCAGAGCCGTAATGAGCAGGCGCCATCTGACTCTGTTGTTGCGGCTGTTCAACTGACCGGGCGTACACAAGATTGGAAGCGAAACGTGAATTATCTGAGCGTTCGCGCTCTTTCGCGGCGATTAGCTGCGCCTGTTGTTGTACGGGCGTTAATTGCACATCCGTGCCTTGCTGTAGTTGCGAACAGGGCTGGCCGGGAACACAGGGGGCAGCAACGCCGTTCGGACCATAGGCAGCGGTGGCGGTCCGCTGCGCGGGCGTCGCTGACGTGAGCGCCGGATCTCCCAAGGCGGCAGCGGCCATCGTTGCCTGCCGCTCTTTCTGACGTTCGGCCTGGATTTGGTTCTTCAACTCCTGCACGTTGCTATCGGTGTTGTCCTGCAACGTCGGTTGAGGCGGTTGGCCTTTCGCGCCGGCCTGCTGTACTGGCGTCTTCTTGCCAGACGAACTGAAGAGCGCCGCCACGATCACGAGCAAGGCCGCACCAAGATAAACGAAGATCTTGAGGTTTTTCTGTAAGACTCCTTTCGGCGGTTCCAGGTTGCGACGCAACGTAGGATCGCCTGGGGGGGCGGTCTGCGGTTCGGCGTGGGTCGTAAAGATGTTCTCAGTCATGGCGGCTATCCCTTGCGTGTGAATTCCATTTTCTTTTTGCCCAGCTCTACATATCCGCTGTCCATGATCTTCGGGATGATGTATGTCCCTTCTCGGAGGTCGTAGGTGACGAGATTCGGCTTGCCGTCCTTCATCTCATACACGCTGAACTTTTCAGGTGCTTTCGTTTTGATGTAGGTGAACTTGTCGTCGTGGTAGATCGACTGGATATCGAAAGGCGCTTCGTTCGCTTTGTAGACGTAGTCGAACTTAAGCTGGGTTGGATAGGCGCTCTTGTACTCGTCAACAGCCTGTTCAACATGCGATTGAATCGCGGCAAGTTGCTGTCGAGACTGTTCAAGTAGGGCGGCCGGCACAAACTGTGGAATGCCGCTGGCGGCGACAATCGCGGAACGGTCGGCTGGTTCCACGATCACCTTCAGGTCAGGGCTGGTGCCGGGTGCGGAGCCCGATATGTCTTGGAGTGTGAAACTGTAGATGTTGCCCTTGTCCGTAATGAGGTTCAAGTTTGAGCTGATGCCTTGCTTTGCTGGATGCACAAAGCAGAAATTGCCGACCACGTCCACGATCCAGAAATCCTTGTCGCCGGTGGCCGCTTCCATGATCTTTTCGGTGGTGGGCAGCTCAATGAGGGTTGTGTATTTCAACTTCGCGCGAATCGGAATGATGTCCTGGGAGTGGTACTGCACCGTGCGCGCGGAATCTTGCGCTACGAGGCCGATGGAATAAACGATCAACAGACAATTGATGATCCATTTCAGGTGGTTCACAGCATTTCTCCTTTGTGGTTCGCTGTAGCGGTTGATCTGGTCAGCGTGCGCGGCTGGAATGGGTAATCTTGTGCCAGATGGCGAAGCCCATCCGCAATACCGAAGCGATCGAAGTAGTCCTGCTTCTTTAAGTTGTCGCGGGCGTTATTGGTTGCCATCCAATGCGAGACCGAATCGACGTTCAAGTGCACTTTCTTTGAGGTCTGCGCTTTCCGAATCAGCATTTGCCCCGGCGGAACAAGGCCGCCGATCAGGTCCAGTTCCGTGTCGTTCAAATGAAACGCTTCGCGGTAAACTTCGCGGTTCATCTCCGGGTTGGCCAAGAAGATCTTGGTGGGGCAACTCTCGGCCACAATCGCCAGCATTCCCGATTCCTCCAACTCCTTGATAGATTGCGTTGCCAGGATCATCGCGGCGTTGTGCTTGCGCCACGTCTTCTGCGCCTGCACCACGTAATTGCGGATCGTCTCGTTCTTGATGAACAGCCACGCCTCATCGAGCAGGAAGGTTTTGAATGTGGCGAGCCTTTTTGGGTCTGCGATCTCGTTCGACGCGCGATGCAAAACGTAAAACAGGAGTGGCTCAAGAACCTCGGGCGCATCATTCCAGCCGTGGAAATTGAACGTTTGAAATTTGGAGAACGAGAGCGTGTCCTCAGCGTTGTCAAAAAGAAAACCGTACTGTCCACCGCGAGTCCAGCGGTGTAGTCGTTCCTTCAACTCGCCGATTATGTTGCAAAAGTTCGAGATCGTGCGCTGGTTCGGCTCCAGCACGTACATGCGCTCTATTCCATCCCACAACCGGCGTTCTTCTTTGAAATCGAGCCGGTGGCGTAGTTCGTTGCCTTCAATGAGCACACGAAAGAAGCTGAAAAGAAATTGCAGGTTCTCTTTGGTCTGAGGCAGGGAGAAGGGATTGATGGTGAAATCCCGCGCCTCCTGGCCGACGTTCAGGTATGAGCCACCAAAGATCGTCGTAAGCGACTGAAAACTGCCGCCGATATCGAAGATGAACGTTAGCGGAGCATACTTCTGTGCGTTCTGCAGAAGGAAATTACAAAAATACGATTTTCCACTCCCCGTCATCCCGAGAATCAGCGTGTGGGCAACCTCGCCGTTATGCAGGTTAAGAAAGTACGGCGTGCGGTTGTCGGTTTCAAGCGCGGCCAGGTACTCCGTTCCTAGATGCGCGTTGGTCTTCTCGCCGGGAAGGATCGTAAACAGAAAAGACAGATCGGCATAGTTCGTGTTGAGCAGATACAGCTTGCGGAGGTTTAGCGCGCAGTTGCCCGGCACGGTGGCGAAATACGCGTTGAGCTGGTTGTAGGTTTCTGCGAACAGATTGCCATCCGCGTTGGTGAAGACGCCGGTAAACTCGGCCACTAGTTGATCAAGTTTCGTTCTTGCCTGACCGGATGATGCCCGGCCATAGAGCACAATCGTGAGCGAGAAATCGCCAAGCGATTGGCCGTCGCCCAGGGCGCGCAGACAATCGCCAAGATTTTCAATGTCAGCCTGCTTGGACTCATCCACAAGCACGTCGCGAGAATTCGTCTGCGTGGCGTCGTTGCCCATCTGAGAGACGAAACCCGTCTTGGACATATTGAAGTGACGGCGTCGTTTATTGACTTCTTTGCGGGCTTTGTTCGCCGGTAGCGGCGTCCACTCCGTGACCACGTAGAAGTTGGCCGGAACCTTTAACAGCGCGTCGAGCACCAGGGGCCGCGTCTCTGTGATGGCCTCTTTCATCGTCAGCACGCGAACAGTGTGATCGCCTACCCGCAGATGGTCGCGTTCGGCCTCAATGTCAGAGTTGACCACCTGATAGTCGAGAAACTGCGTGGACTGCGGCCTGCCGGCAATACGCCAAGCGTCATAATTCAGCAGGCGTCGGAAAAACGTAAACTGCCCCTGCTGATTCAGAATCTCGATTTGCATGAAGTCCGCTAGCTGGCGACCGAATGCCTGCACATCCTGGTCGAGGCGTTGAAGATCGCGCTCGATATGCGTCCGCAACAACTTCTTCATGCTGTCGCTGGTGAACTGCGATTTGAGTTCGGCAATCGCGCCGTCTGGATCGAGTAACAGGCGAGCTAGGGCCGTCCCGACGCCGGTCTTCGACCGGGCGCCTTCGAGCAGGATGCAGTAGAAGATTTCAACCTGATAGAGATGGTCCCGCTTCGCCTCAAAGAACTTCCGACGCTGGTCGATAGCAGCTTCCACAACCAGGTCGTCATATGTTGCGAACGGTATGTCCGGGCAATTGGATTTGAAGAGGTATTGGTAAACATGGAAGCCTGGGCCAAAGGCTTTCAGCGCCGCTTCCAACCGCTTCACCGCATACTCTTGCTCCGACCGGTCAAGACTCTCGTAGTCCACGCCGGAGATACTGAGAACCATTCCTACATCGCCGCTCTTGGTGAGGAAGGTCGTCTCATTCCAGAAGCCATAGAGATTGATGTGGTTGTTGAGAGCTGCGCTTTCTTTCCACGGTTTGATGACCCTGTCGAGACGTAGCATCACACCACCTCGACATAAGGGACTTGCTGTTTCGCAGCGTCGTAGCGCAATTTGTAGCGTTCAGACTTTGCGAGGATGCGGAGAAAAGCCGGATCGCTGTTCGTTACCCAATGACCGAAGGCAAAACCGCCAATGAACACGGCGATACCGGCCAAGATGGAGTTGAAGAGATTGAAGGCTCCCACCGCACCGACGCAGACGAAGTAGAACAGAGTGCGCTCTACGCCCAGGTAGGTGAGCGGCTTATGCATGCTCTTGAAGACTCGATTTGTGCGATGTTTCTTATCTGTGTCGTTTGGCATAAGGAGCTCGTTCAGCATCAATTGAACTTTGCAAGTAGGACCTCTTACACGCCCCAAAGCCAACTCAGAACGTTTACAGCGAGAACCGCAATCCCGGTTCCGGCGGCGACACCGGCCAAGGCCTTCTTTGCGCCGGGTTCGCCGTGGGCGAAACCGTAGCCGCCGATCACAATCGCCACTAGACTTGCAACCTTTGCAATGGTGCCGGTGAAAAGACTTTGGATAGCGGTAAAGCCGGTGTCGAACGGTGAACCCTGTGCCAGCGACGCCACAGGAATGAGGAAGAACAGGGCAAGAAAAACTGTGGTTGGACACACGCGCTTCGACTGAAGAAGACTTCCGATTTGGCGGATGGAATGAGCTCGCGACCAACGGGGCATTTGCACCTCCCGCAGCACCTCAAATCGGCTGCTTGTGGCGCAAACGTAACGCTGCTCAAACAACATGTCCAACAACTTCTCGTCACTCTGTTATTCCTGGGAGGAATAACAGATGAACATGTGTCGCGAGCAGGCAAATTGAGCCTTCCGCTCGCTGATAAATCTCCCAGACAAGGCGATTTGTCGGCAAATGCGACCCCGGCACTGATACAAGGCTTACGCCTAAGTATTTGGCCCCGAGATACGATTGTGGTACCGGGTACGTAATCACTCTGCCCGCAAATCTGCTTCCAAGTGCCTAGCGATGATGCAGATGAGGCTGTCGGGACCTGTATGACTCGGTTCTGCTGCAATGCCAGATCGGCAACCGAGAAGGGATCTGCTCAATGAAATGTGACGTGCGAAATCCGATTATCGCTGTCTGATATTCCCAGCGGGAATAACACGCGGACGAGAAGTTGTTGGACACGGTCGAGGAAACGAAGCAAATTGGCTGACAGCGTCGGTTCCGCAAAATCCAATCGGGCGCAGAACCGCATTGCAGCGAGGCTTCTATGTCGACCCAGCCCACTCGAATTCCCCCACGCGAGCGGCTACGCTCGGTTCGGGAAGCACCCGTCAACCAACAATACGCCGCACGTTTCCTCAACCTGCATCCGAAGACGGTACTCCGCAAGGCTCGTGAGGGCTCGCTTCCCGCACACCCGGTTGGGACAGGTCGGAAGCGCTGGCATTTCTATCTCTCGGAGCTAGACCAGTGGCTTCGTTCTCAGGTAATCTCAGGCAGCCACCCGCGTCGCCAACCCCAAGGAGATTACATTGGCTAAGCGAACGCGGTATCAGTACGGTAGTGTTGAGATCAACAAACGCGTAACAGGACCGGACGTATGGCTCTATCGTTGGTGGGAACCAACTTCAGATGGTCGCAGGACCAGAAGGGGGTTCACCGTCGGAACCGTCGAAAAGTACAAGACGGAGGCCCACGCCTTGAAAGCGGCAGAAGGCGTGCGGCTGATGATCAACGATGGGATGTTGCGCCGAGATCCGGTTCTCTTCTGTGGCATCCTCGACCGTTTCCTGATCGATCAGAAACAGGAAGAGGAAGCCGAACAAATCACTCACAATACTCTAGCGTCCTACCGAAGTATGATTTGCCAGCACATCCGACCCAAGTGGGGCGACAGCTGTCTCGAAGACGTTCGGCCCGCTTTGGTACAGGATTGGCTTCGCAAGCTCGTACTCTCGCCCAAGTACAAGGGACATATTCGATCCCTGATGTATCGTCTTTTCGACAAGGCGATGCTTTGGGAATTGCTGAATGTGGAACGAAACCCCATGGACTTGGTCGAAGTGAAGGGCATCAGCAAGCGCAAGAAACGTCCTCGCATCCTTCAGGTAAAGGATGCTTGGCAATTGCTCGACGGGCTGGTTCAGCCCTTTCGAACCATCGTGCTAATTGGCTTGTGTTTCGGTTTGCGAATCAGCGAAATCCTGGGTTTGCGCTGGACGGATTTCGATTTCAAGCGATCGGTGGTTCTGGTTCAACGATCAGCCGTCGGAAAGCGGCTCAACAAGTTGAAGACGGAGTATTCGCAGGACGAGGTTCCAATCGAACGGGGCTTTATCCTCGAACTCAAGAAATGGCAAGCGCTCTGTCTCGATACCGAAGAGCACTGGCTTTTCCCGAGCCCGGTGACGGGTCGACCGTATCATGCCGACTCGATGCGCAACGACTACCTGGTTCCTACAGGTCTGAAATTGGGACTTGGCAGGATCGGGTGGCACACGTTCCGTCACACGTATCGTGCTTGGCTGGACGAGACC
>DATNNE010000203.1:0-81085 GCA_035601995.1 Terriglobales bacterium
GGCTCGTGGATCGCGTTGACGCGCCCGACGATTCCACGGTCGTGTTTCATCTCAAAGAACCATTCGCCACTCTGTTGTGGAATGTTTCGGACGGTGCCATTGGAATTGTCCCCGATGGCAGTCGCGAGGAGATGAGCCGCGAGCCAATTGGCTCCGGGCCATTCCGTTTCGTCAGCGCCGAACCGGACAAGGAAGTCGTCATCGAACGCAACGACGGTTACTGGGGCGAGAAGGCGCGGCTGAAACGCGTGCGATTCGCGGTCATTCCCGATGCCACGACTCGCGCCCTGGAATTGCGCAAGGGCAGCGCTGACGTCGCGGTCACGTCGCTAACCGGAGACATGGTGCTGGCCCTCGAACGCGAGTCCAATCTGGAAGTCCTGCACGCTCCGGGGACAGTGCTGCAGTATCTGGCATTCAATACTCGCGATCCGATCCTGAAAGATATGCGGGTACGGCAGGCCTTGGCATATGCCATCGACCGAACGCCGATGATTCACTATCTGATGCGCGATTTCGCGCGACCGGCCTACAGCCTGCTTCCTCCCGAGAGTTGGGCATACAACGGTGACGTACCGCACTTCGATTACAATCCTGATCGGGCGCGGCAGTTGCTTGAGCAAGCCGGGTATCCCGCGGTGAATGGTGTGCGCTTTCGTCTCACGCTGAAGACCTCAACCGACGAGAATGCCCGTTTGGTGGCTGCCGTGCTGCAGCAGCAACTGCGCGACGTTGGCATTTCGTTGGACATTCGTACTTTCGAGTTTGCTACTTTCTTTTCCGATATTACACGCGGCGCTTACCAGGTGCACTCTTTGCGTTGGGTCGGAGGAAATGAAGATCCCGACATCTTTGAGTACGTATTTCACTCCGCCAAATTTTCGCCGCATGGGGCCAATCGAACTTACTATGCCAACCCGCGCGTGGATGCGCTAATCGACCAGGCGCGCGGTGAACGCGATCAGAACGCGCGCAAGCAGATCTATGCGGAGATCCAGCAAATCCTCGCCGAAGATTTGCCTTACGTCGACCTGTGGTACTTCGAAAACGTGATGGTACACACGAAGCGAGTTCGAGGTTTAACGCTGAATCCCCCGGGCAACTACGGCTTTCTGAAAACAGCAGAGTTAATTCCGTGACTGTATGGGTAAGGGATGTCTCGCCCCTCCGGAGATGGCTTCGTATCGCGTGGTAACATCGAAATTTCAACTTGATATTCGATTTCCCTTAACAGCCGGCTGGGATGTCGGCGAAGAACAATCATGCGCATTCTTTTTATTGGTGACATTTTCGGCAGGCCTGGGCGAAACATCGTCAAGGAGCGGCTTTCTTCTCTGGTGAAAGAACACTCCATCGATCTCGTGCTCGCCAACGGAGAAAATGCTGCTGCCGGTTTCGGCATCACGCCTCCGTTGGCCGAAGATCTCTTCGAGATGGGAATCGATGTTCTCACCACCGGCAATCACATCTGGGACAAGCGGGAGATCATCGACTACTTCAACGCCGCCGACGGGAATCCGCACAGCCCGGCTCGCCGTGTCTTGCGTCCCGCCAACTACCCGCCCGGAATGCCCGGCTGGGGCGTGTATGGAGGTCGCAAAGGCGATGTTCCGTACGCGGTCATCAATTTGCAGGGCCGCGTTTTCATGGCTTCGAATGACGATCCTTTTCGCGTGGCTGACCAATTATTAAAGGAGATCAAAGCTAAGGTCATCTTTGTCGATATCCACGCCGAAGCCACCTCGGAAAAAATTTCTCTGGGCTGGTACCTCGATGGACGAGTGACAGTCGTTGTCGGCACCCACACTCACGTTCCCACTGCCGATGAACGCGTGCTGCCAGGCGGAACGGCGTACATCACCGACGTCGGCATGACGGGGCCGTACGACAGCGTGATTGGGGTGAAGAAGGAATTGATTGTCGGAAAGTTTCTCAGCAATATGCCAACCCGATTCGAAGCTGCGACGGGAGATGTCAGACTGTGCGCGGTCGTAGTCGATTGTGACGAGCGAACCGGCGGAGCCAGACAAATCACCCGGGTGATGGTGAGATAGTGAAACCGGCTTCAGGCTTTAGGCTTCAGGAACTGCACACAAATCATGAACGAATTTCAACTTCGCACTCAAGTAACAAAACCAAACGGCTTCGACTGGATGGGGGCCGATGCTTATCTTTTCGACATTGACGGCACGCTCCTCGTCAGCCGCGACGGCGTCCATCGCAATGCTCTGCATCGGGCGATGCGCGAGGCATACGCCGTTGATACCACCATCGAGGGGATTGCCTATCACGGCAAAACCGACCTGGGGATTTTACGTGCAGCTCTGGAGCGCGCTGGGGTCTCGTCTGACCGATTCGAAGCGAACCTTCCGGCAGCGTTGGAAGTTGTCTGCCGAGATGTTTCGGCCAATGCTGGCTGCATCAAACCAACAGTCTGCTCCGCAATTCCTGAGGTGCTCGCCGAATTGAAATCCGCCGGCAAATTGCTCGGCTTGGCATCGGGAAATCTCGAGGCGGTCGGCTGGCTCAAGATCGAAGCGGCTGGCCTGCGCGATTTTTTCAGCTTTGGCTGCTTCAGCGACCGCAACGAAAGCCGGGCGGACATTTTCCGCCAAGCCGTGCAGGAAACGCAATGTAGGCTGGGCGAGTCTGCTCGGGTTTGTTTCATCGGTGACACGCCCGAAGATATCAAAGCGGCGCGTCTCGCAAACTCCAAAATCGTCGCAGTATGCACCGGGATTTTCGGAGCCGAAGAACTGGCCCGCCATGAACCCGATGTTTGCGTGGCTTCATGCGCCGACCTGTTAGTCAGAATGGCGCGAAAGTAAGCTTACGTTTCCAAAGCTTTTTTCAGCTTCCTGCGATTCGTGGCCGGCAAATATCGTAACGCCGCCCGGGCCAGTGCCAGATATACATCTCTCGCCTGAGGAACCTTTCTCAAGACCTGCAGATGTTTGCGCACGGTTTCCGCGTCGCCGCGGACGAACGGACCGCTGAAGGCCCCGGCCGGCCCGAGCGCCTCATAGTTCGCAATAGTTTGTCGTATGATCGGAAGCATCTTCTTCCGGGCTTCGACTGCCGACAGTCCAGCCGCGCGCGCCATTTGTTCTCCGGTGACCAGCGTCGCCACGAGCAATGGCGAAGTAAACGCTCCCCACGCGTGGTAAGCGGACTTGTGCTGCTTGCGGATTGGGAATGCTTCTCCGCCGAAATCCCGCACGATCCGCCGCGCCATGCGAACTGCTGCAGCATCGCCTTCGACTGCAAACGGTACTCCTTTGAGCGAAGGAACCGATCGGCTCGCGAACGTCATCAGGGGATGGACCGAAGCCACCGCGGCTCCCTGCTGGCGCAAAGCCTTCAGTTCGTCGCTCGCCAACGCACCGCTGGAATGGAAAACAGTTTTTTTCTTCCAGACAACAGCCGACGCAAGTTGACGCGACGACGACGCGATCTCACGATCGGGCACACCGAACCAGACGAGATCGGTATGCAGCCGCGCACCGTCACTCGTAGAAGCGCGAGCACCGACTTTCCGAGCCAGCTGACGAGCTTTCCTTTTTGATGCGGCTGTGTTGCGGGAAATGATTTCGGAGATGCTGTATCCCGCGCGCCGTAGCTCCTGCGCCAGCGCTCTGCCCAATCTTCCCGGACCGACTATCGCAATGGTTGGCTTGGCCATCGCGGGCAGCATAGCAGGCCGACTCCGCCAGCAGCAAAATTCGCGCTTGATCAACCCGGTATAACGCTTGTCGCTTATATTGTTGGTATGCCGAAATCATCCCACGCCAAAACCAAAGCTCGTGTGCTTTCTTCCGTCGAGGCTTACCGCGGCCCGGCTTTTTGGGTCACGACTGATCAGGTGCTGGAACCTAGCGGCGTCCGCGGCCGTCGCGACATTGTGCGCCACACTGGCTCAGTGGTCATTCTTGCTGTCGATGAAACCCGTTCCGAGCCTCGCGTGGTGCTGGTGCGTCAGTATCGCCACGCCGCTCAGCAATATCTCTGGGAACTCTGCGCTGGCCGAATGGACAAGGGCGAAAACGAGTTGACCGCGGCCAAACGCGAACTGCTCGAAGAAACTGGCTTTACTGCCGCGCACTGGAAACGGATCCTGAAGTTCTATGCGAGCCCGGGCTTCGTGGCCGAAACTATGTCGATTTATCTGGCGACGCGTCTGACTGCAGGCACGGCGCAGCCCGAGGAAGACGAAGTCATAGAGATCAAGTTCTTCCCGCTTAGCGCCGCCGTCCGCATGGTGATGACCGGACGCATTCACGATGGCAAGACCATCTCGGGCATACTTTGGTTGAGTCAAAAATGGGGTGCACGTAAGGCTCGAAAATAGCTGGTCCTTATGATTCCCTTCAGCGATTCGTTCCTCTTGACAGCCTCTTCGAGTAGCCGGAGAATGGCAGAAAATCGGCGGCACGGGTTGGACCAGGAAAGTTCGTGCCCCAGGGGGCGTAAGTGGAACGCTTGAAAGGTACGGTGAAGTGGTTCAACAACGCTAAAGGATATGGTTTTATCGGCCGCGAAGATGGGGCAGACGTTTTTGTGCACTACAGCGCAATCACGTCGGAAGGATATAAGAGCCTGCAGGAAGGGGATCAGGTTGAATTTGAAATCACCCAAGGCCCAAAGGGTCCGCAGGCTTCGAATGTTACAAAGGCTTCGTAGAGTACATCGTTAGGCTGGCTTGATCCAAGTGGCGCGGCGGCGCCGGTTTCAGCCTGCTCTTCAGCAATTTGGCGCCGTTTCATTTTTCCATCTCCCGGCCCGTCGCGGTCTCCGTCTTCACCGCGCAGATTGTCCGAACCAATCTCTATCTCGTGCGATATTGACGCAACTGGTTTTTGGGTGTATCTGTAATGGCGCGCGACATGCCTAAACGCCTCTTCTTGCTTCTGACCCTGGTCGCCGCCGTTCAAACATCGGCGCGTGACAAGACGGAGAATTGGCTGGAGGTTCGCAGCCCGCATTTCGTCGTGCTGAGTAACTCTAGCGAAAAGCAGGCTCGCCACGTCGCCGATCAGTTCGAGCGTATGCGGTTCGTTTTCCACACCGTGTTTCCACACGCCAATGTCGATCCCGGAACCCCCATCGTCGTATTGGCTGTGAAGGACAAGAGGGACTTCCAGGAGTTAGAGCCCGAGGCTTATCTGGCAAAAGGGCAGATAGAGCTCGCTGGGCTTTTCTTGCGGGCGCCCGACAAGAACTACGTGCTGCTACGGCTCGATGCAGAGGGTCAACATCCCTACGCCACGGTTTATCACGAATACACACATCTATTATCGAGCCGCGCTGAGGAATGGTTGCCGCTCTGGCTCAATGAGGGATTGGCGGAGTTCTATCAAAACACGGAAATACGCGATAAAGATGTGTTGTTAGGAGAGCCGAGCCCTGAGAACATCCTTCTTCTGCGCCAGCAGCGGCTTCTACCGCTTGCGACTCTCTTCACTGTCGACCACAACTCGCCTTACTACCACGAAGAAAATAAGGGTTCTATTTTCTATGCCGAGTCCTGGGCCTTCACTCATTATCTTGAAATACGAGATCGCCAGCAAAATACTCACTGCTTAACCGATTATGCGGAACTGGTGAGCCAGAAGGTAGACCCCGTCGCCGCCGCGACGCGCGCTTTCGGTGACTTGAAGCAACTGCAGGCGGCGCTGGAAAAATATGTGGCGCAACCCTCCTTCTATCAGTTCAAGGCGTCGATTTCCACGGAGGTTGACGATACCTCCTTTAAGGTTCGAGCCTTAAGCCCGGCTCAGGCCGATGCAGTGCGGGCAGATTTTTTGGTCTACGAACAGCCAGTAAAGGACGCGAAACCCCTGCTTGAGCGTGTGTTACAAGAGGACCCGAGCAATGCTTCAGCGCATGAAACCATGGGATACCTTGAGTTCCGCCAAGGCAACCTTGCCGAGGCCAGGAAATGGTACGAGCAGGCGATCAAGCTGGATTCTCAAAGTTTTCTGGCCTATTACTATTTCGCCGCTATTACCATGAACGGCGGGCAACTTGATCCCGCAAACAAGTCGCAGGTTGAAGGAAGCCTTCGAACTGCCATCAAGCTCAATCCTTCGTTTGCTCCAGCGTACGATGAGTTGGCGGTATTTTATGGAATGAGGCGCGAAAATCTCGAAGAGGCTCACACGCTGGCTCTCAACGCCGTGCAGTTGGATCCCGGCAATCTTCATTATCGGCTGAACACGGCCAATATTTTGCTACAAATGGAGCGTGGCAAAGACGCAATCGCCGTCCTGCGAAACGCCATGATCTTGGCTAAGACCCCTGATGAAGTTGCCTCAGTTCAGAATCTGCTGGAAGCAGCTCAACAGTATCAATCGGCTCGCGAGCAAATCCAGCGACAACAAAGCACTCCCGGGATTCAATCCGCGGTTCCACAGGGACAATCTTCGGTCCAGGCGACGATGGACGGCGCTAAACAACCCGCGTCAGAAGATCTGCGCGGGCCGCACCACAGTATGAAAGGTACGATTAGGGATGTGCGCTGCTCTCAGCCTGCAATCATGGAGCTAAAGGTCGAGAGTGACGGAAAGGCGCTCTCCCTGCACAGCAATAATTACTTCAAAATCCAGTTTACTGCTGTGGGATTCACCCCAGCAGGCGAACTGCATCCTTGCACGGATTTGGAGGGCATGAAAGCTCACGTGGATTTCTTTGAAGCCTTGGGCAAGTCCGCTGAAGGTCAGATTTCTTCCATCGAGCTCAGCAAGTAGAAAGCGGCTCTATAGCGGAACGCCAATCAGGACGCTTTGCCAAACACTAGCGCCTGGCGCATGCCCTCGAAGTGAATTTCAAGCAGGGTTCGCGATCCGTCCGGATTTCTTCTGTACACATACGCATCGCGCGGATACTTTGCATCGCGCTTTACCCATTTTCCATCGGCGCTCGCAACCACGCTACTATTGCGCGTGAATTTCACGCTCGCATTGCCAATATAGGATTCCCAACTGACGGTGTATTCTCCCTGAGGTGTTGGCGCGCCGTTTAGCGTCACCGAAGAAATTAGCGTGAAGGTCCGCCAGCCTTTTTCGAAAGGCCGGGGTTTGAAACCGCTGGACACGAGCGTATCCTGCGTCACTTTGGCCTTCCCTTCATCGCCGTAGGGACCCACAAGAACGTGGTAGGAATTCGTCCAGAGGAAACCTTTCTGAACCGCGGTGACGGGGAATCCGAGCTGCGCGAGCTTGTCGGTTTCGTCGTGAGCTTGCAGCTGATTCTTGAACTTGCCCACGTCGAAGTACAACTCCCTGGTCAAGTCAACATTGTCAGCGCCGGAATCCTCGGATTGGACACCTAACCGCTTCGCTGGTTCAACCCTTGGAGCCGTGGTGCTGAGTTTAGCCGGGCTGAGGTTGGAGTTCGACGCCACCAGGGGAGAGGGCGCGGCGCTTGCCAAGGGAGTAGTCGGAGACGGCAACGATATCGCTGGAGCGGCAGGCGCGGCGAGAGGTTTCGGAGTAGGGTTGGGGACGGCCAACGGCGAAGCAATAGCGGACTTAGCGGATTCAACCGGCGCCGATTGCGGATGAGCGGTGTTCGTCAACGCCGACGGCGCGAGTTTCTCGGGCTGCGGATCCGGATTCGGAGCACGTGCCGGTGATACCGGGGGCGCGGATGACACCGTTGGCGTCGTGGAAGGCACGATCTTCGGAGCCGCGGCAACCGGCGCGGCCGCCAGTGCCGTGGTAGGCGCGGGTGATAACATCTCCGGCGACGCTGCCGAGACGACCACAGTTTCTGCCTGCGGCTTGGCCGCGAATCGTTCGCCCAACTGTATGAGCAACTCACCGAGATCACGGCGGTGGCTCTGGAACAAGAATGCGCTCGCCGCGACGGCCGAAACCAAAAGCCCGGTGGCTAATCCCCGGGAGAACGCGCTCAAGGGCTTCGTTGCCTGCGACTCCGGTAAAAGCATCGCCGGCGGAATGGAACCGCCAGGCGCAAGCTCTGCGTGCAACCGACTACCTCCAATAGGAAGTCCGAGCGGCCGTGGTCCCACTAATGCTGCCCCCTCATCGGGGCGGAGAAGCACTCCCGGCTGGCTCATCCAATTGCGAATTTTTTCGCGCGCCTCGGCAGGCATATCAACGAATCGCAAGCCGCCTTTCTGCGTCTCGTCTGTCCACGTCACTGCGCCAGCGGCTTCGATCCGCTGGTTGTTGTCTGAAAACCAGAAGCGGATCGTTCCATTCGGCGGAACCGGATCAAAGGAGTGAAAGCAAAGCCCTCCATCCGAGACGTTCAACACGATGCCGCCGTTATTCGGTTCGATGTTGATATAGGCGTGTCTCGCCATCGTCGTCCGGGGAGTTTGGCGGCGATCCAAGGCTGTCATGGCAGCACCCAGTCCGTAGAGTGAAGTTATGAGATTATTCGCAACGCGCGCAGCAATCGAGTCCGTTCAATAAGCCGCGGACTGACCTGCAGCAGGTAACCGCACGTCGGAATTCTTGTTCCTGCCCTTTCCGACAGAGCGGTAATATACACCGGATTGCCTCTGCACACAATCTCCCGCCGAAATCTTTACCCCGCCACGGCGGACGCCGCACTGGGAGCGGTTCTGCTCCAGTTCGCCTGTAACTGGAGACGCCTTTCCATGAGATTATTTCTTCGCAACAGTGGACTATAAGCCTTGCCCGTTGTATATATTCTTCCAAGCACTAACAAGCTATTTTTCTCCCGCAACAGCGAATCCGCCACGCAAGCTGGAAGAAATGAGGGCCATTATGAAATCGAGACTCTTGATACTTTGCACCCTGTGCGTCGGCCTAACTTATACAGCCTTTGCCGACACGCTTCACCTGACCAACGGCCAAGTGATCACTGGCACTTTTCTCGGTCGTAGCTCTGCCGGAGTCCAGTTCGTAGGGCCGGATGGAACGAGTAATATCTATCCGGACAGCGAAGTCGAGTCGCTATCTTTTGGTCCCGTCCCCAGTGCAGTGCAGCCTGCAGTTCCGCCGCAACAGGTCACGGTCCCGGCCGGAACCATTCTGCTCGTCCGCATGGTCGACGGCTTGGATACCAAGACGGCTTACACCGGCCAGCTGTTCACGGCCACGTTGTCCACCAACCTCGCTGCCAACGGGTACGTGGTCGCACCTGCCGGGACAACGGTTTATGGCCAGATCGTCGAGGCGAAGTCTGCCGGACGCGTTACCGGCGCCTCGCAGTTGAAACTTCAATTGACGCAAATCATAATCGGCGGGAACGCAATTCCGATCATCACCGATGTTTTTGATTCGCAAAAAGGTAAGAGCTCGAGCCATCGATCCTTATTTAGAACGCTCGGCGGTGCCGGGCTGGGCGCAGCCATCGGCGCCATAGCCGGTAACGCGGGCATGGGTGCGGCGATTGGCGGAGTAGCAGGCGGTGTGGGCTCAGTCGTGCAGAGAGGTGATCAAATCGAGATTCCCAGCGAAGCGCAGTTGGAGTTCCGCCTGATGCAACCGGTCATGCTGCCGATCACGCAATAGAGGCTGCGCTACCATTTTAAGAAAGGCGCAAGAACATCTCGGAGGGAGTAATGAAAATACAATTGACCGTCGCCGTCTTACTTACAATCGCAGCGACCGGCCTTTGGGGCCAGGAAAAAAAGCTGCAGGATCCAGCCGAAAGCAAAGAGCTCAACGAGCAAGCCTACGTGCGGCTTCTTCGCACCGACCTGAAAACCAAGAAGGAAGCGATCATCAAGGAGGAAATGCAGCTGACTCCTCAGCAAGCGGCCGCCTTCTGGCCGATCTACCGGGATTACGATGCCGAGCAGAACAAACTCATCGACCAGAAGCTGGCGGTTTTCCAGGACTATGCTCAGAACTTTATGAGCATGAATGACGAGAAGGCCGATCAGCTAGCCCAGAAAGTCATGGCTCTGGACGATCAAAGGATGGCCCTCAGAAAGAAATACTACAAACTCATGAAGACCGCGATTCCGACCGTTCTGGTGGTTCGATTCTTCCACGTGGAGAACCAAATCCAGTCTCTGATAGACCTTCAAATCGCTTCGAACCTGCCGATTGTTGAGCAGGCGACCGAATAAATTTCTTATTTAGTTGCCCGTTCAGACGTCGCCAATATTCAGCCGCTCGGTTTGTATTCTGCCGCGTGCCCGTCGTACAATAAACGGGCGGTGAAGGTGGGATTTCAGCGCTAGGAGTGGTTCCTCCGGCAACATCGCCCTTATTTACCTGCGGATAACGGTCCCGGAAAAGGTCCTTCAACATGGTCATATTAATTACGATTGTCCACATCGCGGTTTGCTTGTTTCTTATCATCGTTGTGTTGCTGCAGAGCGGTAAGAGCGGCGACATTGCCGCCGCGTTTGGGGGCATGGGCAGTCAGACGGCCTTCGGCCCACGCGGCGCGGCCACGGTTCTATCGAAAGCAACCACATGGTCGGCTGTCATCTTTATGGTGACCTCGATCACGCTCTCGGTCTATGCTTCGCGGCGCGGAGTTTCGAAGTCGGTGTTGCAGGGAGTCAAGGCCTCACCGGTCAAGACCCAACCGGTGAAACCATCTGCGCCCCCCACCACGCCACCTGCTCCAGTACCGCAGAACTAAATCATGGCTTGTCTGCTGTCGGCTTTCAGCTCTCAGAGAATAAGCTGGAAGCTTACGGCTGAAAGCTGAGAGCGCTCTTCCATACTCGACATAAACATGATCCACGAAATCCTCCCGGTTGGACCGCTGCAGTGCAACTGCTCGATCATAGGGGACGAGACCACGCGCGAAGCCATGGTGATCGATCCCGGCGATGAAATCCAAAGCATTCTCGCACTGGTGCGCAAACACAATCTTCAGGTAAAGCAGATCATCATTACCCATGCTCACATCGACCACGTGGGCGGCGCCATGAAACTCCGGGCCGCAACCGGCGCACCGATCCTGCTCAATCAGAACGATTACGAATTGCTCAAGATGCTCGATATGCAGGCTACCTGGGTGGGAATGGCGTCGCCGGGCAAAGTGGAAATTGATCAGAGCGTCGGGCAGTCGGACACGGTGAAGGCAGGCTCGCTGACCGCGAATATAATTTTCACGCCCGGCCACACCGAAGGCAGCATCTGCCTTTATTTTCCTGTTGAGAAGAAATTAATCGCCGGCGATACGCTATTTGCCGGAAGCATTGGCCGAACCGATCTGCCCGGCGGCTCCTTCGAGAAGATCATCGATTCCCTGCACGACAAACTCCTCGCTCTTCCGGATGACACCGTCGTCATTCCCGGCCATGGCCCCCAAACCACAATCGGCGAGGAGCGCGAGAACAATCCCTTCTTGAAGAACTAATGTAGGTCCCCGGACGGTCGAGTCGTAAAGTTCTAAGATGGGCTTCATGCCTTCTTCCGCGCAAGCCGATCAACCAAAACCCTAAGCGTGGTTTGAGCTTCAGGATTCCACCAGATGGCGTTCACCTGATCAAGCTCCAGATCGAAAGACGCAGAGAAAAGCTCGAACAGGTCGGCACGCGCTCGCCGCCGGGTTGCGGCCATGGCATCGACGGGCAACGCTACTAAGCCGCGGCACCACTCGATTGCCCGGCTCACCACCTTATCAAGGGGAACAATCTCGTCGACCAAGCCGATTCGAGCCGCCTCATCAGGAGAAATCAAAAGACCGCCGACGGCGAGCCTCTCCGCTTGATGCGCACCTATCAAGCGTTTCAGTGCGGAAAAGATCGCGGGCGGCAGTTGCAGTCCGACCTGCACTTCGTTGAGTCCCAACTTCCAATCGCCTTGCGCCGCAATCCTGTAATCACAAAAGAGTGGGAGAACCGCGCCCCCGGCAGTGGCATGGCCAGTAATCGCGGCAGCGATCGGAATGGGAGAGCGTGCAAGCACGCCCCACAGCGCATAAAACTCGCGCCATAAAGTAGCAATTGCGGGACGCTCAAGAGTCAACAACAGCGGAACATCGAGGCCGGCCGAGAATCTGCCCGGCATGCCCGAGAGCACAATCGCCCGGGCGCCGTCCTGGGGCGCAGCCTCCACTGCCTGTTTGAGGGCGACAATCAATTCCGGCGAAAGCGCATTCGCCGGCGGACGGTTGAGCTGCAGTTCGCGGACCGCTCCGTGATCGATAGTCAGGATCATGCGGCGAGAAAGATCCGCGTGGTGTTGATCAATAGCGGACCATCAGCGAAGTATATGTTGAGCGATGCAAGAAGTGGAATCCAATTTTTCCACATGCAGTTTCTAGACATGGGCGCGTTGTCTAGTGATGCACTTCTTACTGATTCAAGAGCTCCAGCACCTGCGCGATACCTTTATGAAAATCCTGCGGAGGCGTGATCAGGCTCACAATCAAGTGTCCATCACCCGAGAAATCGTAAAAGTGCCCGGGATGCACCAGCACGGAAAGCCTGCGCAGAATTTCAATGGCAAGGTCCTCGTCGGATTGCGTCACTGGAACCCGCAAAACTGCATACCATCCTCCCTCGACGTCCAGGCGGCGACAGGTTTTCTGCTTGGCTAATGCGCGGTCCAATTCGCTCAAGTTCGCACGCACCCGATCCAGCAGCAATGGCTGAATGGAGTGACGCTGCTCCAGCAACACGGGTGCCGCAAGTTGAATCGGAGCATTCATCGAGAGATAGGTGTCGGCAATCACTTCCATCCGCGCCAGCGCCGCCGACACGACTTCCGCCGGACCATTGGCCACAATCCATGCCAGTTTCATCTGCGGCAATCCCGAAATCTTTGAGATTCCGCTCAACGTGAACGTCAGCACCTCGAGGTTGGCGGCGAATGTCGAACGTCGCGCGCCATCGTGCGCGTAGTCGAGAAAGACCTCATCGGCAATGAGCGACAATTTGTATTCGCGGCAGAAATTGTTGAGCAGGTTGCGTTCCTCGTCAGCCACGAAAGATCCCGTGGGATTGTTAGGATGCACCACCACGACCGCGCGCGTGCGATGGTTCACCGCCTTATATAAAGAAGGAAAGTCGATTTGCCAGCCGTGATCGTAGAGGAGCGGATACGGAACCAGCTTCACGTCCTGCAAGTCCGCCAGAAACTCGAACAGCGGATAGCTGGGCTTGGGCACCAAGATTTCATCTTCCACATTGCACAGCAGGCGAAACAGGTATGAATAACCCTCGCTCGTGCTGGTGGTGAGGACAATCGATTCGGGATCGACATCGTCACGTTGTTTGCGGTAATAGCCAGCGACGGCCTCACGCGCGCTGCGCAGGCCTTTGGGCTGGGGATCGTAATCCAAGGCCTTGGGATTGATAAACGCTTGCAGAATGGTTTCCGCGTCGTAGTGCAGCTCCGCGCGTGTAGGATTCGAAATGGTCAGGTCGAGCACTTCCCCGCCCGCAGCCCGCAACTCCTGCTGCGCTCGCGTGAAGCGGTTCGGCGTAAGCCTCCAGTCAGTCCGGCGCGAAAACATCACCGACCATAATACGCAAGAGCAAAAACACGCGGAGGATGGTTTTCGCAAGCAGACGAAAAAAATGTGGCCGCGTGAAGACTGCGCTCAATGAGACGCCCCGCATGGGTCTCATGCGGAGCATGATCTTAATCGCTGCGTTGGAATTCTTTACTTCGCGGCGTTCCCTAGCGGATCAACTCCCGCGGGCAGCTTCGTCCCATCCTCTGGCGGGGTGGGGCACTTAATCTCGCTCCACGTACCTGTGTTCCCGAAATTGGTTCTCTGGTTATAGAGCTCGAAGGGACCGGTAAGCGGCGAGCCCTTCATGGTCCCAATCCAATCCGTCGCGCCACAGCTGTCGGCATCAACCGTAAATGCCCGGAATGCGACCACTAGGCCATCTTTCTTGCTGTGGTATGAGTTGCCAACCACAGGCCAGGATGAAAGTCCGTCGCATGAAGACAGAGCTCCCCACACGCGACCATTTCGCGCCACCGTCGAGTCGGTCACAGGTTGTTCGAACCGAAGGTAAACGCCGCTAAATAACTGGAAGCACTGCGGCGCTGCCAGTGCCATGCCGGGGGCAAGCAGTACTGCGCCCACAAGAACCGCGATTGATCGCTTAATTCCCATCGCAAAACCTCCTTAAGGGTTTTTATCTTCTCTCCCAATCAAACCACCACGAGAGGCCCCATTTTCTTCCTCCACTCAACGGGCGTCAAGATGCAAGGCTTTGCATCTAGATCATGCTGTACGCAGGATTCCCGTTCTTTGCGAAAAATGAAGGCTCGTAGTGGCCTTAGAAAAGTTCGACTTAAGGATTCGCGCGCGAGTATTCGCCACGGAATTCCATGGTCCAAGTGACGCCCTTGTCCGAAGATTTTTCCCATGTTTGCTCAACCTTATTTGAACTCACGCGGACCACTTTAATTCTGTTCAGAAAGGCTTGGCCATCGAGTCCTCTGCTTGGCCCGAGAAACTCGGCGGCGCCGGGCGCAACCTTGCCTTCAAACACATGCACTCGACCTTCGTTGTCGGCGAACATGCCGTGCCAGCTCTTGTCGTCCGAACTGTACGCAAACATGTTCTTGCCACTGTGACCTTTTCCACCCTCCCAGCTTTCGACGAGCAGGCATTTGTCGAGTTCCAAGTAAACCTTGCTGCTGCTGGGAATCGAAACGCCCGGATAGGTCACGGCCCAGTCGCCAAGCCAGAAGTCCAGTTGACGACTGTCAGAATTCACCGCGCATTGCGGCGGCTCGGCTGCACCCCAAGCGCGCGGCAACGCCAGGCACAAGCACACTGCGAGGGCAACAATGAAGAGACAACTTCTAGACCGCGTCGACACTCGAACAACTATTTCTTGCTTCATGACTCGCTCCTCCGAAATTAAATCGCTTAGCTTGGCCGTCGAGCTTGAAACCGGAACGCCTCCGAATTCTTTTCCACGTCCAAGACTTCGAATCCTGCTGCCTCGAGCCGCGTACCAACCGTATCCGGATCGACCGGTACCAGTGTGTCCCCGATATGAATCACGCGCATCAACCAGCTTTGCAGGCTATCGCTACCCACGAAAACACCGCCCGGCTCCAAGACCCGCCATACCTCGCGGAGCAATCGGTCTTGCAATTGAGTGGAAGACACATGGTGCAGCATGGTGAACGAAACTCCTCCCGAGAACTGTGCGTCAGAAAATGGCATGGCAGTGGCATCGCCCGTCACTACGTCGACATTGCTGCCGCGCAAACGCGAACCGAGGGACTCGGCCAACTTGAGGTCAATTTCGATCGCTGTGAGGCGCGACACCGCCAGCCGCAACAAATCTGTGGTGAGACCAGGACCAGGTCCGACTTCAAGCACGTTCGCTCCCAAATCGGCGCCCGCAAGAGCCCACGGCACTCGCCGCTCAATGGTTTTTCGCCATCGCGTCGACCCACACAGCCAATTGTGCAAGCGGTTCATGTCCCCCACATCGCTTCGAGCTAACCTGATACTACCGATTGTCAGACTTGCGTACTTTCGCTATTCTGACAATGAATGTCGCAAAAGCGGCAACCCGCGATTTTCGACCCGATGGGAGACAGCCGCTCCCCGATTGCCACTCTGACGCACGACTACCCCGCCGGGCGCGTGATCCCGTCGCATTTTCACGATCGCGATCAAGTTGTCTATGCCTCGCGCGGAGTAATGACCGTGCGCACCAGCGCTGGAACCTGGGTCGTCCCTACTCACCGCGCGGTATGGATACCTGCGGCCGTTCCGCACACCATCACCATGTCCGGCACGGTCGCCATGCGAACCCTCTACCTCAGGCCGCGCCTCGCAAGCACCCTGCCGCGAAACTGTTGCGTAATAAATGTGTCACCGCTGCTGAAGGAACTCATTCTCCACGCCTGCACCTTAACCGCCCTGAAGAAAAGCATTCAATGGCAGCGTCACCTGATAGAAGTGATTGTCGATCAGCTCAAGGTCATTCAGATGGTTCCTTTGCAGCTTCCCAATCTGTCCGACCGCCGGGCGCTCCGAGTCGCCCATACTCTCATCGCCGACCCGAGCAACCGCCAACCGCTCGCACGAATCTGCAAAGGATCCGGGGCCGCGAAGAGAACTATCGAAAGACTTTTCCAGGAAGAAGCCGGGATGACGTTCGGTAAATGGCGGCAGCAACTTCGTCTCATGCAGGCGATGCGGCTTCTGGCGGAAGGAGCGAAGGTCACGCACGCTGCTCTGGAAGCGGGCTACAGCACGCCAAGCGCGTTCATTTCCATGTTCCGGAAAGCTCTGGGGACCACGCCGACGCTGTATTTCGGAACAACGTCAAAGTCGACTCTCACTTCGAACGAATAATGGCGTCGTGAAGCGGCTGTGAGTGCGCGGCCGGAAGTACGGCGTTCGTTTTATTCCAAAGGGTGGCGCGTGCCGGGACGATCGCGTTCATTATGCCCTCAAGGACGTCCCGCCCGCTGAGCTTGAACGAGCACCCTCCAGAGTAAAATCAAGGCCTGGCCTGAGCCACCCACCACGTTACTAGGAGGAGAAGACTAATGGTAAAAACTCTTTGTGTTCTGGCATTGATTGGGGCCACAACCATGATTGGGTACTCGCAGAAAACGGCAAGCGAATATGTGTGGCCGTCGGAAGCCGTTCCAAGGGGCAAAGCGCCCAAGATGAAGGTTCAGTTGCTGAACCCAGGAGAAGCGACGAAACAATATGCGGTCATTTTCTACGAGGGAGACGAGGCTTTTTCCGGACTGCTGGAGTTTGCGGAGAAGTACCAAGTTACGGGTGCTCATTTCACCGCGATCGGAGCACTGAATGGAGCGACGTTGGGTTGGTTTGATCCTCAGCGCAAAATGTACAAGACGATTCCCATCAACGGTCAGCACGAGGTGATTGGGATGAGTGGCGATATCGCGCTCTATCAGGGAAAGCCCGTAGTCCATACCCACATGGTGGTGGGAAGTCCGGACGGAACAACGCGCGGTGGACACGTTCTTGCTGCGTATGTATCTCCGACGCTGGAAGTGATGGTGACGGTCGATCCCATGACGATGCAAAAACGGCTTGACCCGGCAACGGATCTGACGTTGATTGATCCAGCTTCGAAGTAGCCGTAGACACGGCAGTAGATGCAATCAGCTCGCGCCGATGAACGCAGCCCGGAAGTGGCATACTGTTATTTCGGAAGGCGCGCCGGGCTGAGCAGATACGAACTCAGCCAAGGAGAGATATAATGACAACCCTTGCCGCTATGGAAAAAGCAACTCAATACGAACTTCGCTTAGCCGAACGCATGTCGAGGTTGGGCACAGAAACTGCCTTTGAAGTGCTAAATAAGGCGCGCGCGCTCGAGCGTCAGGGCAAAGATATCGTCCACCTGGAAATTGGCGAGCCCGACTTCGACACCCCGAAGGACATTGTCGACGCCGCCGTCGGAGCCCTCAAAGCCGGATGGACACATTATGGTCCCTCCGCGGGACTGCCGGATTTGCGCCAGGCGATTGCTGAAGATGTCGAGCGGAGCCGCGGAGTCAAAGTCACAAGCGATTGGGTAGTCGTGGTCCCAGGTGGCAAGCCAATTATTTTCTTTACCATTCTGGCGCTAGCCGATGCGGGCGATGAAGTCATTTATCCGAATCCGGGGTTTCCGATTTATGAATCCATGATTCATTACGTTGGCGCCAAGGCCGTGCCCATCCGGCTATGCGAGGAAAAGGACTTCAGCCTCAATGTGGACGAACTGGCCCACCTGATTACGGACCGCACCAAGCTAATCATTCTGAATTCGCCGCACAATCCTACCGGAGGCACTCTCAGCAAGCGCGACATCGAAAACATCACCGAAGTCATCGGCGATCGAAACATTATGGTGTTGTCGGACGAAATCTACAGCCGCCTCATGTTTGATGGCGCACGCCACTACTCAATCATGTCCGAACCCGGTTTCTTAGAGCGCACAATCCTGCTCGACGGTTTCTCCAAGACTTATGCGATGACCGGATGGAGGATGGGCTATGGCGTGATGAGGCCGGACCTTGCCACGCATATTTCGCGGCTCATGACGAATTCAACTTCGTGCACGGCTAGCTTTACGCAGATTGCAGGCATCGAGGCGCTTCGCGGCGATCAGACGCCCGTGGAGCGGATGAGAGCGGAATTTCAGGCCCGGCGCGATGAGGTTGTGGCCGGGCTGAATCAAATTAAAGGCTTCTCCTGCCGCGTCCCCAAGGGTGCGTTTTATGTTTTCCCCAATATCAGCAAGACCGGATGGAAGTCGAAGAAGTTGGCCGATGCTTTGCTCGAACAGGCAGGCGTGGCGTGTCTTTCGGGAACCGCGTTTGGAGATTATGGGGAAGGATATCTGCGCTTCAGCGTCGCCAATTCGTCGGAGAATCTGAACAAAGCGCTCGGCCGGATCGACGAGTGGACCAAGCAGAATTTATAACGTGCTCGGTCGGGCGCGCGCCGATCGTGTGGGGTAAGATGATTGTCGGCTGACTGAGCGTTAGGTGGGCCAGTTTATCTGCAAGACTTCCAACCAGAAAGCCAACAGAGAAACCATGACCGCAAAATTCCGTGTGTATGCCACTTGTGATATCGGGGAATCGCTCGACGTGCTGCGCAAACGGGGATATGACGTGGAAGTTTATCCCCAACCCGAGGCCCCGCCCAAGAGCCTGATCATTGAGAAAGTGAAATCCGGCATCGACGGACTCATCACGACTTTGCGCGATCCCATCGATGCCGAGATTTTCGAAGCGGGCAAGGGACACCTCAAGGTCGTGGCGCAATATGCCGTCGGCTTCGACAACATCAATCGTGCCGATGCCAATCGCTACAAGATCCCCTTCACCAACACTGCCGACGTGCTCACCGAAGCAACGGCTGAATTTGCTTTTTTCATGATGGGCGTGCTGGCAAGAAAAATGTGGTCCGCGGAACATCTCACGCGTGACAAACAGTGGGGATACTGGCATCCCTACCTGCCGTTTCTTGGCGACGAAGTGACTGGCAAGACCGTCGCCGTTATCGGCACTGGCCGCATTGGCCTGGCGATGATCAAGAAGTGCAGTGGCTTCGACATGAACATCTTGTGCTACGACCCGGTCTACCAGAACGACGCTTTTGTGAAGGCGATTCAGGAAGTCATGGACCTGCGCCACGCGCGTGGCATATCGAAAGAAAAAACCTGGATCAAGTACACAACTCTGGACGACGCGCTGACCCATGCCGACTTCATCAGCGTGCACGTGCCGCTGCTTCGTGAAGGCGAGAGCGCAACGCCCACCTATCATCTTTTCAACGAACGCACTCTGCGCATGATGAAGCCCACAGCTTTCCTGGTGAACGATTCGCGAGGGCCGGTGGTCGACGAAGTGGCATTGGCGAAAGCGCTCCGGGAGAAATGGATTGCGGGAGCGGCCCTCGATGTGTACGAGAAGGAACCTCTGCCAGCCGATTCTCCATTGCGCGATCCGGCGATCGAAGATCGCTGCCGGCTCTATCCGCATTTTGCCAGTGCGGCCCGCATTACCCGGCTGTCCACCGATCCGAATAAAGGTATGGCCGGACGCTGCGCGCAAGGTCTGATCGATGTGCTGGAAGGAAATTACGGCGGCGATATCGCCAAGATGCCGTACGTAGTGAATAAGGAAGTGTTCGCCAAGGGTTAGGGTTCAGTTGCGGAGCTCCGCCGGACGGGCGGGAACGCTAGTCCTCCACATCTTCACTCAGAGATGGTGTGTTCCTCGCTGCTCTGGGCGCGAAGAAGGCGATCAACGGAATACGGTGCGCGGCGCGTGGGTTCGTGGTAATGCCGGACTTGCATCTCACCCAACAGTCCAACTGCCAGCAGATTCAAGCCCGCCAAAAGCAGTACCGCGGAGAAAATCATAAGGGGGCCGTGCTGCGTCATGACGTCAGCGTGGTGCAGGAATTTCTCAACCAGCAGCCAGCCTGCCACTCCGCTTCCACCCAGAATGCTCAACATTCCCAATGTGCCAAAGAAGTGCAGCGGACGCGCCAGATAGCGCAGCAGAAAGCGGATCGTGATCAGATCGAAAAACACACGGAACGTTCGCGAGATTCCATAGTGCGAAGCGCCACGCTCGCGGTTGACGTTGCGAATCGGCACCTCAACAATCGAAGCTCCATACCACGACGCCAGCGCCGGAATAAAGCGGTGCAGTTCGCCATAAAGCGGTACCTGCTCCAGTACCTCGCGACGGTACGCCTTAAAGGTCGTCCCGAAGTCATGAATGCTGACACCGCTCAGCTTGGCCATCAGCCAGTTGGCGCAGCGCGAAGGAATGCGACGCAGCCAGAGATTGTCGATGCGCCGCTTCCGCCATCCGCTGACAATGTCGTAGCCCTCTGCAATCTTTTCCAGGAAAAGCGGAATATCGGCGGGATCGTGCTGCAGGTCGCCATCCATGGCAATAATGTATTCCCCGCGCGAATGATCAAAACCCGCCGCCAGCGCGGATGTCTGGCCAAAGTTGCGCCGCAGTTTCACCACCGTCACCCGGCTGTCGATCGCGGCGATCTCCCGCAACAAATTGAAGGTTCGATCGCGCGAACCATCGTCGACCAGCACAATCTCAAAACTCTCGCCGTGAATCTCCATGACCGCTTTCAGGCGATCGTAGAGGTCGGTGACGTTCTCCTGCTCATTGTGCAGGGGGACGACGATGGAATATTTTGGCATGAAAATCCATTATAGCCTGCGCCGAGATGATTTTGCTCCTTCGGTTCCAACCGCATGGGGCTGGTTACGAAACTAGAATGCTAACAGTAGACCTCCGCGTTTTGCTGTATCTTTTGGGGACACCCTACTTCCAGTTGGTGTATAAGTCTAAAGCAGTTGCAAGGCCCGGCGGGACAGGAGCCCGCGCCAATGGACATAAAGGTTCTGATCATGATGGGCTGCGTTCTTTGTACCACTTCCGCACTTTGTTTCATGGAACTTCGGCGCATACGAAAGAAGCTGGAAGTAAAATAGCGGGCGTGAAGTCCTATACGAAAAAGTAAAATGTGCCGCTCCGGCGCAACCACCGGCGCCAGCCTTCCGTCCTGTCGTCGTAAATCTTCCTGGTCGGCCATCTCACTTTTCTAGCGTGCTCGCATCCGCCGGTGTGCGAAAAGGCCTGGCCTAGCGAAGTAAACTGCCTCAGAAGATCCTCCAACGAGATTGGCAGTTGTCCCCGAGCTGTGCCACCATCGAAGCCTTTGACAAGCCGGGTTGACCGATCGCCTATAATTCCCGGTCTGATCGCGCCAGAATCCACGAGGGGAGAAGCGGATTGAGTGATAACGAAGATGCAGCCTGTGGTTCCTTTCCGCGCCGGCGTTTCTTGCAAACCAGCGCTCTGGCCGGCGTCAGCGCCGCAGCCTTGTCAACTCTCGCGATCGCTTCTGCCGACTCCACCTGCCCTTTAGCGACTCCAGAAATCAAGCCCTCTGAGTTGGACGAGATCACCATCGCCGACCTGCAAGCCGGAATGGCCTCCGGAAAATTCACCGCCCGCTCCATCACCGAGAAATATCTGGCGCGGATCGATGAAATCGACAAGCATGGCCCAGCCCTCAACAGCGTGATCGAAATCAATCCCGACGCTCTGGCCATCGCCGACGCGCTCGACAAGGAACGCAAAACAAACCACGTGCGCGGGCCCATGCACGGAATCCCAGTTCTGATTAAAGACAACATCGACACCGCCGACCGCATGCAGACGACCGCTGGTTCGTTGGCGCTCCTGGGCTCGAAGCCGACGAGAGATTCCTTCGTCGCGCAGAAGCTCCGCGAGTCCGGCGCCGTGATCCTGGGCAAGACCAATCTCAGCGAGTGGGCGAACATTCGCTCCAGCCATTCCAGCAGCGGATGGAGCGGGCGCGGCGGTCAGACCGTGAACCCTTACGCACTCGACCGCAATCCCTGCGGATCAAGTTCAGGCTCGGGCGCCGCAACCGCCGCCAGTCTCTGCGCAGTCGCAGTGGGCTCGGAAACCGACGGCTCCGTGGTCTGCCCTTCTTCGGCCAACGGACTGGTTGGCATCAAGCCGACGCTCGGCCTCATCAGCCGTGCCGGGATCATTCCCATTGCGCACAGTCAAGACACGGCCGGCCCTATGGCACGCACCGTGCGCGACGCCGCGATTTTGTTGAGCGCGCTCGCAGGAGTCGACCCCCGCGACAGCGCAACCGCGGCGAGCGCAGGCAACGCAGCGGCTGACTACACAAAGTTTCTCGATCCCCATGGACTTCGCGGCGCGCGCATCGGCGTCGCCCGCAAGTATTTCGGATCGAACGATGCGCAGGATCAGTTGATGAACAATCTAATTGCCGCCATGAAGCACCAAGGCGCTGATATCGTCGATCCCGCCGATTTGCCCACTCACGGAAAATTCGATGACTCGGAACTTCTGGTGTTGCTGTATGAGTTGAAGGCCGACCTCAACGCCTACCTGGCCGCCCGCCCGGGAGCACCGCGTTCTTTGCAGGACATCATCAACTTCAATGACAGTAACCATGAAAAAGAAATGCCGTACTTCGGCCAGGATCTTTTCATCAAGGCCGAAACCAAGGGTCCGCTCAGCAGCAAGGAATACATCGACGCTTTGGAAGCGAATCACCGTCTCTCGCGTAAGGAAGGCATCGACGCAGTGATCGACCAATTCCGTCTCGACGCGATCATGGCCCCCACAGCCGGGCCGGCGTGGCTCACCGATTTCGCCAACGGAGATCACGCCGTCGGCGGCAGTTCCAACGCAGCCGCAGTCGCCGGGTATCCGGATATCACAGTGCCCGCGGGATTCGTCTTTGGCTTGCCGGTAGGAATCTCGTTCTTCGGCCGCGCATGGAGCGAACCAACTCTCCTGAAAATCGCATACGGATTCGAGCAAACAATCCAGGCCCGAAGGCCTCCGCGATTCCTGCCAACCCTAGCCCCCATGTAGAGCGGACACTCCTGTCCGCTGCGTTGACCTTTGGAGTACAGCGACGCAACTGGATCGAACTCCTCGCCGACCGGCTAAACGTGAACGTGCTCCGAGTGTTTCAGCGTGGGCAACGCGCGGATAGACTTCCCTGATTTTTGTTCAGCCACGCGGATTTCATAGAGGCCTTGCAGGTTCAGCCAGAATTCGGCGCTGGTACCGAAGAAATGAGCAAGACGCAACGCCGTGTCGCCAGTGATGGCCCGCCGTCGATTCAGAATTTCGGTGATACGATTGGTCGGAACTCCCAGCTGCCGCGCCAGCTCCGCTGCGCTCATGTCCAACGCGCTAAGCTCTTCGGCCAAATGTTCTCCGGGATGAATCGCACTGCGCGCCATGGCATTCTCCTAATGGTAATCGACAATTTCGACGTTCGTGGGACCCGGGGAATCGTCCCAGCACTCGAAACAAATCCGCCATTGGTCATTAACGCGGATGCTGTATTGCCCCTTGCGGTCTCCCTTGAGGGCTTCGAAACGGTTTCCCGGCAATGCCGCAAGGTCTCCGAGTGTGACCGCAGCCTCGAGGCGGTCCAGCTTTAGACGTGCGGCGCGTTCGATCCCGGAGAAGGCTTTGACCCGTTTGCCAAGCGCGAAATCCCTGGTCCGCTTGTCCCGATAACCGCCGACCATGAGTCAGAATAACATGAAGTACGCGTTACGTAAAGCGTACAGACTCGAACCTCAATCCAGCTACCTTTGCAGAGAGCCCGTAAAACGGGAACGCGCCTGGGTAGAGCGGACACTTCTGTCGGCCGCCGTTGACTTTGTTTCCAAGATCAACCCTAAAATCATTTTTTCGCAGCTGCCCCAATGACTTCCGTAACATTCAAGTAACGCACTCTTGGCCATAGAATCAGCGTGTGCGCTCGACCGTCACCTCGCGGGAGAAGTGTTGGCTCTTAGCGTCTGCTCTCGTCGCTCTCCAGGCCCTTGTTGCCTTTATAGTTCCACACAGTGACCAACTGACCGCCGTTGGCGATCTTACCCAGTGCTTTCTCCTGTCCTTCGTTGTGCTCGCTATCGTCGGCAATGTAAGAGCAGCGGAACCGCGTTCCCGGCTGTTCTGGGCTCTTCTGGCCTTGGGTTGCGGCATGTGGCTGTGCGTACAATTCCTCTGGACCTACATCGAAGTCTTTTTGCGCACCGAGGTCCCCAATCCTTTTGTCGGGGACGTGGCGCTGTTTCTGCATCTCGTCCCGCTAATGGGTGCTCTGGCCGTGCGGCCCGACTTGGAATGGGATGAACCCCTCGTTCGCATGGGCGCGCTCGATTTCTTCTTGCTCGTGATCTGGTGGCTTTATCTCTACTTGTTCGCGGTCATCCCATGGCAGTATGTGTCACCCGAGAAGGATTTGTACGGACGTAGCTTCGATGTCCTGTACTTCTTAGAGCATGCTGTTTTCGTCGCCTGCACGGCAGCCGTGTGGTGGCGGAGCAGGGGCGCATGGAAAATCATCTACGGCAACCTGTTTGGCGCGAGCTTGCTGTATGCCATCAGTTCAGTCACCGCTGGCGTAGCCATAGATCTGGGCAAGTATTACACCGGCAGCGTTTACGACACTCCGTTGTTGATCTCCATTCTATGGTTCTCAGCGTTCGGACTCATCGGGCGCCGGTTGGCATCTCGAACTCGTGCTTCAAGAACCAGTGCAGGCAAACGCGGCGGTTGGATCTCCGCGCTGGCCATGATTGGGATTCTGTCCCTGCCAGTTCTCGCGGGATGGGCCCTGTACATGAGTGACGCGCCCGCCAGGGTGCGGAATTTTCGCGTGCTCCTCACTCTCTCCACCATGATGCTGATGGCTGCGCTGCTATGGATCAAACAGCACGGCTTGGACAAACAAATCGCCCGCACTCACCAAGAGTTGCGAGAAGACTCCTACACCGACCTGCTTACCGGATCCAAGAACCGTCGATTCCTTACCGCGACTATTGACGCCGACGTGCGGCGAGTGGCTCAAGGCTATTCCGCCGACAAGAACTCACTCGGCCAACGGAATCCCGACCTCGTCTTCTATCTCATCGACTGCGATTATTTCAAAGAAGTCAACGACCACTACGGACACGAAACCGGCGACCAATTGCTGATTGAGATTGCCCGCCAAATCAGTTCTGCCATCCGCCATTCCGACGTGCTGATTCGCTGGGGCGGGGACGAGTTCCTGGTCGTCTCGCGTTACACCAACCGCGAGGAAGCGAACATATTGGCGGACCGCGTTCTGCAAGCGGTCGGCGGCGAACTCTTGCCGCTCAAAGGCGGACAGCGCCTACGATGCACCTGTTCGATCGGATGGGCGGTCTTCCCCTGGTTCGTCCGTGAGCCGGAGGCGATTGCCTATCGCGAAGTGTTGCGCCTAGCCGACTGTGCACTCTACGACGCCAAGAAGGCCGGTAAAAACCAGGCGATCGGAATGCTGCCCACTTGCGAACAATCTCTGCCGTTCAAGGCAACAGCGATCGCCGGAAAAGAGGCCAGGCTGACCGAACAGCTTGCCGCGCAAGCTGTAAGAACTCCAGGACCCCAACCCGACAAGGCCGATTCCAGCGAGGGAATCCCAACCGCCAAAGCCGTAGCCGCAGCACAGCAAGCCTGATCCCTTAACTACTATCGTGTCCCACTAGGTCGCGTCATAAGTCCGCGCTGTCATCCTGATCAAAGCGAAGGATCTATGTACGTTCCTCGCAGCACCGGCCTGTTATGCGTCGTGTCGAATCAACGTCCCGCGTATTTCTGGGACACGATACTGGGAGGTTGCGGAAACATTCTGCTGGACGCCGAGTTCGGGAAGGGCCCGACTTCAGTCGGGCCGCAAGTCGCCGAAATTGTGCCGCGCTTTAGCGCCTGCCGTGAGCTTTTCACGTCTCGGACGAGCTCTTCCAAACTCCTAACCGCGGAGGCCTGCACCGATTTCGCAATGGAGGCCCCGGGCGGAGTCGAACCGCCGACCAACGGTTTAGGAAACCGCTGCTCTATCCAACTGAGCTACGGGGCCAATGCTAGCTAGCCCCATTATGCCATGTCAGTTTGCGGAAGCAGCAGCCGGACATTCCTAGGTTCAAGTTGTTTTTGGGACGCCAGCGACTACGAGGGCTCCAACTTTTCGCAGTACGCGTGGATGCGTTTGCTCTGCTCGGCAAGCGCGCCGATGAATTCGAATCCGTGCAGGAAGCCCATGCGATGCCGCACTACCGATCGCATGACAAACGCCTCGGGAACGTCTGGAATAGAGAACTCCAGCGTAACCATTTCTCCCGCGGTCAATTCGCTCGTAATCACAGCCCCCAGCCCAGCCTCGGCAATCTCGAAGCACCGGCCGTGTATGCGGATGTATCCCTCCGGCCCCAGAACCTTCACAATAACCGGTATCTCCGTGCGATACCGGGCGTAACGTCGAGTGGCAGACTTGTGCATTCCTCGAGCCCTAAACAATCAGGATCAAATCTTTCGCCGGAAATCCTGGTCCGATCCGATTACGTAGAATAATCGATTGTCCGCAAGTCTGACAGTAACTTAAGGACGACCACCGTGACCGTCGAAATAGCACACCAGTTTTCAACACGTAAGATGACTTGGCACTTGTATTTTTGCGCTTGCGGGAGCACACTGTGCTCACCGATTCAGAAGGGAGAGGTGAATGAACATCAAAACCTTCCGCAACCTGTGGGCGGACGACCAGGGCCAGGACATAGCCGAGTACGCGGTCATGCTGGCAGTGATACTCGTGCTGGTTGTGGGCACCATCCGATTGATTGGAGGAAGTTCAAATAACGTATTCTCTTCCGTGGCCAGTTCGATTGGCCAGTAGCTGCCGCCGCAGTCTGCTTCGCGCGCAGAGCCAGACGGATCAAGTCTGGCTTGTTTTTTTGCCACCCAGAGTCTAATTCCCGGCATCCGTCTTTTCCAGTCCAGAACGGCCCCGTCCGACCCTCCCCACAAGTAACCTTCGACATACGGCTGTCCTCTGGTATGATCTTTCGAACAGTTGATCGGGCCAGATGGACTTGACCATGTTCATGCCGCACCCCAATCTCAGTGACGAAGTGAACGGCAACATCGTCCGCTCAGAAATCGAGGGCGGCGTTTCGCTCGGCGACCTGCCGCCGTCCACTGTGCTTGAGATCCAGACGCAACACCATCGCTACACCGCAGTATTCCTGGGTGAAAGCCAGGCGCTGATTTCCGGCCATCCGGAATTCTGCCCGGAGCCGGTGCTGGTCGCGATTGCGGGCTCTACCTGGGGAGGCTCCATGCTCAAGCTGCGCTACATCGGGCGCGGCATGCATCTGGAATTTTGTCATCCCGAATATCGCACGCCGATCATCACTTCCCGCATTCAGGAAGTCCGCGAACGCATCCATCTTGGATTCGAAGATTCCTCTACCGCCAGCGAGAACCCTGCGACTTCCGCCCAGCCGATGCCCCCCAATTCGACGCCTACCCCAAGCATGTTGGCTCGCGGAACATTCACCAAACCTTCCTGAACCTAGCCGATTTTCGCCAAAACCCGCTTCCGCACAAAATCTTGTCAAGCCCCCTCGGGTCCATTTTTCGGCGTAAACAACTCATTCCATGGAGAAAATAAATCTGAAAACCATGTCATAGTTCCCCCCTGCAATCTGCTACTCTGGAAATAGTGCAGAATTCAGGCGCGGGTCTAATCCCGCGCCTTTCTATTTTGTGCGCAAGCCGCTCTGAACCTGTTCTAAACCAATTCCAAAATCATTAAAGGAGAAAAGATCAGGCGTAGCCACGCTGCGCCATTCTTGCATTGCCCATGAAAAAACAATCCGTAGGTCGCCTCCGTCGCCCGCCATTAGGCTTGTCCAAAGAAGCCGGCAACTGTACCCGCAAACGTCAAGGGGAGTTATCGGAGATCGCCTTCGCCCTCAAGGCTACAGAACTTGGATTCAGAATCTTCCAACCCATGGGCGACAGCCAGCGCTACGACTTCATCCTCGATACCGGCCAGCACCTCTGGCGCATCCAGGTCAAATCCACCGGCGGAGACCTCGGTCGCCAAACCAACGACCGCCCATACATCATCAACGCCTACTGGGCCTCCAAGGGCCACGTCCCCTACACCGCCGACCAGATCGACTTCCTCGCAGCCTACGTCGTCTCCCTCGGCGTCTGGTACATCATCCCCATCGAAGCTTTCGCCCCGCGCACCAGCCTTCCGCTCTATCCTGACCCAGACAGCAAAGTCGTAGGCCGCTACGAAAAATACCGCGAAGCCTGGAGCCTGCTGACCAATCCCAAACCAGCCCCAGCCAAAACCCGACCCCGATCACGCAGGGACAACCACTAAACGCAGTCGGTTCGATCCGTTGTTTCTCCCTTTAACCCTGTCATCCCGAGCGGAACAGGTTCGCCCGCGCAGCGAGCGATTCTGTCGAGTCGAGGGACCTTGTGTCTGTTCAGCGCCGGATAGCAGGAACGAAACCACAACTCCGACGGCGCAAGTAAACGCAAGGTCTTTCGACTCCGTGAATGGACTCGCGAGCGAGTCCATTCACACGCTCAAGATGACAGAACAGAATGCAGAACGGACATTCGTAGTGGTCGGCGCAGAGCCCAATGAAGTAAGCAACGTGTTACTTCAGTGACGTAGCCCCACCTGATCTTGCCGCATAGGTTAAACTATATGAGTGACAAGGACACGCGTTCCAGGAAAGGTTCTGCCATGGCGACATCTGCCGAGAAGCCAAAATCCGCGATGGCGACTCTTGCCGAGAGCTTCGAGAATTTGGTCGGATCCCAGCGCAAGAAGCTCAGCAAAGAAGAATTCAAGAAGGCCGAAGAAAACTTCGAGCGGATCGTTAATAAAGCCCGCGCTTCTCGCGCACGGCGGCGCGAAACCGCATAACCACTCTTGCAGTTCCTCCTTTGTGATGTCCGGTTTGTAGCCCTTAACTGCCGACACAAAATCGTCCTCCCCGAGATTCACGACGATAGGTTCTAGCTTTTTTAGCGAATTCCTGTGGTCGCGTGAGCGACTTTGATATTGAATCTTCCGATGTCGAAAATCCAGCGGACTCGATCCCAACAAGAAGGGCAGACAACGGTATATATACCATCGTCTGCCCAATCACTGTTATCCTTATAAGTGCCCTGTATTCAATGCCAGTCGCTCAAGTAGAGATTTCGATTCATGGCAGGTATATATACCTACCGTTCAACAACTCTCGAAATGAAATTCTCAAACGAGGGACAGTAACGACTAACTAAGTCTAAGTCGGCCTCGGCCGCAATTTTGCGGCAAACCTCGGCTGTGTACTGCAGTCCCGCCAACGTGAGTAGGTCGACCAAATAATCCTTCGGGTTGCGTATCGATTCTAGGGCTTCTGCGGGTCGGGTTACCTGTCGCCGTAGGACGTTTCTTGCTTCCGCGACCCGATTGATTGCTCCTGGGTCAGCTAGCAACAGCGTGTCCGTCTGTTGCGCAACGGCATAGAATCTGACGCCGTATCGGAAGGCAAATTCCCGATCCTCAATTCTTCCCGCGAGATTAGACTCCAGTGTCGCAGGGGTTCCGCCATCGGCGTCGCGGATCACGAGTACGCGATCAACGGGCCCACCGTTGTGCGCATATTCCAGGTCGTCCAGGAGTGCAGGGAAGTTTTTCTTCAGCTTGGCGATGCCGCCGCTAACTCGAGGGCGGACGGGCAATGCTTCGCCTCTGATTCTCAGAATCAGTTCGCAAAACACGGCCTTATCAAAATCGCCTTCAACTACAACTCCGTAGCTATTCGGCACCGCTCAGTGCCCCGGAAAAGAATAGGTTTCCTAGCCCGATCTCTTCCCGTGCCAAAAGACCCTTCAAGTGGCCCTTATCCCTCGGCCTAGTGCAAAATGTCGAGCCTTCTCTTCTCTCAACTACGATCAATTCGTCCAACCGGCAGAGGTCCACCAACTGTGGAGAGTGGGTTGTGAGTATCACCTGGCCAGCGTCCGGGCCGAGCTCGCGACGCACCTGGTCATGAAGCGCAATCAACGTCTCAAGAAGCTTGGGATGCAAGTGGTTCTCAGGTTCCTCGACGCAATACAGGCTGCCGGCGAGCGTATTCGGTGCGAAAAGCAGCGACAGAAGCGCGATGAACGTCAGTTCCCCGTCAGACATCTGCCACACCTGAATTGGTCGCCGAAGATACTTTTCCATAGTTCCAGCGTAAACGGTGGCTTGTTGGGTAGGGGACGTGAACAACTCCAAAATATCAGGGAACACATCCTTAGCAGCATTGCGTACCCTCGAGAAAGAGTCCGGGTAGTTGGTCTGGAGCGTCATCAGCCAAGAACTGAGGTTTTCTCCATGCTCATTCAGAAAACTGGCCGCCGAAGCTGGGTTGGCCTGTCTCATCAACGGCGGGATAAGGCTATAGAATCGAAACAAGAGAAAGTACACACGAATTGCCGTACCCTCCCAGTCGGGTATCTCGAATTCCAGTGCTGACCTGTCTTCTGCGATATGACTAAGGACGCGCCCATCCGCATTCTTCAACACACGCTTACCCTCGACCCTCTCAATTAATTCAGCTTCGCCCTTTGGTCCGGAAACTGTTAGCCGTTCCTCCTGAATTGTAATCAAGCCGTGTACGTTTCCTAACACTGATAGCTTGTATATCCAGTCGGTGTACGCGCCTGAGGTGAGGCGCTCTGGGACATCGCCTTGGACAGAGATGGAAATTATCCCTGGCTCGCCTCCTTTCCACATCACTTCGGGGAACCCATTTCGTGCGTTAAAAGCGGCAGGAACACCGAATACTCCGGGCCGGGGCAGCACCATCTGAGCGAGAAACTTGAAGAGATCGATAATATTGCTTTTGCCCGACATGTTGGGACCCACCAGGACGTTGCGTCGGTCCAGATCTAGACGTAGGTCTCTCAAAGACCTGAAGTTTTGCACATGGAGGCTTTTGATCATATGGTGTGACTAATCGACGAAATCAGCCCACATCTTAGCGCGAAAGCCCACCAGTTGCTAATTCATTTCGCTTTGGAGAAATCTTCTACTGCGAAGAGTTGGCCGTTGCGTTCGGCTATGCCGATGCCGGCGGAGTCCATGTCGGTGTCGAGGATGTTGGCGCGGTGTTGCGGAGACTTCATGAAGCTTTGATGAATGGCGGCGGCGTTCTGTCCCTCGTCGACGTTCTCGGAAAGCCAGCTGAAGTGGGCTCCGGCGGCTTTTACGCGGGTGGGCAGAAGGGGCTCGCCGGGAAGTTGATGCGAGATGGTTCCCTGCTCGGCCATGCGCTGGGCATGGGCGCGGGCGGCGGTGGTCAGGGCTTCGTCGGACTTCAACGCGGGTAATCCGTGGGCCTTGCGTTCCTGATTTACCGAGTTGAATAGTTGACGCTCGGCGTCCGAAGTTTTCTGCTGCGCCAGGGAGCTGGCAGCGCAGAGAATCAGCAGAGCGATCAGCGCGGGTAATCGATGGATGAATCGAGCAACTGGAATACGCATGAGGCTCCTATGCGATATACGGTCGTCTCTCCGTTTGTCTAAACCCGGGTCATCGTGTTTCCACTCGGCGAAACGCTGCGAAAAAGCCCTCTTGCGAGGGCCTTCTGCGATGTGGAGAAACCAAACTTAGGCCGCGGTTGCGTGCTGGGGGCGGCCGTAATTCTTGACTGCCTTCTCGATGCCCGGTCCCGCTTTCCTCAGGTCGTCAAGGTTCATGGCGGGATGGATCTCGACATGCGCATTGAGAGCCAGAAACCAGGGCTCGGCCACGGCGGGGATTTGCGAGGGATCCTTCAGATCGAAGAAGATGAACCCGCTTCGCTTGCCATGCTCGTCCATGAAATAAGCCGCCTCGGGCTTGAGGTCATTCAGAATGGATTCGATAGTCTTGGGCAGACTGCCATCGCTGATCGCGGCATTCCCGGTTTCGACCGGAATTAACACCTTGAGCAAACATCGCATAGAAAACCTCCGGGGTGAGTCTAGTCCCGGTTGTCGAGTGGGTAAACCGGGGACATTATTCGATGCCCAGCTCTTTCCATTTCTTGTCGACCAGCGCTTTGGTCTTTTCGTCCATGAGGATTTCGTCGGGCCAGGGACGGGTGAACCCTTCGCTGGACCATTTGCGGGTGGCATCGATGCCCATCTTCGATCCGTAGTTGGGCAGGCGTGAAGCGTGGTCCAGTGAATCGACGGGGCCGAGCATGAACTGAATATCGCGCTCGGGATCGATGTGATTGAGCACCTTGAGCGTGACTTCTCCGATGTCCTGCACATTCACGTCTTCATCGACCACGATGATGCACTTGGTGAACATCGCCTGCCCCAGCGACCAGACCGCGTTCATCACTTTGCGCGCCTGACCCGGATACGATTTCTTGATCGAAACAATCATCAGATTATGAAAAACACCCTCGACAGGAAGATTGATGTCGAGGATCTCAGGGATGGTCAGCCGCATCAGCGGAAGAAAAATGCGCTCGACCGCCTTGCCCATCCAGCCATCTTCCATCGGAGGCTTGCCAACGATCGTGGTCGAATAGATCGGGTTCTTGCGATGCGTGACACACGTGACATGAAAAACCGGGTAAAGATCGTCCAGCGAGTAGAAGCCGGTGTGATCTCCGAAGGGGCCTTCGGGTTTTAGTTCGTCGAGGTTTACGTGGCCTTCGAGGATTATTTCGGCGGTCGCGGGGACTTCGAGATCTACGGTTTCGCACTTTACTAGTTCGACTGGTTTTTGGCGGAGGAATCCGGCGATTAGATATTCTTCGACGTCGGGAGGAGCGGGGACGATGGCGGAAAATGTGATGGCGGGATCGGTGCCGATGGCTACGGCGACGTCCATTTTGCCGGTGGGACGAGCGCCGTCGGCGAGTACTGAACCGCCGGATGAGCGCGCCATTATGTCTACGGCTGCACGCGCGGGGAAGCGCGCGCCTACATTTTCTTGCGCGGCGGCGGCTCGCATTTGCTCGCGATAGTGTTCGGCTCCTACTTTTTGTCTTTGCCAGTGCATTCCTGTCGTGCGGCCGTCATAAACCTGCATGCGATACATGCCTACGTTTCGCTTGCCGGTTTTGGGATCGCGGGTTACCACGCAGGGGAGAGTGATGAAGCGGCCTGCGTCTTTAGGCCAACACTGCAGGATGGGGAACTCATCGAGCGAAAAGCTGTCACGGCGAATGACTTCTTTGCAGGGTCCGCTAGAAACGGTTTTCGGAAAGAACTTCCCCATCTCGGCCAACATAGGCAACATCTTTACTTTGTCGAGGAAGCCTTGGGGGGATTTCAAGTCGATGAATTGGCGGATGCGGTCGGCGACTTCGTCGAGTTTATCGACTTCGAGTGCCAGATTCATGCGGCGGGCGGAGCCGAATTGGTTGATCAGGACTTGGGCGCCGGGATGGCCTTTGATGTTTTGGAAGAGCAACGCGGGGCCGCCGGGCTTCGATGAACTGCCGGGCAAGGACGCCTGGCTTCCATTATTTTTGCTCACGCGGTCTGTGATTTCGGTGATCTCTAGAATGGGGTCGACTTCGGTACGGATTTTCTTTAGTTCGCCGGCGCGGTCGAGCGCGGCGATCCAATCACGCAGGTCTTCGTAAGCCAAGAGTCCCCTCGTTGCGAAACGCGATTATAAAGCACGGCCGAAGCTCTTCTCTTCGTATACCCTTAGAAGTACAAATATTGGTGCGTGGGAGAATCTTGGCCTCAGGGGCTGAAGCCCGATTTTTTGGGGCTGAGCGGCACGGCTGAAGCTGTGCCCTTCGCAGACCGATTTGCGACGGCCGCGAAAAGTTCTAAGAGGCAGCGACAAATTGCGAACGCGGCGCTATGGAGGTACGAAGTGAAGCGACGAGTTGTGATTACTGGGATGGGAGTTGTGAGTCCGAATGGGGTGGGGAATGCTTCGTTTTCGGAGGGCGTTCTGCTGGGTCGGAGTGGGGTGCGGCGTATTTCGCATTTCGATTCCTCAGAGATCCCGGTGCAGATTGCCGGGGAGGTTCCTGATTTCGACGAACTGGCTTGGGTGGAAAAGCGGGAGCGGAAACATGTATCGCGAGTGTTGCCCCTAGCATTGGCCGCGGCCACGGAAGCTTTAGACACTGCCGGGCTCGATCACATTTCCCTCCCTCTTGAGGAGAAACGGCGCTTTGGGGTGATCATTGGTTCGGGCGGCGGATCGCAGGAATTCACCGAGGAACAATATCGTCTGTTCTTCCACCAGCAGTACAAGCAGATGAGTTTGTTTTGCGTGCCGACTGGGGTGATGGGCGCGCTTTCAAGTGAATTGAATGTGCGTTTCGGATTTCGCGGGGCCAGCCACGTGATCACGACCGGCTGTACTTCGTCGACGGACGCGTTCGGATATTCGATGCGGCAGATTCAATCGGGGCGGCTCGACATGGTTTTGAGTGGTGGAGCGGATGCTCCCATCGCGTTGGGCATTATTAAAGGCTTCATCCTGATGAAGATCTTGACTGACTCGTGGAACCATGCGCCGGAGCGGGGATCGCGTCCGTTCTCGGTCGACCGCGATGGCTTTGTGCTGGCGGAGGGAGCCTGGATGTTCGTGCTCGAGGAGTATGAACATGCGCGGGGGCGTGGGGCGAAGATGCTGGCGGAAATTTGCGGGTATGGATCGACGTGCGAGGCGTTTCATCGGGTGCGATTGCAGGAGTGCGGCGAAGAGCCGGCGCGGGCCATCGGCCTGGCGATGAAGGAGGCTGGTATCGCAGCGCAGGATGTGGACTACGTGAATCTGCACGGAACTTCGACGCAGTTGAATGACCGCATCGAGACGCGCGCACTAAAGCTGGCGCTCGGCGAACGCGCACGGGAGGTTCCGATGTCGGCTTTGAAGTCGCAGATCGGGCATCCGCAGGGGGCGTGCGGTGCGGCAGGAGTGGCGGCGGCGATTGTGGCCATGCAGAACGGGCAGATTCCGCCGACGATCAATTTGGAGACGCCCGATCCGGAGTGCGATCTGGATTACGTGCCGGAAGTTGGACGGAAGAAAGCAGTCGGACACGCGGTCTGCAATTGCATTGCTTTCGGGTCGAAGAACTCGGCTCTGGTGTTGAGGAATTGCGCTTGAAAAGCAGCCGCGGATTTATACGGAGACCAACAAAGCTTCAACCACAAAGGACACGACGGTCCACAAGGGAAACTGGTCATCCAATGGACGGGCGCGGACGCCCGTCCTCCATCATTGGTTTACGCTAGCATTCGGCGGACGGTGTTTTCTACTGTGGACCAGGCGCTCGAGCGGGGATCAATCAGGTCGAAATGCCCGGCAGTTGAGATTTCGGTGTAATGCACATCTTCGCCGTTCTTCTTCTTTAGCTCGGTGTATTGCCGGCTGAAATACGACGGGACGACGTCGTCTCCGGCTCCGTGAATCAACCATTGCGTCGTGACGTGCTCGATGGCTAGCTGCATGGGATCGGCTTCGCGATAATGCTCGGGCACTTCGCTGGGCTTGCCTCCCAGAAACTCCACGACTGCGTCCTTGCTGAGGTGCTGTTCCCACGCCTTCTGCAAATCCACTACGCCCGCCAGTGAAACCACGCGTTTGAGCGAGGATTCGTGGGCGGCGAGACAGAGGGCGAGTTGTCCGCCGGCGGAGTGGCCCATCACCAGGACTTTGGTGGAGTCGAAGTCGTACCGCTTGGCGATTTGCGCCAGGTAACGATAGGCACTGCGAATGTCTTCGAAGGTGCCGGGCCAGCCTCCTCCAGGGTTGCCCACGCGGCGATACTCAATGTTCCAGGTGGCGATGACTTTGGTGGTTAGCGCGGCGCAGAGGTGTCCGGCGTGGGCGAGGTCGTACTTGGCGCGCCAGAAGCCTCCGTGGATGCTCATCACTACCGGGAATGGGCCTTTGGTCTTGGGAATGCGAAGGTCACCGAACTGATTGGGATCGGTGCCGTAAGAAAGACGGGCATCGGCTGGGGGTGGTGGAAGAGTGAGAATGTCTTCTGAGGTTGCCATTCTTAAGTCAGTCTTAAAATCAGTTCTCGGTTCATACTTCTCGGATCACGGTTCTCGGTTCTCAGTTCTGGTTAACTCTACTATCGAACCCTCTCCCCAGCCATATTTTTGGCGAGAGAGGTCGGCGATTGCGCGGTGCAACTCGGATTCGGTTTCGGGAGAGATGATGCGGGCTCGTGTCGTGAAGTTTTCGCCCGCGATGCGCACCTGCGCCTCTGGATGGGTTTGCAGATTCTGGACCCAGTGTGAGGTCGGGTATTCGGCGATCAGGTAGAAGCGTCCGTCACGATGGGTGAACCAGATTTCGATTTCGCGGGGCAGACCACTCCTGCGGCCTCGAGTGGTGAGATAGAGATACTGTTCGCGGTCGAAGCTATTGGTCTTTGAGCTTGAGTTTTGATTTGTTCTCTTCAAGGAATTCGCGAAGCTTTTCGGCAGCGTCCAGCAGGCGCGTCCATTGCTCGTAATACAGCGTGACCGGAAAGCGACCCAGGCCATATACGCTGACTCCACCTTTTTCGCTCACCCGGAACTCCAGGCTGCCGGTGCGGCGCGGGCCTTGCTTCTCCAATTCGGCTAAGCGGGCTTTCAGTTCTTCATAAGTTGGTTCAGGCATTTTGTTACCTCGATCTAGTGTGATGTTTTCCATGATAGGGATTGCGCGGGAATTCGTCGAGGGGAACCACTGAGAATCTTGCTCAGATCGGAGCTGACGAGATTTCGTCACTTGCGACTGCGGTTGGGCATTCTAGTTTCGGGAGGCGCAAGAGGTGGCGTGACGGCTGATGCAGACAAACTGGTTCCAGTAACGCGCGGGTTACGACCATTCGGTCCTTGGCGTGCATCCGCATTGCTCGCCTTGGTCTAAGAAGGCATCTTCGGAGGTCTCACACGTGCTGCACAAATGCGCCAATCCAGCTTGTCTCACTGCATTCCGCAAGCTAAGTCAGGGGAAACTGTTTTTGGTGGAGAAGGAACCGTTTGAAGGGTCCAAGCTGAGGCGAGCCAACTGGAGAGGCCAGTCTCTTAATCGCATCGAATACTACTGGCTGTGCGACCAGTGTGCGTTTGCGCTGACGCTGTCGTACGAAAAGGGGAAGGGAGTGGTCACGGTTCCTCGGCCTGAGATTGCGAAAAAGAGAGCCACATTAGCTGCGCATGCGCAAGAAGTATCCCACGACGAAAGTATCCGGACCGGACAGTCCGCATAGGAAGGGACGCCATGGACAATCCAAAGATGCAGGAGTGCGCGATCTGCGGTGAGGAAAAATCAGCGGGGCAGGTATGGTTTCTGGTGGCGGAAAGCCATTGGGAAGACAAGCTGAAGGTCCTCGAGTGGCAAGACGAGTTGGCCCGGAGAAAAGGCATCTTTGCGGCGTGCTGTGGGGGACACGTGGAGGAACTGGTCGTGCACTGGATGACGACGGGGAGTCTCGACTATCCGTTCGCTACGGTTGGACAGAAGAAACTCGACGGCCGCAGACAACGGCTTGGCTGGGTTCTGCCAACGGTTGAGGAGCCCAATACCAGAGGCGCGCGGCTGATTGGCGAATTGGCGGTTGACCGGGAGAGCGTGCGGCGGGCGCTCAGAGACGATCCCGAGTCACTGCGGGTGATCCTGGACGAACTGCTGATTGCATTGAAACGCGAGAGTGCGGGAACAGCAGCGCGGTTCGAGTCTGCCGATGCAATGTGCTATGGGTTCCCTCGACAGATTTGATGGGCAGTGAAAGCTTCTCAGGAGAGTTCAGATTTTTTCCAGGTGCGCCAATCGCTGGCAAGCGCCTCTCCCATGTTCTTGGCGGCGGTGTACAGCCAGCCGGGTTTGAGGCGGTTGAGGTGGCGACGGATATATTTTGGCGCGTCCACCGTGCCGAGGTGAATGTTGGCAGTTTCCCATCCCATAGCAGAAAGTAGGCGAAGTTCGTCGCGGTCGGTAGGCAGAACGCTTAGTTCGATGCGAGAACAATGCGGCGACAAGCGACGGACGATCCAGCGACCCCGCAATTGCGCGAAAGGATCAGGGCAGCGGACCGCACGGCCTATGATGGCCTGATACATGACCTCCGAAGGACCCTCATCTCCACTGGCCCAGTAAACTGACGAGGGTGTGAGCGCCTTGGCTTCGCGAGCGATTTTGCCGCCGCGGGACATCGCGATTGCAACCAAGCGAACGTGCCCCAGACTTCCCAGACCAGAAACCCGCCGGACCGTCCTGTAGTTGAGAGCGCTCTCTGGCATCAGGTGCTCAAGAGCTTCCCGCGCACTCACGGGGACTTCGCCACGTATCTTCGCGAGGCTGTCCATTTTCTGCCAGAAATGAACCGGATCGCGCAATACTCCGGTCGCGATCTCGCGGAGCCATGTGTTTTCTTCTTCGAGCACATAGGGTCGGCCGCCGTGGAGGAGAGATTCCTTGTAGCCTTCGAGGATCGACGCGCAGGCGTCCTTGGGCTTCAATGCCAGGTGGCCGGCTTCAGTAGCAAGCGTCGCACTGGTGGCTAGCCGCACCAGATCGATGGTGTAGGGCAGGACGGCGGCCTCGTCGAAGTCGTTGATCCCCCAGACCAAACGGCCTTCGACGTCGCGCCAGGTGCCAAAATTTTCGACGTGGAGATCCCCCACGGCGAGCACCCGAGGAGCTTTGGCCAAGTCAGGGCAGACCTCAGGCCAGATTTGCATCCAGCGGTAGAAGGTGGCACGAAGAAAAGAGAATGGCGCTTCCGCCATGCGCTGATGTTTCAGGCGTAGATCGGACTTTACCAGGGTCGTGTGGCGGCCAAGCCATTCTTCGAACCGGTGGGTCGACTTGACGATATTCATTGCTGTCCGGCTGGCAACGATAGAGCCGGCTCAGGCAAATGTCAACGCGGCAACTGCGGCGAAAACTTCGCCGCCACACGGTCCGACTGGAGAACTCGGGGTTTTTCCGCGACCTCGTTCTTCGAGGCCTGTTCTCAAGCTAATCTCAGTTGGCGTAGTAGGTCGCGTTCACGTCGACAAATTCCTGCAATTCACCCGGCAAATCCTCTACTGCGTAGATCGAATCCGAAGTGCATACCGGGACGCAAGCGCCACAATCGATGCAGCCCGCCGGATCGACATATAGCTGGGTTGCCGCTTCGAAGCCGGGCTCGTCCTTCTTGGGGTGAATGCAATCGGTCGGACAAACGTCGGCACACAGCAAATCTTTGATACAGGAACTAGTAATTACATAGGCCATGGATCCACTCCGAAAAAAGGTTTAAACGCTTCTACAGAGTATGGTGGGGCAGGGTTATTCTCGGTGATCTGCGTCGCATCTGCATATGTCCGAGATCACAATCGGCGGATTCATGGCTCTTGGCTAACTGGGAAGATCTTTTGTGCGCGTAGCTGTGCAAAACTGGTTAACAACTACATCTCTCGTACGCACACTAGTAAAAATTACATAGTCGAGCAGGGCCCAAAATTCGACTAAGCGCAGGACTTTACAGCATTTCCGATTTGGCAAGGCTGGTGCTTTAGAAAAAATACAAGTTGTGACCGCGCTGCTGAAGTCACTCTCTGGCGATTAATTCCACGGAAGGTTCGGGTTGTCTGCGTCCAGGTGCAGGCAATCAGGAGTATGGGTCGGCGCTGTCTGCGCCGCTTGGGGTCGACAACAGATTCCTAGGAGGTGTTCTGTGGCAGCATTTCGCATCTTGGTAGCTGACGATCATGAAGTGGTGCGCAAAGGTTTGATCGCGATTCTTCAGCCTCAGCCAGATTGGCAAATGTGCGGAGAGGCGTGCAATGGACGCGAAGCGATAGAAAAGGCCAAGCAGTTGATGCCTGACGTGATCGTCATGGATGTCAGCATGCCGGGCCTGAACGGACTTGAGGCGACGCGCCAGATTATGAAAGCGAATCCGGCGACAAAAGTCCTCATTCTCACCTTGCATGATTCCGACCAAATAATCCACGACGTACTGAATGTTGGCGCCCGCGGATATCTTCTGAAATCTGATTCGGGGTGTGAACTGGTGGCTGCAGTTGAGGCCTTGCTACAGGACAAGACATACTTCACCCCGAAGGTCGCGGCGATGGTGTTGCAGGGGTATCTCAGGGGTGGGACATCCTTTGCGCCGGGCCGGAATCCGCTGACTCCGAGGGAACGCGAAGTGGTGCAGTTGTTGGCGGAGGGGAGCAGCACCAAAGAAGTAGCAGTGGTGTTGGGCTTGAGTGTCAAGACCGCGGAAACTCATCGCTCCAATATCATGCGCAAACTTCAGTTTCATTCGGTGAGCGATTTGGTGCTCTACGCTGTGCGCAACAACATCGTTCAAGTGACGCAGCCTGGTGCGTGACAGGTTTCTAAACGCGGGCGGGAATAGAAGCGGTCCCGCCCGCGGCCACCCGACGAATCTGTCCGAAATGGAACTGACAGTCTTTTTCTGAGCTCCGCGTGGGCCACCCTATACAGCAACTAAGTAAAATGCCTACAGCGCTAACCGTATAGATTGCGTGTGCGCTAATCCTTACCCTGCGCTAGGGTTGCGCGTACGCAGCTAGTCGCGCAGGTGCGGAGCTGTTATCGTTATCCTGCACACGCATAGGATGTCCGCGCAACATAGTGCTCGAGTCTGGGTTTGTGTTTGTGTAGCACGGAGATTTCAAATCTGCCCCAATTTGTGGGGCCACAAAATTAGCAGCAAGAGGAAATATGAAACGAATACGATGCAGTGCTTCCGTAGTGCTGTGTTCGATATTTTTCGCAATTGTGATGCTGGCGCTGCCAGCAACATCGGGCGCGCAGATCGGCATCGGCTTATCTGTCTCCTTCGGTCCGCCGGCGTTGCCGGTGTACGAACAACCTCCCTGTCCCTCCCCGGGTTATCTGTGGACGCCTGGCTACTGGGCTTACGGCCCCGACGGTTACTATTGGGTGCCAGGCACGTGGGTGATGGCGCCGCAACCTGGATTTCTGTGGACACCCGGCTGGTGGGGATGGGGCGGCTCGGCATTCATCTTCCATATAGGCTATTGGGGCCCGCACATCGGATTCTACGGCGGGATCAACTATGGATTCGGCTACTTCGGCCATGGCTATGAAGGTGGCGAATGGAGAGGCGGACAGTTCTTCTACAACCGTTCTGTCAACAACGTGAATATCACCAACATTCACAATACCTACAACACCACAGTGATCAACAACACCACGGTGAACCGCGTGAGCTACAACGGCGGTAATGGCGGGGTGACGGAACGTCCTACGGCGCAAGAGGAAGCTGCTGAACATGAGCAGCACCTGCCGCCGGTAGCCGCCCAGACTCAGCATGAAGAAGCCGCCCGCAATGACCCGCGACAGCGGGCTTCGGTGAACCAGGGACGGCCCCCGGTCGCAGCTACTGCGCGACCCGGAGAACTCAAGGGTGAGGGAGCCGTGCCAGCCAGAGAGGCGGGAGCGCCATACCATCCTCCCGCAAATGAACGCGGAAACGAGCAGGCTGGGCGTCCGGAGAACAATGTTCCGCGTCCGCCGAGTGCGGGAGAACGAGGCAACGAGCAGGCTGGGCGTCCGGGGAACAATGTACCTCGCCCGCCGGTTCCGAACGACGCTAAAGATCTTCAACCCCACGATCGTCCTGCTGCTCCAAGCACGGGAAACCCCAAACAGGACCAGAAATACCAACAGCAGCAGGACAAGCTGTACGCGAAGCAGCAGCAGGACCACCAGAAGCTCGCACAGAAACAAGAGCAGGAGCACCAGCGTCTAACGCAACAGAACGCAAATGAAGCGCAGAAGCAGCAGACTGAACAGCGGCACCAGCAACAGACCGCGCAGATGGAGCAAAAACATACTCAGCAGCAGCAGCACTTGCAACAAAAACAGCAGCCAGCACGGGCGCAGCCAGAACGAAAGTAAAAGCGCGTCCGTAGCCTCGTGGCCCACCCTTATTCAGGTATTTACGAAAAGGGTGGGCCCGCGCCTTTAGTCCAGCCTACGGGCGGTCAGCCAGTTTAAACCGTGCTTGGAATAATCCAGAGAGTGCGGGAAAAACCTAAGCGGCCTGCCCAATCCACCAGAGAATTTTGGCGACAATCCGCCAACCGTTGATGGCGATCGCAGTAGACTCATACTCGCGGTTTTCCGGGACCAAAACTTCGGTGTGATCGAAACGTTGCAAGCGGGATACGATCAGGCCGTGATCTTTGTGGGTTGCCACCACGATGTGACCGTAAAGCTTGGAGCGATTGGTCTGCGAAGTGTCGATCACGATAATGTAGCCGTCGTGAATCAGCGGCATCATGGAGCGGCCGTGAACCCGCAAACAACTGGTGTAGGCCGGGTTGGGACACCACTTGCTGGGGGCAGCCAACATCGTCTCCGGGAGGGTTTCGTTGAGGCTTTCCGGCGGATCTCCCTTGCCTCCATGGGTGGCCGCTATAACGGGTAGAACAGGGATGGCAACCAAGTCATCCGCCCCCTTAAGCGCGGCACGCGCCCCAGCTTGAACGACCTCCAGCTTTAACTGACGATCTTTGCGCAAGCGGGACCGGACGGCGGGCAAAACGCGCATTAAATCGCCGCTGCTCAATCCCGCCCGACCCCAGAAATACCAACATTCGGGGTCGCCAGTGAGGTTGCCGAGTTGAACGTAGATATTGGCTGGAGGCTCTTGCACACCACGTTCCCAGCGCGAGACAGCCATGGCCGAGGCATTCATCTGCTGGCCCAGTTCTGATTGGCTCATTTGGAGGCGGCGGCGCAGGCCGATGATTCTCTTTGCCCACTCGAGCTTCGCATCTCTTGTGTTGCTCATGGTGCGCCTGCTAGACTGATACTAACGCAACTGTTATAACACCAGCGTTAGGCGGCACCCTGTCGCCAGTCTACATGAAAGGTTGTCATGTACCGTGACAATTTTACCACAAACTTAAATTCGGCAATACAATCCCCGCAGGCATTATATCGCGGGTTGTACGTGAGAATCGCGCGCAAACTTAAGGTGGATCCTTCCTATGTGAGCCGGGTTGCCCGAGGCGACCGGCGGTCCAGCGAAATCGAAGAGGCGTTGAGCCAGGCGCTGGAAGAGATCAACCGGCAACTGGGGCGGGAATCTTCTGCGACCGAGAATCGGACTTTGCGTCCTCCAAGCGGGCCCAAGCGGCTCAAGATTCTCCTAACGGAAAATCGCGGCCGCATCCGTAAGGAATGGCTGGCGCATAGCCAGGCGGATCCCAATCTCAAGCGTGTCAAACTAGCTGCCGGGAAACGAGCGGCTCCCATCCTGCCGTTGATTGAAGAAACCATCAAGGTCATGAAGTTGGATGTGGAGAAGATGGCGGCTGCGTCCATGAAAGCTGCCCAGCAGCACGGTCGAGTGCGGCAGGCGCAGGGGTTTACTGCGATTGGGTTGGTGGAAGAGTATAACCTGGTCCGGCGCTGCGTTTTTGCTTTAGCCCTGGAACATCTGGAAAAGATGGATCCGCATCTGCTGCTGCAAGATCTGACTCAATTTGGCGAAGCCCTTGATCTCCAGACCCAGCGCGCGTTGCAAGACTACCTCGCGGCGAATTAGCGCTGGTCGTGTTCGTGTAGGGCCGGGACGCCCTCGTCGGGGACGGCCAATCGAAAGCTATCGTCCATCCCTACAGATGAGTTCCCCGGCGCTCCAGCACGAGCGGGGACGCTCGCGCCTACATTCGTAACCGGCTCAGGAGAGCTGATGCTTTGCGGAACCAGGGTCGCTCGCGACGACGTAGATATCCGGGCATGTTCGGCTTCTTGTCCAGAATGCGCTGCGCCCATTCGCGCGCCTCGGCATTCCGTCCCTGATCGGCGAGGAAGCAAGCGTAGTTGTAATACGTCTCGGACGAAGTCGAGATTTTCGTGACCTCGCGAAACAAAGCTTCGGCTTTGTCGGGTTGGCCGGTGTTGGCGTAGGCGTGGGCCAACAGTCCGGCGGCGCGATGAAAGTCGTAGGTGGGATCTTGCGATACTACGCGTTCAAGATCGGGCAGGGCCGCGGCGAAGTCGCCCATGAATATTGCGGCCATCCCCCGGCGATGAAACGGGTCAAGTGAGTCGGTGCGCGACGATATTGCTTTGTCGTAACTCTGGCGGGCTCGAGCGTAGTTCCCTTCTTCCAGATACAGGTCAGCCAATTCCTCATAATTGCCGGCTGAAGGATTATCCAGAATGGCGGATTCGAGTTCGTGAATTCTCCTTCTCCGGGGAAACACCTTGAAGGACTGGCGCATCAGGCCGGCGTCAGGGATGACTTCGGCGACGATGTAAATGAGCGCTCCGAGGCCGCCGAAGAAGATAATGATCCACAACCAGTAGCCGTCCGGGCGGCGGCGAATGAAGTGGACAATTGCCACTGCCTGGAGAATCAAACCCCAGGGATAGAATAAGAAAATTAGCGATCCCATGCGTTGATCGGACTATAGCATGGGGCGGCGAGAGCATGGCAAAGGCAAAGCCAACTCGGGATTGAACGGATCAATTTGATGAACGTTTTGTCACATTGCGCCGTTGAAAAACTGTGATACTCTGGTGCGCAATAGGGCCCACCTTGAACGACAGCAAGCTCCATGGGCAAGTGTCCAGCTCGCGCCACCAACCGACCTCCCCGCGTTTGGGAGAGAACGCGATGAGCGCGCGCTCGAACGAGTTCCCTTTCTCACTCATGTAGGCTTGCGCACCACAGCCCAGCGCCACAGGGCCGGGAAGCAAGAATTGAACGGCGCGGCTGACTCAGATGATGGAAAAAAAGCAGATGCTTCCAGAGCAGCAGTTAGTGACTCAGCTCCTGCAACAATGGGGAAGCGGGAATAAGGCGGCGCTCGACGAGCTCATGCCGGTTGTCTATGAGCAGCTTCGTAAACTGGCATCGCGTTGCCTGCGTGCCGAGCGTCCAGATCATACTCTGCGGGCCACGGCCTTGGTCAATGAGGCCTACTTACGCTTGGTCGATGCCGATGTCGCCTGGCAGGACCGGATTCATTTCTTCGCGGTTTCTGCCCGTCTGTTGCGCCGCATCCTGGTCGACCACGCGAAAGCTCATAACCGTGACAAGCGCGGGGGCGGTGCAGAGAAAGTCTCATTGGATGACGCCGTGCTGGTTGGTCCGCAAACTAGCGGAGGCATTGTTGAGTTGGACGAGGCGCTGCAGCGCCTCGCTGCCCACGATCAGAGAAAGAGCGAGCTCATTGAACTGCTTTTCTTCGGCGGGCTAACCTACGACGAAACCGCAGAAGCCCTCAAGATTTCTCCAGCTACGGTGCATCGCGAACTGAAAATGGCAAAAGCCTGGTTGCACCGCGAACTTACACAAAACGTTTCCTAGGAAGTATCGATGGCCTCTTCCTCCAGTTCCGACCGCTGGCGTCGGCTCGAAGCTTTGTTCTATGAGGCGGTTGAGTTGAAGCCCGAGGCGCGCGCGGACTTCCTTAACCAGCGCTGCGCCGGCGACACGGAGCTACGGAAGGAGGTGGAAGCTCTGCTGGAGTCCGCCGAGAAACCCATGGATTTCCTGGAAAAGCCAGTGATCGAGGCGGCGCACCGGATGATGGAGCAGGATCATCACGACAGCATTGCTCCCGGCACTCAGCTGGCCCATTACGAAATCATTTCGATGCTCGGAGCCGGCGGCATGGGAGAAGTCTATCTTGCCGAAGACATGCACCTCAGACGCAAAGTAGCGCTGAAGATGCTTTCGCCCGAGCTCACTCGCGATGAACGCGGTTTACGTCGTTTTGAGCACGAGGCGCACGCCGCTTCTGCGCTCAATCATCCCAACATTCTTACCATTCATGAATTTGGGCAGGCCAACGGGATGCATTTTATCGCCTCCGAGTTCATTGAGGGCACCACCCTGCGCCAGCGTCTGGCGAAGGGAAGGCTTGAGTTGAATACCGCGATTGAAATTGCGATCCAGATTGCGAGTGCGCTGGCTGCGGCGCATGCCAGGGGAATTGTTCATCGTGACATTAAGCCGGAAAATGTGATTGTGCGAACCGACGGGATTGTTAAGGTGCTCGATTTCGGAATCGCTAAGCTGGGAGAGAAGAAGGTCGGAGGGACGATTCGTCGCTGGGCTACGACGGTTGGATCCTCGACCAGTGAACCTGGAATGGTATTGGGCACGGCGAAATACATGTCCCCGGAGCAGGCGCGCGGGATCGAAGTTGACGCGCGTAGCGATATCTTCAGCCTGGGAGCGGTGATCTATGAACTGGTTACCGGAAGATCGGCATTCGAAGGCGGCACCGCCAGCGATATCATCGCTGAAATCCTGAAGGTAGAACCTCCACCGCCGGTCGAATTTGCACCGGAAGTGCCGCATGAGCTCGAGCGCATGATCAGTAAGGCTTTGCGCAAGGACCGCGAGACGCGATATCAAACCGTAAAAGACCTGTTCATTGACCTTCAGGATTTCAAGAAGGAGATGGAGTTTCAAGCGCAACTGCAACGATCGGCACGTCCTAGCAGCCGATCCAGCGGTGCCAGGAGGGTGTTGCAGGGAGCCCTTCGAGCGGTCCAGCTTGAACTCACGAAGTCAGGATCAGGGGGTCGCAGGCTTGCCAGTATGGATAGTGCGGCGGTCGACTCCGATGCGGTTTCCTCGCGCGGAAGATTACTGGCGCTCGCGGTGATCCTGTTCGCTGTGTCGGTCGTTGGCTACTTCGTTGTCAGAAAATCTAACACAGCTCCAACAACCGCCCGGCCGCGGAGCCTGGCGATTCTTCCCTTTCGAAATCTTAAGCAAGACCCTGAAACCGACTTCCTGGGATTTTCACTAGCCGATGCGGTCATCACCAAACTCGGCTACATCAACGCGCTTACCGTTCGCCCATCTTCTTCTGTTGACAAGTATCGCAATCAGATCATCGACCCCAAGAAAGTCGCAGCCGACTTGAACGTCGATACGCTGCTCACTGGGAGCTTTATTAAAGATGGCGACGACTTACGGATCACCACCCAGTTGGTGGATGTGAAGCCAGACAAGATTCTCTGGCAGGACACGATGGATCTAAAGTACGACAAGTTGTTGACTGTACAAGATCGCGTGGCGCAACAAATCATCAAAGGGTTGGAGTTGAACCTTTCGCCGGCGGAAGCCGCAAATCTCAAGCCTGACAATCCTATTAATTCGCTGGCTTACGAAGACTATCTGCGGGGAGTCGATCTTTATTCGCTCAACGAGTTTACCCCGGCGATTCAACTGCTGGAGAAGTCTGCTTCGATCGATCCCAACTATGCACTCACCTGGGCGCATCTGGGACGGGCGTACACGACCAATGCCTCACTGCGGTTTGGCGGGCGCGAGGATTACAGCAAAGCGCAGGCCGCATACGAAAAGGCGATCGCATTAAATCCGTCGCTGGTTGAGCCGCGAATTTACATGGCCAACCTGCTGACCGATACCGGGAGAGTAGAAGAGGCTGTGCCCTTGCTGCGATCAGCCTTGCAAATCAGCCCCAATTATGCGGAGGCACATTGGGAACTGGGCTACGCTTATCGTTTCGGAGGGATGCTCGAAGAGTCGGTGGCGGAGTGTGAACGGGCGCGTCAGAACAATCCCCAGGTGAAGATCAACAGCTCCGCGATCAACGCTTATCTGTATCTCGGCGAATACGACAAGTTCATCCAGAGCTTGCCGACCAACGATTCGATTTACATCCTTTTCTACCGTGGTTTTGCGGAATACTACATCAACGATCGGGAGCAGGCGGCCAAAGACTTCGATCGGGCTTTCGAAATGGAACCTTCCCTGCTTCCCGCCAACGTGGGGAAGGCACTTAGTTATTCAATTAAACATGAAGACGCGCGCGGTCTGAAGCTTCTCCATGAAACGGAAGACCGAATCGAAGAGCAAGGAGTGACCGATGCGGAAGGTATTTACAAGGTCGCGCAAGCCTACGCCGTGTTAGGCGACAAAGCGTCCGCGCTTCACATGCTCCGGCATAGCATCGGAGGCGGGTTCTTTTGCTATCCCTATTTCGTGCGCGACCCTTTGCTGCAGAATATTCGTAACGAACCCGAATTTCAGACCCTCATGAACGAAGCACGCCAGAGGCACGAACAATTCAAGGCCCGGTTCTTCTGAAACGTGGTCGTGCCAGAATAGTGTCGTGGCGGCGGTTTTCGTTCTTCGTCCGCTCAACATCGCTAGTCTTCGTCCAGATATTCGGCGGGCACATCATCCTCAGGCACTTCCCTCGTCCGCACTTCCCTTTCGCCCCGGTCGCCGGCTTCTTCGACGCCTTCTACCACCCCAGCCTCAAATGCGTTCCCTTCTTCGATCAACTCATCCACACTCTCTGAGTCCGCACTTTCGACATTGGACAATCCCTGCAAATCTCCCGATTGCCCGGCTGAATCCGACTCCGATTCCGGCCGGTAGAATGGCACCTCGGTTCGGCGCGCAGTCCTTCCGGATGCCGGTCGCTTGGCTGCTCTCGTAGACTTGAGGCCGCTCGTCTTCTTCCTGGCCACGGCTTTCGTTTTAGTGACAGCCTTCGCTGGCGGCTTTTTCGGAACAGATTTCTTCTTCGCCGGGCCCTTCTTAGCCGGGGCCTTCGGGCTGGCGGCTCTCTTCAACTTTATTCGTTTCTTCGATCGGGTCTGACTGTTCGCGGTCTTCTTGGTCTTCTTCTTGGTGGCCATTCGCGCAGTCTAGCACTGACTCATGGATGCGGCAAACTTCTCAGTTGCCGTGACGAGGATCGCGTGAAGCTGTTGTGAAGACCCCTGGTACGGATCAGCGCACGAGCCTCGATACCCCATAAATAATCGCACCCCACAGCGCCACCGGCAACGGACTCCAACGTATGAACGTGGCTATGAGATTCATACCCAATCCTGGCTTTGCCTCTCGATCATGGGCGATGGATCTCAATCCCTACCCCCCGCGGGCGCCACGTCTGGTGGCGTTCTTTGGATTCCGGACGAGGTTGGCGATTTGCCTGTGCCTGACCGGAAATCCGAGCTCATGATTGAACTTGGCTTGCCCGGGCTGCTGGTTCTTATCTTGGGTAGTCTCCATTACGCTGTTGCGTCACTACGTGACGATGCGGATGAAGGACCGAACGCCCGCCAGTCCGAGGAAGTCTGAAGTTCCGTGGGAATTGTCGAACGGGTGGATTAACTGAGCCAGGATAGTTACTACTCGTTCAAGTCTTAAGCCGGACGGAACGTTCAGCGCGCGACAAATGAAGCGCACCCGGCACACGCAAGACCAGGCACAGTGAAGAACGGAGCCGCGAGTACAGCCCCAGTCGAGGTTTGATGGTGAGCGCGGATGGATTCGAACCATCGACCCATGCCTTAAAAGGGCATTGCTCTGCCAACTGAGCTACGCGCCCACATTATTAACAATCTACCACAACGGAAAGCGGTGATTGCAGCGACCGCGAGCGAACCGGTCAAGCGCGTAAGGCCAAGGGGACGCGAGCGCCAACGTTACATTCGTGCGAAGGTTCCTCTTTAGTTTCCGCTTGACACGAGCGCTCAACCAGATAATATAAATGAATGTTTATGCAAAGTAGTGCATAATTATTCATTATGAATAAAACGTTACGACAACGAACCATCCTGGCCCTTCTGAAGCACGGCCCCGTCGCCAGTCAGGAAGACTTGCAGCGGGCTCTGCGTAAACGGGGACTCAAGGTGGGGCAAGCAACTTTGTCGCGGGATGTTCGTGATATGCGCTTGGCAAAGACGGCTGATGGCTACTCTCTGTCACAAGGGGAGAGTTCATCCGCGCCGCCGTTGCCGCCCGTGTCGCGACTGGTGCGGGAATTCGTTCTGGGGTTGCGCTCGGCACAAAACTTGCTCGTAATCAAGACGAGCGTTGGCAGTGCCCAGCCCGTGGCCGCCGCCCTCGATGAAGAGGAGTGGCCGGAAGCGATTGGCACGATCGCCGGGGATGACACCATCCTAACGATTTGTCCCGACAAAGAGGATGCAAAGAGATTGGCGGCCCGCATCGAGGAGATGCTCGCCTGATGCCAGCGAAACTCAAGACTGCGGTGCTGGGTTCGACCGGATATTCCGGTCTGGAGCTTACGCGGCTTTTGCTGCGTCATCCTCGACTGGAACAGCCCGTCCTCCTAGCGCGCCAGAAGGAAACCGACACGGCCTGCAACCTGACCGACATATTTCCCGCTCTTTCGGGCAACGGGAGCTATCCACTGCAACCGCTCTCGTGGCCAACGCTGAAGCAACAAGGCGTCGAATTACTTTTTCTGGCTACGCCACACGAGGCTTCGCGTTCGCTCGTGCCCGAAGCCATAGAGCAAGGGTTGCGCGTCATTGATTTGAGTGGCGCTTGGCGGCTCAAGCAAGCGCAGAATCGCGCCGTGTATGGCTTCGAGGATGCGGATTCAGTGACGGCGGCTGAACTCACCGAGAAGGCGGTTTACGGGTTGCCGGAACTGAGCCGCGACCAGATCCCGGACGCAGCCCTGGTGGCGAATCCCGGATGCTACGCGACTTCGGTGATCCTGGCTTTGGCACCTCTGCTCCAGGCTGGTGTCGTGGATCGCGAGCACGGAATCGTTTCCGATTCCAAGTCTGGTGTATCCGGTGCGGGGAAGGAACCGAATTCGCGTACTCACTTTGTTTCTGTTGCCGACAACCTTTCGGCTTACTCGGTCTTCGGTCATCGGCACGTGGGAGAGATGCTGGAGCAGTTGAAACTGAATGCCTGTGAATTGATTTTCACTCCTCACTTGCTCCCGATTCCCCGAGGAATTCTTTCGACCATCTATGTGCATTTGAACCGTGAGATGAAGACGAGCGAAGTTGAATCCTGCTTTCGCGACTTTTATGCCGGCAGGCACTGGGTGCGGGTTTTCGCGACTCCGAAGCTGCCCCAGATCCAGTTTTCATTGCACACCAACTATTGCGATCTTGGATTTTGCCTCGCCGAGGACGGCCGCCGCCTGGTGTTGGTTTCCTGCGTGGACAACTTACTTAAAGGTGCAGCCGGACAGGCGGTGCAGAACATGAATCTGATGTACGGATGGAAGGAAGAGGAAGGCCTGCTGTGAAAATCGTAGTCAAAATCGGGGGCGCGGCGCTCGAGGATAAACCGCGATTGCGTAAGTGCGCCCGAGCGATCGTCGAGTTGGCGCAGGATGGTCATCACGTCGCCGTCGTGCACGGCGGAGGCACCGCACTCACTCGAACGCTCAAGCTGTTGGGCAAGGAGAGCGACTTTGTAAACGGGCTGCGCATCACGGACGCCGAGACTCGCGACGTGGCTCTCATGGTTTTATCGGGGATCGTGAATCGGACCCTGGTCGCGGCAATCGTGGCCGCGGGAAGTGCGGCGGTTGGCCTCTGTGGCGCGGATGGGATGGCCTTCCGCGCGCGCAAGAAACAAACACCCGGCTGCGACCTCGGGTTTGTGGGCGAAATCTGTTACGCCGAGCCGCGCTGGATCGAGGCCATCTGGAGCGCGGGAGGCATTCCAGTCCTGTCTTCCGTGGCGCTCGGCTCCGATGGCGAATATTACAACATCAACGCCGACCAAATGGCGTCCGCCTGCGCTGTAGCTTGCCATGCGGACACACTGATTTTCCTTACCGATGTTGACGGAGTGAAAGGCGCCGACGGCGAAGTCATCTCTTGGTTAAATACCAAAGATGTAGCCGCTTTGATTGCCGCCTCCGTGATCGGCGGCGGTATGCTGCCCAAGCTCGAAGCGTGCAGCCAGGCGCTCCATAAAGGCGTAGGGCGAGTGAGGATTCTGCCTGCGGCACAGGTTGAGATTCTGCCGCAGTTTTATTTCACGAAGCTGGCTTGTGGGACGGAGGTGATTGGCGCATGAGTCTCGCTTCCGTCATTCGTTCCGAAGAAAAACTGTTGCTCCCGACCTACGATCGTCACAAGATCCTGTTCGAGCGGGGCCGTGGCGTATATCTGTGGGACTCGCGGGGGAATCGTTATCTCGATTTTCTGAGCGGGATTGGCGTAAACGCGTTGGGACACGCGCATCCTGCAATTCAGGCCACCTTGAAACGCCAGGCGGGGCGGCTGATTCATGTTTCCAATCTGTTTTTCCACGAGTACCAGGCCGAACTCGCCAAGCGCTTGACCAAGATTTCCGGCATGGACCGGGCTTTCTTCTGCAACAGCGGCACCGAAGCATGGGAGGGCGCGCTGAAACTCGCGCGCATCTATGCGCGTACCAGAAATACAAATGGCCATCGGCCAAAGTGGCGCATCCTCGCCCTGGACAACTCATTTCATGGACGCACTTTTGGTTCACTCGCCACTACGGGACAGGCCAAGTATCGCGACCCCTTCGTTCCGCTTTTGCCAGGAGTCGGCTTCGTTCGGTTCAATGATCTGGAAGACCTGAAACACCAGTTCGACGCGGGCGTATGTGCGATTTGCCTGGAGACGATTCAGGGTGAAGGTGGAATCTGTCCGGTCAGCCCGGACTTTTTGCAACTTGCACGCAAGTTGACTGCAAGCAGCGACGCCTTGCTGATCCTTGACGAGATCCAATGCGGCTTGGGACGGACCGGGCGCTACTTCGCCTACCAACACTATGGCGTACAACCTGACATCGCGACAATCGCAAAACCGCTGGCTGCGGGATTGCCGCTGGGAGCGATTCTCACTACTAATCGGGTCGCGAGCAGCATGCATCCTGGCATGCACGGCACCACCTTCGGTGGAGGGCCGTTGGCTTGCGCGGTCGCGATCGAGTTTCTGGACGCGTTGGATGGGTTGCTCGATCATGTCCGCGAGATTGGAAATTATTTTCATGGGCAGCTTAGAGAGCTGAAAGAGAAGCACGACTGTATCCGCGAAGTTCGTGGGTTGGGTCTCATGCTCGCGATTGAATTGGACTCTGCCAACACGGCGAAGGCGGTAGTTTCCACCTTGCTGGCCAACAAAATTCTGATCAATCGCACGCATGAGACCGTTCTGCGCTTTTTGCCGCCCTACATCATTCAAGAAAAGCACGTTGATGCAGTGATCCGGGCGCTCGATTCAACCCTGACTGTGACACGGCAACGCGCGGCGAGGCACGCGGTAAATCTCATACAAAAACGAACAGTCAAGGAGTCAAAGTGAATAGTCAGTCGTTAAAAAGAGCGCCTGTCGCTCCCGCGAGAGTTTCCAATACTTTTTGGGGCGCTGATCTGGTTTCGACCCGCGATTTAGGTCGCCCCGGGGTCGAGGCCGTGCTTCAACTCGCCGGAATTATGAAGGCGCGTCCGGCGGATTTTCGCAGCGCGCTTTCCGGCAAGCAAATGGTGATGTTCTTTGAGAAGCCCTCGTTGCGAACTCGGTTGACGTTTGAAGCGGGGATGTCGAGCCTGGGTGGCGCCACGTTCTTCGTGGACCAGACGCAGGAGCGACTTGACGCGCGCGAAAAACTGAGCGACATTGCGCATAACCTCGAGCGCTGGGTGGATGCGATTGTGCTGCGCACGTTCGCCCAGAAAACAATTCAGGGCATGGCCGAGCACGCCTCGATTCCGGTGATTAACGCTCTCAGCGATCTCGAGCATCCCTGTCAGGCCTTAGCCGACTATTTCACACTGCAAGAACGCTTCGGCGATCTCAAGAATATCCGCCTGGCCTATGTTGGCGACGGCAATAACGTGGCCCATTCTTTACTGCTCACCTGCGCTTTTCTTGGGTCAAAAATCCGGGTGGCCACGCCCAAGGGCTACGGTCCCAACGCTCAAATCGTCGCTGATGCGCAAGCGATCGCCGAACAAACTGGAGCGGTCATCGATGTACTTTCTGACCCGCACGAGGCGGTTGAGGGTGTCGACGCAGTTTACACCGACGCGTGGGCCAGCATGGGCCAGGAGCATGAAACCGGAAAACGCGCCAAGATTTTCCCGCCTTATCAGATGAACCAGGAACTCGTGGCGGGAGCGGCGCCTCATGCCGTGTTCATGCACTGCCTGCCCGCTCATCGTGGAGAAGAAATCACCGACGCGGTAATGGACTCGGAGAGGTCGGTTGTCTTCGATCAAGCGGAAAGCCGGCTGCACGTGCAGAAAGCCATCTTATACTTATTACTTGGCGGCGAAACGCGCCTGCCAGCGAGGAGCGCTCATGCCTGAGAAAGTTGTGCTTGCTTATTCTGGAGGTCTGGACACTTCCATCATTATTCCGTGGCTCAAAGAAAATTATGCCTACGACGTAATCGCAATGGTGGGCGATGTGGGCCAGGGAGACGATATTGAAGCCGTCGTCGCGAAAGCCTACGCCACTGGTGCATCTCAAGTGGTGGTCGAAGATCTCCGCGAAGAATTTCTTACTGGGTACGTTTTCCCTGCGTTGCAAGCGGGAGCAGTGTACGAACATAAATATTTGTTGGGCACATCGCTGGCCCGTCCAGTGATTGCGAAACATCAGGTTGAAGTCGCCTTGCGCGAGGGAGCCACAGCTGTTGCGCATGGATGCACGGGCAAAGGCAACGATCAGGTGCGCTTCGAATTGGCCTATCAGGCGCTGGCGCCTGAACTCCGCGTGATCGCTCCCTGGCGCGAGTGGTCGTTGAAGTCTCGTGAAGATTGCCTCGATTACGCCGAGCAGCACGGAGTCCCCGTGGCCGCCAGCCGTGAGAAGATTCACAGCCGCGATCGGAATCTCTGGCACATCAGCCACGAGGGAGGCGAGTTGGAGGATGCGGCAAACGCGCCCTTGCCCAGCACCTGGCAGCTTACTTGTTCGCCGCAAGACGCGCCGGATCGTGAAGAACAAGTAACGATCGGCTTTCAATCCGGTGTTCCAGTCTCGGTCAACGGCCTGGAGCTCGATCCAGTGTCATTGGTCGAACTGTTAAACGAAGTCGGTGGTCGCAATGCCATCGGCCGTGTCGACCTGGTAGAGAATCGCTTCGTTGGAATTAAGTCGCGCGGTTGCTACGAAACTCCGGGCGGGACTTTGCTGATCACGGCGCACCGCGAACTCGAAGCTCTATGCCTGGAGCGCGATGTCGCCCACTTCAAGCAGCATATCGGGTTGAAATACGCGGAACTCGTCTACTTCGGACTCTGGTTCGCACCACTTCGCGAAGCGCTCGATGCATTTGTCGAAACTACGCAGAAAGACGTAACCGGCTCGGTCACGCTGTCCTTATATAAGGGCAACGTGTCCGTAGTGAGCCGTCACTCTGAGCATTCGCTGTATCGCACCGATCTATCGTCGTTCACCATGGGCGATAGTTACGACCAGAAAGACGCGGCGGGCTTCATTCGCATTCTCGGCCTTCCCTCTCGCTCGCGAGCGCAGGCGCGCAAACAGGTGGCTCGATCGGAGGTGGCGCAATGAAGATGTGGTCCGGCCGTTTCCGCCAGCCTCTGGATCCGGCATTTGAACGTTGGCAACGGTCGTTTGATTTTGACCGGCGATTGTTGGCCCAGGAACTAGCAGCCAGCAGCGCTCATGCTCGCGCTTTGAAGAGTGCTGGCATTTTGGATTCGAAGGAGCTGATCACTATTCTCCAAGGACTGCAACGAATCGGCGAGCACGCGGCTTCGTCGCCGACATTTCTTGAGGACGACGAAGCCGAAGATGTACATCATTTCGTCGAGAAACAGTTGGTCTCGCTGATTGGCGACGTCGGATACAAGCTACACAGCGGGCGCAGTCGAAATGAGCAAATCGCGACCGATCTTCGCTTGTACGTCCGCGCGGCAGTTGATCAAGTCCGCGCTGATCTGGCAGGGTTGTGCAGCTCTCTGCTCGACCGGGCGCAGCAGGCAGGAAATGCTGCCACGCCTGCTTACACGCATCTGCAACGTGCGGAACCGGTGTTGGTGTCGCACTGGCTGCTGGCTTACGTCGAAATGTTTCTGCGGGATGCGGAGCGGCTTGCCGACTGCCGGAAACGGTTGAATGTCTGTCCTCTCGGATCTGGCGCGGTCGCGGGAGCAACGCTGCCTCTGGATCGTCGAGCGATGGCGGCTGATCTCGACTTTGGTCAGCCCACTGCGAACAGCGTCGACGCCACGAGTGATCGCGATTTTGTTGTCGAATTTGTGAACGCACTTTCGCTACTTGCTCTGCACTTCAGCCGATGGGCTGAGGAGATGATTCTGTTCTCATCTCAGGAATTCGGCTTCGTCCGCTTGCCCGAGGCATACTCCACGGGAAGCAGCGCCATGCCGCAGAAGAAGAATCCTGATCTACTCGAACTCACGCGCGGGAAGTGCGCTCGGGTAATTGGAGACGCAACCACACTGCAGATTTGCATGAAAGGCTTGCCTCTCGCCTACAACAAAGATTTGCAGGAGACTCAGGAACCGCTGTTCGATGCCACTGACACCGTGATCTCGCTGCTGCCCCTCGTGACCGGCTGGATGAAAGCTGTGGAGTTCAACTACGAAGCCATGCAACAAGCGGCGCAATCGGGATTCATGAACGCGTGGGCCGCCGCGACTTACCTGGTACAGCGCGGGGTTCCGTTTCGTCTGGCTCACGAACAAGTAGGAAAAGCTGTTCAGATGTGTCTGGAGAAGCACTGCGAGCTTCAAGATCTATCTTTGGAGGAACTGCATTCAGTGAATGCGAAATTCGACCACGATTTCTATGCATGCCTGAAACTGGAATCGGTGCTTGCCATCCATGACGTTGCCGGTGGTACGGCGCCAACACGAGTACGGCAGGCAATCGCTGATGCTCAACAGAGGATTGAGTCTATCCGGGAGGACGTCCATGCGCACGCGTAAAGCCATTCTCCCTGACGCCCAACGGATTCACGCTCTGATTTCCGCCTACGCCGGCGACGGAACTCTTTTGCCGCGCACTTTGGCCGAGATCTGCGAGAACGTGCGCGATTTCGTTGTCCTCGAAGACGGCGGTGTGATTATCGGCTGCGGCGCGCTTCATCTTTATGGCCCGCATCTGGCTGAGATCCGTTCCATCACCGTAGCGCCTTCGCAGCAGGGCAAGGGCGGTGGCGGGCATTTGGTAAAAGCGTTGTTGGCAGAGGCGAAAAAACACCGCGTTACCTGCACGTGCCTGTTCACGCGCGCTCCAGACTTTTTCGCTCGCCTGGGCTTCGCCACCGCGCAACGCGAGGATCTGCCGGACAAGATTTACAAAGACTGCCATGTTTGCCCGCGCTTTCACGCTTGCGACGAAGTAGCCATGGTGCGTGGCGAACTTCCGAAATTTGCGATTCTGCCGGAACCCGCGAACTGGCTGGTCAAACTTCAGGTGTGAGAGCGCGGGTTCGGTCCAGGGGCACGAGTTTTGCAAGCCCGTCCATTCGCGATATCTTAGTCTCATGCAACTTCGAGGATGCGGTACAGCACTTGTAACTCCCTTTCGTCAGGACGGCTCCATCGACGAGGCCGCCCTGCGCAACCTGGTGGCGTGGCAGGTCGAGTCCGGAATTGATTTTCTGGTTCCCTGCGGCACTACCGGCGAAACTCCCACTCTGACGCACGACGAGTGGTTGCAGGTTATTGATGTCACCATCGAAGTCGTGGCGGGACGCGTGCCGATTATGCCTGGCGCCACTTCCAATTCAACGCACGACGCGGTGGAAAAAGCAAAAGAAGTCGCTGCCCGGCCAGGTGTTGACGCGATCCTTACTGCTTCGCCTTACTACAACAAGCCGACGCAGGAGGGCCAGTATCGGCATTTTCGCGCGATTGCCGAAGCCGTTGACAAGCCAATCATCCTTTACAACGTACCCGGCCGCACTGGCACGAACCTCGAACCGGCTACGCTCGCTCGTCTGGCAGAGGTTCCGAACATTGCAGGAGTAAAAGAAGCCAGCGGTAACATCGGACAGATCGCAGATCTCTGCGCTGCGGTGCCGGAAACCTTTCTCGTCTTCTCTGGCGACGATGCGGTCACTTTGCCAATCATTGCACTGGGCGGCGTGGGAATCGTTTCGGTGGCTTCCAATGAGATTCCCCGCGAGATGGCAGAGATGACGCGGGCTGCGCTCGCGAACGACTGGGACGCGGCCCGGCGCATTAATCGCAAGTACCTGGCGCTGATGCAGGCCAACTTCATCGAATCTAATCCCATGCCGGTGAAAGCGGTGTTGGCGATGATGGGAAAAATCGAAGAAGTCTATCGCCTACCGCTTCTGCCCATGCGACGCGAGACGCGGTCAAAGCTACAGAAGATCGCCACTGAAGCCGGAGTGATTGCCAAGCCAGCGACGCCGCCTCCCGATGTAGTCAATTTCTACATCTACGAGAACTGGCTGGCTGGCCCGCACAAGATCGTCCTGCACCGGTCCAGTTGCGGGCAGTGTAATCACGGTAAAGGGCGGCCGTCCGGACACGACGCCAACCACGCGCGCTGGCACGGACCCTACGGCACGCTTACCGAAGCGCGTGAAACTTCGCAAGGCATGGCTGGAGTGCTGATCCGGAGTGAGTGCAAGTGCATTTGACGATTTCCGATTGACGATTTTCTAGGCCAGCTCCGACATAGGAAATCGACAATTGGCTATCGCAAACTGAAAATCCCGTATACTTTTCCCGAATGGAATCTCTCAGATCCGCCATCGAACGTCTCGCCTCTCTCGAAGTCGAGAGCAATCCGGACGCGCGTCAAATCTTCATGGATTTTCGCGATGAGCTGACCCAGGGCAAGATTCGTGCCGCGGAAAAGATCGACGGCCAATGGGTGGTAAATATTTGGGTGAAGCAGGGCATACTGCTGGGCTTTCGTCTAGGCGAGCTTAGCAAGATGGGCGAAGATGTAAGCCTTTCCTTCGTCGATAAGGACACCTTCCCTGCCCGGCGATTTACGGTACGGGATCGCGTACGCATTGTGCCAGGGGGATCGTCAGTGCGGACTGGCTCCTATGTCGCGCCCACCGTGATCTGCATGCCTCCCATGTTTATAAACGTGGGGGCATACGTTGACGAAGGCACGATGGTTGACTCGCACGCACTGGTGGGTTCCTGTGCCCAGATTGGCAAGCGCGTGCATTTGAGCGCGGCGGCCCAGATCGGCGGAGTGCTGGAACCGATCAACGCGTCTCCCGTCATCGTTGAGGATGACGTGCTGGTGGGCGGCAATTGTGGAGTCTATGAAGGCACGCTGGTGCGGACGCGAGCCGTGTTGGGCGCGGGCACGATTCTGACCCGCTCAACGCCGTTGTATGACATTGTTCGCGGACAGATCTACCGAGCCACGGACGACAAGCCCCTCGAAGTGCCGGAAAATGCAGTCGTCGTACCCGGGTCACGAGCGGTGACAAAAGGACAGGCGGCGGAGTGGCATCTATCGCTCTACACGCCCGTGATTGTGAAATATCGCGACGAGAAAACCGATCAGAGAATCGAACTGGAGGAATTGCTGCGCTAATCAAGAAGCCGATCGCGTGGGATTCGCGATTAACGGCAAAGTTGACTCTGCCATATTTTTCCTGTGGCGAAGCTCCAGGTGCTTCTGGCGGAAGTGGGCTCTAGCGCGGTCGCCCCAGGCACGCACGAAATAGTAATTCAACCCCGCGCCAATGGCCGAACTGGCGATTGGAATTAAACGCCCTGCCCACTTCTCAACCGCTTCCTTGCTGGCCTGCGCTGCAATACGCTGAATCACCTTGGGCACAAAGCGATTGACCACCTCCTTTTCCAGCAGCTCACGACTGACGTCGACACCCGCGGCGCTGGCTGCGGCAATCCAGAGTTCGGCGGTCTCTTCGTCGGTGTTGTATTCGAAACCGTAAATCAGGCTGAGCTTCTGAATCGTCCGCAGTGTTATGCCGGCGAGAATGCTGAGGTCTGGGACCATGGTCAGAATTCCGCCCAAGCCAAACCCGGCGCCTTCGGCTGCAGCCAGCTTCATCCCGCTGCGGATGACGCTGTTGGCGAGATCATCCAGCACGCCGATATCTACAGAGTAGATGCCTTGAAAGCTGTTGATGGGCACTCCGTAAGCAGCCCGAAGCTGGAGGAGAAACTTGTTCGGGTCGACCTTCACGGTCTCGTAGGCATGCTGGAAGCCACGCCGTAGGCCATTTTCGACCCTGCGCCGTAGCCACGATTTGCGTTGTTGTATAGCCATCTGAATTGAAGTTAACCCAACGAGCTTAGAAAAACCAGTTCCCGGTTGTCGGTTTCCGGTTCTCGGTCAAGGTCGCGGTCGACCGTACATTCCTATGCTACGATCAATGGACACCTAAAATGCCAACAGGAAAGCTGCACATCGTACCCCTCGGCGGCCTGGGCGAGTTCGGAATGAACTGCATGGCCATGCGCTGGGGCGATGACATCATCGTCATCGACGCGGGCCTGATGTTCCCCGAGGCTGAGCTATTGGGCGTGGACATCGTCGTTCCGGACATTTCTTATCTCATTGAAAATCGCCAGCGTGTGCGCGCCATCATCCTCACCCATGGTCATGAAGACCACATTGGCGCTCTACCGTGGATTCTTTCCGAACTCAACGTGCCGGTTTGGGGCACCGAGTTCACCCTCGCCTATGTGGAAGACAAACTGGAAGAGCACGGGTTGCTCGAGGACGCCGATCTCCGCGAAATCCACGCCGGCGAGCGATTCAAGGTGGGCCCGTTCACGATTCATCCGATTCACGTTACGCATAGTCTGGTAGATTGCGTTTCGTTGGCGATTCATACGCCGTTGGGAGTGCTCATTCACACCGGCGATTTCAAGGTCGATCCCACTCCCACCGACAATAAGATGTTTGACCTGCACGCGTTCGCAGAGTACGGCAAAGAAGGCGTGCTGGCGCTGTTTCAGGATTCGACCAACGTCGAGCGCAAGGGATACACACCGAGTGAGCGCGCGGTGCGGCGCAAGTTTGACGAAGTCTTCGCGCGGACCGAGCGACGGCTGTTCATCTCCTGTTTTTCTTCGTCGATCCATCGCATCAAGCTGGCTGTCGAACTGGCGTGGGAGCACGGACGAAAGGTGGCTTTTATCGGACGGTCGATGACCAGTTCGTCCGAGATTGCCGAAGACCTGGGCTACATTGAGATTCCCGAAGGGCTGCTGATTCATCCGGGAGAGATGAAGAATTATCCGCCCGAAAAAGTTTGCGTGATGATCAGCGGCACCCAGGGCGAGCCTATGTCGGCGCTTTCCCGGGCTGCGGTGGACAATCACAAGCACGCCAAGATTGAGAAAGGGGACACGGTCGTACTGTCGTCGCGAATTATTCCCGGCAACGAGAAGGCGATCTACCGCATGATCGACCATCTTTTCCGACGACAAGCGCACGTAATCTACGAAGATGGATCGTCCCCGCCCATCCACGTAAGCGGACATGGGAGCCAGGAAGAACTGAAGCTCATCATCAATCTGGTAAAGCCGAAGTATTTCATTCCGATTCACGGCGAGTACCGGCAGTTGAAGCTGCACGCGGAGATGGCGGGCGCGATGCACAGTTCAGTCGGAAACGTGATGCTGATTGAAAGCGGCGATATTCTGGAATTCGATGAACTGGGTGCGCGCAAGGCAGGCCGCGTTAACATCGGCCGGGTATGCATTGATTCTGGCTCACGAACCGACGTGGTCGAGGATCTGATCATCAAAGATCGGCGTCACTTGAGTGAAGACGGCATCGTGCTGCCGATCATCGCCATCAACAAGCTTTCGGGTCGGGTGGAGAGTCCGCCGGAAATCGTAACCCGCGGGTTCGCCCCAGGTGAAGACGGGTTTGTGGACGGCGCACGGCAACTGGTAATGCAAACGCTCGAACTCTCCAGCGACGAAGAAAAGGCCGACTACGGCGTGATCAAGGAAAAAATCCGCGCGGACTTGAAGCGATACATCTCGAAGCAGACGCAAAAGCGGCCGCTGATCATGCCGGTGATATTAGAGATTTAGAGTCTAGAAAAGCGCAGCCGCAGATCAAGGCGATTGAGCCCACAGGCGGCGGAGACAATCTCATCGTCACGTTGAAGGACATCCACGAGGCCCAAGCGCGTCTGCGCGGCGTGACCGTCCGCACGGGGCTAATCCAAGCGTCGTTGGGTGAAGACGGCGCCGGGCCCGACGGCCGCAAACTCTATCTCAAGCCGGAAAATCTGCAGCCCATTGGTGCCTTCAAACTGCGCGGGGCGTACAACAAAATCGCGTCTCTCTCTCCGGAAGAACGCAGCCGCGGAGTGATCACATATTCCAGCGGGAATCACGGGCAAGGCGTCGCGTACGCGGCACGCGCGTTGGGCGCGAAGGCGATTATCGTGATGCCGAGCAATGCGCCCGCTATCAAACGCGAGGCAACGGCCGCTCTGGGTGCAGAGATCGTGTTGGTTGGTCCGGGCAGTCTGGAACGCCAGACCCGAGCGGAGGAACTTTCCGCTCAGCATGGTTATGTTATTGTGCCACCATTCAACGATGAGAAGATCGTCGCCGGCCAGGGCACAATGGGATTGGAGATTCTGGAGGATCTGCCGGAAGTCGAAACCGTATTGGTGCCGGTCGGCGGCGGCGGCATGCTCAGCGGCGTGGCAACGGCTCTCAAGCTCAGCAAGCCAAGCATAAAAGTCATCGGCGTTGAGCCGGAGCTTGCGGCGGACGCGCAGGCCAGCTTGCGGTCGGGAAAGATTGTCCATTCCACTGCCGAGCAAGCCTCGCAGACCATCGCCGACGGCTTGCGGACGCAGAGTATAGGTGCGATCAATTTCGAACATATCCGGAGATACGTAGACGACATTGTGACGGTCAGCGAATCCGAAATACGGCAAGCCATGATGTGGCTGGCGACTAATCCCAAAACCGTAGCTGAACCGAGTGGCGCCGTGGCGGTGGCGGGATTTTTGTTTCACGAGGAGCAGTTGCCGAGAACTACCATGAACGTGGCCATCATCAGTGGCGGTAACGTTGATCCGCAAATGTTGCAAGCGCTAAGGCAGGTGTGAGACGTTGCAAGCAACGTCTGCACCATAGTTCGCCGTCATACTGTGGAGACGTAGCTTGCTACGCTTCTAGGTGCGACATCCTCCTGTGAATTTTAGATTATGCGACTGCGATTAATGGTTGTTGCCGTCATCGTGCTCTGCTTCACTGCTAGTGCGGAAACGGTGCGGGGAACTCCAATACAGGTGGCTGCCATTTATCTCTCGCCCGATTCCAGTTCAAACAAGCTTGCTGACATCGATCGCGGTCGCGAGGTAGTAATTCTAGAAACCAGCGGAGATTGGTTACACGTGGAAGCTGTTATTACCGAAGAGCAAATCATCACCGGCTGGATGATGAAGAAGGCCGTGGTGCAGGGTTCGACGCCGAGCGGCGACAGGATCGTGTTCGGCGAGGCCGTGGAATCCGAAGACCAAGCCAGTCAAAGGCACGGCCGGCGGGGTGCGGCGCAAGACGCCATGCGTCTCTACTACCGAACCGCCGAGTATTTCCCCAATTCGCCGCTTGCGGGCGAAGCCATGTATCGATCGGCGGATATTCGCTGGCAAATCAACAAGGCCGATGTAATGTCTCTTCCTTCCGCCAAGGAAAAAGAGTCCTATCTGCGGCAAAGCATGGACGAGCAGTACATGAAGGAAGTGATAAAGAAATTCCCCGGCACGAAGTGGGCTGATCTGGCGGCCTTTCACCTGATTGAGAATAAGGTGTGCGGCGACTGGCAAGGCTCTTCCAAATGTCCCGAGAAGGAAGCCGAGATGTACGAAAAATATGCCAGCGAACATCCGCAATCGCCGGCGGCAGCGGAAGCCTTGTACGACGCGGCATGGCGCATGTCGGCCTTAATCGAGATGTACAAGACCGAAGGGGAGTCGAAAAAGTCCGACGAATCCAGAGGCAAGGCCACCGCCCTGGCACAGAAAGCGGTGACGCAGGGCCCGCAAAGCGACTGGGCCGCGCGTGCGCAATTGCTCTTGTTTATGATCGAGCAGAACATTCCAACCTATGGGAACGGGGTAGAATAATTTGCCAATTTATCAAGCTGTGGTTCTAGCCATTGTTCAGGGGCTCGCGGAGTTTATTCCAGTCTCCAGCTCAGGGCACTTGATTATCGTGCGTCGATTGCTGGGCTGGAACGAACTTTCGCCCGCACACGAACTGACTTTTGACGTGGCCCTGCATTTTGGGACGCTGCTCTCAGTCCTCTTCTACTTCCGGCGAACCTGGTTTCAGATCATCCGCGCGGCCCTGGGCGGGAAGGTTGTACGATTTTCTGAGGCGGGCGGCTCCGACCAGAACCTTACAGCCGACGAACAACAGGAGGAGCGTTTACTTCTTTGGTTCTTTGCGATTGCCACAATTCCCGGCGCCATCGCTGGCAAATTGTTAGAACACTCGGCTGAGGACTACTTTCGTGAACACATTTATTTGATTGCTACGGCCCTCATTGTGGTAGCGCTATTGATGTGGTGGGGCGAGAAAGTCAGTCGATTTACCAAGCCTCTGACTCGGATCACTTTTGCAGATGCCCTCATCGTCGGCTGCGCTCAAGCCACTGCATTGATCCCCGGCGTGTCGCGCTCGGGCTCGACCATTACGGCGGGCTTGTTCCGCGATATGACGCGAGACGCCGCAGTGCGCTTCAGCTTCCTGCTCTCGACCCCAATCATCGCGGGCGCTGCCCTGCTTAAGGCTCACGAACTGAGAAAAGAAGGTTTGCCCGCTGGAATGCACATGCCGTTTCTGGTGGGAGTGCTGGTTTCGGCGATCGTTGGATATGCTGCGATTGCCTGGCTGATTCGATATCTGCAGTCCAACAGCCTGAAAATCTTCATCGTTTATCGCATCGTAGTGGGCGTGATTGTGATCGGTCTGGCGTTTATGTGGCACCTTCAGTAAGGCGGGGCTTTGGCACTCGTACTGGGGTTTGTGCTGGAGTGGGTGCCACAGGTGGTGTTTGTCACTCTGGATACTGCCAGGGTTTCATGAGTTGTAGGGTTCCCTCATTCTTGTCATAATCAAAAGGCTCTGGCATAGATCTGGCAATCGGCAGGAGTGTCGTTCCTGCGTAGCACCAGATCGCCTATGAGGTATCTCTCACAGATCTTTGCCCCGACCAACAACCGCCGGCTCAACGAGCTCGTTGGCTTTCTGTTGTGCGTCTCCGCGCTCCTTCTTTTCCTGGCATTGGCCTCGTATTCGCCGTTGGACCCGTCTCTAGACAGTGCCTCAGTTTTGACCGGTTCGCGAGCGGCTCGAAACTGGATCGGCGTTGTGGGCGCGCTCATTTCCGACTTGGTTCTGCAGGGTTTCGGGATTGGAGCGTTCCTGATTCCGGTGTTTTCCGCAATGCTTGGGATTCGCTGGTTTCGTTCGCGCAAGGTCGGTTCCCCGATTGCCAAGGTTCTAGGCGGGGTCTGGCTGCTGATCTTTGTCCCCGCTCTGCTGGCGCTTTTGCCCGGCCACTTGCGCTGGATGAATGCGATTCCGATCGAAGGCCTGTTCGGAAGGATAGTCGGGGATTTCCTCATCCATTATTTCAACCTGGCGGGAGCCTATATCGTTTGCGCCAGTGTCTTGGCGGTTGCGCTGTATCTCTCTACCGCGTTCTCGTTCGCTGCGATGCAGGTTTGGGCGCCAACCCGGTTCGCTTTCGCAATTGCCCTATGGGATCGTTGGAAAGATTGGCGGGATGCGCGCGCCAAGAAGAGCATGCAGAAGGAACTGGAGAAACGCCGCGCTGCTCCCAAGCCAGTTATTACCACGCAGATGGTTCCGGCACGGTCTGCGACTCCATCCGTTCAACCGCAGGCGCGAACTCCTGAGCCTACTAGAACCGGCATCGACCGGACTTTTGCGGAGGAAGACGGAGATAAGGCGCCGGTGGAATCGCGCCCTGAGCCGCAGACGATTTCTCCGGAAGTCACCGAGCGTGCCGACAGTGCGCAGAAGCCGAAGACGACTTTGCCTCGGATTGCTGCGGGCGGTTTCAAACTGCCGCCCAGTTCCCTCCTGCATCGACCGGATGAGCAGCAGGCTATTGACGCCGACGAGTTGAAGCTGCTGGCTCAGGTCCTCACTGGAAAGTATGCTGAGTTTGATGTGCACGGGCAGATCACGCAGATCAATCCCGGACCCGTAGTCACAACCTTTGAGTTCAAGCCCGAGGCGGGCATTAAATATAGCCGCATTACCAACCTCACGGACGACTTGTGCCTTGCGCTGAAGGCCGAGAGCATCCTGATTGAACGGATGGCGGGCAAGTCGACTGTCGGCATTCAGGTGCCAAACCGCGAACGTGAAATCATCTGGCTGCGGGAGAACATCGAATCCACAGAGTTCATGGGATCGAAGTCGAAACTGACCCTGGCACTGGGCAAAGACATCAATGGCCGCATTGTCACAGCCGACTTGAATGGAATGCCGCACCTGCTCATTGCCGGCTCAACCGGCGCGGGCAAAAGCGTGGCAATCAACGCCATGATCATGTCGATCCTGTACAAGGCGACGCCCGATCAAGTGCGATTGATTCTGGTCGATCCAAAACGGCTGGAATTGGGTAACTACGAGGGTGTTCCGCATCTTTACACACCGATCATTACTGAACCGAAATTAGCTGCGAATGCTCTGCGCAACGCTGTGCGCGAAATGGAGCGCCGGTTGAAATTGCTGGCCGAAAAGGGCGTGCGCAATATCGATCAGTACAACAAGCTCTTCGACGAAAACGGCACGCCGAGCCTGTTTGGGGACGGTGCAGAAGAGCGTCCGCTCCCATACATCGTTATCATCATCGATGAATTGGCCGACCTGATGATGCTCGATTCGAGCAACGTGGAAGAGTCCATCACGCGCCTGGCGCAGATGGCGCGTGCAGTTGGTATTCACTTAGTTCTAGCCACGCAGCGTCCCTCAGTCGATGTAATCACCGGGCTGATCAAGGCAAATTTCCCGGCGCGCATGTCGTTCCGAGTGGCCACCAAAGTCGACTCGCGCACAATTCTGGACGCCAACGGGGCCGAAGCTCTGCTAGGTCGCGGCGACATGCTCTATCTGCCATCCGGGTCGGCTCGAGTTCATCGTTTGCACGCTCCCTTCGTTACCGAAAAGGAGATCGCCGCTGTGGTTGAGTTCTGGCGAGCACAAGGCTTGGCCGAATACGAGGAGAAGTTCCTGCAGGCCCCGAAAGAAGAACGTGAAGACGGCGGATCTGCAGCCGGCGGTGAAGGTAACGAAGAAGCCGAGCAGGACCCACTCTACGAAGATGCCGTCAAGCTGGTGGTTGAATTCGGTAAGGCATCCACTTCCCTGCTGCAACGCCGTCTACGCATTGGCTATGGGCGCGCCGCACATCTCATCGACTTGATGGAACGCGACGGCATCGTAGGTGCAGCGGATGGTCCCAAGCCCCGCGAAGTATTGAAGCGGCCCGATTGGCTTTCCGAAGTCGAGGAGTCTCTTCGATAATCTTTGTCTTACGGAGTCTCAGCCTTGCGCCAGGCTCTGAGATTAGCGGCATAAAGCACAATACAAAACAGATTTGCTGGAATAAAACCCCACTGCGACGTCCTCATGCCGATGAAGCAGAGAATTATGCTGTTCATGCCGGCGAGAACCCAGCCTTCCCAATGTCTACGTCCGACTAGAATCGTTGAAAAAATAGTAAGCACACAAGACAGATAATCGAGCCTCAACCACACTGAAATGCACCTCCGCAGTCATTATGCAGCAAGTGCGTCGGGTTTCTGTGCGCTCTCAACCCTCTCGTAACGTAACGTCGGTACGTGCCCCAACGAAGCGTGGACAATTATCCTGTCGCTGGATCCGAAGCGAGAGCAGGGGCGATCTGTGCTAGATCGCCCCCACAAGCAGTTACCAGTTAGAACGTTACTTTGCTGACGATCTGCACCAGTCGTCCGGTTACACCTGCGGTCTGAAAGGCTCCATAAATACTGGTGGGCTGAGGCGCGGTGGCGAAGAATTGTCCAAAGTTTCCCGCCGCCAGATTGTTTTGTGGGAGAGCGAAGTGAGGATGGTTCAGAATGTTATAGAAATTCGCTCCCAAACTGAACCGCACTCGCTCACCTATATCGAAATTCTTCACGAGCGATGTATCCGTATCAAAATAGCTCGGCCCACGGAAGTAGTTGCGGTTCGGAGAGCCGAGTCCGGTTTCAGCCCCCGAGGGAACGAACATTGAAGAAGTCAGGCATGCTTGAGGAGCGAGAGCGTTCGTTCCAGGCGTGCCGCAGCTTGGGAAGCTCTGCCCTGGCAAGAGAGTGGCAAAGATACCAAATGCATTCGGGATGTTGCCTGCCGCGACATTGGTGTCGTAAACAGAGTAGGGTTGTCCAGAGCGAGCAAAGAAAGTGCCCGAAATCGACCATCCGCCCGCTGTCTCTTGCAACCATCGGCTCTGGAACTTATAGGGCAGCTCCCACACATACGTGGCAGTCAAATTGTGCCGTATGTCGGCATCCGAATTGCCATAGTTTTGATGTAGGTTGAACGGGTTCAATTGGAAGGTTGGCTGCAGGAAATTGTAGGGCGTGTTTGGCAACCCAGTTATATCATCCAGAGCGTGGCTCCAGGTGTAGTTGAGTTGGCCGCTAAATCCGTACGCTGCTCTCCTGGTGAGCGAGGTCGTCAAACCTGCGTAGTTGGAGATTCCATGCGGGGACAGAAGGAAGATTTGGCTGAAGCGGGGATCGGGAGCCGTAGCCGGCAAAGGCAGGCTTGATCCAGCGTTGTATGCGTTTGCTGAGCCATTAACGATGAGCTCATCGTATCCATGCGTGCCCACGTAGTTCAGATCCAAGGATGTCTTCGAACCCAACGCCTGTTGGACCTCGAGATTCCACTTCAGATAGGTCGGGTTCTTCACCTTGTCCGTCGAGTAGTAGTTAGGCGGAGCAAACCCAGGAACAGTCGAGAGACTGGCTAGCGTAGCTCCAGAAGCGAATCCCGCGTTGAAAGCAGCATTGGAATTTCCAGCCGAGGTTTGGACATCAGGGGTCGTGCCGAAAGTTACTCCTGGCGCTATTGGAGTATTGTTCAGCGCGCCGCCAGACAGTGTGAATGCGTTCAAAGTTGGCGCATTGAGCTCGATCTGCGAGATCAGCACGCCCTGATATAGATCTGAGAATAACCCAGCTCCCGCCCGCACCACCGTGTTGCGTCCGAATGGGCTCCAGGATACCCCGATGCGCGGTTGCACCGCTGCCAGCTGCAAGGCGGTGAAACCTCGGTGCTGGCCGGTCTGGATGATCTGATTGTAGGGAACATTTACATCGTGGCTCAACTGGTCGAATGGAACGGCCAGACGCGAGAAGCAGTTGGTTTGGCACACCGCATCGGAGTTGCGGTCTGCGCGCAGTGCAACGGTCAGTTCGAGGTTGCTCCTGATCTTCCATTCGTCCTGGGCATAGATGCCCACGCTATAGATCGCGATCGGATTCTCGGGGAAATTTGTAAACTGCTGCAGATATTGATCGCCACCGGCTCCGTTCAGAACTCCGTTGGCGAAATCGGTGACGCTTTTGAATGTTACCTGGCCGCCGGCAAAATTTTCATTTCCGAAATCGCTTACGTCATTGCGCCGAAAATTCATCCCCACCTTGGTGGTGTGGTTTCCGTGATTGATGGAAAGGTCGTCCAGAACTTGATATTGCGTGACGTTGCGCCCCTGCGGAAAATTCGCGGTCACAGAGCTATTCCCCTGGGTTCCGCCTAGGTCAGAAAACAAAGCATTTCCTGCAAAGGCAATCGTGTCGTAGGGCATTGCGGCCAGTCGAACCGAGGCTGGGCTGTTAGGCTGAAAGATGGCGCTGTACCACATCCCCGAAGCAACGAGGCTGTTGACCACGTTGGGGCTAAACACGTGCGTCCAATTCAGCTGACCGTCATCCGTGGGCTGAACGCTGCTTACGCCAAACAGTTGTTGGTCGACGATATCGGTCGTCGTGGGCTGCTTTCCACGGTCGATGTGGATTCTGCCAAAGATCTTGTCGCTGTTGCTAATGGTGTGATCGATTCGAGCAGCCAACAACCACTCTTTATTAAGGTTCGTGCCGCTCGCGTGGTAAAACAACGCGCAAGGGGCTGCGCCTTGACCAAACAATGTTCCGTTGAGTGTCTTTCCGTTCAGGTCACCGCACCCTTGATCTCCCGAAGGATCTGCATTCAGACCCGCGGGAGTAAACTGCGCGTACGACGGGGTGCCGTTATACAAACCGAAAATCTTGTTGTAGAAAGGAACCTCCGCGCTTTGGTTACCATTCAACCCGCCTGCATTCAGATTGCCGATAACGGCCGACTCGAACTGCTGGCTAGGCAGGAAAATGTTTTGCGTCGAAGGCAGGACGTAACGCAAACCTTCAAAGTCGACAAAAAAGAACGTCTTGTTCTTGATGATCGGTCCACCAAGAGAAGTTGACCACTGATTGTTTACGGCGAATGGCCGCGGCGTTACCGGACTGCCAGGTCCGACGAACTTGTTGAAATAGTCGTTCGCGTTCAGTACATCTCCGTTGTAGTAGTAGTTGGCGTTCCCATGAAATTGATTGCCACCAGACTTGGTCGTGGAGTCCATTTGCACGCCGGCTTGGCGTCCGTATTGCGCGGTGTAGCCGTTGGTTACGACAGCGACTTCTTGAAGGTCATTGGCCCCCAATGTTAGGTTGCTTGACCCGCTGTTGTTGAGCTGCAAGTAGGGGTCATTGTTGTCGTTACCATCGATCGTGAACAGATTAGAGGTTGCCGGCAAGCCGAACGCGGTGAAGTTCCCATAACCTCCAAACGCACTCCCCACGTTCATGGCTACGCCCGGCGCAGTCTGGGCGAAGAAGGTTGTGTCGTTCCCCGGATTTGGCTGCAGTGCGATTTGCTTCTCATCGATCGTCGTGGTGAGGTTGGGGTTTTCGGTCTGCAGCAGAGGCGCCTCGGCGGTTACCTCAATCGTCTGGTTTTGCCCGCGGGCGCCGAGACTCAACACGACTGTCGTTATCTGCCCGATCTGGACGTCTACGGCGCGTTTGGTCTCGGACATGTTCGGGGCCGTTGCGGACACCACGTAGTTTCCTGGTTTCAACAGCGAGAAGTGATAGCTTCCGCTTTGATTTGTCGCCGTTGTTTGGCTGCTTCCGTCGGAAGTGCTTTTCAGGGTGACTGTAGCCTGCGGGACTACAGCACCACTCGCGTCTGTGACTGTACCCGTCAAATCACCGGATGTAACAGACTGTGCGAAACCGTAAAGTCCCGAAAGCGATAACAGGAACAACGCTAACGCCATTGAAGTTCGCATCTTTGCAACACTCATGAAATTCCTCCTACGATTGTTTGAAGGTCTATCGCGCAAGCCAGCGGTGTCTCGCTCTACGCATGTCCCACGTCGATCGGTGCATGCGGCACACCAAACCGACTGACGAAAGCGCGCGTAGGGATGGATCGTTCTTCTCGCGGTACGAAATTCAACCGAGCATGGACGAAAGAAAAGTTGTGTGCGTTTTGGAAGTTGCGGTTTGCGCGCCACTAACCGCAGGCCTACGGGAACTTATAAATGTTGGACGCGAATTATACGGAAATCAGTAAACCGTTTTGTGCCGACCCTTGGACGATCGGCGCCTAGACAGCAACAACATTTCTTATCACGATGTTGTATGCCAACTGTTGTGTTCACTGTTTGTTATTGGATTGGCGCAACACTTGCTGTTGCGCCGGTTCCACATAACACAAACCTGGTACGAACTGCGCTCGAAAAGATATTAACGCACTGAACTTTGAGACAAACCATTTCGTATCGCGGAGCGTCAAAAGCTTGTATGGGATGGTCTCCGCAAATCGAAAGCCGTCTGCGTGAAATTCGCATGATGATTCCTGAGATCCACGTCGTCATCGCTGATGAAGAACCAGCGGGCCGCGATCAGTTGCGACTTTTACTGACCGAGGAAACCGGAGTTGAGATCGTCGCCGAGTGTGGCAATTCGCTGCAAACCATTTCTGCTCTAAAGACCCACAAACCTGATTTGCTCTTCTTGGATATCGAAATGCAAGATACGGTCGGAATCGCACCGCTGACTCGCATCGCCCAGGAAGATATGCCAATGGTGATTTTCACCAGTATCAACCATCAGCACGCTATGCGAGCCTTCGAAGCTCACGCACTGGACTTTCTGTTGAAGCCCGTTGATCAGCGCAGGCTTCACTCTGCGATTGAGAGAACGCGAACGGAGCTCCTCGAGGCACACGATCGTAAATTGACCCATCGCATACTCGACTTACTGGCCGAGGCCAAGAGCGGACCCCAAACTGAGCGTCGACTGGTAATAAAAACCGCTGGACGCGTCGTATTCGTCGACACCAATGAAATCGCATGGGTGGAAGCGGCCGGGAACTACGTTGAGGTGAACACGAGTAGCGGCCGTTACTTGCTGCGGGAAGGAATCGGCAGCCTCTCCAAGAGGCTCGATCCCAATGAGTTCGTTCGAATCCATCGCTCCATTATTGTGAACGTGCGAAAGATCAAAGAATTGCAACCCTGCAATCGAGGCGAATACGTAGTGGTTCTCCGAGACGGCAAACAACTTTCGTGCAGCCGCGGCTACCGCGCGAAACTGCAAGAGCTGATCTCAACACAGTGAGATACTCGCCGGCGAACGCGTGGACCCTATTGCCCAAAGGCGTCTACTCTCGCGGTTGGGTCCGTCGCCCCACCCAACGCGAAATATTGCGACGGCGAGACCATGTACAAGATCTCGGTTGTGGTTCCTAATGTAGCGGTAAACCTGCCCGTGGCGGCGTTCGTCAAGGCAGTAGTTCCGGTCGCCTGATTTTGACTAAGGCCAGTGGCATTACTCACGTCCTGTGTGACGGTGAGGTTGTTTGATCCGGCTACTGCGATGCTCACGGCATTGCTAATATTTGCCTCGACGGGCGCGAGCGATCCGCCCGCGTACGTACCCGACAGCGAAGTAGACATAAACGGTGAACCGGACTGCGGCGTCATGAAGCCGAAACTGACAGCAGAGTCCGTGCCGATGATGAATGCCGTGTTAGTCGTGACCAGATAGAGGACGGGCAGCGAATTCTGAAAGCCCGATCCGGTTGGGAACGTCACGCGCCCGTTCGTGCCGACACTGTAGGTCCCGGTGCCTGACGGAGATGTAAGCGTGCCACCTGTATTCTGGTCTGAGGTCAGGCCGAAGCTTCCACCGCTGCCCATGAACTGACCAATCTGGCTCTCGGGTGTGGTGCTCTCCAGCCCTGCCACTTCGAAAATACTGTTCCCTGCAAGATTGCCGTTGCTCGTCTGTTGCAACATCGTACCGCTCACTAGCGGGTGCAAACCTGGAGAGAACGGATCTATCTCTATAGCGAGCAACTGACTCGCGTTGACAACGTAGAAGACGTAGCTGTCAGCCCCGATCGTGATCGTGCCTCGACCGTTCGATGCAACCGTGTACGTGCCGCTAAAGGGAACGTTTGAAGAGACGCCCTTAGTGGCGTCATCGGAATCCAGGGTACCGCTGACATTCGAGCCAACGATTGTAAACTGCCCCGCTTCACCAAAGCGATCCTTGCCTGAATCGATTCCCACGAAGCCGAATGCATAATTATTGGTAAGTGCGGAGACGGTTTGTTTCAAAAGCACACCGGAATTGCGGGCTGAACCGTTGGAAAATCCGCCCGTACTGTCGTCGAACTCAATGATATTTGCGTTCCCGTTAGCCATTATCGACAGCGCGAACATACGGCTGCTTGTTGGACTGACGTTAAAGGTCATAAATCCGAGTCCGGTTGTGCCGACCGAATATGTGCCGTTAAAAGTTTGATTGATCGGAAAACTCCCGGTCGTATCATTTATGTCCATGACGCCGGAGGAAATGTTCCCTTGTCCATCGGCCACGAAGCTGCCCGCAGCCACGAAAAGTCCACTGACGTCGAAACCGCGGACCGAGAACGCATAGTTGCCGCTCAGCTTCCCGTTGTTGGTCACTCCGGGATTGATGGTAATGCTCAAATTCGCTGTCGCGGTCTGGTGCGCGGGCTCGGACGAGTCAACCACTTGCACTGTGAAATTCGTGGTTCCCGTCGCGATGGGTGTCCCGGAAATCACGCCACTGGAACTAAGAGAAAGACCCGGCGGCAGCAAGGTGCCTCCCGCCAGGCTCCAAGTATAGGGCGGGACTCCACTGCTTGCCTGCAGAGCCGCATTGTTCGGATTGTAGGGAGTGCCCACCGTGCCAGACTGTAGTGAGCCGGTTGCGACCGACAGCGGTGGCGGCTTATTGATCACGATGCTCAGTGCCTGGGTAACGATCGCGTCTGAGGAATCCTCAACCTGGACCGTGAAATTAGAAGTGCCCAAGACGGTCGGCGTGCCAGTGATTTCGGCAGAGGTGCTGGTGCTTGTCGTCTGAAAGGTTAAGCCCGGGGGAAGACTGCCCGAAATGATCGTCCAGGTGAAAGGCGCGGGTGCGCCAGCAGCGTTAATAAACGAGTCATAGGCAACTCCCAGAATACCTCCGGGCAACGACGTAGTGGTGATTGTGAGCACCGCGACCAACGAAATCGATTGCGTAGTGGTTACAGTAGTGTTAGCCACCGAAGTTGCAGTTATAGTTGCGGTTGTCGCGACCGCTACGGTGCTTGGGGCGGTATAAACGACTGCGGTCGTCGTGTTGCCGCTTAATGTGCCGGGACCGGTCAGGGTCCAGGTCACACCTTGATCAGCTTTGTCGTTGGTGAGGGTAGCAATAATTGTGGCTGTTTGGCCGGGATTCAACGACGTTTCGGAGGTAGACAGCGTAACCGTGATGGCGCCGCTACCCGAACAACCTGAAAAACCCAGCGAATAGACAAGGATACCCACCACCAGCAAGCAAAGGGGTCTGAATTTTCTCACGGTTTCTCCACTGAAAGTTGTAACAATATCCTTGCGAAACAGCAAGCCGCTAGAACGAGAACAGAACCTGCAGATCAATCCTTCGAGTCGCCGAGCCATACGAATATGGCCCGCCGGCGAGGGCATTCGATTCACCGAATAACGGCGAATTGAGATTGCCCGTTGGTGGCGCCAGGTTCACCCGATTCAGAACATTTCGTGCGGATACGCTGAAGGTTAAATTATAGCGCCGATTGGTGGTGGCTCCCATGCTGAAAGGGCCTCCGCCGCCACCACCCCCGCCAGCCAGACCGCGCCCTCCCAAACCACCCCCAGGAGAACCTCCTCCGCGTCCACCGCCGCCACCGCCACCTCCCCCTTGTCCACTACGGGGACCGCCGGCGCCTGCGCCCACTTCTCTGCCAAAGCCAAAGGTCTTGCTAAGTCGCAAATTCATGGTGAATAGCGTAGGGCCTGTGCCTATATTGATTGGAATAGGTGTGTACCCTGAAGCGGGAGAGAGGTTGAAAGTTCCTAGCGGAGTGCAAGCGACACCAGAAGTGTACGGCGCCATATTGCTGCACCGGGCATTCGAAACCAATGCAGGACGATCGTTGAAAATGGAATCGCCATTCAGATCCTGACCGACCGTGACGTTATAAGGCACGCCCGAACTCACAATGATGAAGGGGTTCAAACGGAACGCGTAGGGCAGCGAAACCGTTCCACCAAGAACTCCGCGGCTGCGGACGTCGAATTGCGATCGTCCATAATCGGCCATTGGATCGTACGAATTGGAAAGAAAGTTGGCGCTGATTGTCGAGGTACCGGGAGAAAATCCTGCGGCACTGCCACCAGAACCGGCTCCCAAGTCGCTGTGGGCGTAGTTGAGCGAGTAAAAACCAAAGAGCGAAAGCTTCGATCCAATGTTTGTGCGGACATTCGCGATTAGCTGGTTCTGCCGGAATATCCCCTCGGAGTCGTACTGATAAATGTTGTCGGTGCCTCCCAAAGGCCGAACACCGGGAGGATACGTACCTGGCAGGGGGGCGTTGGCGTTCCGAAGGAAAAGTTGGTGCTCTCCGTAAGAGTTTATGTAAGTGACAGCCATCGTGGTGCTTTTGGCCACTTGCCGCTCTACGCCGACCGCCGACTGCATGGTATACGGCGCCCTCAAGTCAGAAGCGATTTGGTACCGAGTTGGAGAAGGCTGCTCCACGGGAGTGTTTCCAGACGTGAGCCCAGGAACTATCGTTTGCTGTTGGGTAAACCCATTTAGACGCTCTGCCTGCAGCACAAGGTTGTACGGGAAGCGGTCGTAGAACATGCCATATCCGGCACGCAACACGGTCTTGGGCGCGGCTTTTTTCCCCCCACCACCGAGGCCCCAGGCAAAGCTCAGTCGAGGAGCAAAATCGGCGTGATCGTGGATGTCGTTCTGGCTTTCGAAGCGCAGGCCGTAGCTGAGCGTCATGTTGGGACGGATTCGCCAATCATCCTGTGCGTAGAGGCCGGCATCGACCAGCGTGACCTCGGACGACGGCTGCCCGGTTGTGATGGAGAACTGGCTGGCGCCGCAGTTTGCTAACGCGCTGCTCGTGGGCACGGTCGGCAATGCCGCTATCAACATCGACAGGCATGAGGTTCCGGGCTGCACATTGATCTCGTAGTTGGACAAAGTAGAGAACGTAAATGAGCCGTTGAAATTCTGATTCGATACGTTGGAGTCCGTCATGGCGCGCAACCGCCCACCGAATTTTATTAAGTGGTTGCCGTGAACGATGGACGTGTAGTTCTGCAGCTCATAGTGGTTCTGTGTGTCCGAGCTGTTTCCGATCTGATTTCCTCCTCCGGTGAACGCTCCCAGCACAGATATGGTTGGCGAGAAATTCGGTACCGTCTGACTGGTGTCGTCGCGCAGATACTGAAATCGAGTCTCATTCACAATGTTCGTGTTCACGACCTGAGTGTCGCTGATCTGCACTGTGTGCTCAACCGAAGTCGTGTTGAAAGCCTGGGACGGAAGAGAAAATTGGCCCACTCCATCATTGGTCTCACTGTCCCGGTAATACTGATAACGGACGGTCAGAGTGTTGCTCGGGGTAAGCTGAAAATCCAGTCGGGGACCAAGATTGATTCGAGTTTCGGGATTAGGCACTGCCTGTGCGAAGTTGGCGGTCGTTGGATTGGGGTCAGCAGTCGTAGGCACAATCGCATTTACGATGTTGGAGTCGTCGATATCCCTGACCTGGGCAGTAAAGAAGAACGAAGCCTTCTTGCTGATCGGACCGCTGACACTCCCATTAAAAAGCTCAGAGTGAAAAGACGGCTGGTTTGGTGCGAAAGGGCTCAGCGCGTCGAAGGCGGAGGAGTTGCCATCAAGCAGGAATTGGCCGTGGAACTGGTCCGTACCCGGCTTGGTAAAGATCTCAATTCGGCCATAGCCTAGCTTGTCGTACTCCGCGGAAAACGGATTCTGATTGATGCGGATCTCGCGGATCGAAGACTTGGGAGGAAGTTGCCCCGCGGTGAATCCGTCGATATAAATCTGGCCGCCATTCGGTCCGGCCGAGGGCCCCGCCAGCGCCTCGAGTTCCTGCTGCAACTCATCGGGATCATCGGAAAGAGCTTCGAGATCCTTGCCCTTGATGACGATGGAGCTTGCATTCTCTGACGGGCTCACGCTCACGGTCGTGCCTTCTTCCTGCACCTCAACCTTTTCTTGTTCCACCTGGATCTCGAGCGCAATATCAAAACGTTGCACTTGACTTGCAGAGACCGCGAAGTTCTGCTCGGTAGATACGGCGAAGCCCTTCGCTGCCGTGGTGATGGTGTAGCTGCCCGGCGGCAATCCCTTCAGCTCGTAATTTCCCTGGTTGTCAGTGACGCCGGTTGTTTTTTGCCCATCAGGTCTGGTCGCGGTAACGGTCGCTTGCGGGATGACTGCGCCTGTGGGATCTGTGACCCGTCCGCGCAGTGTGCCCGTCGGAGTTTGCGCAGACAAGTAACCCGCCAACATGAGCCATGCAAAAGGCGTGAAAAATATGAATGCAAAACTTCGGGACCGGCGGGACTTCATTCATTCTCCTGAAGCAATTCTATGGGGCGGTTCACCTTATGGATTTGCACCTGCCGCAGCATCGCCGCCACCGCCCCCGAGGTTCCAGGGAGAAAGAAGCATCGCCGCCTGGCCATTTGGCGAGGCGGACAGAATGGGCTCGACGCCTGACAATAATGTGATCGCGGTCGGCTGAGTGCTGGCTGTGCCTTCCGTGGTCACTACCATAACGGCGTCACCCTTCTGCAAATCAGCGAGCGTTACCGGGGGCATTCGCTTCAGCATCTGCTGGAAATCGGGCGGGCCCGCTGGGCGAGAACCTGCCGCGTCGCCCCCGGGCGTGGTCTGCGCTCCCTTGGCGGCGTCTGCTGGATTTGCACCGGAAGCTGGCGGATGCGCGCCCTCGGGAGATCCGCCGCGTAATCGCAACGCAATCCGCTGCGCGACCATGGGAGGCAGTTTTCGGAGCTGCGAGTCGGTAGTGATATTTAAAGTAACAGGCTTCTGCGTTGCCAGATCCATCACCGTAATTGTGCTGGCGTTCGCATCGGTGGCCGTGACTAAGCCCGCGACGTTCCAAAATGTGCCCGAAACCACTTCATCCGCCGCGAGTTCGGCGCCGTCCGCGCTCCGCGTCCCGCGCGCGCGGAGTTGGTCCCCGGGATGAATCTGATCGAGCGCGCTCGGCTTTGCGTCATCGAACTTGACTGAGTCGGGAGAGTATCGCCGAATAATTGTGGACTTCGAAATCTGAATCGTAACCGGCTTGTTATCGGTGCCCGGCGGAGCCGAGAGCGTAACGGTTCCGTTCGGCGCATCGACTTTACTGACCAATCCTCCGACACCGCGCTTCTGCCAATCTTCGCGATCGCGCTCCTGCTTGGCGCTCACGTCGGACTCTTTCATGAGAATTACGGAAGAAGCAGCGACGGACTTGCCGTCATCGGAAGCCTTGCCGCGAGCCAGTATCCGATCCCCGACCTGCACGTCCGACAACTGAATGGGCGTCGCGTCCTTCAGATCTTTCTGCCCAGGGGCAATGCGAACCAGGCGGGTGGAATCCTGAACCACGATGTTCACGGTGGATCCCGCGTCGGTAGTCAGCGTAATGGTATTTCCCGAAAGAGCTTTCACCGTTCCCACGGGTTTCGCCATCTGACTCGACGCTGCGGGCGTCATAGTCTCCTGGCTTTGGGCCGTGGCCACCTGGCTTAGCGAAACGAGACACACGCAGATCACACCGAGCGTTATCCAGCCAGCGAGCACTGACGCGGCCTTTCGTTGCGATTTCATTATCTTGCATTCCCTGTTATGCGACTCATCGTCAGCGCTCCGATTGCGCCACGCTCGATTGTCGCGTGAAAATGTCGGCTGAACGTAGCCAGGCATATTCCAACACAGTCAACCGAGAATTGAACGTAAAGAATCGTCAAACGACTGTAAATTTCTGCGGTATGGGAACTTGTGATCGCAACTCGACTCGCAAGATGATGGAGCGGGAGACCGGGATCGAACCGGCGACATCCAGCTTGGGAAGCTGGCGTTCTACCGCTGAACTACTCCCGCTCACTGGCAAAGCGCAAAGGCAGACTCTAGTATCCTTCCTGATGTGCCTTCAGAAGGTGATACAAATTATCATCCCTGAGGAACTCATTTGCAAGAAATGTTCGCTCGCCACATTGCGTCCGCAATTGGATTGTCCATCCAAACCGTACCGTCGACGGGATTTGCTTGCCTCTCTGACTGCAACTTTTGGATGACTGGCGAATCCCATGTCCGCCGAGCTGCGGTAAAGGAGCACTCATGAAATCGCGGATAAACGACAAACAATTCAAGCGCATGAGCCGGCGCGAATTGTTGAAGCTGACGCCAGTCCTCGCGCTAGGAGCATTTGCGATTCCGGCATTACAGAAACCACTTCTGAACGCTGGGCTTGGCTTCAGCGACTGGGCCTCGGCAAAGATGTTTCGTACCGGTCACCTTGCGCCGACTTTTGCAGACTCGGACCTGACTCCATTCAGCAAGTTTCCAATCAACGGCTACGACGTCGCCGATCCGGGAGTTGATTTCGATAAATGGAATCTCACCGTCACCGGCGCGGTGCAGAAACCAGGCGACTACACGCTTGCCCAGATTCAAACTCTGCCGAAATTTCACCAGAACACGCGGCACGTTTGCGTCGAAGGTTGGGACGTAGTCGGTAACTTTGGCGGCGTGCATCTTTCCGATTTCTTGAGAATGATTGGCGCCGACACGACAGCCCGCTTCGTTTACGTGGAGTGCGCCGACGATTATTACGAATCGCTCGACATGGCGACGGCTCTGCATCCGCAGACTATGTTGTGCTACGAAATGTACGGGCAGCCATTGACCCGGGAGCACGGCGCGCCCTTGCGCCTGACCATCCCAACCAAAGTCGGCTATAAGCAAGCGAAATATCTGACCGATCTGAAAGTGACCAATGTTTTGCAAAAAGTGGGCTATTGGGAAGATCAAGGCTACTCGTACTTTTACGGATTATAAGAGCGCCGAGGAGGGCACATGTCAACGCAGGCGATTGCGATCGAAAATGCGAAGACTGGAGAGATCGCCGAAGCGGTATACGAGCATCCGTTTCTGGTTCGTCTGTGCCACTGGGCAAATGCCGTGTCGCTGTTCGTGATGGTGGGCAGCGGACTCCAGATCTTTCGCGCTTTCCCCAGCTTCGGAGCCAAAATCCCGCAGAAGGATTTAATCAACTGGCCGAAATCATTTGCGATTGGCGGTTGGCTGGGCGGCGCGCTGCAGTGGCATCTCACGTTCATGTGGATCTATATCGCGACCGGGCTGATATACATCGGCTATCAGATTTTCAGCGGCAATTATAAGCAGGTTCTGTTTGTGCGGCGGGACCTGTCCGGAGTGTGGCCGATGGCGCGCTACTACTTTTTCTTCGGCCCCAAGCCGCCGGCAAGAGAAGCCTACAACCCGCTCCAGAAGCACGCCTACACATCTGCGATCGGCCTGGGTGTGCTGTCGGTGCTAACGGGTTTCGCAGTGTGGAAGCCCGTACAGTTTTCATGGCTGGCCTGGATGATGGGCGGCTTCCATTGGGCGAGGTTGTGGCATTTTCTGATCATGTGGGCGATTTTGGCCTTCGTCTTCGGCCACCTCGTGATGGTCGTCCTGCACGGTTGGAATAACTTCCTATCAATGTTGACGGGATGGAAGAAGGATCCAGAATATTTGTCCAAATAGTTGTCGTGTGGATGTCGTAATTTCAGTATTACAGTGGGGAGTAATGCCGGAAGAGGCGATTTCACTGGAGAATCGAGCCGACAGGCTCAATGAAGAAACGCTGATCCGGCGCATTCGGGACGGCGAGCATGAGCTTTTCTACGAATTGATTCGACCCTACGAGCGGCGCGTGTATTCGACCGCATTCGCGATTTTGCGCAACGAAGCGGACGCGGAGGATGTGGCTCAAGAAGC
>DATNNE010000204.1:0-34144 GCA_035601995.1 Terriglobales bacterium
CAACAGCTTCAATTCGTTGACCAGCGCAATATTCACGCAGCGGTAAATGTTCTCCAACAGCTTGGTCATCTCCGCGGCAGCGGGCGAAGAGACTCGCACGACTCGAGCGAAAATCGCACCATACAAAGCCGCCGACAGGTCCGACGCTTTCGCATTAAGCCCGCCCACCACTTTTGGAATGTCGCGGCGCGCTACCGTCTGATTTCCCGGATCTTCCCGCTCGGGAGAAAACGCGACGTAGAACTCTTGCCCATTGGAAGCGTCGCCGCGCGAAGCCTTAAGTCCGTGCCGGTTACCCTTCTCCAAAATGGGGATCAACACTTCTTCCGTGGTCCCTGGATACGTCGTGCTTTCCAGGATCACCAGATGTCCGGCGCGCAAGTGGGGTGCGATGGACTTGGCTGTGTCGGTGATAAAACTTAAATCAGGCTCGTGATATTCGTTCAGCGGCGTGGGCACGCAAATGATGATCGCGTCCATCTCGATTAGACGGGAATATTCGGCGGTGGCACTGAAGCCTCTTTTTTTTGCTGTCTGAATCTCAGCCGCGGGAATGCGAAAGATATAGGAGCCTCCCTGATCGAGCGTAGAAATCTTGCGGGCATCGATATCGAAGCCGGTAACCGAGAACTTCTGCTCGGTGTAGAGCAGAGCCAGAGGCAGACCTACATAGCCGAGCCCGATGACAGCGACACGCGCCTGTTTCTGCTCAATCTTACTCTTCAATTCCGAGAACAAGACCGCAGGTATGGATTCAATCGTCATAGTTGAAAGTGGATCAGCCTGGATTTTAACATGTGGCTCCCTCACTCTCGGCGAGCCAGTTCATAAGAGTGAGCGCCAAATATCCGCGTTGCCGTTCGAGATCGACGGCATCGGTAACCAGTTCTTTGCGGGATCTCCACTCGCCAAGTATCAAGGGATCTGGCACGTACCCCGGATCGCGGCCGGATGGTTGACCTGTAAGGGCCTGCGTCGTATCATCCTCGGCGTAATGAGTGGGAAGAAGCTTTCCGGAGTCGCGGAGGAGGGCATATTACGTGATATCGATCCACGAGCACCTGCCGCCACACGCAAGGAAAACTGAAGGAAGTGGGTTGGATGAAGGGGTTGGAGTTAGCAAAAGATCGCGAGAAGAGACCGGCAGCATTTCGATTGTGCAATCTGACCGCACAAAGCTAGCGAGATGACCGCGGAGCAGTTCAAGCAAGAAGTCGAGAGAGAGTTGACTGGGCGGGAAACACAACCGTGGGAGATTGTGAACTTTTTTAAGTTGTATAAGAGTCAGATTCCGGTAGTCGCGCACTCGCTTTCCCAAGCATCGCGTACTCGGTACTCGTGGGTCGAAATAAACCTCTTTGGCCCAGTCGCTGTTTCGAACCCACGACGCAGTCGGCATCGCGATGAGAGATGAACCCCCGAGCCTCGTCGCAGGCTCCGCAATGCTGATGGCCGAGATGTGCCATAGACCCAGCAGCCCGACGCGGTCTAGAGTATTCACTTGGGGGATCATCACGCAGGAAAATTTCGCCATGACTAATTCCCACAGAGATGCGGACCGGGTTAGGTGGTTGAGGCCGTCCAGAAGGCACTATTACCCAGTGATCGCTCTTTCTTCGAGCCTGTGTTGACGTGGGCAGACTCGCGCTAGCGCCACATGAACTAGCGAAGTGATGAGCTCGGACTGCACAAAGCAACGTTCCGAACCCTTCGAGATGGGTACGGGAACAGCTTGTTATGAATATCAACATCGCAAGGGACAGCCCCAGTGCAACGTCTCGCTCTCAAATCTTTCGTTCGAAATGTCGATAGAGTTGGCGTGGTGAGCCAGCGAAGGGTTTACACAGGGGAATCCCCTCGCGAGCAGCGCGCAGTTGAGTTGATATTCTGTTCTGCGGAATCGCCGGGAGGAGGCTTTTGGGAATGGATGAACCAGAGATCTATGATCGACTGGCGAAGATATTTGAAGCCGTTTTCGATGAAGATTCCATAAAAGTAACCCCTGAGCTTTCAGCCAAGAACGTAGACGGCTGGGACAGCCTTACCCATATTCGCCTTATACTGACGATCGAAAAAGCATTCAAGATCAAGTTTTCTACCTCAGAGATCGGTAAATTGCAGAATGTGGGTGACCTTGTTGCGCTGATCAAGCTGCGGACGTAAAGGGATGCAACGGGGCGTGCAACTACCTTATTGCTTGAAGAAACAGGGACAAACGATTCTTCGATGAATCCACTTTTTGCGGAACTGCAATGGCTGCCGCGTGCGCCCGAGGAGTTTCCGGAAAGGCTTAGGGCCTTGGGGAATTCGGCTGGTCCACTGGGGCGCGAACTGCGGGCTCTGGCGTCGCACGCATTGGACCTGAACCAGTTGACAAAGCTGGCGAAGACTATCGGCAAGGCGCGCTCTGGCGGCAAATCGTTGGATCCGCTCGTGCCGTTCAGGCTCGCGGTGGTGAGCAACTCTACGATCGACATGATTGTGCCCGCACTGGTGGCGAGTGCGGCGCGGCATGGCATAGCCGTTGAGGTGATACAGGCTGAGTACGACCAGGTCGCGCAGGAGGCTCTGAGTCCTGACTCCAAGGTCAATTGCTCGAAGCCCGATGCGGTGCTTCTTGCGCTCGATTATCGAGCTCTACCGCTGCAACTCTCCTTGGGAGACGCGAAGGCTTCCTCCGCGTCTGTGCAAAGAGTTACCGGCTACCTGCAGTCGCTTCACAACGGCATCAAGACCAATTCGGACGCGGTTTGCATCTTTCAAACCTTCGCTCCGCCGGTGGAAACGCTTTTTGGCAGCCTGGATCGTGCAATTCCCGGAACTCTTAGAAGCTTGATCGACTGCATCAACCGTGACTTGGCTGAGTTCGTTCTCGGCTCAGGCGATGTTCTACTGGATGTGGCTGCGCTGGCGGAAACGGTTGGTCTCAGCGACTGGCACAATCTGCAATTGTGGAACATGGCAAAGTTCTCCTTCTCGGACGAACTGATCCCGCTTTACGCCGATCACGTCGCTCGGACGGTCGCAGCCGTCCGCGGCAAGAGTCGAAAAGCTCTGATTCTCGACCTCGATAACACGGTATGGGGCGGAGTGATTGGGGATGATGGTTTGGAAGGTATCCAGCTTGCACAAGGCGATGCCCGGGGGGAAGCATACTTGGCGGTGCAGCGATTTGCTTTGGACCTACGCCAACGCGGGATCGTGTTGGCGGTGTCGTCGAAGAACAGCGATGAAGTGGCACGCGCGCCTTTTCTAAAGCATCCAGAGATGCTGCTAAAACTGGACCACATTGCTGTTTTTCAGGCTAACTGGAACGACAAGGCCACCAACATCCAAGCCATCGCCGAGGAATTATCACTGGGTCTCGACTCCATGGTGTTTCTCGATGACAATCCAGTCGAGCGGGGACTGGTGCGCCACCTGCTTCCACAGGTGGCTGTGCCAGAACTGCCTGCAGATCCGGCTTACTATGCGAGAACGCTCGCGGCGGCTGGCTACTTTGAGGCGGTGACCTTCGCTAACGAAGACCTGAAGCGTGCTGGTTACTACCAAGAAAATGCCAAACGTGCCAACCTGCAGAAACAGGTTGGCGGCGTTGACGCTTATCTGGCCTCGCTGGATATGACCATCACGTTTCAGCCATTCGACGCGACCGGAAGAGCGCGCATCGTACAGTTAATCAACAAATCCAACCAATACAACCTGACCACGCGCCGCTACACCGATCCGGAGGTGGTCAAGGCTGAGAACGATCCTGCCGTCTTCACGCTTCAGGTCCGGCTGGCGGACATCTTCGGCGACAACGGCATGATCAGCATCGTCATCTGCAGGTCTGGCGAAGCCGGGTTGTGGGAGATTGATACCTGGGTGATGAGCTGCCGTGTCCTTGGGCGAAAAGTCGAGCAGATGGTGCTGCGAGAAATTGTGGAGCATGCGCGCATGGCGGGCATCCGCAAGTTAATCGGAGCGTATCGCCCCACCGAACGCAACCAGCTGGTGGTCGATCACTATGCAAAGCTTGGCTTCACCAAAGTGGAGGAAGATGAGTCCGGATCGACACGTTGGGAATTCCTGGTCGAAGACGCGCAGCCGGAGAGCGCGCCGATGAAAGTTGTTTCCCACGGTTTTGCTTCAACCAAAAAGATAGAACCCGCATGACACCATTCAATGCCGGGAACCCTGAGGACTGTCAGGAAAAGAAGCTCCCGCCGCGGGACTGGATACTGCTGCCGTTAATCAGTCTGCTGACGATTGGTCTCCTCGCAGGCTCGACGGAGTTGATTGCCCGACGGATGTTTTCCCGCACGGGCACTCTTTACGATTGTCTCGTGCTGAATGATCCTTCGACCGGCACGCGGGGAATTCCGGGGTGTGTCTCCCGGGAAAAAATTGAAGAAACCCAACCAGTGGAATACCGGTTCAATAGCAGCGGATACCGGGCCGAGACTGAGTTCGGCCCAAAGTCGCCAGGCACCTACAGAATCGTAATGGTTGGCTCATCTTTTGCGATGGGGTACCGGGTGCCAGTGGAAGAGACCTTCGCCGCCCGGCTGCAGGCGGAACTCTCGCAGAGGACAGGACTGAGGACTGAGCTGTTCAACGAGGCAATGGCGGGAAGCGGGGGCTCGCCGCGCAGTGTTTCTCTACGCTTCAAAGATGCTTTGGCAGCGAAGCCGGATCTGATCCTTTGGATTTTGACTTTCTGGGATGTCTCACACGTTTCGAGCATCATGCCTGAGGAAACGCCAGCCGGGCATGAAACCTCGATAGGGAGGACAAGGCGTCTTGTTAAGGAAGCGCTGGCCCGAAAGTCGATCGTGGAGATGGTGCGCGATCTATCGGATGTGCCGCTGAAGGTAGTGCGCGTTCGCTGGGAGATGACTCGAACCGCCTTTCTGTTGCAGCACTTCTTGAATGAAAGTCAGAGTCAATACCTGCGGGCTTACCTGATTGGGTCCGACTCCAACAATGGTTTCCTGAAGACCGAACCGAGTGCGGAATGGCAGACTTGGTTGCGGCAATCCGACAGCTACGCCGAGGAACTTCAGGCGCGAGCCGCGGCCGCAGGCGTGCCTTTGGTGGCCGTGCTGGTACCGGACCGTGCGCAGGCGGCATTGATATCCATGGGCGCGTGGCCTGCCGATATCGACCCCTTCAAACTGGACGATGAATTACGTGCCATGATTGTGAGACATGGCGGAATCTATATCGACATTCTGTCGGGCTTCCGCAATATACCGAACCCCGAGCACTATTATTTTCCGGTTGATGGCCATCCGAATGCCGAAGGGCAACGCATAATCTCCAGACTTCTCGCCGAGGCCCTTACTGGCGGTGCGATACCGGCACTTAAAGTTGCCGCCCAGTCTCCGGCGGCGAAGGATCCAGACAGGTAGGCATGGATACAGCTTCTTTCCGCTTTGTGCTGTTCGGACTGACCGCAGCGTTGCTCTCGAATCTCAGCAGTTCGCGCCTGTGGCGCTCGACTGTACTTCTGTTGGCAAGCATGGTGTTTCTTGGCCTGCTCGCGCCGATCCCGCTTCTATTTTTGCCGCTGACGGAATTTCTGCTGTTGGGTTACGGAGGACTCGTCCTGCTGCAGCGCGGTTGGTCCAAGTCTCTGGTCTGGAGCATTCTGGCCGTCGTCTTGGCTTACGTATGGCTGAAGAAATACGCCTTTTTACCGGAAGGCATCTTCCTGCATTCACCCTACTTTACGGTGGGGCTTTCGTATATTTTCTTCCGCGTGTTGCACTTGTTGATTGAAACAGGAGATGGAAATGATAGGCGGCACGTCGGAATAGGTGCTTATCTGCTCTACACTCTGAACTTCACCACGCTGGTTTCCGGTCCGATCCAGCGCTATGACGAATTTGCCCAAGACCAGTTTGCACACCAACCGATCGGCCTGGGGCCGCGCGTCATCGGACTGCAACTGGAGCGAATCATTCGTGGGTTCTTTAAGGTCAACGTACTCGCAATGCTGCTCCACGCGGTGCAGGAGGACGCACTGGCGCAGATGTCGCAGCCCTTGCCGCTCACGCTCAAGCTTTTTTCCGCCTTCCGGCTGGCAGTCGTTTACCCGTTTTTTCTCTACGCGAATTTCTCCGGCTATATCGACATCGTGATTGCACTTGCGCGGCTGATGCGCGTGCGCCTGCCGGAGAACTTCGATCGTCCGTTCGCGGCCTCCTCGTTTCTGGATTTCTGGAACCGATGGCATATTACGCTCTCAACCTGGCTCAAGACCTATGTCTACAATCCACTGTTAGTGGCCTTGATGCGTCGCATCCCGTCGTTGGCGCTGCAACCGTTCTTGGGCGTCTTCTGCTTCTTTGTAACCTTCTTTCTTATAGGTATCTGGCACGGGCGCACTTCGGAGTTCGTGATCTTCGGCGTGCTGCAGGGTGGCGGAGTTGCGATTAACAAGCTCTGGCAATTAGGCCTGACTCATTGGTTAGGCCGCAAGGGATACAAGGTGCTCGCGAACAACGGAGTATATATTGCTTTTGGCCGTGGCCTGACCTTCAGTTGGTTTGCCTTCACACTGTTCTGGTTCTGGGCGAACTGGAAGCAGATCGGTAGGATCGCGACAGCCATCGGTATCGTCGAATGGCTGGGCGTGTGGCTGGCAATCTGGTTGTGCGCGACGGCGGGACTGGCAATGTGGGAAGGTCTGCGCACCGCGCTCCTATCGATCAAGACCGCCGAGGGGCCGGTGCTCACCAGTCGCTATGCGCTTGTAGTGTATGCGTCCGCGCTGGGACTGACCGCGCTTGTCGTCACACTTCTGCTCGACCAGCCTGCCCCGGAAATCATATACAAAGCGTTCTAGAACACTTTTCGAAGGCGCTAACCCGTCATTTCCACATCAGGGTGAAGTAGTTTTGGACAAGGGGTCGGATGAATGTAGTACGGCCGACTAGCCTCCTGATCCTAGAAAAGCTCTGCAAGCTTCCTGTTGCGGTTTCTTGCCCGAATACTGCGATTCGCTCGGGCTATTGTGTGAGTGATCATCCACGCGGATGTACTTCTGTGTCTTGATGTCGGCGGTTCTGTGCCCTATTTTGAAAATTCGCCGGTGTTTTAATCAGGCTGTCTGACGAAGCGAGCTGATTGCGACGAAAGTTCGACTTGGTAGAGCGAAGTCAGTCCTGAGCGGTACGTTTCTGAGTCCTGCGGTCGCGGCTGGGGCCCTACCGGAAAATTGATTGGGAAGCGATGGCTGCGGCGCAGCACTTCAAGGAATGGGTTCAGCTTCAAAGGATACCGATATCGCTCGAGGTTCGTATTCAAGCTGCAACCCCTGCCCACAGCGTGGCATCTTAGGTGCCGTCACGCGATCCGTGAATAGTCAACACAACGAAAACTAACATAGCCCAACCAAAGCTGCGGAAGGCATGTTCTTGATTCACCCTTTATTCCATTGATGTGCATTGCACGAGTGATTCAATTTGCTCCCAGGTTGGAGCGAACGGCTGCCTCGCTGTCATAGATTCGCCGGCTCGGTTTCTGAGTCGCGCTTTCAGGAGCAAACGACGTGAAGAGATTGACGAGTTGTCCTATCAAGATCATCATTATTAGTCTTTTATGCATTCTCACGACAGCGCTCCAGGCGCAAGTGAACGTCACTACATATCACAATGACACCTCTAGGACAGGGCAGAACACTCAAGAAACCATCCTGACTCCGGCTAACGTGAACAGCAGCCAATTTGGCAAGCTATTTACGGTGTCGGTCGACGGATATGTGTACGCCCAGCCCTTGTATCTCTCCAACGTGACCATCGCTGGTGGCACCCATAACGTTCTTTACGTCGCCACCGAGCACGACAGCCTGTACGCCATTGACGCCGGCAGTGGAACAATTTACTGGCAGATCAGCTTGATTCCATCCGGTGGCAGCACGGTCAACAGCAGCACAGATCTGGGTTGCGGCGACCTAGTCCCGGAGGTCGGGATCACGGGAACCCCAGTCATCGATCCCACAACGGGAACGATCTACGTCGTGGCGAAATCAAAAGTCAATGGCAACCTGGTGCAGTATTTGCATGCCATCGACGTGGGTACCGCGGTTGAGAAATTCAGCGGTCCGGTATTCATACAAGCGACAGTCCCCGGAACCGCATCGGATGGCAACGGTACAACCGTGAGCTTTAGTCCTCACTTCGAGAATCAGCGTGCGGCCCTGTTGCTGGAAAATGGGCATGTGGTCATCGGATGGTCCGCGCATTGCGACATCAGCCCATGGCACGGCTGGATCATGTCCTATAGCGCCAGCACGCTTGCGCAGGAAGCGGCCTTTAACGCTTCAGCCGACGGCAGCGCCAATGGAGTTTGGATGAGTGGAGAAGGACTCGCCGCGGATGCGAACGGAAACATCTTCTTCGCAACCGGAAATGGCACTTGGAATGGCACTACGGACTATGGCGATAGCATCGTGAAACTCGGACCGCCGAGCGGAGGCAGCTTCACGGTCTTGGATTACTTCACGCCCTATAACCAGAGCAGTTTGTCAGGTGGCGATACCGACGTGGGATCCGGAGGGATGGTGCTGCTGCCTAATCTTTCTTCCGGACAGCAACTGCTGGTGCAGATGGGCAAGGAAGGCAAGATGTATCTGATTGATCGCAACAATATGGGCAAGTACTGCGTCAATGACAACCCGCCTTGCAACGGCAGTGATCCGAATATTGTGCAGGAGATTCCAGGTGCAACCGCTGGAGTTTGGGGCACGCCGGCCTACTGGAACGGCAGTGTATATTGGGGCGGCGCGTCGGAAAATCTGAAGGCATTTTCGTTTAATGCTAATAGCAGTGGATTGATTTCGACTTCTCCAACATCAGAGAGTGCACAGTCATTCTCTTTTCCCGGGCCTTCGCCCACCATTTCTGCCAACGGTAATACCGACGGAATTCTTTGGGGATTGGACAACAGCGCCTTTGGATCAACGTGTAGTGGCGGCTCGAATTGTCAGGTGCTGTACGCCTATGACGCCACCAATCTTGCGAACTTGCTCTACACCAGTAGCCAGGCCGCGAACAACCGCGATGTCCCCGGTTCAGCGATCAAGTTCGCCACCCCGATCGTCGCGAACGGCAAGGTGTACTTTGGCAGCCAGTTGGCAGTGTCCGCCTATGGCGCGATCAGCACGATTCCGACCGTGGCCACGCCAACTTTTAGTCCGGCGCCTGGCCCTTATAACCCAGGCCAAGTGGTTACGCTGTCGGACACCACGACAGGCGCCGTCATTCACTGCACCACGGACGGAAGCACGCCAACCGCGGGTTCGCCAGTATGCACAACGCTGACACTGGAGACAACGACGACGATTCAAGCGATTGCCGTGGCCTCCGGATACAACAACAGCGCCGTGGCGAGCGGGACCTACATCATCAATACCGGGAATCCGATCGTCAACTACAGTTCGGGCTTCAATTCGACAGGCCTGGCCCTGAACGGCTTCGCCAAGTTGAATGGGACACGACTGCGACTGACCGATGGCGGTGGAGGGGAGGCGAGTAGCGCTTTCTACACCACACCGGTGAACGTGCAGAGTTTCACCACCAACTTCAGTTTCCAGATGACCGATGCGCAGGCCGACGGAATGACGTTTGTGATTCAGAACGGAGCGGCGACATCGCTGGGCCAAGGGGGAGGCGGGCTGGGGTATGAGAATATCGGGAACAGCGTGGCGGTGAAATTCGATATTTACAACAATGCGGGGGAAGGAACGGATTCGACGGGGATGTATGAGAACGGAGCGACGCCAACAGTGCCGGCCGTGGACATGACGAGTTCGGGAGTCGTTCTGCTGAGCGGAGACGTGATGAACGTGCAGCTCAGCTACAACGGGACAACGCTGAGTCTGTCGATCACGGACGCCACGACGAATGCGAAGTTTACGACCAGTTGGACGGTGAACATTCCGACGACCGTGGGAAGCACGACGGCGCTGGTGGGATTCACGGGAGGCACGGGAGGGACGACGTCGATTCAAGACGTTCTCAGTTGGACCTACGCTACAGGGTCGAACACGAATCCTCCACCAGCACCGACGAACTTGGTAGCGACGCCGGGGAATGCCCAGGTGGGATTGAACTGGAGCGCATCGAGCGGAGCCACGAGTTACAACGTGCAGCGGTCAACGACGAGCGGGGGACCGTACACGACAATCGGAAGTCCGACGACGACCAGTTACACGGACACAGGGATAACCAACGGAACGACCTACTACTACGTAGTATCAGCGGTGAACACAGCGGGACAGAGTGGGAATTCCAGCCAAGTCACCGCGACGCCGCTGGCAATACCACCGGCGCCGACGAATCTGGTAGCGACAGCGGGGAACGCGCAGGTTGGGTTGAACTGGAGTGCGTCGAGTGGAGCGACGAGTTACAACGTGCAGCGGTCGACGACGAGTGGGGGGCCATACACAACAATTGGGAGCCCGACGACGACAAGTTACACAGACACGGCAGTGACGAACGAGACGACCTACTACTACGTGGTCGCGGCGGTGAACACGGCGGGACAGAGTGCGAACTCCAGCCAGGTAAGTGCGACGCCGCTGGCAATACCACCGGTACCGACGAACTTGGCGGCGACGGCGGGGAACGCGCAGGTAGGGTTGAGCTGGAGCGCGTCGAGTGGGGCGACGAGTTACAACGTGAAGCGGTCGACGACGAGCGGGGGACCGTACACGACGATTGCCAGTCCAACGACGATGAGTTACACGGACACGGGGGTGACGAACGGGACGAGCTACTACTACGTGGTCGCAGCGGTGAACGCGGCGGGACAGAGTGCGAATTCTAGCCAGGTAAGCGCGACCCCGACGTCGTTCTTGATCAACTACGGTAGCGGGTTCAGTACCTCTAGCGGGCTGCAGCTGAACGGGAGCACGATGCTGAGCGGGAACCGGCTGCGGTTGACCGATGGTGGTGGAGGGGAGGCGAGTAGCGCTTTCTACACCACGCCGGTGAACGTGCAGAGTTTCACTACCAACTTCAGTTTCCAGATGACGGATGCCAATGCCGATGGGATGACGTTTGTGATTCAGAACGGAGCGGCGACATCGCTGGGTGAGGCTGGGGAGTACCTGGGGTATGGAGAAATAGGGAACAGTGTGGCGGTGAAGTTCGATATTTTCAACAATGCGGGGGAGGGGACGGACTCGACGGGGATGTACGTCAACGGAGCGACGCCGACGGTGCCGGCCGTGGACATGACGAGTTCGGGAGTCGTTCTGCTGAGCGGAGACGTGATGAACGTGCAGCTCAGCTACAACGGGACAACCCTGACCCTGACGATCACGGATGCGACCACGAGTGCGAAGTTTACGACCAGTTGGACGGTGAACATTCCGACGACCGTGGGAAGCACGACGGCGCTGGTGGGATTCACGGGAGGCACGGGAGGGACAACGTCGATTCAAGACGTTCTGAGTTGGACCTACAATACAGGGTCGAACACCAATCCTCCACCAGCACCGATGAACTTGGTAGCGACGCCGGGGAATGCCCAGGTGGGATTGAGCTGGAACGCGTCGAGCGGAGCCACGAGTTACAACGTGCAGCGGTCAACGACGAGTGGGGGACCCTACACGACGATCGGAAGTCCGACGACGACCAGTTACACAGACACGGGAGTGACCAACGGGACGACCTACTACTACGTGGTGGCGGCAGTGAACGCAGCGGGACAGAGTGCGAATTCAAGCCAGGTCAGTGCGACACCGCTGGGAGTGCCACCGGCGCCAACGAATCTCGTAGCAACGCCCGGGAATGCGCAGGTGGGTTTGAGCTGGAGTGCGTCGAGTGGAGCGACGAGTTACAACGTGCAGCGGTCGACGACGAGCGGAGGACCATACACGACGATCGGAAGTCCGACGACGACGAGCTACACGGACACGGCAGTGACGAACGGGACGACGTACTACTACGTGGTGGCGGCAGTGAACACGGCGGGACAGAGTGCGAACTCCAGCCAGGTGGTTGCGACCCCCACGGCGGGTGCAATCGTTTACGAGGCCACGAAGATTCCGGTGACCGGTTCGCCTGACGCCCGGACATTTACCTGGACTGGGTTCCCTGACGGTGCTGGAGTGATTGCCGATGGGACTGCTGTGGGCGCCTACTTAAATTTCACGGTGAACGTCTCGGCGTCAGGAACTTACGACATTAAAGTCGGATCGAAGCAGATCATCACGCGGGGAATCTTTCAACTCTCCGTCAACGGTACCAACGTTGGCCCTACGGAGGACGAATACAACGCCAACGCCAATGGCGTGTTCCAAGAGTTTGATCTTGGCAACATGACATTCCCGACGCCCGGCAATTATTCCTTCAAGTTCACGGTCATCGGGCATGACTCCAGCAGCAGCGGATATACGGTGTGCTTCGACTACATCAAGCTGACGCCGCAATAAGCTACCGAAAACGGCATGGGACGGCCTGCAAAACTCGGGCATAAGATGAAGGCCGCGCGGTTCGTCATTGCAATCCTGGCGGTTGCTCCGGGTTGCTTTGTGATGGGGCAAACGAATGGCGCGACCTGTATTGCGGATCACTACAAGGTAGTGGCCTTGCCCTTGCAGCCAGCCCAGGTCAATGAAGCCCGCCAGGTTGCGGGCACAACCACCGGTCATCGCGCAGCCTTGTGGACCGAGCAATCTGGGCTTCGTGAACTGCCTTTGCCCGATGGTTTCTACAACTCCGAAGCCACTGCAGTAAATAATTCTGGTCATGTCACTGGGGTTGTTTATGACCGCGCATTCAGCCGGCATAGGGCGTTTACCTTCGCCAATGGCACACTGACCTTACTCTCTGGTGAGCAATCTCACGCCTACAACATCAATGACTCCGACCAAGTTGCCGGAGAATCACTCGTTGCTGGAAAAACAACCACTGGGCCGGTGCTCTGGAGCGGCACCACAGTTCGATCATTGGGCGGCTGTTGCGGCGGTTCCGCCAAGAGCGTCAACAACGATGGGGAAGTGATTGGCGACGTCTACGACGAGAATGGACATTATCAAGCGTTTCTCTGGACCGCGAGTCGAGTTCTCCAACGTATCGGACCGCCTGATCGTTATAGTTCCGCCATCGCGATCAATGCTCAGGGTCACGTGGTGGTGCAGGCGTTTTCCGAGGTTTTCCTCTACGCAAGCGGAAGCCTCACTCACTTGGATCTATCTTCGCGATATCCAAGCCAGCCTCGTGCGATCAACAACTGCGACGTCATTGTCGGATCGTTCGGGCCGTTCGCCGACTCGGAGCGAGCTTTCACCTGGGACAAATCACATGGATTTCTTGACTTGAACAACCGCATCGCACCCAATTCAGGATGGACACTGGAATCCGCGAACAGCATCAATGACCACGGTGAGATCGTGGGCCGCGGGGACTACAACGACCAAGAGGATACCGGTTTTCTCTTAATCCCAGAGCGTTGACTGCCCGCGCACTCCGGCCGCTTCGCGCGTTTCATCTCGAGGGCGCAGGGCGAGATCCCGCGGGTGCTCTCGTCATACGCGCGCTGCACTGAATAACCCAATCAGCAATACTTGTCGCGATCTCAGAACAACTCGACTTTTTATGATTGACATTTCGGGACCTCCACGACAGAATGGCTCACTCCCTGCACACACCGCTTAACGGCGGCGCTTGCCAACATGATCAGCCACTGACCGCGTGCCGGGACTTTCTGCTCTAGGACCTGCAAGACCGGGGAACGAACGCGTTGGTAGAACAAGCGTGCGAGGATGTCGAGTGCCCGGCAAGAATCAGATTGCGTTGTTCCGGTTCTCAGAGCGCCGCTCCCACCCCCGTCGCTCCGTACAATCACTCTCTCACGTCAACATTGGCGCCAATCGCGCTGTCGTTTCCAATATCAGTGAAACCGGAGTGGGTGTACACGCAGTTGCCTCGGACATCAAACCACACGTCTCGTCAGTAGCTTTATTTTTCCCCGGATGTTCGGACTGGGTGGAAATAAAAGGACAAATCGCATGGGTGAGTGAATCGAGGCGTGAAGCAGGGATAAAGTTCCTTCATCCACCCGAAGCCGCTCGCACGTGGATAAAAGAGTGGATTTCGCGGGAACCGTCGAAGGACACTGCTCAAGATCTAAGCGGGATAACTCAACCGCAACTTCGTGAGTCTTGCCAGTCTTATCAAATTCTGGAAGTTCGGTTGGATGCGGAGTTTAACCAGGTCGCAAAGAGGTGGACAGAATGCCATCGTCAGTTTCCTGGTCACTCCCTGCACGGTGATCCGGAATGGATCGAACAGCGTTTCCAGCACGAGAAAGATAAGGTCCGCATATTCTTGCTGGAGAATGGCGATCAAATCGTTGGCGCAGTTCCGTTTGTGCTCGACCGCGAAAAGCTTGCCTGCGAACTGGGAGAATTTGCCTTGCTGACGTTTCCCATGCGGGTCCTGCGTCTACAAGGTCACACCCTCAATATGCCGGACGAACAGGCCGCCTATGACAAGCTGATGGGCCAGATTCTGCGATCCGACTTCGACGCGATCTATATCGAGCAGGTGAAAACTGGATCTTTCCTCTCAGACTATCTGCGCTCGCGTGCACTCATCCGCCGAGCTTTTCATTTCTACACCAAGAGAGGACCGCTACTCCATTCGTTAATTCGTTTCGATGGAACCTTCGATAGTTATATGAAGAAATTTTCCGCAAAGACGCGGAAAAATCGGCTCCGTGAAATTAAGACATTGCGAGATCGCGGTCAGGTCGATCTACTGCGAGTGAGCCAGCCATGTGAAATCGATGCCTTCCTGGAGACTGCCCGTGAAATCTCCCAAAGATCGTGGCAGTTTAAGCACTTTGGTGGAGGCCTGGCAGCACGAGATCCGAATGTGGTGAGGCGTGAATTGCGCTTCTTGGCCGAGCGTGGGTGGTTGAGGTCTTACGTGTTGAAGTGCGATGGCGTGCCCTGTTCCTTCATCCTCGGGCATCAATATGGATCAACTTTCTGTGCCGAGTCTGTGGGTGCCGACCATGCATGGCGCCGTTACTGCGTGGGCACAGTCGCGTTGTTACTGGTTCTGGAAAATCTTTTCAATGAGAACCCGCCCAAACTTTATGACTTCGGAACGCCCGTGAAGTTTCAGGAGTATTTCGCCACCGAGAGTTACACGGAAGAGAGAGTCTGGCTCTTTCGCCGGCAGGTATATCCGCTTCTGGCAAGCTGTATCTATCGCTCTTGCAACGCAGTTTCTATGAGTGCTGGAATGATATTAGAGCGCTTCGGTGTGAAGGCGAAACTAAAGCGACTGTTGTGGTACTAGGAGTGGCCGTCTTGTATGCAAGCACCGCTACGTATTGCGAACCGACTGACGCAGTCCTAAACCGATTGTCGCGAGTACCGCCTGCACTGGTTTGCAACTGTACACCGCGGTGCCGATACTGGTGCCGAGCGTATTCGTGAGGAGATCGGTCATGCCGGAGTCCCGGGTCGGGAGAAATGCCTGTAGCACTTCAACGGTAAGACTGATCGCTGCACCCAGAAGAATTGTGGACAGCACCGCCCGGCTCATCCGGCGCACCGACACGAAATATGCGCAGAAAAAGAAACCCAAGGGAACGAAGCCACCGATGTTGATCAAGACATTCTTCCAATAACTCCAGCCGGGTTGGAATTCATCCCAAGGCCTTTCGAGAAACGGTGCGTGCAGAACAAAAAAGTGCTCTGGAATCCGAAGGTCCGTTTCTGAATTCATCTGGTTATGAACGATCGTGCCCGACCCCTCGTTGAATAGGTAGAGCGAGCTCGGACCTTCGCTCCTAATTTCAGCATTCTGGTTCGCTGACCACGCATTGTAGTGGTGCAAAACTTGCGCCTCGGTGAGCATTCGACTATAAACGGCTAGACCCCTTAGCTGACCTTGCCAGCCATCCTCCACCAGCGGATGGTTGCCAACAAAAAGTTGACCGGCCAGGTCTTCACTCGAAAGCCCGAATCGCGGAGCCGTACGTACGAGAATACCGTTCAGGTAAACCGACGTGCTTTGTGCGCTCGAGGTGATCGTGACGAACAGCGGGTTGTTCTTCCGCAAGACCTGTCCGACGTACAACCTACTCTTTGGAGAGCTTTGCCGCCCACCAGTCGTGCGTTGCAACAATAGATCGTCGATCGATTGATGCACCGAGAATGCAACCATACGATTCTCGGGATCGTAGAATGCGAGTATGGTGCCCCCGATATCACTGTGATCTGGTTGCAGCCAGATCTCAAGGCTGCAGAATATTCCGTCTTTCGAACCGGCGAAAGTAGACGTCCCAGGGCCGAGTATTACCCCATATTGACCAAAATGAAGACCGTTGACGTTGCTTAGCCAACTCACCTGATTCCGGGGTGCATGGAATGGCCACAATCCTGCGATCAAGATGATGATTAGGACAACCGCACAGATTAGTCCCAGCACTTTCTTCTGCATCTCGATTCTTGGTGTCCAATGCTCGACTGCTTGGGGTTGCGTGACACATTGATCCGATCCCCTTGCTCAGTGGCAGATCGTTATGCCGTCCCCTCAATCGAGATCATATCGGAATTAGCCGTCGGAAATTGACCCGCCAGTCGACCACCGTGGAAACCCGCTCGGGCGGGATGAGATCGACGAGAACAGTCCGGTGGTGCTTCGAGGCATCACCACAATTTGCAGCCGATGGCCGAGCAACTCTTTGACTATGGCTATATCACGGGTTTATTGGGCCTAGCCCGCAGGTGTGACTGCGCTTTACGTACTGCGTCGTCCTCCCTATACTAATTCATGGGTCTAGCTATTGCGACGGGCGGACCAGGATTTCGCGGTCGTAATCCGTATGAAAATGGAAAAGGCCTTATGGACAGGGTTTATGCAATCGGCGGAACGCTTCCCAGAGCGCCCTGCGGTTTTCGCCGAAGGCCGGACCCTCTCTTACCATGAGCTACAGGGGCTTGCCACCCGCATTGCAGCCACAATCCAAGCCCATCCAGGATTCTCGCAGGTCCCACTTACGGCAGTGTTTGGCTATCGGAGCCCGACGGCGTTTGCGGGGGTTCTGGGCGCACTGCTGGCTGGCAATGGCTACGTGCCGCTGAATCGTACTTTCCCACCGGAGAGAACCGAGGTCATGTTCGAGCGGTCCGAATGCCGATCGATCGTCGTCGACACCGGATCACTGCATCAGTTGGGCCAACTGCTGGATCGGGCCGACGCACCACTTCTCGTGATGCTTCCTGACGCACTAGAGGTACGTGAACACCGTGAGCGATGGCCTCGTCACGCGTTTTTCGGCTTCGGAGACCTTTATTCTTCCGGGTCGTGGCAGGAGCCATCCTCAACTGCCGATGCGATTGCATATCTTCTCTTCACTTCAGGCAGCACCGGGATTCCGAAAGGAGTCATGGTCACCCACCGAAATGTCACGTCGTACCTCGACTACATGGTTGACCGCTACGAGATTACCGAGCGGGACCGCCTGTCGCAGATGTTCGATATGACCTTTGACCTGTCGGTTTTTGATATGTTTATGGCGTGGGAGCGCGGTGCCTACGTGTGCTGTCCTTCCCAGAAAACATTGATCAAGCCAGGTAAGTTTGTGCGGGACATGGCACTTACTGTCTGGTTCTCCGTCCCGTCCACAGTCGCCTTCATGAAGCAGCTAGGAATGTTGAAGCCTCGCCAGTATGAATCGCTTCGCCTTAGTCTATTCTGTGGCGAACCGCTGCCGGTCTCCTCGGCTGCTGCATGGCTGGAAGCCGCACCCAACAGCATCCTGGAGAACCTTTACGGACCAACCGAGTTGACTATATCCTGCACTTTGTACCGCTGGGATCCAATTCTATCCCCGAGCGAGACCGAACTAGAGGTTGTGCCGATCGGATATCCGCATCCCGGTATGAATGTTTTGGTGGCCAACCAGAATCTGAACGAAGTGCCACCGGGAGAAGAAGGCGAACTGCTGATGAATGGACCCCAGATGTCGCTCGGCTATTGGAAGGACCCGGAAAAGACGGCGGCTTCGTTTGTAATCCCTCCTGGAAAGTCAGATATTTATTACCGTACTGGAGACCGCGTCCGTCGCCCCATTGGGAGTCGTCCACTGACGCATCTCGGTAGGACGGACTTCCAAGTGAAAGTGCTTGGCCACCGTGTAGAGTTGGGCGAAATCGAAGCCGTCATTCGAAAGGTTTCGGGCTTAGAAGGTGTGATCGCAGTCGGGTGGCCCGTCACATCGAGTGGCTGCAGCGGCATTGAAGTATTCCTCGAGGGTGAGGCGAAAGAGAAAGAGTGGCTGCGTAAGGCCGTCGCATCTGCATTGCCGGAGTACATGGTTCCGCGAGGGTTTCATTTTATGAATAGACTGCCTCGCAATGTGAACGACAAGTTCGACCGCAAAGCCATTCTAAAGCTACTGGAGCATGGTGCATGAGCATTGTCACACCGACTGAGATTCGGCTATTTCTGAAGGATTATCTGAACCGAAAAATGGAGGCAAAGGGACGCGGTTCGTGCGAGGATCTGCCCGAGGACTGTGATCTGCTGCTCTCGGGAATGATCGACTCAATCGGCTTGCTGGAGCTTATGGAGGCACTTCGGGAATTCTCTGCCAGTGACATAGACTTCGAGATCCTCGATCCGGAAGAAATGACCATAGTAGGCCCGCTATGCAGATTTGTATCGCAGCAGACGAGCAAAGTGGACTAAGGCCTGACTACGTTGCCGCCAAGCCTGAGGCAGCACATGACAGCTAACTTCTCCTGGCCCGGCCTCAGGTCGTTCCGTGGGGACTTTGGGGCGCTCGCCGCCATGATCCAGCAGTCCTGGGCGGAAAACCCCAATCAATCTCTCCTCTATAGCGAAGCGTTCCTTCGCTCCGCGTTCGAATACCCCGGCACCAGCTTCGATCTGGCTCCCACGGTCTATGGGGATGCCGGCCTGCTTGGCTTTGTGGCTGGGTTTCCTCGCTCCGTTCGCTGGGATGCTCGCCCTGCCCGAATCATCCTCAATAGTTTTCTGACTGCCGCTACCTCAGTGAAAGGTGCGGGTATCGCCCTGCCGCTGTGGGCAGATCTAATCGAGCGCTGTCGCACCGAAGGTTACGACGGAACCATCAACTTCTGCGTCGAAGGCGATGACATGAATCGCATAATGCCTAGACTTTCCCGCCTGTTGAAGCTCAATACGCAGCGCATTTTCTCAGTCGGCTTCCTCTTTCGACTGTTGCGCCCCGCGCCGCCCGCGCCACCCCCTGAGGTCTCCGATCCGGACATCGACCTTTTCATGGACCTTGCTTCCGCTCTGCCGAGCAACTTGCCGCTGGTGCGTCTGTGGACGCCAGCGGAAGCCCAATGGCAGTGTCGCAGTCGTGCCGGCGCGATTACTGTGAGCTCCCGCGTGGGAGGGCGGCGCGGTGTCCTCACCGGGTATCTCAGCCAAGCACCTTCCACGCCGCCCGTCACCGTCGTACTGCTTGAAGACCTCTTGTGGGGCGATCTCGAACCCGCAGAATGCACCGAACTCCTCGAGAGGTTCCTGCGCGCCGCCGCCAGCCAGGGGGCCCGTACTGCATCGTGCCCAATGCTCGGCTACTCCTCGCTAGACACTCTTGCGGCTGCCAGATTCCGCCCCACTAAAAGGACGCTCCACACATACCTGACATTTTGGAACGGCCTTCAACCACAGCCTGTGCCCGCACTTTACATCGATGTCTTTTAATCAAGTCCGGAACGCCTTCATCACCCCGGCTTCGTCGTAGCGTCGATTGCTGCCGCCACGGAAAGCTCCTTGCGTGCGGCTGAGCAGTTGGTTGGGAAATTGGCGCGCCCCTCCGCAAAGCGTGCGCGCCGCGTTAACCCACCCACGATCTCCACCCCCAAACCGGCCGTCGGGCATTCGGCGGTCATCGTGTCGCCTGGTTTCTCACTTGTGAAACAGCTGCCGAGGTTCGTCGAAAGGGATTGGTTACCACGTAATTGACACGTTTCCCCGAGAGGTCTGTCCGCGTTTTTGTTCGGTTGATCTGCTTGAGTTAAAGTAAGCTGTTGGCTGTATGGATGTTGACGATCTTCGTGCGTGCCGTCAAACAGAAGCGGCGAGAGAGGTGGGGAGACGCGAATGCCAGAAAATGTGCTGCGGGGACTGAAAAACCGTATCCTGCAACACCTGGCCAGGATCATGCCGGGGGCGCGGACTCTTCGCGTTTCGCTGCACCGCGCCCGTGGTGTGCGGATCGGGAAGGGCGTTTGGATCGGCTACGATGTCATTCTTGAAACCTCGTATCCGTACCTCATAACCATCGAGGATGGCAGTTCCATTGGAATGAGGGTCACGGTCGTCGCCCACTTCAGGGGATCTCAGGGCGTCAAAATTGAACAAGATGCCTTCGTCGGGCCGGGCGTCATTATTCTCCCAAACGTCGTGGTTGGTCGGGGAGCCGTGGTTACCGCTGGGAGCGTGGTAACGCGATCCGTACCTCCTATGACGGTTGTCCAAGGGAATCCGGCGGTTCCAGTTGCCAGATGCGGGATCCCACTCAGGGAGGACGTCTCCTTGAAAGAGTTTTCCAGACGTCTGAAACCGCTGGCTTCTAGCGTACGGGGATCAGAGGGAGTACCAGAAGAGCGCGGGTGAGGGCCGATAGGCGCGGACCCGAAGCCCGGAAAGGAGGGACCGAGAATGAAACTAGCTATCCCCTACATCGGCGAACTGCGGCCTGCTGACGCTCGGATGCTACGACTTGCCGAGTTCCTGGGGATACCTTGTGAAGCGCTTGCTTTGGCGAAAGTGTCCGAACATGCAGAGTACCTGAAAAAGGTTATCCCAGATCGCTGTTCGTGTTTAGTCGTCAATACACAAGTAATGAAGGAGTGGGTCGGGGTGAACGGCATTCCGACCGATCTAGTTACCTTCCTCTTGTCCCGTTTTACGCACCTTGTGGTGCATGGACTCCGCGCCGATGCTTTCGACAGCGAACTGGTTGCCGCTCTGTCGAAGGGCGTACTGCAGTCTGTGGATGGAATCAGCGGGGAGAGTGCTGCTTACGTGATCGCCAACGGCTCCAAGGATGTCTGCGAAGCATTTTCGGGACTTTCGTTGGGCCCGGTGAATCCCGTCAACGATCATGTGATGTCCCTCATCGGCAACGACCCTGCGGTGCGGCAACTGATTTCGATTGGCGGTCGGCCCTTTATGGCCACAATAAGGCGGGAAGGAGCCGAAATCCTCTTTGTCGCCAGTGAGGACGTCGCGGACCTAACCGCTGAGGTTGGCAACACGCCCCTGTCCGAGTATTTTTCTCGGCTTCTGCCCCACGCAATGGCGCTGCGGTATGTGGCTGGGAACGAGTGCTGGCGGCCTTGCAAAGCCTACGCTTCGATCATCATCGATGATCCACTTCTGCGAGAGAGCTATGGGTTTCTGAATTTCGAATCTCTGCTGCATCTCGCAGAGCAACACAATTTCCACACAGCAATTGCGTTTATTCCTCACAACTTCCGAAGAAATTCTTCTCGAATCACGCGCATATTCCGGGAAAACGCCGCGCGGCTGTCGATCTGTTTCCACGGAAACGATCACCTCGAGGCAGAGTTTGCGTCAACCGACTTAGTTCTCCTCAACACCTTGCTCGCGATCGCAGAGGATCGGATGAATGCGCACCACCAGATCACTGGCCTCCCTTGTGACAGGGTAATGGTGTTTCCGCAGGGGAGCTTTTCTATCGAAGCAATGAAGGTCCTCAAATCCCACAACTTCTACGCGGCGGTGAACACGGTGCCTCACCCTCTGGAACAGCCCGTTCGACTCACAATCGGTGAATTAGCCCAACCTGCCGTACTTCGATATGGAGGTTTTCCGTTATTCATTCGCAAACCTATCCGGCAAACCGAGAGCCACGATATCGCTTTTAACTTGTTCTTTGGCCGTCCCGTTCTGATCGTCGAGCACCACGACGTGTTTCGACGTCCGGAGTCACTGGTTGAGATCGCCGCAAAAATAAACTCAGTGGCGTCTGAAGTACATTGGTCTAACCTCGCGACAGTGGTTAGCAACTCAATTCTGACGCGAAGAACGCCTAATGGTACGTACGATGTTCGCCCTTATTCGGGTACCGTACGAATCTCGAACGACTCGGGTTCGATCACACATTATTCGATTGAGTGGGGCGACTCTTGCGATGGCGCTTCGATTGAGCAAGTGCTTAGGGACGGAACGCCCTGTTGTGGTTTCCAGATCGATGATGCTAGACTCCGCCTTTCAGTGGAATTAACTCCCGGTAGTTCGCAGACATTCTCTTTGGTTAATCGAAACGTTCAAGCCACCGTTAGAAACCTCGGCCTACGTTGGAATGCTCAGGCTTTCTTACGAAGAAGGCTTTCTGAAGTCAGGGACAATTACCTCAGTAAGAACCAACATCTCTTAACGGCTGCCAAGGCCATTCAACGGCGGTTTCTGAAAGTTTGACTCTTTTCCCCTTACATGCAACCGCCATGGGCCAAAATATACGAGCACTAGCATCGATCCGTGAGAAGAGTGTTTCCCTTTGTGGGTCACTGAGGCAACGACCGGTGGCCTACGTCACCAGGCATAAGCGCTTCTATATACATACCCTTGAAGTGGAGCATTAGAAGCCCAGAGATAACCCCTCGGCCTTGACTCGATCAGCCCCGACCAGAACCACTTTCTTAGGGCGCTTGTGATCTTTCTGACATTTGGTATTAGTTGCATGCTGCAGCGGTCGCCACGTCACAGTTGACGGGGAGACACTTTCCCGGCGCCCATGCGGAATTTCTCACCTTCAGCCAATCTCAAAGCCTCACCCGGAGAATAGTCCGTGGTTCAAAGAACCGTTTCAGCTTGAGGATCGGTTTTTCGAGCAGATTCCAAGACATGGCCGCGAGAGCGTACGTGATAGCAGTAGTCATCGGCAGCATCAGAAACCGATGCTCGTCCAGACGAAACGTTCTCGCTGCATCAAGCGGGATCTTTTCCAGTAAATAGATTCCATAACTGATCGTTCCCGTATAGACCAAAAACCGGTTTGTCAGAACGGCATGCAACCATCTCTGCGGCGAGAACAAAGCGAGATAGATGAAAGAAACCGAGGCGAGCGCCGTCAACGAGAAAACAATCCACCGTGCATGGAGTGTCGTTTCGACCGTAAGAGCGACCGGGACTGCGACAAGAAATACGATCCATGCCCGCGTCAAGAACTGCGCTGGTGAAAAACTGACCGAACGGATAACAATTGCCAGAAGTGCCCCAGCCATTAGGCCGTCCAAGCGGCAGAACGTGTTCGAGTAGATATTGGCCTGATGTGCCGACAGATAAAGACGCAGGACCGGAGAAAGACAAATCACCGCGAGAGTAATCTTGCGAAGCTGGGCCTCAGTGCAGAACCGCACTACCAGAGGCCACACCAAGTAGAATTGTTCTTCGACGGCGAGCGACCAGGTAACGCCAAGCGGTCCGGTGGCCATGGGCGGAACGGGAACCAGGAGATTCTGCAGGAAAATTGGGAAAGCCCACCACGGCGACGATCGTGCTTCAAATACGGCGTGGGCCTCTGAGGGACGTAGCAACGGAACAATCACGAACATGAAAAGCAGGACGGAATAATATAGAGGCCATATTCGCAAACAGCGCCGGGCGTAGAAGTTTCTGAAATAGCCATCGGACTGCTTCGTGTCCAGCAAAATCCCTGTGATCAGGAATCCGGACAACACAAAAAACAGATCCACGCCCATCCATCCATCGTCCGAGATGAGGTGCAAAAAGTGTGAAGGATACTTGTCGGTGTTGTGCACTAACACCAAGAGCACTGCGATGCCGCGAACCGCATCCAGTTGAGGGATTTTCTTCGTACTGGCGATTTCTAACGTCTCCAGTTCTATCGCCCACCCCATCCGACTGGGTGAACGGTGCGAGCAATCGGTTACAGGACGGGCCAAATCCGAAGCGCGAAGTGAATTCGAAAGGCGAGAACAGCCCCTCTTCCAATAAGGCTGAGCGAATTTAGACGAGGCTTGCAAATCGATTACTTCCGCGGAATCGAGGCTTGGGCTGTGTTCGAGCGACCACCCTCTCGCGTACCTTCGCGATCAGCTGCGACGATGTAATAAAAATACTTGTGTCGAAGCTGGACGAAATAATCGATACAATTTATGGCCGCGATAGGATTCTGGTTGATCTTACTGAACGTCGAGGAGGTCTTGTCACGACGATACACGTTGTGCCCACTACGCTTGGGGAAGTGCTGGCTTTCCACGAAAGAATGCCACTGTGCGACGATGGCCTGGCCTTCCTTGAGTCGACATTTCCGGCGTGCAACTCGGCGCATCCTCGGCAGCTTGCGAGCCAGACCTGCCAGCATAGGCGGTCCCTGGCAGGCAGATTCCACTCATAAGGAAGATGAGCGCTCCGAGCAAATTCACGGATTTCTGGACAATCGCAAAAAGTGGTTCGCGCGATACTCGAACCCGCTTGTGGAGCACGACTGTTACTCAATCTCAAGTTGTACAAACTTTGAGTTTAGAAAGGCAGACTTTGAAGGATATCGGCGATACGCTCACCTGCACGCCCATCCCACAGCGGGGGTATAGTTCCCTTCTTGGCTTTTCCCGCGACGATCTTCGACAACTCGGAACTGAGCTTATCTCTGTCCTGCCCAACAATTACGTTTGTACCTAAACTGACCGTAACCGGACGTTCCGTGTTTTCGCGCAGGGTTAAGCACGGAATTCTCAGGTAAGTGGTTTCTTCCTGGATCCCGCCAGAATCAGTGATGACCACTGCGGCACGGCTCTGCAGAGCCAGGAATTCGATGTACGGCAACGGTTCCGATAGATGTAGCTTTTCAACCTTGAGACCGAACGCCGCAATCCGTTGACGTGTCCTGGGGTGTACGGGAAAAACCACTTCCAAGTCCTCATTTATTTCGAGTAGGGATTCGAGAACGCCCTTGAGAGTTTCGCTGTCGTCCACGTTGGAAGGCCGATGCAACGTGACCAGAGCGTAGCGCTCGGGGAATCCATTTTGTCGGCATTGCTGAGCGGCGGGCAAGAGACGCACCAGGGAGTCGATCATGACATTCCCGACCCGAAAGATCTTCTCGGCCGGAACGCCTTCATGCTTTAGATTCGCGTCGCCGTCTTCGGAGGGAGTGAACAGGAAATCAGCTAGTCGGTCAGTGACCATCCGATTGATCTCCTCCGGCATACGCCAGTCAAAAGAGCGGAGTCCAGCTTCTACATGGCCGACCCGGACGCCTAATTTCGCACAAACCAGGGCTGCCGCAACCGTGGAGTTGACATCCCCATAAACCAAGACGACATCCGGCTTGCGCTCCAGGACGATTGGTTCGAAACGACTGATGATCTCCGCCGTTTGCCGCGCATGGCTACCGGAACCAACACCCAGGTTTACATCTGGGGCCGGAATTTCAAGCTGGGAGAAAAAGACATCGGACATGTTGGCGTCATAGTGCTGGCCGGTGTGCACGAGTGTCTGCTTCACCGCTGGCCGCTTTCCGAGCGCGTGCAACACGGGCGCCGCTTTCATGAAGTTCGGGCGAGCCCCGACGACGTGAAGAATATGCATAACTATCTTGAACTCCTATGGTAGCTCAGCTGGACCTTAAGCCTGAACCTCGTATTCGAGGCGATCTCCAACCGCCTTGGCAAAGGCAAGTTTGGCGCGTTCGGAGCCAGTGCCTTCGATTTGCCATTTACCATCGTGATTGACCAAACGCATCTTGCTGCGCGATCGCCACCAATCGTCGATGTCCCCCGGGACAGCGAACCAGATTCTTTTCTCCGCGCCCAGCTGCCGCAAAAAGCTCAGGAGATCCCTATAGATAGATTGCGCCCTCTTTTCGATTACGTAATCGGGATGCACGATAAAACTCACCAGACCGTGTTTCTTCATTATCAGCTCGGTCTGAGCCTTCCATAGATTCAGCGAATACTCGTTGAGCAAGTGAAACAGCGCGTAATCCTGAATCGTTGTGAGAGGAATTTCCAACATGTCTCCGATGAAATATGGCATCACCGCACAGCACCCACCGCGCTGGGGATCGACGTGCGCGACGTTTGGAACCGACATATCGAAAGAGAACTCAAGCGCATCGTACCAATCGACATTTCTGTAAAGGACCGCAGCGCGAAAACCCTTGGCCTCATATTCCCTACCGTATCCATTAATTTTCTGAGCACGGCGCAGGAATTCTCCCCGACTGCGAAAGAGATGGCCATCGTGATTGAGGTCCTGAATGTTTACCTCGAACCCCCGGTCGCGAATGCTTTGAATAAATGGCGGAGACGTTATACCGTTCCTCGGGCACCACCTGGATCGATGCCTTGATGCTGAAAGAGTCATCGATGTCCATCAACTCAGAGCAGAATGTCTTCCCTTTCTCCGTCTCGAGGTCGTGTGTCATGGCTACACAGCTATGACCGCCTTCGGGCCAGAACCAAACGATAGGTATCCTATCAACACCTTTAACCTTCATGGATAACAGCAACAGCTTTTCGCACAAGTCTTCGACGACCAACGCTGTGTTCCCCAAGCCCCGCGCAGAGACGCTTGCGCTACATCTGGAGTCTCGAGCCCCCTCTAACGTCCGCAATGTCACATTTAGTTCCTTGCAGCACCGCCGTCCTGGAGTGACGCTCAATCTTCCGAAACGTATCCACGTACTCATCCTCTGAACAGCCTACCTGCAATTTAGTTTGTCTCTCACGCAAGCGATGAAGGTATAATTACGAAAGTCATCTTGAAATTTCGGTTCTAAGCAAGTTATTTTAACGGGTTAAGGTGCGCTTTGCGCGGCCTTCTTCTGGTCTGCGAAGGAAATGCGGTGATGGTCTATCCCGTCATGAACTCATGAACTCAAAAATTCCGGTCAACGTCGAACCCCGACCGCCCGACATTATTCATCTTACGCCAAGCACAGATGAGAATTGTGTGGGTCGCAAACAATAAGTGTTGTTTGAAATAAATCCTATTTCGTGAACGAAGGTCGAACCACGAGGTATGCCTTCCAGTCAGTGATGCATTATGTTTTTCGAGTATGGCAGCATGTCCCATGTGCGCCAAAACGCCAGCATTTCCTTCTGGCGACCAAGAGAGACCCGAATGTAAGTGTCCATGGAAGGAAAACGGGGTCCAATCAGAATATTGTTTTTACGAAAGTGCTGAATCACATCGTTAGCCGGATGAAAGGTATTCATCATTACAAAGTTGGCATGGGAATCAATGGGTTTAAGCGCTCGAGTCATTGCTTGATTGAAAAACTCCTGACGATCGTTCGCGTTTTGCTGAACGAAAGCGCTCACTCCATCGGCGTCGTCCAGCGCAGCTGCGGCCGCTCGGGTGACTATCGCGTTAATGTTGTTTTCGGTGGTGAACTTCCGCAACTGCTGAACGATTTTCGGTGATGCTACAGCGTACCCTAGCCTCAATCCTGCCAACCCATAGACTTTGGAAAAAGTACGAACGACGATGACTTTCTCATCGTCGAGCGGGCGATCAATGAACGACGCGTACATTCCGGACGATCCAGCATAGTGGTGATAGGCTTCATCGATCACGACAAAGGTGGACGCCGAAAGCGCACCGATAAACTTTTCCAAATCTTTACGAGGGGTCAAGGTCGCGGTCGGATTGTTAGGGTTGCAGATATAAATTAGCGACGTCGAAGCACTCGCCCGCGCCAGCATGTTGTCGAGGTCATGGGCAAATCTCGGGGTCAAGGGAACGGATACAACCTCAGAGCCGGCTGCGCGTGCATAGTGTTCCATGGCTTCGAAAGTCGGGAGAGCCTGGATCAGTTGCTTGCCATTGCCAAGCAATGCGGAAGCGGCCATGCGGAAGATTTCCGTAGATCCGCAACCTAGCAGCACCTGTTCCGGCTTCACATGGTGCAAGTTGGCGATGCTCTCCGCCAGAGCGTCGTATTGCATGTACGGATAGCGATTCGAGCTCCCGGTTGCTGACTGCACGGCTTCGGCTACTTTTGCTGAGGGACCGTATGCATTTTCATTGCGGTTTAATCGAATAAGACCCTGATCTTGCTCGAAGCGGGAGGGTTCGAATATTGGGACCCGCAACACTCCTGTCAGAGGCCATTGCATCGCTGAGGTCGTCGCCGCACCAAGACCAAAGCGGAAGAAGTCCCTGCGCGATGTAATCATTCTGTCTCCATGAAGATTGTAGATTCCTGCGGAATTCTACCGTGTAGTAGATCGCTAGGCGAGGTAGCTGGCAAGGTTCTCACCTAGCCAAGGGAGAGATAGCCTGCTACCGGGCTACTCCAGTCGTGTACTCCGAAGAGCGCTCCCGCCCTTTGAGACGACTTAAGAGTTCGACCGATACGGGACTTAGCAGGGCGGTCTTTCAGGCAAGAGGCTTAGGCTAGACGCGGCCATGCGTGAGCCCACTGCAATTTAAGGATGTGTGGCATTAGTAATTCATCTTGCTCGCTTGTCTTTGGCGATGCCTGCGCAAGGGTATGTAAAGTCGAGGAATCGACAAGTTCAATTAATTGAAGGTCCAACTGAGAACATCTTGAATCGATGTTAACCCTCCCGTGCCTCCTGTGAACCCCACCAGCGCCGTCGTGCTTCCCACTTCCGTCGGTATGTTCACCGTCCAATTGGTCGTGAAATTCGCATTCGTCGTCGCATCCGTGATCGATAGCGTCAGCACTGTCCCGTTGTAGCTGAGCTGCACATTCATCACGTCTCCGCTCAGCGGCACCACTCCCGAACTCGTCATGTCCACCGCCGGCACCGTCGGCGCCGCTCCGTTCTCATACATCCCCGTCGAGTCCGTCCCCTCTCCCGCATTGCTGTAAATATCGAACTTCACAGCCACACTGTTCCCGATGTCCTCATACCCCAACCCACCTCCTCCAAGCCCCAGCGCTGTCGCCGCTCCGTTCTGTATCACAAAAGCCATCCCGTCGGCATCGGCATCCGTCATCTGGAAACTGAAGTTCGTGGTGAAAGTCTGCACGTTCACCGGCGTGGTGTAGAAAGCGCTACTCGCCTCCCCTCCCCCTCCATTGGTCAACCGCAGCCGTGTCCCGCTCAGCGTCGTGCTGCCGTTGAGCTGCAACCCGCTAGAGCTGCTGAACCCGCTACCGTAGTTGATCAAAAATGCCGTTGGGGTTGCGCTCACCTGACTGGAGTTCCCACTCTGCCCCGCCGTGTTCACCGCCGCGACCACGTAGTAGTAGGTCGTCCCGTTCGTCACTCCCGTGTCTGTGTAGCTGGTCGTGGTCGGACTCCCAATCGTTGTGTATGGTCCTCCGCTGGTCGTCGAGCGCTTCACGTTGTAACTGGTTGCCCCACTCGACGCACTCCAACTCAATCCCACCTGCGCGTTCCCCGCCGTCGCTATCAGATTCGTCGGCACCGGTGGTATCGCCAGCTGGGGCGTCGCACTTACCTGGCTGGAGTTCGCACTCTGTCCCGCCGTGTTCACCGCTGCCACCACGTAGTAGTACGTCGTCCCGTTCGTCACTGCCGTATCCGTATAACTTGTCGTCGTTGGACTCCCAATCGTCGTGTATGGTCCCCCGCTCGTCGTCGACCGCTGCACGTTGTAGCTGGTTGCCCCACTCGACGCACTCCAGCTCAACCCCACCTGCCCGTTCCCCGCCGTCGCTACCAAGTTCGTCGGTGCCGGTGGCACTCCCAGCGGCGTCGCACTTACTTGGCTGGAGTTCGCACTCTGTCCCGTCGCGTTCACGGCTGCGACCACGTAGTAGTACGTCGTCCCGTTCGTCACTCCTGTGTCCGTGTAACTTGTCGTGGTCGGACTTCCAATCGTCGTGTATGGTCCCCCGCTCGTCGTCGACCGCTTCACGTTGTAGCTTGTTGCCCCACTCGACGCACTCCAACTCAATCCCACCTGCGCATTCCCGGGTGTTGCCACCAGATTCGTCGGTGCTGGCGGTATCCCCACCTGTGGTGTCGCACTTACTTGGCTGGAATTCGCACTCTGTCCCGCCGTGTTCACCGCCGACACTACGTAGTAGTACGTCGTCCCGTTCGTCACTCCTGTGTCTGTGTAACTGTTCGTCGTCGGACTCCCAATCGTCGTGTACGGTCCCCCGCTCGTCGTCGACCGCTGCACGTTGTAGCTGGTTGCCCCACTCGACGCACTCCAACTCAACCCTACCTGCGCGTTCCCCGGCGTCGCTACCAAGTTCGTTGGCGCCGGTGGAGGATTCGTGTTCGACCCTGTATTGTAGGTCCAACTCAGAACGTCTTGAATCGCCGTATCCCCTCCCGAGCCTCCCGTGAACCCTACCAGTGCCGTCGTGCTTCCCACCTCCGTCGGAATGTTCACCGTCCAACTGGTCGTGAAATTCGCGTTCGTCGTCGCATCCGTGATCGACAGGCCCAGCGTTGTCCCGTTGTAGCTGAGCTGCACATTCATCACGTCTCCGCTCAACAGCACCACTCCCGAACTCGTCATGTCCACCGCCGGCACCGTCGGCGCCGCTCCGTTCTCATACATCCCCGTGGAGTCCGTCCCCTCCCCCGCATTGCTGAAAATATCGAACTTCACCGCCACACTGTTCCCTATGTCCTCATACCCCAGGCCGCCTCCTCCCAGTCCCAGCGCCGTCGCCGCTCCGTTCTGTATAACAAACGCCATCCCGTCGGCTTGCGCATCGGTCATCTGGAAACTGAAGTTCGTGGTGAAACTCTGCACGTTCACTGGCGTGGTATAGAACGCGCTACTCGACTCCCCTGATTGTCCATTGGTCAGCCGCAGCCGCGACCCGCTCAGCGTCGTGCTCCCGTTCAATTGCAACCCGCTCGAGGAACTGAACCCGCTACCGTAATTGATCAAAAACGCCGTGGGTGTCGCACTTACCTGGCTGGAGTTCGCACTCTGCCCCGCCGTATTCACCGCCGCGACCACGTAGTAGTAGGTCGTCCCGTTGGTCACCCCTGTGTCTGTGTAACTGGTCGTGGTCGGACTTCCGATCGTCGTGTACGGTCCCCCGCTCGTCGTCGAGCGCTGCACGCTGTAACTCGTCGCTCCACTCGATGCGCTCCAGTTCAACCCGACCTGCGCATTCCCCGCCGTCGCTACCAGATTCGTCGGTGTCGGTGGTACGGCCAGCTGCGGTGTCGCACTAACCTGACTGGAGTTCGCACTCTGTCCCGCCGTGTTCACTGCCGCGACCACGTAGTAGTAAGTCGTCCCATTGGTCACTCCTGTGTCCGTGTAACTGGTCGTGGTCGGACTTCCGATCGTCGTGTACGGTCCTCCACTCGTCGTCGATCTCTTCACGTTGTAACTGGTTGCCCCACTCGACGCACTCCAACTCAATCCCACCTGCGCGTTCCCGGGCGTTGCTACGAGATTCGTCGGCGCCGGTGGCACTCCCATCGGCGTCGCGCTGACTTGGCTTGAATTCGCACTCTGCCCCGCCGTGTTCACCGCCGCGACCACGTAGTAGTAGGTCGTCCCGTTCGTCACCCCCGTGTCCGTGTAACTCGTCGTGGTCGGACTCCCAATCGTTGTGTATGGTCCACCGCTCGTCGTTGACCGTTGCACGTTGTAACTCGTCGCCCCACTCGACGCGCTCCAACTCAACCCCACCTGCGCATTCCCCGCCGTCGCTACCAAGTTCGTCGGCACCGGTGGTATCCCCACCTGCGGCGTCGCACTTACCTGGCTGGAGTTCGCACTCTGTCCCGCCGTGTTTACCGCCGCGACCACGTAGTAGTAGGTCGTCCCGTTCGTTACTCCCGTGTCCGTATAGCTGGTCGTCGACGGCGTCGCTATCGAAGTGTACGGTCCTCCGCTCGTCGTCGACCGTTTCACGTTGTAACTCGTCGCTCCACTCGACGCGCTCCAACTCAACCCCACCTGCGCGTTCCCCGCCGTCGCTACGACGTTCGTCGGTACCGGCGGTATTGCCAGCTGTGGCGTCGCACTCACCTGACTGGAGTTCGCACTCTGCCCCGCCGTGTTCACCGCTGATACTACGTAGTAGTAGGTCGTCCCGTTCGTCACTGCCGTATCTGTGTAACTGGTCGTCGTCGGACTGGCGATTGTTGCGTATGGTCCCCCACTCGTCGTGGAACGCTGCACGTTGTAACTGGTCGCCCCACTCGACGCACTCCACGTCAACCCCACTTGCGCGTTCCCCGCCGTCGCTACAAGGTTTGTCGGCGCTGGTGGAGGAGTCGTGTTCGACCCGGTATTGTAGGTCCAACTCAAAACGTCTTGAATCGCCGTATCCCCTCCCGAGCCTCCCGTGAATCCCACCAGTGCCGTCGTGCTTCCCACCTCCGTCGGGATGTTCACCGTCCAACTGGTCGTAAATTTCGCACTCGTGGTCGCATCCGTGATCGTCAGCGTCAGCGTTGTACCGTTGTAGCTGAGCTGCACGTTCATCACGTCTCCGCTCAGCAGCACCACTCCCGAACTCGTCATGTCGACCGCCGGCACCGTCGGCGTCGCTCCGTTCTCATACATCCCCGTCGAGTCCGTCCCTTCTCCCGCATTGCTGTATATGTCGAATTTCACCGCCACGCTGTTCCCGATGTCCTCGTACCCCAGCCCCCCCCCCCCTTGCCCCAGCGATGTCGCTGCTCCGTTCTGAATCACAAACGCCATCCCATCCGCCTGCGCATCCGTCATCTGGAAACTGAAGTTCGTGGTGAAACTCTGCACGTTCACCGGCGTGGTATAGAAAGCGCTACTCGACTCCCCTGACTGTCCATTGGTCAGCCGCAGCCGCGTCCCGCTCAGCGTCGTGCTCCCGTTCAACTGCAACCCGCTCGAGGAGCTGAACCCGCTGCCGTAATTGATCAAGAACGCCGTCGGTGTCGCACTCACCTGGCTGGAGTTCGCACTCTCTCCCGCCGTGTTAACTGCAGCCACTACGTAGTAGTACGTCGTCCCGTTGGTCACCCCTGTGTCCGTGTAACTGGTCGTCGTCGGACTCCCAACCGTCGTGTATGGTCCCCCGCTCGTCGTCGACCGCTGCACGCTGTAACTCGTCGCCCCACTCGATGTACTCCAGCTCAACCCAACTTGCGCGTTCCCCGCTGTCGCCACCAGATTCGTCGGCACCGGCGGTATCCCTGGCGGCTCCGGGGTTGCGTTGACCGGGCTGGAATTCGCACTCTGTCCCGCCGTGTTCACTGCCGCGACCTCGTAGTAGTAGGTCGTCCCGTTCGCCACTCCTAAATCCGTGAAACTGTTCGTCGTCGGAGTGCCGATCGTCACGTACCCGTTGTTATCAATACTTGTCATCGACCGCTGTACGTTGTAACTGGTCGCCCCACTTGACGCATTCCAGGTCAACCCCACTTGCGCGTTCCCCGGCGTCGCTACCAGGTTCGTCGGTACCGGTGGTATTGCCAGCTGCGGCGTTGCACTCACCTGACTGGAGTTCGCACTCTGCCCCGCCGCGTTCACTGCTGCCACTACGTAGTAGTAGGTCGTCCCGTTCGTCACTCCCGTGTCCGTGTAACTGTTCGTCGTCGGAGTGCCAATCGTCGTGTACGGTCCCCCGCTCGTCGTCGACCGCTGCACGTTGTAGCTTGTCGCACCAACCGACGCACTCCAACTCAACCCCACCTGCGCGTTCCCCGCCGTCGCCAACAGATTCGTCGGTACCGGTGGAGGGCCGCTGTCCGAACTAGTACTGTAGGTCCAACCCAGAACATCTTGAATTGCCGTTTCCCCTCCCGAGCCGCCCGTGAATCCTACCAGCGCCGTCGTACTCCCCACCTCCGCCGGAATGTTCACTGTCCAATTGGTCGTGAAATTCGCATTCGTCGTCGCATCCGTGATCGATAGGGTCAGGGTTGTCCCGTTGTAGCTGAGCTCTGCATTCATCACGTCTTCGCTCAGCAGCACCACTCCCGAACTCGTCATGTCCACCGCCGGCACCGTCGGTGCCGCTCCGTTCTCATACATCCCCGTCGAGTCCGTCCCCTCCCCCGCATTGCTGAAAATATCGAACTTCACCGCCACACTGTTCCCGATACCCTCGTACCCCAGCCCCCCTCCTCCTTGCCCCAGCGCCGTCGCCGCTCCGTTCTGAATCACAAACGCCATCCCATCCGCCTGCGCATCCGTCATCTGGAAACTGAAGTTCG
>DATNNE010000205.1:0-11422 GCA_035601995.1 Terriglobales bacterium
GTCGTGTTCCCCGAAAATACCGCGATGCAGATCGGCATCAGCGTTCGACCAATGGCTTCAGCAATGGTCTTGCCGCAATAGTGATCGGCGCCGCCAAGGGTCCTGCGGCGGAACCATCGCGGTGACAGCTCCCACGTTTTGACCCTCACCCTAGAATTAATATTTGGCCGGACCAATTTGCGGCATCATCACGGTTCCTCTGCCGGGAGACATCGGACCACCGTGCGCTCGGAAGGTTTGACGTGCTCGTAATAGCGTATCGTCACAACCTTGACCCCGGTCGCCTTCGACAGTTCTCCAATGCTAAATCGCTCATTCGAATTCATGGGCTTGACCCTATAGCCGCTATAGACCTCATGCTTGAATAGCGAGAGGCTAACATGAGCGGTGGTTGGCGAAAAAAGATTCGCTGTCAGCCCCGCCATTTGCGTTTGTTACGAGCGGCGTTCAAACCGAGCCGTATGCGGGAAAACACCCTAAAATTTGTGGAAGGCACTCCCCTAAGAAAATACGCGCTGTTGGGGATGTTGCTGCTGTTGGGTTGCACAAGCACCTTCGGACAGTCTGTAGATAAGGGACCTAAAGAGGTCGCGGTCGTTGAGCTCGGGGCGTCGGCAGGTTGCGATATTAGGTCGGGCGGATCGAATGTCGCGCCCACGGCGGCCGTCGAAGTAACGCCCATCGAGACGTGGCTTGAACTCGAGGCGGGCGTAACGCCGATTTTCAGTCGCCATTCCGCAGAATGGGATGTTGATCTTCTGTTCAAGAAACCCTGGACGCTGTCGAAGAAAGTGGAATTCATGGCGGGAGTCGGCCCGGAGTGGATTCACGTGCGGCAGGGTGGTGTGACCACGAATTCTGTCGCGGGCGAGGCAGTGCTGGATTTCATGTTCTGCCCTCGAAAAAACGGCGTTTCGGCTGGTATCTCGAACCGGGCTGCGAATACGGATTCGGACCGGCCCACGAGCGGCCGGCCTAAGCGGCGGTCTACTTATCGCGATCCACTAGCCGTATTCGCACGCGTGAAAGCCGCCGTGGGTGCTTGATGTTTTTGCTCCCTGAACGACTCGACCACAAGCGTTTACTGGAATGGTTGAAGTGAACCTCTTGAGCGAGACAGTTCGCTCATGCGCACATTGTGGCGAGAGGAAGTTCCATTTGAGGAAAGAGTCTAGCCGGCCTCAAGGCTTCGGTGGGAGCGACGGACGATTGTTTTCGTGGACCGACGATCGACGCAAGCACTCAATTTCCGCGACGAAATTTGCTGCGTCTGATGGAGATCATGCTCCTCGGGCTTAGTGTCGTCTTGCTGTAATGTTTCAAGACATCGCGCGCCCGATCAGGCGTATTGAAAAAGCGTCATGAATCCGAGGTCCATGTGAGTTTGGTTGTGGCAATGAAACAGAGTCGCACCTGGATTATTCGCTGTGAAATCCACCTCGGAGGTCGTGTTTGCCGGAACCACGAGCACGTCCTTGATAAGTCCTGAAACCGCAGTTCCGTCCAACTTGGTGACCTCAAAACTATGCCGGTGCAGATGAAGCGGATGATCGTCCGTGCTGTGATTGATCAACTGCAGCCGATACCTTTGTCCCTGACGTAGCATGATCGTGTCTGTTTGGGGGTAGGACTTTCCATTGATCGTCCACGAATCGAAGGCGCCTTGCCCGTGAAACTTTGACTCGAACCGCAAGGGAATGGTCTCGTCCGGTTCGTGGGTGGCCGCTGGGGCGGCAGTGAAGGGCCGATAGTCCCATACCGTTTCTGGTGGCTCGATCCATTTCTGCTTGCCCTGCTGGTTGGCGTACTCGACGACAATTCCCATGCCCGCCTTGCGCAACTGGTCGCGCGTTTCACCGAGTACCCACACGCCCGGCTGATTCATCGTTACCACAGCATCAATACGCTCGGCAGGTCCCAAACGAATTGCGTGCACACGGTTTGGCGTCGCTACGGGATTGCCGTCCATGGCGACCACCATCATTTCGTGTCCCGCGAGCGCCAGCCAGTGAACCAGGCTGGCGCTTGCATTCAAGACATGCAAGAGCACTCGTTGGCCCTCTCGCACCCTGAGAGGATCGCCAAAGCCGAGCATCCGGCCGTCCACCGTTCCATATTCGTACGCAGCTTCCATCGAAGAGTCGCCGCTGGCTCCCATGTACGCGTTCCAATCATGCAACGTAAGGAACATTTCCTGGTCATACGCACCGGCGTCGCCCTTGGGCTCGATATAAAAGCAACCGAACTGTCCGGTGTAGGTAGAGCGCTTCAGGTCATGCCCTGCAAAAGCGTGCGTGTGATACCAACGGAATCCCGCCGGCTGCGGCGTGAAAAGATAGCGGAATTGCGCATTAGGCGCAATCATCGTCCCGCCTTCCTCCGCCGATCCATCCATCGGCGACGGAATCCAAAGCCCGTGCCAGTGCACGATCTCGGGAATCGCAGTTCGATTGAACACGTCAATAGCGATGGGCTTACCTTCGGGCCAGCGAATCAGCGGCCCTGGAACACGTCCATTGTAGGCCACGGTGTGAACGACCTTGCCGGGTGCAATCTCCAGCTCCAGAGACGCGATTTCCAGCTTCACGTCGGCCTCGCTGGGGGCCCATTCCGGTGCGCCGGAAGCCAAGGCTGCCCCGGCGAATGCCGCGCCCGCCTGCAGAATGAATGCGCGACGTTTCATCAAGCTCCTCGCTGCCTATGGAGCGCTGTCAGAGCTGCCTGGACGGTGATGGGACCAATCAAAATAGCGCCCTATGATGCATTTAACGATTAGATGATCGGTTCCAGCAGTCGCGCCCCAACCCGCACCAAAATTGATCTCCCACTTGGGCGAAACAAACAGGTTCACCACAGGGAAGACCTGTTGCTGCTGATAGTGCAGAGAGACAAAATTCCCCCACTGACCGTAATAGGAGTAATACTCAACGCCGATGTTGAAATGTTTTGAAGGCGCAAACGTTACGGTTGCCGCCGGGCCGAAGGTCACGGCTTTGGGGGCGACATTCTTATAGTAAGCCTGCTTCTCTTGGGGTGTCGAACCGGCGGGCGCGGGAACGACATGGACGTCCCAAACCGTTGTAACGTTGACCGACCAGTACCAACGCCCAACGGTCTGGTCCACAATCGGCATGAACTGCCAAGACCAGGTCGGATTGGAGTACGCTGGTCTGGCATATCCGAACTCGCTCGACAAGCTCACTCCGACGGGCCAGCGCCAACGAGGAGGGATCCTCACTCGCGGGCGTATGTGATCTCCGACCCACTGCACACCGTGGCCGCTCTGCTCGGCCGTAAAGATGTAAAAGCCGACCTCGGACCATTCGTTGATCCCCTCTGTTAACTCGATCGTTTCGTGCTCCTGGTGCTGGGTTGGCAGCATGCCCAACTGCACAGTGGTGCTTCCCTCCACCGTAAAATTGCTATGCAGTTCGATCAGCAGCGTCTTGGGGGCCATCGTGTCCGAGGGATAAACCTGAATTTCATAGTTATCCTGCGCACCCGCGCTGGCCGGGTGCAACAAAGCACCGCACATAGCGGAAAGGAACAGGATGCGACGCACCATGCCGGCGGCTCCTGTAACTGGAAGCCCCTCTTTTATACTGCGGGCGCTGCAATCAGACCAACGGCTTTAAACAGAACCGTCCAGATACGCAATTAGTTCTGGCGTCGCAATTCGGCACTTCCGATTTGGACTTGATACTCGTGAGCATCGTACGGTTCTCCTGCCCTGTATACAACGAATTTGCCACCAGCGCACGCCTCAGTGAGATTCAAACGCATTTGCCGGAGAAGTTGAAGTCGGGCTAAAACGACAACATGATGTACGGTAAGGCGACGCTAATCAGGAGTTGCCGGCGGATAGTCTCGATAGGGCTTGTCATATCTGGCATCTACTGTAAGTTTGACAGAACTTGTAACTCTCGAGTTGACATCTCCCGCGGCAATGGCACGTAACCCAATGCGGAGCACTGATTTTGGCCCGAGGTTAGCATCCATTGCAGGAGCTCAAGAAAACCTGGTTTCTTGTCAGCGCCTCCCAGTTGCTGCGGCAAAACCCACCAAGTAAACGTTGCGATGGGGTACGCGTCCTTTCCCGGAGCGTTTGTGATCGACAAGCGAAACTCTGGATCGCCCGAGTTAGCCGCGCTTTTTGCCGCCGCAGTCACACTCGCAGCATCCGCCGAGACGAACTCACCCGCTGCGTTACGCACCGCTCCGAAACTCAACCGATGCCGCAGCGCCCGATTGCTGGCGTCACGCAACCCGGCACACTTCAATGGGTGAATCCAAATGCGTTTGTTTCGACCGTGGATCCCAGTACCGGTGTATGCCTGGGAGGCGACACTCCACGGAACTGCAATTCGGAAACCTTGGACGCAATGCCTTGCGCGGTCCCGATTTCACTTGGAGCGATTTCTATCTGACGGAATCGTTCCCGCTGACCGAGCGTGTAAAGTTACGATTCGACGCTCAATTCTTCAACTTATTCAACCATCCGAACTTTGGGCTTCCAAGCATGGTGCTCGCCGGAACCCGGGGAAGCCCGCGACGCAGACCGGGTTTGGCGCGCTCACATATACCACTTCGCTGCCTACCGGATTGCTTGGCGTGGGTCTGGGCGGCGACAGCACCCCGCGCATGATCGCGTTCCAGTTGCGGCTAGATTTCTGAGGCGGCGATTACTCGATGTCTGGGCCCGAACGAAACCACATGCATGATTTCCGGTCGCGCTTCGAAAAAAGCCTCTCTTGAAATAGCTATGTTAGATAGCTATCATACAGAGCATGAAGGTAAGCGTGGCAGATGCTAAGAACAAGCTTCCCGAACTGATCAGGGCCGCCGAGGATGGCGAAACCGTGACCATCTGCCGTCGTGGGGTGCCTGTCGTGGATCTTGTCCGAACGAAAAAGCCCACTCGGAAGAAGCGGCGGCTGGGAACCCTCAAAGGTACGATTCAAGTTCTAGAACCGGGATGGTGGAAGCCCATGTCCGATGATGAAGTCGAGGCTTTCATTGAGGGACAAGACTAAATGCGGTTGCTCTTGGACACGGTCGTCATGATCTTCGCAGTGGAGTCACCGGAACGACTCACCAAGCGCGCGACCGCTCTTTTGCGAAATACGGAAAACATCTTGGAACTGAGCGCAATTTCTCTATCCGAAATCGCTATCAAAGCGGCGCGCGGCAAATTAAGAGTTTCCGCCGCTGATACGCACCGCGCGCTTAAGGAGCTTGACCTCCGCATACTTCCCTATACGGCGCATCATGCGTTCTGTCTATTCGATCTTCCGCTACACCACGCGGACCCATTCGACCGCCAAATCATCGCCCAAGCCGTGTGCGAAAAGATTCCGGTGGTCACTTGCGACGAGAAATTCGGCTTGTACAAAGAACTCAAAGTCCTCTGGTAACTCTCAAACCACGGTGCATACTTCCGCTCCGGCCTGAGCCATGCGAAAAGCTCTACTGAGCCATTCGTGTTTCGCGATCGATCGCAGAAGGGCGCAACGATTGGCGATCTGGAAAAATGGCCAGTCGCTGGCCATGCAGGGCTCCGACCTTGGAGATAGCCTCTGCGACGGATGACGGCTTGGGTTCTTGTGTCGCCCGTCGTTGCAAACAGATGAGCCTAGGGCCAATCCGGCCGTACAGTCCTCACGGCGCAAAAAGAGCTCCGTCGCGGTAGCGCAAGGCAGGTAGGGGAGTAAACTGCTGAATGCCCAGTAGAATTTCCTTCGCTTTGGGCTCCGGAGCGAGGCAGAAGGTAGTGATCAGAGGTCGAGCGGGTCAGGAGCCTGGCCGCGGGGCAAGGAAAGTTCAGATGCCGAAGCCCCCGAAAAATAGGCCAAGCAGCGTGAATATCAGCCAAACGACAAGTGCGCAACACATTCCGCCGCGAAAGGCCAATCGCAGATTCCCCATCCCCTTTGCCTCGTGCGCCATCTTCTGGAATGCGACAATACTGCTTAACCCGAGCGTTGCCAAAGAGATACTGAATAGCCAAGTGAGCAACGCCCCGAGTGTGGCAAGTTGTGGGCGGAGCCCATTCGTCAAATTGGCAAACGGTGGCAGAATCCCGCTAAAAACTAATATGAAGAAAGCCAGGTGGCGCCCCGATCGCGACAATATAGCGGCGACTGGGAGCAGGACAATGAAAGCCGTTGCCGCGCCCAGACCAAGCGCAAATGCCAGTGAATTCTTCCTCCTACGGAACAAAAGATAGAGCAGTGCAAGACTGAGCGACCCCGAGCGACCAAAAGAGATTAGGGCTGCCAGCCCATTCTGATCAGTCGCAGCCTCAGCTACAAATCCTACTCCCAAGGCGATCGTGCATATCAAGGCAGAGCACCGGGCCGCCCGTAGCCAGCCCGAACTAACCACGCCAATTGGCTCGCTCTGGGCGGGGAGTACGCTGTCGATCATAGGTTTCTCCCAATAAGAGTGACCATCGAACCGCGCAGATGCGGACTTAGAGAGAGGTAGTATTCGAGGTCGCTCATTCAGTGGTTTGTCGTACGAGGAAGTTTTTTGCTTGCTTGGTATTCATTCTGAAAGCGGATCGTAGCACGGGCCGAGCCATCGGCTGGTCGCCAAACGGCGAGTGGCAGTGGTCACAAAGTCTCGCGCAGCCTTCGGACGAGCGGGGAAGGGCTGTGGCAGCAGGCGGTCGAGTCCGGCAGCTTGAAAGCCTTACGTGAGTTTCGCCGAATGCTTATCCGCTGGCCAAGACCTACTCGATCTTACAGGTTCATACCTAGCCGATTGGCGGATGTAGACGCCAATGACTCTGTGAGATCTTGTTCCTGGAGGATTGAAGATGTCTAAAGAACTTATCGAGTTTTCAAACGCTTTGGCGCTAGCGACTGAACGCTCTGCCGCTAGCGTCGTGGCAATCCATACAGAAACACGCGGCTCTTCTAGCGGAATCGTGTGGCGTCCCGGAGTGATCGTCACTTCCGAGCACGCCCTACGCCGCGATGAAGAAATCCAGCTGACGCTGCCGAATGGCCGTGTTGCTCCCGCGACCCTGGTGGGCCGCGACCCCTCAACAGATATCGCAGTCCTGAAATGTGCTGAGCCCGATACTGCGGTGCCACTTTTCGGCGATGCGGCTGCGTTGAAGCCAGGCAGCCTTACGCTCGTAGTGGGCCGTACTCGTGCGAGCGGACCTGTTGCTGCACTCGGAGTTGTCAGTCTCGTGGCACCGGACAGGCGCACTTGGATGGGAGCGTCGCTCACTCCGTATATCCGACTCGACATTGGCCTGCAACCCACATCAATCGGCGGCGCGGTAATCGACGCGAGCGGTAGCATAGTTGGTCTGGCGACTCCGCGCTTCGCGCGTTTCGGCGCGATCGCAGTTCCCACTTCGGCCATAAACAAAATCGCCGACGCGCTTCTGAAACAAGGCCGAATTCCTCGCGGATATCTCGGAGTCGGTTTGCAGCCGGTGCGCTTGCCGAATATCCTCCGTGAGATGTTGCAGCGGAATGAGAAGACCGCGGCGATTGTTCTGGAGGTGCATCCTGACGGCCCCGCGGACAAGGCTGGGATTGTCATCGGAGATATTCTGGTGTCGCTCGGCGGCCAATCTATCACTCGACTTGAGGACGTACAGTCTCTGATCGGGGACGCAATCGGCAAGACGCTCCCTCTGAAATTCGTTCGAGGGGGAACCGTCCAGGAAGGGACCATCGTGGTAGTGGAACGCCCACATGAGGGAGAATAAAACGTGCTAACCGGATTAGGCGAAATCACAGAGAAACTCCGACGCTCTACCGCGGTCATTCAGTCACGGGGCCACTGCTGCGGCTCTGGTGTGATCTGGTCGAGCGACGGCAGCATCATCACCAATGCTCACGTAGCCCGAGGCATGCGGGTTAAAGTTCAACTCTGGGACGGGCGGGAGTTTGACGCTACGATCGCGTCGCGCGATTCTCGACGGGACCTTGCTCTCCTTCGCATCGACGCGATGAACCTTCCATCGGTTTCGGTCGCCGACTCGTCCCAGGTTCGCTCCGGCGAACTCGCCATCGCTATTGGCAATCCGTTAGGTCTCGTCGGTGCCCTCACGACTGGTGTCATTCATACAGTGAGTCCACTCCGTGGGCTCGGCTCACAATCATGGGTGCAGGCCGATGTCCGCCTGGCACCCGGCAATTCCGGGGGCCCACTTGCCGACGCTCGTGGCCGCTTGATCGGCATCAACACCATGATCGCGGGACGTCTCGCGCTCGCTATTCCGAGTAACGTGGTTCGAGATTTTCTTTCCACCGGTCCATCCGACGCCTGGCTTGGTGTGATGGTTCATCCAGTCCGAATTCCTCGACCAGATGGCGCTGAGAGGAGCGTGCAAGCGTTTGGCTTACTGCTCTGCGAAGTCGAGCCGGATAGTCCGGCTTCCTTTGCCTCCCTCTTACCAGGCGACGTTTTGCTGGGTACCGAAGAAGAAACATTCGCATCGCTCGCTGACCTCGCAAAAATTCTCCAAGGAAGCAACGGCCGCCTCTTGCGGCTCGAATTTCTGCGCGGAGATTACTCGCTCGTCCGTCGCGTGACTGTTCAACTGGGTGTCCAGCGATCGTCGAGGGATTCCGTGGCAGCGTGATCCGCGTGTTCATCGTCGCTCCTTCACCGCTCACTCGAACGGGACTGCAAAGTGTCATTAAGACACGAAATGTGGAAGTAGTCGGCAGCGTTGCCAATTTCGAGGCCCTCGCGGATGGATGGTTAGACGTGGAAGCTGATATCGTGCTCGTTGAGGCATCGGGCGAGCAGTCCGAATCGGTGATAGATTCTCTTGCTGCGTCCCGACTTGCTTCTGAAGCTACCTTCGTTGTTCTTTCAGACCATTCTGAGGCCAGATGGATTTCTGAAGCGCTGAGAGCGGGCGTCCGCGCTGTACTGCCCAGTGATATATCACCAGAACAAATCATCGCCGCACTCGAAGCCGCGGCGGCGGGACTCATTGTTATTCATCCCACGGAAGTTGACTCCATGTTTCCGGCGGCGGATCCATCATCACGTTCACTTGCAGATCTCGCCGAGGAGCTTACGCCTCGCGAGAGTGAAGTGCTTCAAATGCTGGCCAATGGCTTGGCCAATAAAGAGATCGCCGCGCGACTTTCGATTTCGGAGCACACCGTCAAATTTCATGTGGCATCAATTCTTGGCAAGCTCGGTGCGGGAAGCCGCACTGAAGCTGTCTCACTCGGCATTCGACGTGGCATCGTTCTTCTCTGACTTTCCTTGAACTCATTGAGCGGAGAGGTCACGAAGCCTCGGGGACTTTGGACCAGAAGGAAGTGGTCGCCGCAGCCGGTAATCGTAGCGAGCCGTCTTGAAGTACCTGTGATCGCGGTAGTGTCATGTGGGTCTCCGACACCACCCTTCACACGGACTTCAATTTCGCTTCGACATACAGCGAGAGCTCAATCATACGCTCCGCCACTTGTTCGGCCGACTGACCAGCAAAGTTCTTAAGCACCAACTCCTTAACATAGAGCCGCACAAGATAACGCAGCTGGAGCGCGCGACTGCGCGTGGCGAAAACAAAATCGCGATGCCCGTTATTCACGACGATCAGGTTGCGTTCAGCATCGAATCGCGAGCGCCACAGTTCTCCGCCAACTCGTTCAAAGGTGTAGCCCGGCAAGCCGCGCGCATTGACGACAGCTGGGCCGATAGCCACATCAAGGCTGTCGGTGACAGTGATCAGCGCCTCGGCACTACAGCGCAAGTCGCGCTGCGAGACGGCGACGGACAAACGCACGAGAACTGGCAATGAAGGAGCCTCGAAGCTCACCTCTTGATCAGTGGTGGACGGCTATTTGTTGCGCAACTTGTCAGGCGCGTCGGGGGCGGTGATCGAGAACATTGCCGCCGGGATTTTCCAGATTCCTTTTCAGCTTTCTCGAGTTACTGCCGGTGTCAGACAAGTAATGCAAAAATATAAGGACCGGAAGATTGATCTCGCGGATGCCTGTCTGATTCATTTGGCGGACGAGTTTGGGACCGCCGACATTCTGACGCTGGACCGGGATTTCGCGATCTACGGCTAGGGCAAGAACAAACCGTTTCGAGTGCTGCCGAGCACGAATTTGCAAGGACCCAGAGCAAGGTCTTAATTAAGCTCAGATCCAGTCCCACCACGGGACAACTGCGAGCGATCGGTAAGCTCCTATCTTCCAACGGAGAATCGGAAACTGAAAGGTCCGCAAATCGTTTATGGTAATCGCTCGCCAAATCCTTTGGTTCCTGTGTAGCCCATCTCTGCAAACAGGTGGGTTGAGGCCTGATAGATGTCGGGGGAGCGCCGTTCAACGCTTCTGGTACGGGTGAAAAATGTAGTCCTTCGCCTTCACAGCCGTATGGCACGAGTTTCCGCAGTCCGACGGGCTGGGGTCGGCGCTGAACTTGTCCGACGCCGCATCGTAGTTGAACAGCGCGTATCCCCATCCGCCGCTTTTGGGAAATCTGTTGCTGTCCTTTTCCATGACGAAAGCCTGCTTGAAAATGTCCGGCACATCAACGACGAAGGGGGCCTCGGTGCTCTTCTTCGGCTTTCACTGGAGCTTCACGATCTTGGAGCCGTCCGGGAAAGGCTGGCCGTTCCCGGGGACGCCCGCCTTGTACGCATTGATCATGGTCGGATTGGCGACGATCACCTTGAGCACTTCGTCGGTCCGGGCGGAAGAGACCACCGACCAGTCCTCGTATCCCCGGAAGTCGGAGAACGCGATTCCGCTCGATGTCTTCAGCGAGTATTTGTCCTGCGCGTGGTCCTGCGCGCAAATGGCCGTGGCGCCCAGGGCGAGCACTGCGGTGGCTATTGCAATTGTGAGCTTGCTTTTGCGCTCCTTCCCCGATCCTTTCTCAACGGCGATTTCCATTTTGCCTCCTCTATTGGGTACAGCATAATGACCATCAAGCTCTTGTCTAGCAACAATCTGCTTCCTCGCTCGATCACCTCAGTAAATTGCCGGCGAGCCAGTAATCGACACTCAACTTTCCCGGACCAGAGCAGATCAGCCAGATAAAGAAGAGCACGTACAGGACTTCGGGAAGGTAGAGAAAATCGTCGAGCCAGTTAAGAGGCGAAAGTCCTTTAGGCATGGTGGAAAGCGTGTTGGTCAGGACGGCGACAATCATATCGATCAATAAAGCCAGGCAGACCGGGCTAGAAAGAAAACCCACGGTCAGCAAGGATCCGCCGACGAACTCGACACCCGACACGAAATAAGCCATATGGTGGGGAAACGGGACTTTGGCCTTAACGAGCGTTTCGTAAATAGCTTTCGCGCCGCCGGCGACAAACAATTTGTTTGCCCCGGAGATGGCGAAGAACAGCCCGAGCGAAACGCGTGCCAGCAGGATGGCATATTGTTCCAAATCACTGCTGCCCAGCAGCGCAAACTGG
>DATNNE010000206.1:0-7831 GCA_035601995.1 Terriglobales bacterium
TGAGGAACTGAGGAATTAAGTGCCAGAGAATCAGCAGGCAAAAATGAGCATGTCGGCAGGTAGCCTGAAATAATCGCGATGTTGGACCCACGTTGGCCGCATGCTCGAAGTAGCTTGATTTTGCCGTCTGTATTAAACTAAGAACAAATGCGTTGCACGGGTCCCCGGTAGCTCAACGGTAGAGCATTCGGCTGTTAACCGAAGGGTTGCTAGTTCGAATCTAGCCCGGGGAGCCAGCCTTCTCTCTTGATGCAACTGGCTTATCCAGCCGTTGATAACAACCTCACTTCCGATGGGACGTTGAACGCCGGGGGAAACGGGGACTTCAGGTTCCGGTCAACACGTCGCGACCAGAGTGCGCAAGAATTCCAGAATATGCAGCGATCTTGGCGAATCCATGCCTCCTTGCAATCGGGTCCACTCATGGCTATAATAGCCATGAGAGATGGGAGAGGCAATGCGCACTGTAAACGTAGCAAAACTCAAAGATCAGCTGAGTAAGTACCTCACATTTGCAAAAAGCGGCGAAGAGGTGGTGATCCGGGACAGAAACCTTCCAGTGGCCAAACTCGTGCCCTTCTTGGCGGAAGGAGCTGACGCTCAGGAACTACGATTGGTTGCCGCTGGGAAACTGCGGCTCCCCACGGTACCCCTGGATGTCCAAGAGATCTTGAAGGTCCCGACCGGTACTGTTAAGGGTAACAAGGTAATTCAATCCGTCACGGCTGAGAGAGATGAAGGGCGGTGAAGAAGACTACCGCGTTTTGGGATGCCAGCGCGCTCGCCCCTTTGTGTATTCACGAAGCGTCAAGTCGCCAGGCTCAGATCTACCTAAATAAATTCACTCTGGTCGTCTGGTGGGGGAGCTTGGTCGAAGTTTACAGCGCGATTTGTCGGCTTCATCGCGGTGAGGCGATTTCCGATCTTGATAAACAAGGAGCCATAGTTCGTCTGCTTATGCTCAGCCGTGGTTGGAGGGAGCTCCTTCCCGACGATGAACTTCGCCACTTGTCTACGGAGTTGATGGACAAGTATTTCTTGCGCGCAGCGGCCAGTTTGCAACTTGCAGCCTCCCTGATTTGGTGCCAACGGCATCCATCTAGGCGAAGCTTCATTTGTGGCGATCAGCGATTGGCTGAAGCTGCCGATGCTACAGGATTTTCAGTCCTCGAACTTCCCGTGTCGCAGCCGTGAGCGTTCCCGGTTTCAGAACACAGTCAAAGACGCCGCTGTGCCGGACAAATTTGCCTCGGTTGGATCGAGAGCGCAGCGAGTGATTCGCGCGCGGTCGATGCGGTTCTTTGGAGGGAGGTGAGCAAAAAGTAGATAAATAGAAACATCCATGTATCCTCGGCACACTTCTATCGTCTTCCGCGCTGGTGAATAGAATCTCTCTTTGGCTATCCCCGGGATTTTGGGTGCAACATCGGGTGCAGCTAGGCCAAGGAAAATGGGCCAATTGATTGTAAGCGACATCAGATAGGGACCTTGAGGCCTCGCTTCCTGCGCGAGCCTAACCTCAGATGGGCGGGCCGGCTTGAAGCGCACTTCGACAAGAACGGACGAGCTCGTGGAGCTCAATGCGGACTCTTCGCCCGTAATGGCCCGGCTGATTTCTGTCGTAAGGCCGCTAGCCAATCTAACTTAATTTGTTGCCGAAACAAGACTCGCTGATACGGCGGATGGTCGCCGTCCATGCGCACGTAATACAAATAAGGACTGTCGGTGATGGTCATGTAGCTGGAATCGGTGGATTTTGGATCGATGAGCGAGAAATATGCATACGACCAATTTCCTTCCGGCTCGCGCCGGAGCATTTGATTTTGTGTGATTGCCAGCTCCGGCTTGCTCCAGTGAATGAAGTCTGGCGAGGTTGTAAAATAGACGCCTTGTGGTCCCCAAGACGCTGAGCCCTGGTTCCACAGCGTCGCAACGAACAGGTGTGACGCTGCGTAATAGTTGATTCCGGTGGTGTAGTCCAGGTAGGGCACGGTTACGCAAACATGTGCCTTTGGATTTGCCAGCGGCGCGCGGTAGGGATTCACGAACTCAACGGTAAAATCCTTGCCGTCCCAGCCGCGCCACGACAAAGGGTCCAGAATATTTGCCGTGCGAATCGGACACGCACCGTCGGGAACGAGGCATGGCTTCTGCCCCTTTGCCTCGCCGCACTTCGGCGGCCAAGCCCACGAGTACACCTCATCGTAATACCACTCACCGACCTTAATAATGTTCGCATCCACGCTGTAGCCTTCCGGACCTTGATTTACTTCGTATTTAACCGGAAGGCTGAGGAAGTAATTTCCCGGCGGTTTCGGCCGTGAAAAATGATAGCCGCCATCATCGGATAGGTTGTAGGTGTCCACGTTATACCAGCACGCGGCTGTGTCCGTCTTCTGCGCGCACATGCCGGCGTGCTCCCAGCCGTGATACTCCATGTGACCGAGTGCGACGACGCGCTTGCCGTCGACGTTGTAAAACGCGTTCAGCCACGTGGCGTCATTGAAATCCGCAATGTTGCCGTCGTGCGCCGAATTGTAAACCACCTGACAATTGTGTTTCGCCGTTTCAAGCGTGGCGCCAAGGCCCGCGCGCGTTACATAATGCGAAGCAACTAGATGGATCGTTCCTTTGTAGTCTTTGAAGGCGCGAGCTGCCGCATCCGGAATATCAATCTGCTCGCAGGACTCTTTCTGGGTGTCGAAGGCCGCAGCGCGTGCACCGTCCAAAAAATTCGGAGTCGGAGGATCGGGCGGCCACTTGGGACTCGGGAACGAAAACTTTCCGGAACCTGCCAGCAGGGAGTTTTCGACGTTACCTGCCAGCGCGATGCCGTGAATGTAGATTTTTTTGCCCTGGAAAGTTCTCAGTAGTTGGTTGGGCAGCGCGGTGTGGAATCTGTGTTCGCCGCCGTCGGCGTCATGGCATTCATGGTCAACGGCAGGTTCGTTGTGGAGATTGGCGGTGTCCGCCATGACATATGTCCCTGGCGGCTTGGCGCCCGCTGGGTGATTCGCATATATATTGATGGCGATCGAGCCTCGATTTCCCTCTTGGCAGGCCCAGCCATGCACGTAGTATTGGTCACCCTCGAACGACACGCCATCAATGACGCCGGTCAGCGCAGTCGGACGCGAATTCTGGCCCGCTGCCATTTGGCAGGCCAGTGTCGCGAAAGACAATCCCGCGATTAGGAACGCGAGCAAACTTGGGCGGGTCAACTCCGGCACGATTCGAGGCATCGACTACCTCGCTCCAGGGTGTCATTCCTCAATCGCATTCGGATCATTCGGTTATGCGTTACCGCAGGTTCGTGTGTTTTTTTGTCACGCCAGCTTGGGGCATAAAGGTCATCCATTCCGTTAAGACTGGAAGTCGTTCAAAATTGTGGAGGCTTGGTCTTCGTCACTTCCGGATCAAGATTAATCCCATGCTGCTGCAAGGTGTCCCCTAGTGCTCGATACAATTGCACCGTGGCCTTCTTCAAAGCTAGCTGAGCTGCGATCTCGGTTGTCTCGGCTTGTGTCAGATAACTCTGCTGCTCGATCACAGCAAAAGTTGTAGAGAACCCGGCACGAAACTTTTCTGCCTCGGCACCGTGAAGCTGCTCCTGTAGATTCCTGGCGGTTGCGGCCGCCTGTGCCGCCTGCTTAGCAGCGTTCAGGGCGATCACTGCATTTCTTACCTCAGCGGCAGCCTGCGCCTCCATTTGCGTCAGGCGCAATCGTTCTTGCTGAAGTTGCGCACGATCAGCACCCAGGTCGGCCTCGGCGACCTTATTTTGTACGGGTACATTAAACTGAATACCCGCTTCCAATATTTGTGAAGCACGAAGTCCGCCAGTGGGTATCGTGTCAAGGCTAGGAGCACCAGTTGTAAGATCGCCGCCCACCGGAACAAGGCTCGGGCTGATGACGCCTCGACTTTGAAATGAGCCATACAGGTCGAGCTGTGGCAGCCGCGCGTTGGCAGAGCCCGCGACGGCGCGTTCTCCATTGCTGACTTGCAGCTTGGACTGTCGTATATCAGGGCGCTGGTTCAGGGCGTGTTGGATGAGCTCTGCCATGGGGGCCAGTGGCGAATCCGGCGGCGATGAAAGTTCATCCGTCGCTACAATGTCAACCAACATTGTATTCGGAGTCGCGAGAGATTGCGGATCAATGACACTTCGCAATACATTCTCCTGTTGCTCTCGGAGAGAATTTGCCTGCGTAAGGGCAAGTTGGCTGGCGGCCACCAGAGCTTCCGCACGCGCAACCTCGATGGGAGGCATACGCCCGACATTTGACTGCTGCCGATTATCACTCAGCAGATGATTCGCTGCATCCAGAGCCTTTTGCTGCACTTTAACGGAATTCTGCAAACTCACGAGGTCCCAATACAGACTCTCGACGCCAGAAACCGTGCTGATCGTCTGCTGCTCGAGGATGTCCGCGGAGATTTTCTTGTTTGTCTTAGCCATCTCAATGTAACGCGTGTTGTTTTTGCGACCAGCGCCACGAAGCAGTGGTTGGGCGATAAGGGCAAACGCATTAGGATGCGTAAATGGAACGGCAGACGATCGGCCTGAGTAGAAGGAGTCGACGAAGTCATTGATTCCAAGCTGGATCGAAGTCCCGGTGGAGAATCCCTTTACCGCTATTGTGTTCCCGAGCGTGTTATTCGTAATCGTTGTATCCGCGGTGGTGGCAGAAGCAGAGTTCGCGAGTGCATTGCTTGGGTCTCGCCGAATCCAGCCATATTGCCCGAGCAGATCAAGGTCGAAAACTGGTACAGGCGCACCGGGTGAAAACGGCGCCGTGGCAAGCGACAGAGAGTGTTGTGCCTCCAGAACATGAGCGGCGTTATAGGAAGATGGAATGGTGATTCCCGAGGGCTCGATGCCATTCGGAGACAGCGTTGACGCCGTGGAATCGAGAAGTGGGAAGGGCGCTGCCACCTCTCCCGCCGGAGTTTCGGCAATGTTGTAATTAATTGAACGGGGGACAGCACCCCCCTTAGTTCTTGTCACACTGAAATCAGCCACCGACTGATCGATCTGCTCCAAGCGGATGTCGAGATTATTCTCGAGGGCCATACGGATAGCTTCTCGCAGCGATAGCTGCATGCCATCGGGACTGGCCTCCTCCCCCGCCCCTTCCGAATGAAATGCGAGCCGAGCAGCCGAAGATATCTCAATTTTGCTCGCGTCAACTCGGAAGCTTCCCGCGGTTTCAGACGGAGATTGGCACACACCGCGAGTGCAACTTAACCCGGCCGTCAGCAGCACCACGCAGATTCTCGCATTCCTCTTCCACGAAATCAGCACGAACGACAAAGTTTGAGCTGCGCTCCAGCGGATGCGAATCATCTTTCCTGCCCTTGGGGCGCATTCTCGGTTTGGACGTGAACGCCTTCCTGCACGCTATCGGTGGGATTGACCACTATTTTGTCTCCGTTTCGAAGTCCGGCGGTGACGTACACCTCTGTTCCCAGATCGCGCCCCACGTGGACCTGCTGGAGGTGAACGATGTTGTTGTCGACGACGGCTACGAACTGTCCCTGCGCCCGAGGGATTATGCTGTCGCCAGAAATCAGAATGCCCGGGTTTCGCACATTGAAGTGCAGTTGCACCGAAGCGAACATTCCCGGGCGCAGCTGCCCCTTGGGGTCCTGTATCTGCACTTCGAGCAATAGCGTTCGGGTTTGCTGATCGAGAGAGTCGCTGCTGCGAATGATCTTTCCGTCGAACTGTTGACCAGGCAGTTCGGAGAATGTAAGGGTGGCTTCTTGCCCGGTCTCGACGTTCACTGCATCCTCCTCCGGCACATTAATAAATGTTCGAAGATTATGCGTGTTGGTGATCTGGAAAAGTTCGCCGCCCTGCGCGCCCCCGGTGGGTGGGCCACCGTAGTTCCGTTGATCGGAGGTTGTGTCTGCGGCGAGACCCGTGGCCGCCCCGCTGCTCGAGACGAAGCTGCCGACATCAACGTTACGGGCGGTCACAGTTCCATCAATGGGCGACCGTACCTGCTCGTAAGAAGCAAGCACCGTCCAATGCTCAACGGCAGAGGCCTCCGCGTCCACGCCGTTTTCTGCCGACTGAACCGCGTCAGTGGCAGCCTTGACCGCGGCGAGTGCTACATCGTCATCCTGCTGAGACAACACTCCGTGCTGGGCAAGAGTGTGAACTCGGTCATAGGTGGCCTGTTGCAAGGCGAGTTGACTGCGTGCCGTGTTCAGAGCTGCCTTGCTGACCTGTAGCAAAGAATGCTGCTGCTGAACGGTGGCATCGAGCTCCGGGGACTCAATACTGGCAAGTAGTTGACCGCGATGAACCCTGTCACCGATATCCACGTTCAGAGCCTTAAGGTACCCCGTCGCTCGCGCGTATATGTGGGTGGTCGAAACTGGGACGACGGTCCCAGGCAACGAAAGCTCCTCCGCTTGCCGGACCTCGGAAGCGGTCACTACCTCTACGATCGGAAGCGAGGCTTTCTGTTGATTCGATTTTGCCTGAACCTGTTTGTTGAGAACGTGTTTGGGCCACCATCCCAGCAGCAACAGCCCGGCGATGACCACGACGGCAATAAGTGAGTAGCGCCCGTAACGAGGCCGGTGGGCCGAACCGGATCCTTTTTCGCTACCGCCCGCCGGCACGTGAGACCCCTCAACGGCTCTGCTATTCATCGCGCCACTCCTGAAGGCATGCCCGCGGCGATGCCTGATCCAATTCCTGGGAATTGGGGATCTGCCGCCGTTCGGGGTTCCATCGTCATTGGGCTCCCTGCAAATGCCCCCTTGTTTCCTCGTCAATGCGTTTATCGAAATCTATCGGCGCTTGCTTCCGCACCAGCGAGTAGATGATCGGCACAATGAAAAGCGTACCGACCGTCGCAAATAGAAGTCCACCGATGACGGCTCGACCAATCGGTGCGTTTTGCTCGCCACCTTGGCCGAGAGCCAACGCCATCGGGAACATGCCGAGTATCATGGCAAGCGCAGTCATGCAGACAGGACGCAACCGCGTGTGCCCAGCTTCCAGCGCAGCCTCGATAGCGCTTTTGCCCTCAGCACGCGCGTCATTCGCAAACGTGACAACCAAGATGCTGTTTGCGGTGGCTACCCCCATCGTCATGATGGCTCCCATCAACGCCGGGACGCTGAACGTCGTCTGCGTCAAAAACAGTACCCACACGATGCCGGCGAAAGCTCCCGGAAGAGCCATCAGGATGATGAAGGGATCCGACCACGACTGGAAGTTGAGAGCCATCAGCAGGTAAACAAAAACGATGGCCGCTATGATCCCCAGGCCCAGGTGCAGAAACGATGAATTCATCGTTTGCACTTGCCCTCCGAGCTCAATTCGGGTGGCTTCTGGAAGATGCTGCGAAGCACTTTTAATAATCTTCTGAATATCGCGCGCTACTCCGCCCAGATCGCGATTCTCGGTGTTGACGTATACATCCATCACTGGCTGAGCGTTGAAGTGCGATACCGTAAGCGGCGAGACGGCACGCTGAATTGAGGAAACGTTACCCAGAAGCTGATCGTTATGGGACTCCGGCGAGGTAACCGTCAAATCGAATAGCGTATTGAAATTGTGAAGGCGGTACTGCGGCACTTGCACAACCAGCGGGTACTCCACGCCCGTTTGCGGGTCCATCAACGCATTGTGATGGCCTTCATCGCGCTTCTGCCTCTTAGGTTTGGAACAGCTATGATTCATGCGCAACCAATGCCAGGTCCCAGCGAGGATCCGCCTCGCCCTGGCTGAATCGATTGTCCGGAATGTTGGCGCTGAACGGTTCGCCACCGTGGAAAGCAGCTTCTGCACGTCCTTCTCTCCGGT
>DATNNE010000207.1:0-2454 GCA_035601995.1 Terriglobales bacterium
GGGAAAACATACCCGCTCTATTTCTATGAGGTAGAGCTGGGCCAGCAAACACAGGATTTCTGGCCCACTCACTACGTGGACATAACTGAGATGGCGGAGCGAAAGAAAGCCGCCGCCTACGCCAATGCGATCACCGTGCACGGCTGGTGGCCTTTGCACGAACACATGCAACGATCGCGGGGAAATGAGAAAGGCTGCGAGTTCGCGGAAGCATTTAACCGACATCCACAGAGCCCGAACACGGTGACCCTTCCTTTTTAGAACGCCAGCCGGCAGAGCGTAGGGCTCATGATAGGCCGTTTCGCGCTCTGGTACGAATGACTCATGGCGGCATCGCCGAGCTGAAGCACGACCCGGGCGCCGATGGCTTTTGCATGCAACGGTTCTTCACTACCGAAGCTGCCTTCACTACCTCTCCCACCTTGCCGGAGGTACGCTGTGTTTCCACAAACGGGCCCAGACCGACAGACAGGCTGAAAGTTGCTAGATCTTCCGGCTGCCCTAGATCATAGTTCTCTTATTATCTATACAATAGTAATCTCGTCCATCTTGTACTTCCAACGAAACACTACCGGCGCCTCGTTGATCTCCTCGAAGTATTGATGAATTCGGTCGATCAGCTCTTGCTTGCTGGCTACGCGGATTCCGCGGAGCATCGTACGCGTCATCTTGCTGAATTGATTCTCGATCAGATTTAGCCACGAGCCGTGTTTCGGTGTGAACACAAAAACGAATCGTTGAGGCATGGTCTGTAGGTAGCTGCGCGTCTCCTTGGAGATGTGCGCCGAATGGTTGTCCAAAACCAACCGAATTTGATGGTGCTCCGGATAGGCACGGTCCAACTTCTGCAGAAAAGCGATGAAATCGCCGCTGTTGTGGGTGTCACTGACGGTTTCCGTCACTCTCCCGCTGTGCAAGTCCAGTCCGGCCAAGAGCGACACGGTACCCAGTCGCACATACTCGTCATCTCGGAGGTGACTGGCATGCGTTCCCACCACGGGTGGCCGATCGGGCGTCGTGGTGGCCAAGGCCTGAATGCCGGGCTTCTCGTCGTACGAGATCGTCACCATGCCCAGTTGCCGGCCAGCCTCGCCCCGCCGATATTCATTGACGATTTCGACCTCCTTGTAAACGTGCAGCACGCTGGCCATTTTGATTTCGAAGTCCGGGTCCCTTTTCTCCACGTAGTATCGAATCTTGTGCGGTCGCAGTTCAGCCTGCCGCAGGATCTTGTGGAGTTTGGAGCGGCTCAGTCTGAGCAGCGCCGGATGCCCGGCTGCGGCGCAGTGCTGGCGTAGGTGAGCGGCCAGCAACTTGTACGTCCACAATTCGTAGGAATAGCCCAGTTCCTTTGGCTTCTGGCAAGCACAGTGTTGTACCCAGGCAATCGCATCGTCCGGTAGTTGCCGCGGCTTGCCGGGGCGGGGCAACTCTCCAAGTGCTGCGTCCAGACCGAATTGAAGAAACTTCTGAATACACAGCACCACGGTGCTGCCGCTGACGTGGTAGTGCTGCGCAATAGCTTCATCACTCTGGCCAGACAGCGAATCCAAAAGAAACGCTGCCCGAAGAGTGCGCCGTTTCTCCTCGGTTCGAGACTTGCGCATGGACTCCAGCTTGAGTCTCTCCTGCTCGCTGAACTGGACGGGACTGCGCTTCCTCGGGAAGGGCATGACCCATTAAAACATAAATCACGTTAAATGTATTGATATCTAGAGAACGTTGATCTAGGCCCACCACATTTGGTAGGCGCGGGCGAGGCGTTGTGGAAGGAATCACGACTGGCGGTGGGAGGAGCGCTGAATGCCGAGCTTGCTCATCCGGTGCCGAAGGGTATTGGGATGGAGATCCAGAATCCTCAGCGGCACCTTCGTCCCATCCACCACTCCATCAGCCTGCTGAATGGCGGCCAGGATATGGCCTCCCGTCCGGCCGCTTGTGATGTTCCAGCGCGTGCATGTTTTTCCCGAGCAACGGACGGATCGTCATATCCGAGCAGGCGCACCGCCGCAGGATTGCAGAAAAGACAAGTACCCTCGGGATCGCAACCAAAGATCCCCGCCGCGGCGGAATCGAGTATGAGCCGGACGCGCTCCTTCGCTCCATGATGTCTTCAGAGAATCGGGGGTATGCTCTCGGTTACGAGAGCCAGAGAAACACTGTTACGCACCCAGATCAGGCTGCATCCTTGCGCTGACCGATCTCGACGGCCGATTCCTGGCAACCATTCCTGTCTACCAGAGAATGGTGGGCTACAGCGAAGAGGAGCGCTTTCTTTTCTCGACATCACGCATGCGTAGTACCGCGAAGCCAACTGGGGGGCTGGTCAGGGAGCTACTGGAAGAGAAGCGGCAAAAGTCGAGAAGCAATACCGATGCAACACCGACGACGGAATTCTCAAAGACGGATCGCCGTCGCTCCATGCGGCAGGCAGGTGTGACTCACACAGCGGTA